>NZ_JARGND010000013.1 GCF_029212645.1 Vannielia sp. | reverse complement strand
GAGCGCGAGATGGAGATCGAGGCCTTCCGCGCCCGTGAATACTGGTCGGTCAAGGCGCTGCTCACCACGCCGCGCGGCCAAACCTACGAGGCCCGCCTCACCGTTCTGGGCGGCCAGAAGCTTGATAAATACGACATCGCCAATGAAACCGCCGCCGAACTGGCGGTGCAGGCGATCACCTCGCGCGATCTCACCGTGCAATCGGTTGAGGCCAAGCCCGGCACCCGCAACCCCTCGCCCCCCTTCATGACCTCGACTCTCCAGCAGGAGGCCAGCCGCAAGTTTGGCATGGGCGCGCGGGCCTGCATGAGCACGGCGCAGCGGCTTTATGAGGCCGGGCACATCACCTACATGCGGACCGATGGCATTGATATGGCCCCCGAAGCCGTCACCGCCGCGCGCGATGCAATCTCTGCGCGCTTTGGGGCCGATTATGTGCCAGGCAAGCCGCGCATCTATAAAAACAAGGCCAAGAACGCGCAGGAAGCCCACGAGTGTATCCGCCCGACAGACATGAAGGCCGATGCCGCCTCACTGCGGCTGGAGCCGGATCAGGCCAAGCTCTACGATCTGATCTGGAAGCGCACACTCGCCAGCCAGATGGAATCCGCCCGCTTTGAGCGCACCACCGTCACCGTTGGCTCGGCTGACAAGCAGATCGAACTGCGCGCCAACGGCCAGGTCGTGCTGTTTGATGGCTTCCTCGCGGTCTATGAAGAGGGCCGTGACGATGATGTGGTGGATGATGATGACAAGCGCCTGCCGCAAATGTCCCAAGGCGAGGCCGCGCAAAAATCCAGCGTGACCCCGGAGCAGCACTTCACCCAACCGCCACCGCGCTACACCGAGGCCACGTTGGTCAAACGGATGGAAGAACTGGGCATCGGCCGCCCCTCCACCTATGCCTCGATCGTCACCACGATCCAGGACCGTGAATATGTGCGCAAAGACAAGAACAGGCTCATCCCCGAGGATAAGGGCCGCCTCGTTATTGCGTTTCTTTCCAACTACTTCCGCAAATATGTGGGCTATGAGTTCACCGCCAAGCTGGAAGAGGAGCTTGATGAGGTTTCCGCCGGTGACGCCGCCTATAAGGAGGTGCTCGCCAGCTTCTGGCGTGATTTCAAGGCCGCGATCGAGGAGACCTCCGAGCTGCGCATCACCGAGGTGCTGGAAAAGATCAACGAGGTGCTCGAGCCGCATCTCTTCCCACCCACGCCCGAGGGCGGCGATCCGCGCCTGTGCCCCCATTGCGGCAAGGGGCGGCTCTCCATGCGCACGGCCCGCTCCGGCGGCGCCTTCATCGGCTGCTCCAACTACCCCGAATGCCGCTATACCCGCCCCTTCGGCCCGCCCGATCCCGAGGCCGAAAAAAGCGCAATCCCGCCCGAGGGCAAGCTGCTGGGCGAGGACGCAGGCGATAAGATCTGGATCATGAAAGGCCGCTTTGGCCCCTACGCCCAGCGCGGCGAAGTGACGGAAGAAAACAAGAAACCGCCACGCCAGTCGATCCCGAAAGAGTGGAAACCCGAAGAGGTTGATCTGCCCACCGCCGTGCGCCTGCTCGCCCTGCCCCGGCTGATCGGGCAGCACCCCGAAGATGGGGTGAATGTCTGGGCCAATATCGGGCGCTATGGGCCCTATATCAAACACGCTGAAAGCACCTCTGACCGGGGCGGCACCAACGCCAACCTCGAAAGCCTTGATGAGGTGTGGGAGGTCGGCATGAACCGCGCCGTGCAGCTTTTGGCCGAGAAAGTCGCCTCACGCGGCGCACGCGGCCAAGCGAAAACCCTGCGCGAGTTGGGCGAGCACCCTTCCGAGGGCGGCCTTGTTGCCATCATGGAGGGCAAATACGGCCCCTATGTGAAGTGGGACAAGATCAACGCGACCCTGCCCAAGGGCAACGATGTTGAGCAGGTCACCATGGAACAGGCGTTGGAACTGATCGCCGAAAAAGCCGCCAAAAAGGGCGGGGGCCGCAAGAAAGCCGCACCCAAAAAGGCCGCCGCCAAAAAGCCTGCCGCCAAGAAAACAACGGCGAAAAAGGCACCGGCAAAGAAGGCTCCAGCCAAAAAGCCCGCGGCAAAGAAACCGGCCGCAAAAAAGGCGGCGCCAGAAGAATAGCGCCGCCAACTTCGGTTTAAAATCAGCGGCCTGGCCCTGCGAAAGCACCGCCAGGCCGCCGCGACAATCCCCGTTATTTTTGCGGATCAAAGCGGTTCAGCGGCACCCGCAGCACCGCGCGGCCCTTCGCGTCCGGCTCAGGCAAACGCCCGCCACGCAGGTTTACCTGAAGCGCGTAGAGCATTTGTTTGGGCAGGGAGAGCGTGGCGTCACGCTCATCGCGGGTCTTGATGAATTCCTCCCGCGTCACACCCCGCTTTACGTGGATATTGCTCTCCAGATGCTCCCCCACCGTGGCCATGCAGGCCGGATCGCGCCCGCCCTTGCCGTAGTCGTGCCCCACAAACACCCGCGTGTCCTCGGGCAGCGCAAGAATGGCCTGCAAGCTCTCCCAAAGCTCCTCGGTCGAGCCACCGGGGAAATCGGCCCGCGAGGTGCCGCTATCGGGCACCATAAAGGTATCATGGGCAAAGATCGCATCGCCCACGAGGTATGAGACCGACGCCAGCGTATGCCCGGTTGACAGCATCACCTTGATCTCCAGCCCCCCCACCTTGAAACTGTCACCATCGGCAAAAAGCCGGTCCCAGTGGCCGGGGCTGTTGGCAAGGCTGTCATCGGCATAATAATCGGCCCAGATCTCCTGCACCTTCAGCACCTTTTCCCCAATCGCCTGCTTCGCGCCGAGCTTTTCAGCAAGGTAATGCGCCGATGAAAAATGGTCGGCATGGGGGTGGGTATCCAGCACCCACTCCACCGTCAGCCCCTCGGCGGCCACATAATCCGCAATTTCATCGGCACTCGCCGTCCAGGTCGCGCCCCCGGCGGGATCAAAATCCAGCACCGGATCAATGATGATCGCGCGCTTGGTCTCCGGGTCCGAGGCAACATACTGCCAGGAGCCTGTCGTTTCTTCATAAAAGCAGGCAACATCCGGGCTTCCGGGCTGGTCGGTATGGGGAGATTTGATCATTTGGTTGCTCCTTGGTCTACCATATTCACATTCGTTAATCTGAATATAAACCCCTCGTGGCGATGTTAAACCCCCAACCGGGCAAAAGCCCGCCAATAGATTGACACCAGCCAAGCGGCACGAGAAAACATGAGCAAGCGTTCCAGAGGAGAGACCATGCAGAAAGTCTATGGCTCCGCGTCCGAGGCCCTTGAGGGCACCTTGTTCGACGGCATGTTAATCGCAGCCGGGGGCTTCGGCCTTTGCGGCATCCCCGAGCTCTTGATCGCGGCCATCCGCGATGCAGGCACCAAGGATCTTACCGTCGCCTCCAATAATGCAGGCGTCGATGGTTTTGGGCTGGGGCAACTGCTAGAAACCCGGCAGGTCAAAAAAATGATGAGCTCTTACGTGGGCGAAAATGCCGAGTTCATGCGCCAGTATCTTTCGGGCGAGCTTGAGCTTGAGTTCAATCCCCAGGGCACCCTGGCCGAGCGGATGCGCGCAGGCGGGGCCGGCATTCCGGGGTTTTACACCAAAACCGGCGTCGGCACGGTGATCGCCGAGGGCAAGGAAGTGAAGCAATTCAACGGGGAAGACTATATCCTCGAAGAAGGCATCGTCGCCGATCTCGCCATCATCAAGGCGTGGAAAGCCGATGAAACCGGCAACCTTTTGTTCCGCAAGACCGCGCGCAACTTCAACGCGCCCGCCGCCACTTGCGGCAAGATCTGCATCGCCGAGGTAGAGGAAATCGTGCCCACCGGCAGCCTTGACCCCGACAAGATCCACCTGCCCGGCATTTATGTGCACCGCATCGTACAGGGCGAACACGAAAACAGGATCGAAAACCGCACCGTGCGCAAGCGGGAGGACGCATAATGCTCGATAGTCCCGCGTTGGCAGAACCCCTGCGACAAAACCTAATCAGCACAGCCCAATCCAACATGGGCAGGCTCACTGCCACCAGCATCACTTACAGCGACGTTGCTTATAGCGCGAGCAGAAGAATGCGTGGTTTTGGCAGCGTGAAAAACATCAATGACAGCGGCCTTGCCCTTCACGAGCGCTCGGTCATTTTTGAAGGGAAAGAATAATGCCCTGGGACCGTAACCAGATGGCCGCCCGCGCGGCCGATGAGCTTGAAGACGGCATGTATGTCAACCTCGGGATCGGCATCCCGACCCTTGTGGCCAATTACGTCGGCGACAAGGATATCACCCTGCAATCCGAAAACGGCATGCTCGGCATGGGCCCCTTCCCGCTTGAGGGCGATGAAGACCCCGATCTGATCAACGCCGGCAAGCAAACCATCACCGAGCTGAAGCGCACCGCCTATTTTGACAGCGCCCAGAGCTTTGCGATGATCCGTGGCGGCAAGATCGCCGCCGCGATCCTTGGCGCAATGGAAGTGGCCGAGAACGGTGATCTTGCCAACTGGATGATCCCCGGAAAGCTCGTGAAAGGCATGGGCGGCGCGATGGACCTTGTGGCCGGTGTTGGCCGCGTCATCGTGGTGATGGATCACACCAACAAGCACGGCGAAAGCAAGGTGCTGAAGGAATGCACCCTGCCGCTCACCGGCAAGGCTGTGGTGGACCGGATCATCACCAACCTCGGTGTGCTCGATGTGGTCGAAGGTGGCCTCAAGATCGTTGAACTGGCCGAAGGCGTCACCGAAGAAGAGCTTCGCGCCTCCACCGACGCCACCATCGTTTAAGCAAAAACCATCGGGTGGCGCCCCACGCGCCGCCCGATTTCCCTGCCCTCTCAAATCCTTAGCAAAGCGCGCGGGTTCGCGCCAGGGGCGCCACTCGCTCGCCGCGTCACGCAATCGCCCCAGTCCGGTCTCGCCCGCGCCGCGCCGCCGCGCGAGGGTGCGCGCATGATCCGCCTGCCCTTTCTACTCAGACGCATCCCGCGCCCTGCGCTGGAAAACGCCCTTGTGCTCCTCAGCGCCGGGCTGATCACCCACGCAACGCTCCCACCAGAAAGCCCGGTCTCCCCACTGGCGCTCACGTTGATTTCAGCCTGCCTCTTCTCCTATGTCCGCGCCCTGCCCGCCCTTCTGCGCAACCCCAATATGCGTGCCCTGACCAACCGCGCCGTCTACCTGACCACCCTCATGCCCCTCCTGCTCTGCACCGCCTATCTGCTGGCCGATGGCACCCCATGGCTGCAACGCATCTTCGCTGCACATCTTGTGCTGGCCGGGCTGCCGGCCCTGCGCACCCTGCTCACCGGCCCCGCGCCCGATATGCCGAGCGACGTGCCACCAAGCTGGGCACGCCACATCGCACAGCTGCAAATCCTGCTGCTCACCGCGCTGATCGTCACCAATGAGCTGCTCATCACCGAGGCCGACAGCCTTATCTGGCTGGCGTTCCGCGCCATTGCCTCGATCGGCTATGAGGTGGCGCTATTTGGCCTCGCCAGCCAAACCATGCCGCGTGGGGATGACTGAGCCTTTGATTGTCGCCAAAAGTGAAACAGCACCTTAAAATTGCCCAATTCTGTTGCTACTCGGGCAGGCAATGACACTGGCATCAAGCACCCTCTCCTCCGCCCCCACCCCGCGCGCGCGCCGCCGCGGGCGTGAAGCGCTGTTCCTTCTGGGGCTGCTCGCACTCTTTGCGGTGGGGCTTGGCGGGCTGGCACTGGCAGGCGGCTGGCAGGAAAGCTGGGCGCAGGTTGCCCGCCTGTCGCTCTGGCAAATCGGGCTCTTGCTGCTGCTCTCACTGGCCAACTACGGGCTGCGCGGGCTGCGCTGGCACCTGTTTTCCCGCCGCCTCGGCCTCGGCCTGCCGCTCTCAGCCTCGCTGCGCCATTTCCTTGGCGGCTTCGCGATGACAGTCACCCCCGGCCGGGTGGGTGAGCTGGTGCGCATGCGCTGGATTTCCCGCGAAACCGGGTGGCGCTTTACCCGCTCCGCCCCCCTCGTTCTGGTTGACCGCGCCTCTGATCTTGCCGCCATGGGCGCGATCCTTGCGCTATCTCTCAGCCTGTCGACCATGGGCATAACCGGGGCGTTCCCCGTGGCCGCTCTGGCGCTCATTGCCGCCATCGTCGCCACCCGCCCCGCCCTGCTCACCCGCATTGTCACCGTCCTTTACCGCCTGCTTGGCCGCGCCCCGCGCGCCTTTGGGCGCATCCGCTCGGCGGCCCGGTCCCTCACCGTTTTCTCGACCCTGCCCACCATCGCAGGCTCGCTCAGCCTCGGCGCGGCGGGCTGGCTGGCCGAAGGCATCGCCTTTGCGCTGCTGCTCGGCTGGATGGGCGCCGATATCGGCCTGTTCTCGGCCATCGCCATCTTTGTCTTCTCCACCCTCGCGGGCGGCCTCACCGGCGCCCCCGGCGGCATTGGCGGTGCCGAAGCGGCCATGATTGCCCTGCTCAAGCTGCACGGCATTCCGCTTGAGGTCTCCGTGCCCGCCACCGCCATCATCCGCATCACCACGCTCTGGTTTGCCATCGGGATCGGCATCCTCGCCTTCCCCGCCGCCGAGCGTGCCTCTCTGAAAGCGACCACCCCATGAGTTGGAAAACCGGCACCTACAGCGGCTGGGGCCGCATCAAATCCGCCACCGGCGAGCTGGCCCGCCCCGAGCGCGCCTCGGCGCTTGCCCACGTCGCCGCCGAAGGCCCGGCCATCGGCAACCGGCGCAGCTACGGCGATGCCTGCCTCGTCTCCGATCACCGCGCCATTGATATGTCCCGGATGGACAAGATCCTGTCCTTCGATGAGGCCAGTGCAATCCTCCACGTTGAGGCGGGCGTGCCCATCGGTGAACTCGCCCGCATCTTTGCGCCGCGTGGCTTCTTGCCTGCCGTCATGCCCGGCACCGGCTTTGCCACCGTCGGCGGCTGCATCGCCATGGATGTCCACGGCAAAAACCACCACGGCGCAGGCAGCTTTGGCCAGCACGTCACCGAAATCACACTGGCCTCGGGCAAGGTGCTCACCCCCGGAATGGAGCTGTTTCGCGCCACCGTCGGCGGCCTCGGCCAAACCGGCCCGATCCAGTCCGCCAAGCTGCAAATGCTGCGCGGCAAGGTCGATGTGATGATGGTCACAGAGCGGCGCGCCGATGATCTTGATAGCTTCCTCACCCTGCTCGATGACTCCACCGCCACCTATACCGTCGGCTGGATCGACGCGACAGCCACGGGCGCGGCGCTCGGCCGTGGCATCCTCGAAGAAGGCGAAACCGGCGCAGGCCTGGTTCCGCCCGCCAAGCGCGGCCGCCGGGTGCCGCTGAACGCACCGGGCTGGGCGCTGTCTGCCCCCATCGTGCGCGCCTTCAATCAGCTCTACTTCCGCCGCGTTCCCGCCAAGGGCCGCACGCTGGTCAAACCGATTGACGATTTCTTCTTCCCGCTGGACCGGATCCACGATTGGAACAAGCTCTACGGCAAAAAGGGCTTTCACCAGTTCCAATGCGTTGTGCCGGTGGGCGAGCGCGGCTGCATCCGCGCCATGCTCAACGCCATCGCCACCTCAGGCCTCGCCTCGCCGCTGGCGGTGCTCAAGCGCATGGGCGAAGGGCGCGCGGGCTGCATGTCCTTCCCGATGGAGGGCTATACGCTCGCAGTCGATTTCCGCAATCGCCCCGGCACCCGCGGCCTGATCACCGAGCTGATCGCCGAGTGCCGCGCGGCGGGCGGGCGCATCTACTTCGCCAAGGACAGCGTTGCGCGCGCCGCAGATATGAGCGGCATGTATCCCGAGCAGGCCGACTGGGCGGCGCTGGTCAATGCCACCGACCCCGACCATCGCTATGAAACCGATCTTACCAAACGGCTCGATCTGAGGAGCACCTCCAAATGACCCAAGAAACCTGGATCCTCCTCGGCGCAACCTCCTCCATGGCCCGCGCCATGGCCCGCCAATTGGCTGGCGAAGGCGCCAACCTCGTGCTCGCAGGCCGCGACATGGCCGACCTCGAGGCACTCGCCGCCGATTGCACCCTGCGCGGGGCCGCCACCTCCGTCGCCACGAAGTTTGATGCGCGTGACGCCGCCACTTTTGCGCCGGTGATCGAAAGGGCCGAGGAGCTGGCAGGCGACGAGGCGCTCTGCGCTGCGGTTTTCGTCGGCTCCATGCCCCCGCAAGACGCCATAGATGCCGACCCGTCCCTGATCGACGGCACCGTGACCGATAGCTTCACCGGCCCCGCCCGATTTTTGCAAATGCTCGCGCCCGCGCTGGAGGCCCGCGAAAAGGGCCTCGTGATCGGCGTCGGCTCTGTCGCCGGAGATCGCGGACGCATCGGCAATTACGTCTACGGCGCCGCCAAATCGGGCTTCGCCACCTATCTTTCCGGCCTGCGCAACCGTTTGGGCCGCAAAGGCGTGCATGTGATGACCGTGAAGCCCGGTTTCGTGGACACCGCGATGACATGGGATGTCGAAGGCATGTTCCTCGTCGCCTCCCCCGATCAGGTCGCCGCCCATATGCTGAAAGCCGGTCGCAAGGGGCGCAACGTGCTTTATACCCCGTTCTTCTGGCGCTACATCATGTCGATCATCCGCGCGGTTCCCGAGCCGATCTTCAAGAAACTCTCGGTCTGACCGCCCCAAAAGCGCAATCCTGTGGCCCGCAACGGCCAGAAGTGCTACCCGGTTCCCGTCCCACCACGTCCAGCACTGGATCGCTCATGTCTGCCCTCACCCCCGAAGGCAAAGCCGCCCTCTCCGATGTCGCCTCCCGCCACGGCGTCTCCACCGACGCCGCCGAAACCCTGCTTTCCGCATTGGTTCAGGGTCAGGGCACGCAGGCGCAGTTCAACCACCCCGATCTTGGCGGCATGGGCCAGTGGTCACAGGGCGGGATGACGATGGTGGGCGATATGTTCAACAATGGGCTCAAGGCCACGGTCGATGCCCTTTGCCATGATCTGTCGGGCCTGCTGCGCAGCAGCGGCACTTTCGCCCCGGCCCCCGCCTCCAGCCAAAGCCAAAGCAGCGGCGCGCATGGCACCAGCCTCTTTGTCGCCGGCTCCGGCGCGCCCAATTCCCCCTGGCCCGCAGAGCTTGGCGCGCCCTCGTCTGCCGGGGCGCAAAACAACATGCGCTACGCGATCTTCCCCGCCACCCGCCGCCTTGCGATTGATCTTGCGGGCAAAGTCACCGTCTATGACACCGCCGATCACCAGATCTTCGGCGTCGGGCAGCAGCAAAGCGGCGACCAATCGCTCACCTTCACCAGCCAGAACGGCCTCGTTCGCCTCGCTGATCTGAAAGAAATCACCCCAGGCGCGGCTGAGGACACCCCCGCAGACCCGGCCCAAAGCCAAACCCCCAGCCCGGCCCCCGCGCCCGAACCTGTGGCCCAAACGCCGCCGCCCGGCACGCCCACCCCCGCCCCGGCGGAGGCTGATGACATCATCGCGCTGATCCAGAAACTGGCAGACCTGCATGCTTCCGGCATCCTCACCGATGCCGAGTTCGAAGCCAAAAAGACCGACCTTCTGGCGCGCCTCTAATCCCATGGCCCAAAGCATCGCCCATATGGCCCTCGTCGTGCGGGATTACGACGAAGCCATCGCCTTTTACTGCGAAACCCTCGGCTTTGAGCTGGTCGATGACAGCGACCAACCCGAGCAAAACAAGCGCTGGGTCGTCGTCAAACCGCGCGGCCCCTCAAACACCTCGCTCCTGCTGGCCCGCGCCTCGGATGACCACCAGGCACAATATATCGGCGATCAGGCCGGTGGCCGGGTGTTTATGTTCCTGCGCACCGATGATTTCTGGCGTGATTACGAGGCTTACAAGGCCAAGGGCGTCACCTTCACCCGCGACCCCAAGGAAGCCCCCTATGGCACCGTCGCGGTCTTTGCCGACCTTTATGGCAACCTGTGGGATTTGATCCAGTTCAGCGATGGCCGCGCATAACCTGCATCGCCCCAAACCTAAGCGCCAAACCACTCCGCCCACAGTCCGGCGGCCCAAAACAGCAACGACATGGTAAAAAACATCACCCCCAGCCCCACCTTGTCGCGCATGGCAAAGACGATCGGGTCATAATCCATCTTTCCCTGCCAGCCGATCCGCACCATGCGGATCAACCATTGGGCCAGGAAGGGAATCGCGCACCAAAGCAGCCAGCGATCCGGGTAAAGCGCCTGCGCCTGCGGGGTCAGCGTGTAGATAAAGAAAATCAGCAACGCACCCACCACGCCAACCCCGGCCACATTCAGCAAATCAGGCCGATCCGCCCGGCCATAGCCACGCCCCGGCAGGCGTTCGTCATTCTTGGCCCTGGCCAGCTCGGTAAGCCGCTTCACGCAGCCCAGCGTGATGAACACCGGGAAAACAAACACCAGCATTGATTGGGTAATCGCCACTTCGCCCGCCGCCGCACCCGCCACCACGCGCACCGTGTAAAGCGAGGCCAGCATCACGATATCCACCCAGCGCATCCGCTTCAGCTTTAGGGAATAGGCCAGCGACAGCACGATATAGAGCGCGATCACCCCAAGGAACGCCCAGTTCAGCGAGGCCGCGAGGAGCAGCGCCGATAGCCCAAGCCCCACACCTATAACCATGCCCACGCCGATCGGCACCGCGCCCGAGGCAAACGGGCGGCGGCTCTTGGTCGGGTGCAGCCGGTCGGCCTCCAGATCGAGCAGATCGTTGACAACATATATAGAAGAGGCCGCCGCCGAGAAGGCGACAATCCCCATCAGCACCGGCAGCAGGGTGGCAAGGGTAAAGTCATGCGCCGCCAGCATCGGCAGTAGCAACAGCACGTTCTTGACCCACTGATGCGGGCGAATGGCGCGGATCACATCGCGCCACGCCCAGCCACCGGGATAGGTTGTCACGTTCTTTCCGGCCCGCGCGAGGCGGGCGGCCAGCGACGGCTGCGCGCCAACCATCAGCACGTTCTCGGCCTCTGACCACACCTTTGCATCCACAGGCGCATTGCCCGCATAGTCAAAGCCGTCCTTGCCAAAGGCCTCTACCAAAGCCTCCGCCTTGGCCTGCCCTTTCAGGTTCACCACCTCTGTCGACGCAAAGATGCGCGGCGAAAACCCGTGTTCATCGGCGATCTGGCGCACCAGGCCTTCGTTGGAGGCCGAGGCCAGCACCACCTCGCGCCCTGCCGCCTTGGATTGGTCAGCCAGCTTGGAAATATCCGGGTGCACCGGCATCAGATCGGTGCGCACCGGCGTGATCCGCGCCAAGGCTGCTTTCAGCTTTTCGGGGTGGCGAAAGTGGGTCACGCTGGCCGCCAGAGTGGCCAGCGGGTCATGCCCAAGCCCGGCCCAAAAGGTTTCCAGCAACAGGTCGGTCTTTAGAAAGGTGCCATCAACATCCAGCACCAGCGGCTTGATCTGCGACACGCCTCAGCCCCCCTTGGGCGCAAAAACGCAACCATCGCTCACAAGCTCCGGCGGCGTCAGGCACAGGCCCCGCGCTACCGTCCAGGCCGCCAGAACCTTGGGCACATAATCGCGGGTTTCGGCATAAGGCGGCACACCTTTGTGCTTCTTCACCGCCCCCTCGCCCGCATTGTACCCGGCCAGCACCAACAGCGGATCGCGGTCAAACTCCTTCATCAACCAGTTGAGGTATTTCACCCCACCCTTGATGTTCTGGGTCGCATCACCGCTGTCCTGCACGCCAAAGCGCTTGGCGGTGTCGGGCATAAGCTGCATCAACCCCTGCGCCCCGGCGGATGACACCGCTTCTATATTCCCCGCACTCTCGATCCCGATCACCGCCAGAACCAGCGCCGGCGAAACATCGGTGCCAATCGTGGCTTTCAATATCTCTGCACCATGCAGATCGGCGATCTTCTTCATTTGCGCGAGGCGCGGTGCTTTTACCGTCTGCCCTTCGGGGCCATTGGTGAGCATTTGCACCGCCGAGTTCAGCCGCCCCGGCGCTTTGGCCGCCAGTTGAGGGCTGATCTGCGTCCAGAACCACCCATAGGTCGGCGCGGCGGGCAAAGCCGCCTCGGGATCAAGGCTCGCGGTAACGACCTCTCCCTCCCCTTCTGCCTCGGCTTTCTTCTTTTCATCCTCGGGAACGGCCAGATAACGCGCCTGCGCCTCAGGGTCGATCTGCACAGAGATGCGTTTTCCCGGCAGGCCCTTGCCTACCTTTACCCTCTTGAAGGTGAAATTATCGCGGGTGGGTTCCTCGGCAAGGCACACCCCACCCATCAGAATCCCCACACTTGCCAGCACGGCCACTGTCGCTCGACGCATGTTTCGCGCCTTTCCTGCTCAATTATCTTTTTCTCTTTTGTCGGGAGACTCGCAAATTCCGGCTCACATAGCCAGAAAAAGGGAAACAATGAGTAAAATGCGGTTGCAATTTGTTGCATTCGGTCGACTATCGAGATCGTTCAGAAATTTCTTTCTAAAAAATTATCGTTATAAAACATATCGTTAAATGGATTTCATGCGATTTTTCGGGCCGCTCCAAAATTGTCCGATACCCGCCCAACTCGTGCCACGATCAAGGGGCTTATTAGCGACATACCGAGACGGGGATCGGGCCACTAAAGAGGCCGGTTCGAGATGATCCGCTCAGGTAGACACTGGAAACGAGCGAAAATCCTTGGAGGGATATACTATGAAACTTTTTAACTTCGTGAAAAACTTCCGCAACGACGAAGACGGTGCTGTGACTGTTGACTGGGTTGTGCTGACCGCCGCTATCGTGGGCCTCGGCATCGCCGTTCTCGCATCGGTCTCCGACGGCGTGACCTCGCTGGCCGGCAAGATCTCCGGCGAGCTGAACGGCATGTCCATCGCGACTTACTAATCGCAAGCGGATACTCCGAAAAGAGCCGTGTCCCACTTGGGGCACGGCTTTTTTTATGTCCTGAAGTTGCTCACGAAACCGGCTTGAAGGTTTCACGACTGCGACATTCTGCCACCATACTTGCGCCTCATTCGGGCGCGAAATTGTAACGGCCCATCAGGGCACTAATGAAGAATAAGTCGGCACAGGGGCGTCGATGACAACCGGAGAAGAAAAATGGAAAACCTGCTTTCCCGTTTTGCCCGCGATGAAGACGGTGCTGTGACAGTGGACTGGGTGGTTCTGACCGCCGCCATTGTCGGCCTCGGGATCGGCGTGGTCACACTTATCGCCGACGGCGCGATAAATTACTCGTCGAGCCTCGGCTCGCATGTTGGCGCAACGTCAATCGCAACCTACTAAACTTCGTCCGCGCAGCCACCGGAGAACCCGCGCCCCTGCTCACGGATATCACCTACAAAAACGCCGGCCCCAGGGTCGGCGTTTCTTGTTCCAGAACATTCCTTGGGTTTGACGTTGCCTCGCCCCGCTTTCGCCGCATTCCAGCATCAATTTGCCTTCACGAGCACGTTTGACTCGCGGGCGGTGTGTGGGGCCTTTTCCGTCTTCCCCCGACCCGTGGCAAAAAGAAAGGATACGTCATGCGGATGATCTTCGGATTGGTCCTGATCGTCGGGATCGCGCTGGCAGGCACAGCGGTCTACATGGCCCAGGGCTACCTGGCCAACATGACCCATGAGCGCAACGCGCTTCTGGCCGCCCGCGCCAAATCAAAGCCAACCATTGAAGTGTTGGTTCTGGCCAAGGACAAGGCCTACGGCGAAAGCCTCCGTGAAGAGGATGTCGTCAAGATCCGCTGGCAGAAAGACAGCTTGCCCAAGGGCCACTTCCTGAAGATGGAAGATCTCTTCCCCGTGGGCGCCAAGCCGCGCACCATCATCACCAACATGACCAAGTTCGAGCCGGTGCTCGCCGCCAAGGTGACCGAGCCGGGCGAGGATGCCGGCATCACGTCGCGCCTCGAAAGGGGTATGCGCGCCTTCGCCATCAAGGTGGACCGCACCTCAGGCGTGTCGGGCTTCCTGCGCCCTGGGGACCGAGTTGATATTTACTGGACCGGCAACATTCAGGGCCGCGAGGCGACCAAGCTCATCGAAACCCGCATCCAGCTCATCGCGGTTGACCAGTCCTCCGACACCGGCCACCAGAGCCCGTCGATTGCACGCACCGTCACGGTGGCGGTTTCGCCCAATCAGGTGGCGGCGCTGGCGCAGGCCCAAAGCTCCGGCCGGCTCACACTGTCGCTGGTCGGCGCCGAGGATGATACGGTTTCCGCCGATATCGAGATTGACCAGAAACGCCTGCTCGGCATCGCCGACCGTGAGGTTCGCCAGGTTGAGGTTGAACGTGTCTGCACCACCAAGGTCCGCAAAGGGGCCGAGGTGATCGAACAGCCGATCCCCTGCACCAACTGATCTGACATTCCCGTCAAACTTGCCTGGCCCGGCCTCGAAAGAGCGCCGGGCCGATTGCTGTCAAAGCCCTGAAACAAGGGTCTGGCTAAAGCACGGCGGCGGCGCACCGGCTACGTGTGGCACGCACCGCTCGGCTGACCCCGGTGGCAAAAATACCATTCCCTGCAAGGGGTTATCCAAAGAAGCGCACCGCAATGAGCTTGGTGTTAGCCCTCTCCTTTTCCCCACAAGCCACCCCGCCGGGTTTGGCCGGCCCTCCGTTATGGGGATGGTCACGGCCACCAAAACCGCCCCCCTCTGGGCAGGGCCCCTGAAAAACCGCTAGCCCTAGGGGCATGCCGGAGTCGGGGCGCTAGAAATAGGGCTCTGTTGCCGCGAAACTACATAAAGGCAACGCTCCAACGCATTGATTCTTGCTATAAAACAATTCATCCCGCAGGATGGTCACACCATAAGTGGGCGAAAATGCCCCGTTTAAATCGCAGTGACATGAGGCAGGGTCACAATGAAAATGAAGACGCTTATCGCAGCGGGCCTTCTCGGCTTGGCTGCTTTTATCCCAAGTATTCAACAGGCTTCCGCCCAGACCCTGCGGGTCATGAACGGTGCAGCCTCTTCAAAACTGAAAGTTCCGATGAACCGGGCTGTTGTCGTTGAAAGCGACGAGGCCTTTGCGGAGCTTTCCATCGCCAATCCGGGCATTGCAGATATTTCCACCCTCTCCGAGCGGTCGATCTATGTGCTCGGCAAGGCCCCGGGCCGCACGACGCTTACGCTTCTTGCGCCCGACGGCTCGCTTATCACCAATGTCGAAGTGCAGGTCACGCCGGATATTTCCGAGCTGAAAGAACGCCTGCGCGAAGTGCTCCCCGGCGAACACGTCGAGGTGCGCCCGGCAAATGACGGTCTGATCCTTTCGGGCACCGTAACCTCGGCTCAGGCCATTGACCGCGCGCTTGATCTGGCCCAGCGGTACGCCCCGTCGCGGGTGTCCAACCTGATGACCGTTTCGGGCAGCCAGCAGGTGATGCTGAAAGTCCGCTTCGCCGAGATGAACCGCTCGGTGCGCAAAAGCCTCTCGGCCTCGCTGGCCGTCAACGGGGTTGACGGCGATGTTGGCATCCTTGGCGGCTCGCAAACGCTGTCGGATCAAACCAACCTCAGCAATATCCTCAACGGCAATGCCAATACCGGCGTGCCCGGCGCATCCGAGCGCAGCGGTGCGTTCTCGATCGGGATCAATGCAGGCTCTGTCGAGTTTGCGGTTCTGCTCGAAGCTCTTGAGACACGCGGTTTCATCCGCACCCTCGCAGAGCCAAACCTGACAGCCCTGTCAGGCCAGAACGCCGAGTTCCTTGCCGGTGGCGAATATCCCGTGCCGGTGGCGCAGGACAACGGCACCGTTTCGGTTGACTTCAAGCCGTTCGGTATCCTGCTCAACTTCACGCCCCGCGTGATTGCCAAAAACATCAACCTGCGCCTGACGGCAGAGGTTTCCGGTGTGGATCCCACCATCGGCTTCACCGATGAGGGCTTCACGGTCAACGGCTTCCGCACCCGCTCCACCTCAACCACGGTTGAGCTGCGCGATGGCGAGAGCTTTGCAATTGCCGGCCTGCTTCAGGATGACTTCACCGATGGGATCTCCAAGGTGCCATGGCTCGGTGATATCCCGATCCTGGGAACGCTGTTCCGCTCGTCGGATTACCAGCGCAGCCAGTCGGAGCTTGTGATCATCGTCTCGGCACACCTCGTGTCGCCCACAACCGGCGAGGCGCTTGCGCTCCCCACCGACCGTGTGCGCCCCCCCACTGAGCGTGAGTTCTTCCTGCACGGCATTGATGCAGCTTCCAACAATGGCGGCTCGATCAGCACCTCCAATACAGGTGCAGGTGAAGTGGCCCGGCAGGACTTCTCGGGTTCCTATGGCTACGTGATGGAGTAAGTGACCATGAAAAAGCACCTTCTCACCATTGGCATCCTGTCCACCGCAGTTGCGGTGGCAGGCTGCACCCCCGAAAGCACGCGCAACTTCAACGCAACCGCCGGGGGCGACCTTGATGCCGGGAACTTCGGCAACTCGACGATGAACAACCATCTCGTGCACACCGGCCAGCGCAACGCGGCAATCGAACTGTCGCGCAAATTTGCGGCTCAGGCGCCCACCACGATCAACTTCGCCTTCAACTCCGCGGCGCTCGATGCCTCGGCGCGGGCCGCACTTGATCAACAGGCCGCCTGGATCGCCCGGTACCCCACCGTGCGCTTCCGGGTATTCGGCCATACCGATCTGGTTGGCTCCAACGCCTATAATAAGCGTCTCGGCCTGCGCCGGGCGCGTGCTGCGGTAAACTACCTGGTGTCGCGCGGCATTTCGCGCTCCCGTCTAGAGGCCGTGGCCAGCTTTGGGGAAACCCAGCCACTGATCCACACCCAGGACCGCGAGCGCCGCAACCGTCGGACCGTGACCGAGGTTTCGGGCTTCATGGGCAAGCGTCCGTTCTTCCAGGACGGCAAATACGCCCTCTTCACCTACACCGAAACAGTCACCTCGGCGACCGAGCCGCATGAGCTCACCATCGTCAGCGACAGCGCCTCGGGCGAAGAGCGTTAACAGTCCCCTGCCCTGCCCGCTCCTGCCTCACTCTTAAGGCGGGGAGGCGCAGGGGAGATACGCCAACCACAAAAACGCGCGCCCAACCGGCGCGCGTTTCTACATTTTAAAGCAATTCTTAACTAACTGGGGATAACTGCGGCCCATTGGCGCCACCCCCGGAAACAACCAGCCCTGAACCCGGCTACCAACCCCAAATACCAAACAATTTCGGCTTTTCAGCCGCATTGCTGCCCAGATTGACGGTCACAAAAGCCCCTATTGGGAGCAGTGCGCGTACGTGAGTCGTGCGCCACCGCCCAGGGGCCGGGGCTCGAAGTGAAACAGGAAATGTGCTTCGGGAAACGCAATCGTAAGGCTCACGGGCGTAAACAGTAGGTAAAAGGACGTGAGGCAATGACCATGACAGCAGTTCTGCAGCCAGAACCGGCGCCGATCACTGCCTGCACCGTGTCGCGCGATGTGCAGAACTTCGATCTGTTGATCGAGGATATGGAAACCGAGCTCGGGGAAAGCTGGGGTGACTTGAGCTTTGCTGAAGCTCTTGCCTTCCTTGAGCAGGATGAATGCGATGAGCTTGAGTTTCTCGCCATCGCAATGGATGCCGAAGACGAGGAACACCTCACACAGATCACCGCTGTCATCACCCGCGCCCGCGACAAGGGCATCAAGGCCATCCTGATCGCTGAAGATGTCTCGCCCATCGTGCTGCACCAGCTGCTGCACAACGGCGCTGATGATTTCGTGCCCTACCCGCTCCCCGAGAAGGCCCTGCACGAGGCCATCGAGCGCTTGCGCATCCCCGAACCCGCCGCGCCCGTGCTTCCCGCCGCGCCCGCCGCCCCCACGATGACCGCCACAGGCGACCGTGATGGCGTGCTCCTCGCGGTCCACGGGCTTGCTGGCGGCTCCGGGTCCAGCACGCTGGCCGTCAACCTCGCCTATGAGCTGGCCACCGGGGCCAAAACCGACAATCCAAAGGTTTGCCTGATCGATCTGGATTTCCAGTTCGGCTCGGTCCACACCTTCCTTGATCTTTCCTGCAAAGAGGCCGTCTACGAGCTGCTGTCGGATACCGATGCGATGGACAGCTCCGCCTTCATGGCCGCCTTGCAGCACTTCAACGACAAGATGCACGTCCTCACCGCCCCGGCCGAGATGCTGCCGCTTGATATCATTGGCCCTGAAGACATTGCCGCCATCCTCGAAATGGCCCGCGCCAACTTTGATTTCGTGATCGTCGACATGCCCAAATGCGTCGTCGCCTGGACCGAAACCGTGCTTGATGCCGCGCAGGTCTATTTTGCGCCGGTTGAGCTGGATATGCGCTCGGCGCAGAACGTCATGCGCATGGTGCGCGCCCTCAAGTCCGAGGATCTGCCGTTCGAGAAAATCCGCTATGTGCTTAACCGCGCACCAAAATTTACCGATATCAGCGGCAAGAACCGCGTCAAACGCATGGCCGATGGCCTTGATATCGACATGGAGCTTTGGCTGCCCAACGGGGCCAAGCCGGTGAGCGATTCCGCTGACCATGGCCTGCCGTTGGCGGAACACGCCGCCAAGAACCCGCTCCGCAAGGAAATTCAAAAATTGGCCAAGTCACTCCTTGACCTGGTTCAGGCGGAAGAAGCCGCCGCCTGACCGCACGACCAAAAGGAAACGTATCCATGTTCTCGCGTTACAAGAAACCCACCGAAAAAGCCCGGCCCGCCGCCAATCGCGCCGCGCCGGCTGCTGCGCCTGAGGCGGCGCCCGCCACCGCTCCGGTGGCCGCCGCGCCAAAGATCCAGCGCGCCGCCATGGCTCCCAAGCGCACGCAGGTTGCCGCGCAGGCGGCCCCGGAGGACAAGGAAAAGAAGCGCAAGAACAAGCTGGCCGAGGTCAAGGTAGAGCTGCACAAGGCGCTGCTCGATAACCTCAACCTCGCCGCGCTTGAAACCGCCTCAGACAATGACCTCAAATCAGAGATCGTCGCCATTTCCGCCGAGGCCCTCGAAGAGCTTGGCGTTGTGCTCAACAAGGAAGAGCGCGCAACCCTGCATCAGGACCTGTTTGACGAGGTCACCGGCCTTGGCCCGCTTGAGCCGCTGCTCAAGGACGATGACGTGAACGATATTCTCGTCAACGGCCCCAAACAGATCTTCGTGGAACGCGCCGGTAAGCTCTCGCTCTCCGACATTACCTTCAAAGACGAAAAGCACCTGCTGCGCATCATCGACAAGATCGTGTCGGCGGTGGGTCGCCGCGTCGATGAAAGCACCCCCTATGTTGACGCCCGCTTGCAAGACGGCTCGCGTTTCAACGCGATGGTCCCGCCGATCGCGGTGGATGGCAGCCTCGTCTCCATTCGTAAGTTCAAGAAAGAGAAGCTGGGCGTCGATGACCTTGTGAAATTCGGCGCCTTCACCGAAGAGATGGCCGCCTATCTTCAGGCCGCCGTGTCCTGCCGCCTCAATATCATCGTCTCCGGCGGTACCGGCTCTGGTAAAACCACCACGCTCAACGCGCTGTCGTCGTTCATCGACAATGACGAGCGCATCCTCACCATCGAGGACACGGCCGAACTTCAGCTCCAGCAAACGCATGTGGGCCGGATGGAAAGCCGCCCCGCCAACGTGGAAGGCAAAGGCGCTGTGTCCCAGCGCGACTGCCTGAAAAACGCCCTGCGGATGCGCCCGGACCGGATCATCGTGGGTGAAACCCGTGGCGAGGAAGTGATCGACATGCTCCAGGCCATGAACACCGGCCACGATGGCTCGATGACCACGATCCACGCCAACTCGGCGCGCGACGGTGTGTCCCGTCTTGAAAACATGATCGCCATGGCCGGCATCGAGAT
Organism: Vannielia sp.; assembly: GCF_029212645.1. Taxonomy (GTDB): domain Bacteria; phylum Pseudomonadota; class Alphaproteobacteria; order Rhodobacterales; family Rhodobacteraceae; genus Vannielia. Next base: position 52,540 of record NZ_JARGND010000013.1, on the reverse strand, counting down.
GCCGCTGAAGGCGGTGCGCTCGCAAATCGCCTCGGCCGTCAACGTCATCGTGCAGGCCTCGCGCTTGCAGGACGGTTCACGCCGCATGGTTTCGATCACCGAGATCACCGGCATGGAAGGTGAAGTCATCTCGATGCAGGAAATTTTCCGCTACGAGCGCCTCGGCCTTGCGGCTGATGGCAAGATCATTGGCCGCTTCAACGCCACCGGCGTGCGGTCTGCCTATTCTGATCGGTTCAAGTCGTGGGGCTACAACCTGCCCGCTTCGATCTTCGAACCCATCGCCGCGCAGTAAGAAAGATCGGGGAACCGCGTCATGCAAATCTCAGCAGAACCGCTCATTTATGGCCTGATCTTCGTGGCCGTGATCGTGATGGTCGAAGGCCTCTATCTCGTGGTTTTCGGCAAGTCGATCTCGCTTAACAGCAAGGTCAACCGCCGCCTCGACATGATGGAAAAAGGCGGCAATCGCGAGGAAGTGCTCGAACAGCTCCGCAAGGAGATGAAGCAGCACATGGCGTCCAAGAGCATCCCGCTCTATTCGATCCTCGCCAACAAGGCCCAAAAGGCCAACATCGCCTTCACCCCCGGCGCTCTCGTCGGCATCATGCTGGCCCTCGCCGTTGTCGCCTTCGGGGCGCTCTCGGTGGCCTCTACCGCAGGCTTCGGCGTGCGTCTGGTGGTGGCCATCGTCATGGGTGTCGGCGGCGTCTACGTCTGGATCAACCGAAAGGCCAAGAAGCGCATGTCGCTGGTCGAGGAGCAACTCCCCGACGCGGTTGAACTGATGGTGCGCAGCTTGCGCGTGGGCCACCCCTTCTCTGCCGCGGTGAACATCGTCGCCAAAGAGGTGCCAGACCCGCTTGGCACCGAATTCGGCATCATCGCCGATGAAAGCGCCTATGGCCGCGACGTTTCGGAATCGCTCAAGGACCTCGCCGAACGGATGGACATGCAAGACCTCCGCTTCCTCGCGGTGGCCGTGACCATCCAGCAGCAATCGGGCGGCAACCTCGCCGAAATCCTCGAAGGCCTGAGCAAGGTGATCCGCGCCCGCTTCAAACTGTTCCGCCGGGTGAAGGCCATCACCGCCGAAGCCAAATGGTCCGGCATGTTCCTGTCGATGTTCCCGATCCTCGCGATCATCATGATCAACGTCATCAAACCCGATTACTACGATGACGTGAAAGACACCGCCGCCTTCATCCCCGCCTGCCTCGTCGTCGGCACCTTCCTCCTGGTCAACGTGATCTTCATGAAGATCATGGTGAACATCAAAGTCTGAGGTCAGAGCAATGGAATTCATGCAAACCGCCAGCGACTGGCTCACCGGCACCTTCGGTGAACTCGGGCCACTCTACGCCATCGGCGCCCTCGGCCTCCTCCTCGTGCTGCTCACCCTGCCGATGTTCCTCAAACGCGAGGAAGATCCGATGGACCGCCTCAAGGGCACCGGAGGCCGCGCCAGCAAGGCCGACGCCGGAATCCCCAAGGCCAAGCTGCGCAACGGCACCAACAAGAACGCCGAAAAGCTCGACAAATTCGCCAACTTCCTCGAACCGCAAAACGATGAAGAGCTGTCAGCCGCCAAGCTGCAAATGATCCAGGCCGGCTACCGCACCAAGAACGCCGTGCGCATCTACCACTTCATGCAGTTCGCCCTCGGCATCATCTTCCTGCTGATCGGCCTGCTCTTTGCCATCATCAGCTCCAGCACCGGCGATGTCACCACCGCCAAACTGGTCATGATGGTCGTGATCCCCGGCGCCGTGGGCTACTACATCCCCCGCTACTGGGTGAACCGCCGCGTGCAACAACGCCAGCAGGAAATCATTGAAGGCTTCCCCGACAGCCTCGATATGATGCTCGTCTGCGTCGAAGCCGGCCAATCGCTCGACCAATCCATCATCCGCGTCTCCAAGGAGATCAAACAGGGCTACCCGGCACTCGCCGAAGAATACGAAATGGTCGCCCACCAGATGAAAGCCGGTAAAGACAGAACCAACGTCCTCAAGGACATGGCCGAGCGCTGCGGCGTCCCCGACATCGCCTCCTTCGTGACGGTGATGATCCAATCCGCCCAGTTCGGCACATCCATCGCCGACGCCCTGCGCGTCTTCTCCGATGAAATGCGCGACAAACGGGTGATGCGCGCCGAAGAAAAGGCCAACGTCCTGCCCACCAAGCTGACCCTCGGCACCATGATGTTCACCGTCCCCCCCCTGATGATCATCCTCATCGGCCCCTCGGTCTACCAGATCTACGAAACCCTCTCGAACGTAACCTTCTTCTGATCGCTCAGAGTGTTGGCGCTAAAACCCCCGTCCTTCGGAAGAAGGGCGGGGGTTTTGCCTGCGCCCATCGAACGGCTGAAGCCGGCCAACGCCCCTCACCCGGCGCGATAAAGGTAGGCTACGACAGCACCGTTAATTGCGAACATTCGTTCCACCAGCACAACGCAAACCGCATTTTACGGCTCAAAAACCGGCACGAACGCGACGCAACCAAACGCAAAAGTGGTGGCCAGCCGTTGCCGATCTAGTTAATGGGCGACACGGAGGCGTGATCGTTTTGGTTTGCCCCGATTTCTGGCCGCAAGGCAGCATTTTCAGGATATGAAATTCTGACCACAGGGGAATTGTACGATGTCCAAGGAAGCTGATCTCGATCACAGCGAACAAGTACAGGTGAACGCCTACGAAAACGTCCCGACCTCGGTCATCTTCGAGGCGATCCGCCGAGAGGGCGAGCACGAGTTGTTGCGCCCTGCGAGCGCGCTGTGGTGGTCGGGTGTCGCCGCCGGGCTGGCCATCAGCACATCCGTGCTGGCCAAGGGGTTTCTGGCGTCTGTCCTGCCCCATTCCGACTGGGCGGCGGCGATAACAAACCTCGGCTATACCATCGGCTTTCTGATCGTCATCCTCGCGCGGATGCAGCTGTTCACCGAGAACACGATCACGCCGATCCTGCCACTGTTCCTTGAGCCGACGCGGCACAACTTCGCGCGGACCGCACGGCTCTGGGGGATTGTCTTTACGGCCAATCTCGTCGGCTGCCTCGTCGCCGCGCTGGTGCTGGTGCACGGTCACATCGTGCCCGATGCGCGGTTCGAGGGCATCCTCGCAATCTCGCGCCACTACGCCGAAGCGACCGCGTTCCAGCATTTCGCTTGGGGCATTCCGGCGGGCTTCCTGATCGCCGCGCTGGTCTGGATCCTGCCGCGGATGGAGGATGCCGGTGAGGTGCTGATGATCGTGATCGTCACCTACATCATCGGCCTTGGCGGCATGTCACATGTGGTTGCGGGCTCGACCGAGCTGTTGGTGCTGGTCTTCAACGGAGACCTCGGCCTCCTGCCCGCGGTTTTCAACGGCATCCTTCCCGCCCTGGCTGGCAATGTTCTGGGCGGCACGGGCATCTTCGCCGCGCTGACCTACGCGCAGGTGCGCGAAGAAATCTAGGCGCCGTCAGCTCCGCACCGCCTGATCCCTGCCGCACCCCGACGAGATGCGCGACAAACGGATGATGCGCACCGAAGAAAAGGCCAACGTCCTGCCCACCAAGCTGACCCTCGGCACCATGATGTTCACCGTCCCCCCCTGATGATCATCCTCATCGGCCCCTCGGTCTACCAGACCTACGAAACCCTCTCGAACGTGACCTTCTTCTGATCGCACAGAGTGTTGGAGCTAAAACCCCCGTCCTTCGGAAGAAGGGCGGGGGTTATTGTTGACGGTCAACAGTCCGGAACGGCCCTTAGCTGCCGTTGGTGCGAAACACGTCCAATGACTGCTTCCATCCTTGAAGCGGACATGGATACCCTACAGCTCCGCGCGGAAACCAGACCTTCGCCGCGTCCGGCGTGAACGACGGCGATGCGTAAATTCGCACCGTTGCCGTAATTCTTGGTCAAAACGGAGGTCCTATTTTAAACTTTGTCTTTTCAGCCCCAAGTTCGTGAAATTTGCTAGCGACAGGCCTTTTTGGTTGTTTCCTCGGAAACTTTATCCTATGTTTATCTCACAAGGCACAAGGGGGAGGCGCCCTGCTGAATAGTCGAAACCAATAATCAATAAGAACAAATGAGCCGCAAAGGCCCGATCAGGAGACATGAGTGTGAGAAAGGCTACTATAAATGGCGCTCAGAATGACGAGCGCGAACGTGTCGTAACGTCTGCATTATGCAAAGCCGTTCAGAAACTGGAATTCACCCAGTCAGAGTTGGCAGACATTCTGGGCGTAAGCAAATCAACCGCATCCCGTATCATGAAGGGGACGCACATACTGAAAGAAGGTCAGAAAGACTATGAGATCGCTGTGATCTTCTTAAGGATCTTCCGTTCCCTTGACGCCATTACAGGCGGTGAAGATCGTGTAAATTTAAACTGGATGCGCAATGAAAACATGGCTTTGAGCGGCGTACCTGCTGCTATGGTCAAAAACCTGACAGGACTGATGAATGTCGTTACCTACTTGGACGCCCAGCGAGCTAAGATTTGAGGCAAAGCCATGGGAAGGGAAAGCTTGGCGGCTGGTTGAAGCCCAAAATATCATCTCAACACGCAAACTTGTTGAGAACGTGCACGAGCAGAATATCCTTGACGAAATTCTGGACGAGAGCAAACCTAAGGTGCCAGAATCGTGTCGGCATTTAAATTTCCTTTTGTTTACCCCGTTTCGCTATCGACCCTACCCACATGGCTCGCGTTTTCGTCCAGCTGGCATGACGGACGGTGTCTTTTATGCTGCGCAGGAATATGAAACTGCCGTTGCGGAGTTGGCGCACTATAGAATGAAGTTCTACCAAGACAGCCCCGGTCTTGAGGCGCCTGAAAATGCGCCAGAGTACACAGCGTTCCAAGTTGATGTGAAAACACCATTCGCACTCGACCTGACCGCCGATCCTTTCGTTCAGTACGAAGAGTTTTGGACCCGTCAGACGGATTACGGCCCATGCCAGACTCTTGCGGAGACGGCCCGTGAGGCTGGTGTCGAAGTTATCCTTTCACGCTCGGTGCGCGATCAGCATGGCCGCAAGAACGTGAACGTACTGTCCTGTGCAGCCTTTGCGAAACCTAAACCACTCCAAATGCAAACTTGGCGTATTTTGGCAAACGGCGAGAGCGCAACAGCATATTGTCAATCTCCAAATGCGGTCTTCGAGTTTGTCGCGTGAGCGCATGAAGCGTATTTCGAAGTTCACATTTGCGACCGTGTTGGTTGATTGTTTAACCGCGTGTCAAACGTCCTCCCAAACCATCACTGGCAACGTTAGGACCGCAACACCAGACTTTGTAAAGCTCGCTTCCTGCGCACAGCTGCCGTTCGTGCAGAAAGCTGCGAAGTTCCAGTTTCCGTCCCTCCCCCCACCGAACGCCCCATTATCTTAATCCCTAAACCCAAAACCCCCTATGCATGGGTTGTGCATCACTTGTGCATCGCTTGTGCCCCATTGCTTTTTGCGGTTAACGGCTCTTTCCTGCCCCATCGGTCTCCCCTGTTACCTTTTTGCCCCTACCGCCGCCTCACGGTCGCAAGCAGGCTTGTCAGGGCGCGTGCCTCTGCGCATCCTTTCGCCAAACAACAACAATCGGCAGAGCAGTCTCCTGTCACCCATGCAAACCCTCACCACCGGCCCCCTCGTGGCCCTTCTCCTGCTGCCCGTTGCTGGCTGCGGGACCGATGCGCTTTCGCCTTTGAATCAAGGCGCGAAGGCCTCCAAAGAGGCCCGCAGCATGGAAGATCCCGATGGGTTGATCGTGGGCCACCGCCTCATGGCCGCGGGCGAGTATGAGCTCGCCCTCACCGCCTATCTGCGCGCCGGTGGCGAGCAGGGTTTAACCGTTGATGTGCTCTCCGCACTCGGCAGTGTAAATCTGAAGCTCGGACGCCTCAATCAGGCCGAAGAACTCCTCCGCCGCGCCACCACCGCCGACGAAACCTTCGCCCCCGCCTGGAACAATCTGGGCGTCGTCCTGATGGAACAAAACCACCCCGGAGAAGCCGCCCGCGTCTTCCGCATCGCCTTTGCGTTGGACAGTGGCAAATCCGCCGAGATCAAGAAAAACCTGAAGCTGGCTATGGATCGCGTAAAAATCCCCGGCTATGGTTTTGATCAAGAACAAGAAACAAATTTCGACTTGGTGCGCCGGGGCAGCGGCAGGTACTTGCTGCTCAGCACACCGTGAGGCAGAGATCGAGCAGTAAAGGACGCAGAAAAATGCGCCACACTTCCCTTATTTTCCTGGCCCTCTCGGGCTCCCTTGCGCTTTCCGGTTGCCAGAAATCCGCCGATGGCGAAGTGTCCCGGGCCATGGCCTCGGTGAACGCGATTGATGAGAACGGCCTGTCGGACATCATGCTCACCGTGGCGGACCCGAACGAGGCCGTCGCCTATTTCAAACGCTCCGTCAAAGAAAACCCCAAGCGGCTTGATCTCAAACGCGGCCTTGCGCTCTCTTTGGTGCGCGCCAAGAAAAACACCGAGGCCGTCAGCGCATGGAAAGCCGTTGTAAAACACGAGGGCAGCACCCCGGATGATCAGGTTGATTATGCCGACGCCCTCCTGCGCAACGGCGATTGGAAAGAGGCCGAGGCCGTTCTGGATGCCGTGCCCCCCACCCATGAAACCTACAAACGCTACCGTCTTGAGGCGATGATCGCCGACAGCAACAAAGAGTGGAAGAAGGCCGACAGCTTCTATGAAACCGCCGTTGGCCTCACGACCAAGCCTTCCGGTGTGCTCAACAACTGGGGCTATTCCAAGCTGTCTCGCCAGGATTTCAAGGGCGCCGAAAAGCTGTTCGTCGAGGCCATTCAGTATGACCCCGAGCTTTTCACCGCCAAGAACAACCTCGTTCTCGCCCGTGGTGCCCAGCGCAACTATCAGCTTCCCATCGTTAAGATGAGCCAAGTCGAGCGGGCGCAACTGTTGCACACTCTGGCGCTGACGGCCGTCAAGCAAGGGGATGTCGAGATCGGGAAAGGCCTGTTGCAAGAAGCGATTGATAGCCATCCACAGCATTTCGAGGCCGCCGTGCGTTCGCTACGGGCCTTGGAAACCAACGTCCAAAACTGACCCGGTGCGCTGATGCTAATCGCCCCGGCCACCGCCAGCGCCTGGTTTCTCGCCTTCGTTGGGCCAATCTGCTTTTACGTGGCCTTCTCCGATATGGCGCGGATGAAAATCCCGAACCTCGCGGTTATGGCGATGGTCGTGGTTTTCGCTGTGGTCGGCATCTTCGTGCTGCCGTTTGAAGACTACGCCTGGCGCTGGCTGCACCTTATCGTGGTCCTCGTGGTGGGCTTCTTCATGAATATGGTTGGTCTCGTCGGGGCCGGTGACGCCAAGTTTGCTGCCGCGATGGCGCCCTTCATCGTGGTTGGTGATCTCTTTTCGGTGCTCTTGCTTTTTGCCGCCGTCATGCTGGCGGCTTTCATTACCCACCGCACCGCACGGGCCATCCCGGCGGTGCGCCGCCTCGCGCCCCACTGGGAGAGCTGGACGCGCAAGGATTTCCCCATGGGGCTTGCGCTTGGCGCTTCAATGGCGGCCTACCTTGCGCTGGCCGCCAAATTCGGCACCGCCTGAGCGCGCTATTCACCCTTCTCGAACAGGATGAAAAGCGGGGTGCGATGCACCTCGTTCAGCTTGATGCCGCGCGTCTCCATGGCTTCCAACACCAAGCGGCGCATCTTGGGCACCACGGGGCAATGTGGCACAAGCACATAATCCGCGCTGTCGATGCCCGGCAGGCCGCCATAATACCAGGGTGCGCCGTTCTCCAACCGCTTGAAATCCCCGTATAGCCAGATCGACGAAAACAGATCAGCCCAAAGAATACGCGTGCCGCTGTAGCCCGCGCTCTCAAGTTCCTGCGCGATACTGTCGAGCCAGGCTGGCAAGCCCAACAGGATTTCGCAGGCTTGCATCTCTTCGCCGTTGACCTCGCCAACCGGGTCGCGCTCCACCATTTCGGCATAGTGGGCCATGCCCTCGCTCACCTCGTCCATCGGCATGCGCATGTTGGCGCGGTAGGAGCGGATCTTGGCGGTTTTCAGATCACTGTGAAGCTGTGACCGGGGGAGCATCGGCGCAAACAGGCTTTCGTCTTGCCCGATGTGGCGCAACGGGCTGTAGGTAAGGTTGAAGGCAGACGGCAGCGTCATCGCAAAGGCGGCCGCTCCTGCAAGCCCCACCGCATTGTGCATATCCCAGCCGTGGCTGCCTTTCACGTCCTTCGAGGGACGCGCCGCAAACAGGATGATCCCCAAAAGGAGCAGCCATTGCGGATCATTGCCGAAGTTCTGGTAGGTCACGTAAAAGAAGCCCGGCACCAGAAACAGCAGCACCATGCCCTCTGCCGCCTTGCCCGCTTGCCGCAGCAGGACAACCCCGATCAGCGCCACCAGCGAGCCGCCAAGATAGGCCGGGGCTGAAACGACAGAGCCAAAACCCGCCCCCGGCGCTGCCCGCACCGGCGAGCCTGCCACCCAAAGCAAATCGCGCATGTAAGCCAGCCAAAATCCGGGGCCGGCAAGCACCGTCACCAAGAGAGCCACAGCAAGGCCAGTGAGCAGACCGACCCAAAGAGTCTTGCGTTGGTGATGGGCCAGAAGGCCCAGCACAACGGGGATCACGAAGGCCGCGAAAAAGGTGATCTTGCAAAGCGCCATGAACGCAAGCGCAAGGCCCACCACGATGCCATCGGCCACCTGGTTGCGGCGGGATTCAACCGGCGGCAGCACCGCTATGAGCAGCGCCAGAAAGGCCGCAGCCCAGGCCCAGCGGTTGTAATGCATTGACATGGAAACCGATTGCTCGGCCTCGCCATGAACAAGCGCTGTCGCCAGCACGATCACCACCGCGCCAAAGACGTAGGGCCACCAGCCGGTGAGCCGCGAGATGCCCGCACGCCACGCCAGCGGCACCAGCGCCGCGCCCACCAACACCTGCGCATAAAGGATCGCGTGGCCGATACCGCTGCCCATTTTGACGAACAGCGCAATCGGCGCAAAGGCCAGCACACCGATGGGTGTCGCAAAATCAAGATGCGGCCACTCGCCCTCGGCCATCCGAAAGGTGATCTCCAGAAGGTGGAGCATATCGCCCTCGTGTTTGCCCACGAAAAGCGCGCCCCGTGCCAATGATAGCCCCGCTTCTACAGCCAGAACCAACACCAAAAACACGAACACTCCACCTGCGTTTGTCTTATTCATCACCGCTCGCTTCCATTTTTCGGCCACATTACCCGGGCACAATCCTGCTGACCAATGCTATCGCTGCCGGGTTTGACCGTATTGCGGCAATGGTGTGGGAAAATTCGTGAGACGCGGATGAAAAAACGAGCAGGTGACCGTGATGAATATGGAAGTAGGCAATGTAATCGCGCCTCCAGCGCCCAAGCGGCTGGAAGACATGCAACTGCCCATCGTGATGATGCGCGACATCGTCCTCAAAACAATGTTTCGCAAGAACATCGACACCGTAGCTGAACTGGCACCCAATATCTGCCTGCCGATCCCGGTGACGCAGGAACTGGTTGATCTGGCCCGCACCCAAAAGCTGGTGGAAGCCACCGGCTCGATGCAGGCCGGCGGCACGGGTGAGATGGGCTATCAGCTTACCGATGCAGGCAAGTCCCGCACGCTGGATGCGCTGGCGCAGTCCGAGTATTTCGGGGCCATGCCTGTGCCGCTTGAGGTTTATAACGAGCAGGTCAAGCGCCAGTCGATCCGCAACATTCAGATCACCCGCGAACAGCTCGTCGGGGCGATGGGCCACCTCGTGCTGCCCAATGCGCTGCTCGATCACCTCGGCCCGGCGGTTTCTGCTGGCCGGTCGATCCTGATGTATGGCCCGCCGGGCAACGGCAAATCCTCCATCTCCAACGGGATCCGCGATGCCATGGGCGACAAGATCTTCGTCCCCCGCGCCATTGAATATGCCGGTCAGGTGATCACGGTTTATGACCCGATCGTGCACACCGCCGTTGCAGAAGAGGCCGATGATCCAAATTCGTTGCGCCGCACCTCGGGCCGGTTCGATACCCGCTATGTGCGCTGTGACCGCCCCACGGTGATCACCGGTGGTGAGCTGTCACTGTCGATGCTCGATCTCGTTTACAACCCGACAGCCCGCACCTATCAGGCACCGCTCCAGCTCAAGTCGACCGGCGGCATCTTCATCGTCGATGACCTTGGCCGCCAGGCTGAGCCGCCGCAATCGCTGGTCAACCGCTGGATTGTGCCGCTCGAAGAAAGCAAAGACATTCTCGCCCTGCAATCGGGCGAAAAGTTTGAGGTGCCCTTTGATACGCTGGTGATCTTCTCGACCAACTTCCACCCCAACGAGATCTTCGATAGAGCGGCCCTGCGCCGTATCTTCTTCAAGATCAAGATTGATGGGCCGGAGCAGGAGGACTACCTGAAAATCTTCGCCATGGTCGCCAAAAAGCGCGGTGTGCCGCTGGACCAGGATGCGCTGATCTACCTCCTCAAGGAGAAGTATCCGACGATTGATAACATCTATGCCAACTACCAGCCGATCTTCCTGATCGACCAGATGATTGCCATTTGCGAGTTTGAGGGCATCCCTTATCAGATGTCTCCCGAATTGATTGACCGCGCTTGGGCCAACATGTTCGTCAAGGAAGAGGTCATCATCCACTAACGGGTGGGCATGGCGTATATTTAAATGGCGCGGGTCTGGATCAGCCCCGCGCCATTTGACGTGGTAAAGGGCTTTGCGGGCCGGGGCGTCGCCCTCCCAAAACCCTGTTTTTGCACGCGACACTCATCGCCATACTCCCGCCCTGCCACTGCCAGTCCCTTGAAGTAAATAAATGTCATGTGCATCTATGTGTTGAACACATAAACCGGGAGTGCCCCTTGAGTGAGCGTGACACCGACGTAAAGCAAAAACTCACCGAACTGGGGGTCAGCAAAATCCGCGCGGAAGGCGCGCTGGAACTGGATGCGATCCTGCAAGTGTGGCGCCGCCGGGTGCGCAAGCGGGAGCTTGGCGTGCGCGCCGTTTCTGAGCTGGGCTTGCCAATCGAAATGCCGCAGCTCGATGCGCTCTTCGCTGTCTGGGCGCCTGCCAACGAGTTCGGCGAAGGCTCGCGCGGCGAAACCACGGTGGGCACGATCGCCACCCGGCTCGGGATTGATCCCTCCCGCGCCTCTCGTCTGGCCTCGGAGTTGATCCGCAAAGGGCTGGTCGAACGCGGCGTCAGCCAGCAGGATGCCCGCCGCGCCACGCTCAAGGTCACCCCCAACGGCGACCGCATCGTGCAGGCGGTGCGCACCTTCAAGTTTGTGGCATTGGGCCATTTTCTCCAAGGCTGGAGCGAGGCAGAGATCGCCACGTTTATCCCGATGCTGGAACAATTTGCGGCATGGTCCGACGCCCCGGATGATCCGTCCGGTCGTGTCGCCTGCGAAATCAACGCCCTGCGCGAAAGCCTGGTTGATCTGGCCTCCGAGCGCGAGGATCGTGGCTGACCCGCATGGCTGATACGCCCCTGCCGCCACAGTTTGCCGAATGGTTCGCCCGCAAAGGCTGGGAGGCCCACCCCCACCAGTTGGACATGGTTGCGCGCGCGGCAGACCCGGCGACACTGCTCATCGCTCCCACCGGCGGCGGCAAAACGCTGGCCGGGTTCCTGCCCTCGCTGATCGAGCTGGCGGACGGCACGCATGAAGGGCTGCACACCCTCTATATTTCACCGCTCAAGGCGCTGGCCGCCGACATCTCGCGCAATCTGCGCACCCCGGTCGAGCAAATGAGCCTCCCCGTTCGCATCGAGGACCGCACCGGCGATACCTCGGCCACCCAGCGCAAACGCCAGCGCGCCGATCCGCCCCATATCCTGCTCACCACGCCGGAATCCCTCGCGCTGCTGATCTCTTATGAGGACGCGCCGCGCATCTTTGCAGGCCTGTCGCGGGTGGTGGTCGATGAAATCCACGCCCTCGCTGAAAGCAAGCGCGGCGATCAGTTGATGCTGGCCCTCTCCCGCCTTCAGGCCCTCGCGCCGGGCCTGCGCCGCGTGGGCCTCTCCGCCACGGTTGAAGACCCGCCCGCTCTCGCCTCCCTGCTGGCCCGCCACCCCGATCCCTGCCCGGTGCTCATGGCCGATCCCGGCCCGCCGCCGGATATCGCCATGCTCACCACCGCCCAAGCCCCCCCATGGGCGGGCGGCGGCGGGGCCTATGCGCTGCCCGAGGTGCTTGCCGCCGTAAAGGCCCACCGCACCACGCTGATCTTTCACAACACCCGCGCTCAGGCCGAAATTTTCTTCCATGCCCTCTGGCTCGCCAATGATGAGGCCCTGCCGATCGCCATCCACCACGGCAGCCTTGCGCGCGAACAGCGCCAAAAGGTCGAGGCGGCCATGGTGGCGGGGGATCTGCGGGCCATCGTTTGCACCGGCACCCTCGATCTGGGGATTGATTGGGGCGATGTTGATCTCATCATCCAGATCGGCGGGCCGAAAAACGTCAAGCGCCTCGTGCAGCGGATCGGCCGCGCCAACCACCGTTACAACGCGCCCTCCAAGGCCCTTCTGGTGCCCGCCAACCGCTTTGAGGTGCTCGAATGCCAAGCCGCGCTGGATGCCGCCGCCGCGCATGATCTGGATGGGGAGCCACGCGGGCCGGGGCCGCGCGATGTGCTCTGCCAGCACATCCTGATCCGCGCCTGCGCCGGGCCATTTGCCGCCGATGATCTCTACGCCGAGGTCACGTCCTGCGGGGCTTACGCAGCCCTTCCCCGCGCAGATTTTGAGGCCTGCCTCGATTTTGCCGCCACCGGCGGCTACGCGCTAAAGGCTTATGATCGCTGGCAAAAGCTGATGCAGCGCGAGGGACTTTGGGGCCTGCGGGATCCACGCGCCGCCCAGCGCATCCGCATGAACATCGGCACCATTCAGGACAGCGAACTGCTCAAGGTCCGCCTGCGCGGGCGCGGTGGCAAACCCTTGGGCGAGGTTGAAGAAGCCTTCGCTGCCTCTCTCACCGAGGGCGATACCTTTCTGATCGGCGGTGAGATCGTGCAATATGTAGGGCTGAAGGAGCTCACCGTGCAGGTATCCCGCGCCGCCTCGCGCGCGCCTAAGATTGCCGTTTTTGGCGGCACCAAGTTCGCCGCCTCAACCCGCCTCGCCCAGCGCATTCTGGCACTGCTGCACGGCAATTGGTCGACCCTTCCACCGGGCATTCAGGACTGGCTCGCGCTGCAACGGGATACCTCCCGCCTGCCCCGTGGCGACCGGCTTTTAGTTGAGAGCTTCCCGCATGACGGCCGTGCGCACACCTGCTTTTACGGCTTCGCCGGGCGCAACGCGCAGCAAACCCTCGGCCTGCTCATCACCCGCCAGATGGAGGAGCTGGGCCTTGATCCGCTAGGCTTTGTGGCCACCGATTATGCCACGCTGATCTGGGGGCTGGAGCCGGTGCAAGATGCCGCCCCCCTGCTCGCCCCCGAGGTGCTGCGCGACACGCTGGAAGGCTGGCTCGCGCAAAACGCGGTGATGAAACGCACCTTTCGCGCCTCCGCCAGCATCGCCGGGCTGATCGAGCGCAACCTACCGCAAAGCCGCAAAAACGGGCGGCAGGCGACCTTCTCGTCAGACATTCTCTATGACACGCTGCTCAAATACGATCCCGATCACTTGCTCATGCAGATCACCCGCGAAGAGGCCATGAAAGGGCTGGTTGATTTTGGCCGGGTCGAGGAAATGCTGGCGCGTGTTGCGGGCCGCGTCGATCACCTGACGCTGGATCGCGTGACCCCAATGGCCGCACCTCTGCTGCTTGAGGTGGGCAAGGTGCCAGTGGCTGGTGCGGGCCGTGAAAGGCTCGCCGCCGAGGAAGCCGCCGCGCTGATGGCCAAGGCGGGCCTTGCACCCTAGCCCTTGCACAATCGCCGCATTTACCGCAGGAACACAGCATGAACGCCCATGCCTTCACCCTCGCTGGCACCGCCCTGCACGCCCGCCCAACCGGCGCCCTCTGGCTGCCTGCGCAGCGGCTGCTCTGTGTCTCCGATCTGCACCTGGGCAAATCTGAGCGGATGGCGCGGCGCGGCGGTTCCCTGCTTCCCCCTTATGAAACGCAAGCCACGCTGGAGCGGCTGGAAGCAGAGGTTTCGGCCCTCGCCCCTAAAACCGTCGTGTGCCTTGGCGACAGCTTTGATGATCTTGATGCCGCCCTCTCCCTTCCCGACGAAATGCGCCTGCGGCTACAGTCAATGCAGGCCGGGCGGCAATGGCTTTGGATCGAGGGCAACCATGATCCCGGCCCGGTTGATCTTGGCGGCACCCATCTGGGCGAGCATCACGCAGCAGGCCTCACCTTTCGCCATATCGCCCGCCCCGGCTGCGCACCCGGCGAGGTTTCGGGGCATTACCACCCCAAACACCGCCTGCCCCGCGCAGGCACCTCGCGGCCTGCGTTTCTTTATGATGAAACGCGCCTGATCCTGCCCGCCTTTGGCGCCTATACCGGCGGGCTGCGCGCCCACACCCCAGCGCTTCGCGCTCTCTTTGCCACCCGCGCTATCGCCGTTCTGACCGGCCCGCAGGCGCTTGCCGTGCCGCTTTAAGGCTTGGCAATCTTCCCGCTTGGCGGGCCACCCCCTATCACCACCACGGCGCGCGCACGTCAGGCACCATGATCCCGGCAAAATTCGCGCTATCTTCCTGTCTGACAACCGATCAGACACAGGAGAACCACATGGCCCACACCCCCGATCCCATCCTTGAAGGGCGCATGATTGCGCTGCGCCAAGTGCTCGCTCTGCTCATTGCAGGGCGCTCACGCGACGAGATTATAAATTGGCTCGACAGTGCCATGCGGGACGGCCAGGAAGACCCCGGAGCCGTTGTTGACCCGGCCTTCGCTATTGAAGGGGCGCTCAGTGAGGAACGCGCCGCGATTGCGCGAGAAATTCACTTGCGATCAGGCCGTTAACCCTTCTGGCTCTGGCAGCCCGTTGGCGCGGCAACAGGCTGTCACGGTGTTGGCGAGCAGGCAGGCAATGGTCATCGGCCCCACCCCGCCCGGCACCGGCGTGATCGCCCCGGCGCGCTCTGCGGCGCTGGCAAAATCCACGTCGCCCACCAGCCGCGTCTTGCCCTCGCCCCTTTCGGGGGCCGGGATGCGGTTGATGCCCACGTCAATCACCGTGGCCCCCTCCTTGATCCACGCGCCCGGCACCATCTCGGGGCGGCCCACGGCGGCCACCACAATGTCGGCCCGCCCCACCACACTTTGCAAATCCCTGGTGCGCGAGTGGGCAATGGTCACGGTGCAGCTTTCGCCCAGCAACAGCTGCGCCATCGGCTTGCCCACAAGGTTGGAGCGGCCAATCACCACCGCATCAAGGCCAGAAAGCGAGCCCAGCGTATCGCGCAGCATCATCAGGCAGCCGAGCGGCGTGCAGGACACCATCGCCCGCTGACCCGTAGCCAGCAGCCCAGCGTTGATCACATGCAGCCCATCCACATCCTTGGCCGGATCAATCCGCGCCACGATCTCGGTTTCTGAAAGATGGTCGGGCACCGGGAACTGGCACAAGATCCCATGCACCTGCGGATCGCCATTCAGCCTGTCGATCAGCGCATAAAGCTCGTCCTGCGAAACATCGGCGGGCAGCTTGTGCTCAATGCTCGCCATCCCAACCTCAAGCGTTTGCTTGCCCTTGTTGCGCACATAAACCGCCGAGGCCGGGTCTTCCCCCACGAGGATCACCGCGAGGCCGGGGGTGATCCCATGGTCCTTTTGCAGCCGCGCCACATGCTCGGCCACCTTGCCGCGCACCTTAGCTGCAAAAGCCTTTCCGTCAATGATCGTGGCGCTCATGGCAGTATCCTTCTCCATCCGCTTTTGCCCGATATGCCCGATGCGGACGGGGCTGAAAAGGCAAATGACCAGCAAACCGGCGCAGCCCGCCCGATGGCCCGCGCCCATCTCAGGCGCAGGTTGGCTATGCGCGGTAAATCCGGCGGGTCAGAACAGCCCTTCCACCTCGCCCGCCGGGCCAAGCCCGATATTCTCGGCCGAGGGACGGCGCGGCAGGCCCGGCATCGTCATGATCTCGCCGCAGATCACCACCACAAAGCCCGCTCCGGCAGAGAGCCGCACCTCGCGCACCGGCACGCTGTGCCCGGTTGGTGCGCCGCGCAGGTTTGGATCGGTCGAAAAGCTGTATTGCGTCTTGGCCATGCAGATCGGCAAATCCCCATAGCCCGCCGCCTCCCATGCCTTCAGCTGGTTGCGGATCTTCTTGTCGGCCAGCACTTCGTCGGCGCGGTAAATTTGCCGGGCAATGGTTTCGATCTTCTCGAACAGGGGCATCCCATCAGGGTAAAGCGGGGCAAATTGCGCTGCGCCACTTTCGGCAATCTGGGCCACGCGGTTGGCCAGCGCCTCGGTGCCCTTCGAGCCATCGGCCCAATGGGTGCAAAGGATCGCCTCGCTGCCCTGTTGCGCCACATAGGCCTGCACGGCGGCAACCTCGGCCTCGGTATCAGAGGTGAAGTGGTTGATCGCCACCACGACCGGAACGCCAAAGCCTTTGAGGTTCTGAATATGGCGGCCAAGGTTTTCGCAACCCGCCTCAACCGCACTCACATTCTCTGGCCCAAGATCGGCCTTGGCGACACCACCGTTCATCTTCATCGCGCGGATCGTTGCCACCAACACCACGCAATCAGGCGCAAGGCCGGCTTTTCGGCACTTGATGTTCATGAACTTCTCCGCCCCCAGATCGGCGCCAAACCCGGCCTCCGTCACCACGAAATCCGCCAGCTTCAGCGCGGTTGTCGTGGCAATCACCGAATTGCAACCATGGGCGATATTGGCAAACGGGCCTCCATGCACAAAGGCTGGGTTGTTCTCCAGCGTCTGCACCAGGTTGGGCTGCATGGCGTCCTTCAGCAGCACCGTCATCGCGCCATCGGCCTTGATGTCCCGGCAGGTGATCGGTGTGCGCTCGCGGGTATAGGCCACGATAATATCACCCAGCCGCCGCTCCAGATCGGCCAGATCGCGCGCAAGACAGAGGATCGCCATCACCTCGGAGGCCACGGTAATGTCAAACCCCGTTTGGCGCGGAAAGCCGTTCGCCACGCCGCCAAGGCTTGTGACCACATCGCGCAGCGCCCGGTCATTCATATCAAGCACCCGGCGCCAAACCACCCGGCGCTCGTCGATCTCAAGCGCATTGCCCCAGTAAATGTGATTGTCGATCATCGCGCTCAGCAGGTTATGCGCGCTGGTGATCGCGTGAAAATCGCCGGTGAAGTGGAGGTTCATCTCCTCCATCGGCACCACCTGCGCATAGCCGCCCCCAGCCGCACCGCCCTTCATGCCAAAGCACGGCCCGAGCGAGGCTTCGCGGATGCAGATCGCCGTTTTCCTGCCAATCGCGTTCAGCCCATCGCCAAGGCCGACGGTGGTGGTGGTTTTGCCTTCGCCCGCCGGGGTCGGGGTGATCGCGGTAACGAGGATGAGCTTGCCGTTCTCGCCCTCCTGCAATCTTTCAATAAACCCGGCCCGCACCTTCGCCTTGTCATCGCCATAGGGGATCAGCTCCGCCTCGGGGATGCCAAGGCCGGCGCCAATCTCCTGGATCGGGCGTTTCCTGGCCTCGCGGGCAATCTCGATGTCGGACATCACGCTCATCTCGTGGCTCCTCTCGCACGTGAAGGTGTTGGGCCGGATGCTACGCCTGCTCTGCCCCCGCACAGGGCTGTTTTACGACATAAAGCGCGGCGAAATCGGCAGCCCGTTGGGTCAACTTCCCCAGTCCGGCCCCTGTGGTTTACGGCCCCGCCCAGGCGGGCTGATCAGGGATAAACAGGGAAAAACGCTCACCAATCGCGATTTCGCCGGGCCGCTCCACCCAAGCGGTGACCCCGCGCTTGGCCTTGGCCGCCGCCTTGAAGCCCTTGCCGTGACCCGGATGATCATCCTCGATCTCGCGGGCAGGCAGGTTGCAGGGGCCATTCTCAACATCCACGGTGAGCGTCGCCCCCGAGGGTGCCTGAAGCCGCGTGCCCGGCGGGATATGGGAGAAATCCCTGAGCCCCTTCACCACGATAGAGGCCCCAAGGTAGCTGGGCGGCAAGCCCTCCAACCCAAGAGACTGGCGTATCTCTTCCAACTCTTCCGCCGAGATGATCGAAAGTTGCCGGGTGTTGCGGATCTCGGTGCCGCGCTCCGGGTAAAGCGCCAGCACGCGCGAGCAGGACGGGCGCATAAACCCGCCGTGATCCTCCCCCTGCGGCCCCTCAAACCCAAGAACCATCCGCTCCAGCGGCACTGAACGCAGCGTCGCCTCACGGCTCTCCACATGGCCGAGCCACGTGATCGTTGCCGTTGCTTCGATCTTCACCAATCCGGCCATAACGGCCTCCCTCAACCTGTTATTTTAACGTGCCGTTTCGAGGGTAAAGAAGCCCCGCTTGAAGGGAAAGGGAAAGCGGACTTGAAAGGCAGCAATCCAGCCAGCAGCCGCGTTGACAGCCTTCCCGCGCACCAACTTGTCACACTTCCGCCGCACGACGCCGACTCGGTTGCCCCCAAGGCTCAGCTGAGTAGGGTGTAGAGAACTTGCTGAAATTGGGTGAAAATGCGTAAAGGTATCAAGCTGTTTGGCCGGGCATTCGGAGCTGTTTTCAGCAATCTGCATCTGGTGGCGATGCTGACCGTGCCTTTCCTATTGATCATGGCCGCACTGATATACGGCTTGGCAAACTGGATTAACGGGAATGTGGGCGCTCTTCTGGGCATGCCAGGAGCGGCCTATTACGCCATGGTAGCGGCAGCGGCTGCCGTATTTTTTGCCGCAGTTTTGTTTCTCGGGGCCCCTCATGCCATCGCCTGGCACCGCCGCGTCGCCAGCCCCGGCACGCCCCTGCAACTAAAGCACCTCGTCATCCGGCAAAACCGGGGGCGCTATCTGCTGAATGTTCTGGTCGTCGCCCTCCCCGTTCTCGCGGTTTTTGTAGTGCTGGGAGGGGGGCTGCCCATCCTTTTCGACCAGGCCTTTTTTGGGATACAGAACGAGCGCGTGTTCATGATCTCAGTTTGGGCCTACACTCTCGTTCATGACTACCTGCCAGGCTTCTCCTTCCAGGTCGCAGCAACGCTATTCGGGTTCGGTTTCCCTGCAGCGGCACTCGGAGACCGGCTGCCTTTCTGGCGTGGGCTCTGGGCCGGGTTCAACCGCGCAGGCTCTATGCTCATGGCCCTGCTGCTGCTGGAAGGCATCGCCTATTTCCTGCTGGAAGTTCTGGTGAAGCGGTTGCTCTATTGGAGCTTCACCAGTTTCAATGATCCCGGCTTCCTCTGGGGCGAGGTCATAGCCGGTTTCATCTTTTCCTGTTTCGGTATCCCGATAACGATCGTCATTCTGACTCTCAGTTACCTTGATTGGAGAGCAGAAAAAGAGCCCGCCGAGGCGGCGAGCTCTTGATCTTCTAAACCGTCAGGGAAGCTTATGCCGAAGGCTCTGGCTCCATCCCGCCGCCGCCCTTGGGCTTTGGTTTGGTCTTGGGGATCGCCGTCAGCGAGGGTTTGTCATCGGTCTCGCCCGATGCGCCATCATCATCGTCACCCCGATTGAGCGGCTCGCCCTTCATCACCTTGGTGATCTCGGCGCCGGTCAGGGTTTCGTATTCCAACAAGCCCTGCGCAAGCCGCTCCCACTCGTCGCCGTGCTCGGTGAGCACGCGCTTGGCGGTTTGGTACCCCTCATCAACAAGGGCTTTCACCTTCTCGTCGATCAGCTTCTGGGTGTGGCCAGAATGGTTGGTGCCACCGCCATAATTGCCAAGGTAGCTGTCCTGCTCATTGGCATAGTCAACATGGCCCAACTCATCGTCAAAGCCAAACTGGGTCACCATCGCGCGGGCGATCTTGGTCACCTGCTGGATGTCCGAGGTCGCCCCCGAGGTGACGTTCTCTTTGCCAAACTTCAGCTCTTCGGCGACCTTGCCGCCCATCGCCATGGCGATCTTGGAGGTGTATTTGGTGTAGGTCACGCTCAACTGGTCGCGCTCCGGCAGGCTCATCACCAAACCCAGCGCACGGCCGCGCGGGATGATCGTAGCCTTGTGGATCGGATCATGCTGCGGCACATAAAGGCCCACAACAGCGTGGCCAGCTTCGTGATACGCAGTAAGCTTTTTCTCGTCTTCGGTCATCACCATGGAGCGGCGCTCGGCCCCCATCATGACCTTGTCCTTGGCGTTTTCAAAGTCTTCCATCGTCACAAAGCGGCGGCCGATGCGGGCGGCCATAAGCGCGCTCTCGTTCACAAGGTTCGCCAGATCGGCACCCGAAAAACCGGGCGTGCCGCGCGCGATGATGCGCAGGTCCACATCGGGGCCAAGCGGCACCTTGCGGGCATGGACGCCAAGGATCTTCTCGCGGCCCTTGATATCGGGGTTGGGCACCTGCACCTGACGGTCAAAGCGGCCGGGGCGCAGCAGCGCCGGGTCCAGCACGTCGGGCCGGTTGGTCGCAGCAACGATGATGATGCCTTCGTTAGCCTCAAAACCGTCCATCTCAACCAGCAGCTGGTTCAGCGTTTGCTCGCGTTCGTCATTGCCGCCGCCGTATCCCACGCCACGCGACCGGCCAACAGCGTCGATCTCGTCGATGAACACAATGCAAGGCGCGTTCTTCTTGGCCTGCTCAAACATATCGCGCACGCGGCTCGCACCAACGCCAACGAACATTTCCACAAAGTCAGAGCCGGAGATGGTGAAGAACGGCACACCCGCCTCACCTGCAATCGCTCGCGCCAGCAGCGTTTTACCGGTGCCCGGAGGGCCCACCAGCAGCGCCCCCTTGGGGATTTTGCCCCCAAGGCGCGAGTATTTCTGCGGGTTGCGAAGAAACTCAACAATCTCTTCAAGCTCTTCCTTGGCCTCATCAATGCCAGCGACATCGTCAAAGGTGACGCGCCCGTGCTTTTCGGTGAGCAGCTTGGCCTTGGATTTGCCAAAGCCCATCGCGCCGCCCTTGCCGCCGCCCTGCATCCGGTTCATCAGGAAAATCCAGATGCCGATCAGGATGATGAACGGAAGCAGCGTGCCAACATAGGCAAGCAGCCCGTTTTGCTGCTGTGCCTTGGCGGTAAATTCCACATCGTTCTCAAGCAGCACTTCGCTGGCATCCACCGAGGGCGGGATGATGGTGGTGTAGGTCGTGTTGTCCGACGTGGTCACGCGCATGTCCTCGCCGTCGATGACAACCTCGCTCACCTCGCCCTTCTCAACGGCTTCCACGAAGTCGGAGTAGCTCAGATTGCGCGAAGACATCGTCGACTCGCCGTTCGAGAACATCTGAAAGAGCAAAAGGATCAGGCCAAACAGCAGGACCCAGAAAATGATATTACGTGCGTTGCCCATGGGGCAGCAACCTCCCGGTATGGATGCAGGTCATGCCACTTTGCGCAGCACTCGGTGCAACATAAGGTTTTTGGGCCGGGGTTCAATGCGACAGTGTCGCGGAAACAAGGTGTTGATGTAACAAAAGCAGGCGCGCGGTGTATCCAGCGGGCTTTCCGGCCAGGGGCGCGGCAAGAAGCCGCTCGCCGTTCCAAAGCGCCGGACTGGCCATAAGCGAGTTGCGGGGAAGGCCGCTTGCCTTGGCGTCGGGGCACTCTGCCAAACCGATCTCACCCAGCGCCGCAATATGGCTGCCCGCTGCGGGCCGGGGGCCATCAAGCTTCCAGCGCCCATCCCAAGGCGCCGATGGCAGCCCTGCCGCATGGGTCACGGCAGCATACTCCCGCGCTATGCGGGTGTGGGTTTTTTCACGGGTCAGGAGGCAGCCATGCAGCGTGGTTTGGCGCGCGCGCTCAAGGGTGTGCAAAACGGCGCGCAGCGAATCGTAGCGCGGGCGATAAGGGGCCGAGGCCACCCAGCCCAGCGCATCGGCGGTGATCCTCAGCCGGGATTCCTCTGGCTCATCGGCCAGGTCATGCGCCAGCAGCACATCACCACGATCCACCTTTACGTGCTGCGCCACCGCGCGCCGCGCCATCTCTTCCAGCGCATCCCGCGCCAGCGCCATTTGCCCCGCCGTGCGCACCAGCCGCTCCGGGGTGAGGCCCAGCGCCGAAAGCTGCGCCGTCATCTTGCGCGCCTTCACCCGGTCAAAACGCGGATCCTCGTTTGACGGATCGTCAATCCAGTCCATACCCCGCGCCTCCAGCCAGGCGCGCAACTCCTCGCGCGTGGCGTCCAGCAACGGTCGCACCCAGATGATCCCCTGCCCCGCAACCGCGCGGCGCATCGCCGCCAGGCCATCCACCCCGGATCCACGCGCCAGCCGCATCAGCACGGTTTCGGCCTGATCATCAAGGGTGTGGCCCAGCGCCACATGGCGCAGCCCTTCGCGCTCGGCCCAGTCGGCCAGCAAGGCACGGCGGGCGGCGCGGGCGGCGTCTTGCAGGTTGCCCTCCCCGGCCCAGCCGCCCCATTCGAGCACCTCATGCGCGATGCCCAGATCTTCACAAAGCTTGCCCGCCCGCGCGGCCTCTGCTGCCGACCCATCGCGCAACTGGTGGTCAACCGTCGCCGCCTTCAGGGCGCAATCAGGCGCCCAGGCGCGGGCCAGAAGCAACAGCGCCGTGCTGTCACCACCGCCAGAAATCGCAATACCAAGGGAAGCGGGTGGCCCGTCCGGAAACAGCGCATCAAACGCCGCACCGACCCGGGCCTCTAGGCTCAATTGCAGCCAATGGCGCGCCGTTTCGCGCCTGCTTCATAGGCCATATCACCATCAGGAAAGCGTGTTTGCACTTCGCCCAGGGTCACACAAGCCTCGCTCGTCTGGCCCAGCTCAGCCAAGGTGCTGCCAAGCTGAAGCAGCGCCGAGGCCGCCAACGGACCCTGCGGATCACCGGAAAAACTCTCCAGATAGGCACGCGCGGCCTTGGCCGTTTCGCCCTGCTCCATCAGCGCTTCGCCCCGGTAAAAATGCGCCGACCCGGTCAGCGGTCCGCCCGGATAGGTTTCGGTAAAGGACGCAAAGAGGTCAACGGCGCTTTGAAAGCTACCAGAGTCGAGGGCCTCCTTCGCCCGGTCGAAATCGGCCTGCTCGGCCACGGCCATCGCGGGGCCGCCAGAGGAGGGTTCGCTGCCCGTCACAGGCGCAATCGCGGCGGTGCTGTTGTTGCTCCCGCCACTCGACGCCGGTGCCTCGCCACCAATTGGCAACGTGTCGCCAATCTCACCAAAGTCACAGCCCGGCTCAATCTCGCAAACGCGAAACTCAAGGTCGCCCACCCGGTTGGTGCCATCGGTGACCACCCGGTCAATCCGGTTCTGCATCTCCTCGGTGCGCGAGGTCAGCGCCTGAAGCTGCGCCTCAATCGCGTTCACCCGGTCCAACACCGATCCAGCCGACGATACACCACCGGCCCCCTGCGTGGTCGATAGCTCGCGCTTGAGCTTCTGGATTTCCACAAACACCACCGAAAGCTCCTGGCGGATGTCAGCCAGCGTTTCAGCCTGGCTCTGCGCCAGTGCCGGTGCAGCGGGCCACGCGATGAGCGCAGCGAAGAGCAGCCTCCGGATCATCGTCTTACGAGCCCTGACCAGCCGAAAGTACCGTCACTGCGCGGCGGTTCTTGGCGTAGCACACCTCGGTCGAGCACACCTCGATCGGCCGTTCCTTGCCGTAAGACACCGTGCGCAGCCGCGAGCCCGCGACCCCTTTCGAAATCAGGTATTCCTGAACCGAATTGGCGCGGCGTGCGCCGAGGGCAAGGTTGTATTCCCGCGTGCCCTGCTCATCGGCGTGGCCTTCCACGATGGCCGAATAGCTCGGGTTGGATGCCAGCCAGGTGGCCTGCCCATCAAGCGTTGATTGCGCCTGCGGCGACAGCGTTGACTGATCCACCGAAAACAGGACGCGGTCGCCCACATTCTGCTGGAAATACGCGGGCGAACTCGGGTCATTCACGCTGTCATACCCCGCGCCGCCGGCGTTCGCGCCCGCCCCGTCATTTGCTCCGCCGGCTCCAAACCGGCCCGCATCGGTACAGGCCGAAACGGCCACCGCAAGGGCGATAAGCCCGGATTTCACGAGAATATTCTTCATCTCGGCTGCCTCTCCACCGTTTCGCCCGTGTTGCCGGGCGTTTTACTGTTGCGACACCTATATCACCCCGTGCCGCGCTTGGGAATCGCCCTTGTGCCTCAGGGCAACAGGGGCGACCACGCCGGATCGCTCGCAGGCCCCGGCGTTGGAATGCGCTTCAGGTTGCGCCCCGTCAGGTCCACCGAATAGAGCGCCGGTTCACCCTGCGCCCCCGATCCAACGCGGGTAAACATGATCACCCGGCCATTGGGGCTCCATGTTGGCCCTTCATCAAGAAAACTTGCCGTGAGCAGGCGCTCTTCAGAGCCATCTGTGCGCATCACGCCAATATGGAACCGCCCCTGATGCTGCTTGGTAAAGGCGATGTAATCGCCCCGCGGGCTCCAGACCGGGGTGCCATAGCGCCCCTCGCCAAAGCTGATCCGCGTCGGTTCGCCACCATTCGCCCCCATCACATAAAGCTGCTGGTTGCCCGAACGGTCACTCTCAAACACGATCTTCGAGCCATCCGGCGCGTAGCTTGGCGCGGTTTCAATGGCAGGAGAGTTGGTGAGCTGCGTCGCAGCGCCCCCCGGTGTCAGCCGATAAATATCTGTGTTGCCACCCTTTTCCAGCGAAAACACCACCGTGTTGCCATCCGGCGCAAAGCGCGGCGCAAAGGCCATGGTGCCGGGCTGGTCCTCCAGAATGCGCCGCTGCACCGTGCCCACATCCATCATGTAAACCTTGGGAAACCCGGTTTCGTAACTGGTGTAGATCACCCGGCTGCCATTGGGCGAAAACCGTGGCGCCAGCACGATCGAGGCGCTATCGGTTAGATACTGCACATTCGCGCCATCGTAATCCATCACCGCAAGCCGCTTCTGGCGGGCGTTCTTGGGGCCGGTTTCCGAAACGAACACCACGCGGCTGTCAAAATACCCGCCCTCGCCGGTGATCCGGCTATAAACCTGATCGGCAACCTTGTGGGCAATCCGCCGCCAGCTTGTGGTGGTGCCGCCCAGTTGCAGCCCCTCGCCCAGCGGCGCTTCGGAAAACACGTCAAACAGGCGGAACTTCACCGTCACCCGGCCACCCTCGGCCACCGAAACAGCCCCCGTAACCAGCGCCTGCGCGTTGATCGCTTTCCAATCCGCGTATTGCACGGGCGCGTTGAAATCGCTCACCCCGGAGATGAACGCATCGCGCGGGATCTGCCTGAACAGCCCGGTGCCGCTCAAATCATCCGCCACAACCTGCGCCAGTTGCGCGGCCAACTCCTGCGCGGCGGCGTTTTCGGCACTGAAGGTGGGCACCGCAAAGGGCAGCGGCTCAATCACACCTTCGGTAATCTCAATGCGCAGCGGGCCGTCCTGCGCCAGCAGCGGCCCGGAAAGCCCCAGCGCAAGCGCCAAACCAGCCATGAGTTGCGTCAATCTCTTCATACCGCCCTCTTTCATCGCATTTGCCCTGCGTTGAAGCCCTTATTTCCAAGGCACGCCGCATCGGCATGAACCCGCCTTGTCGCAGCCTGGTCTCTCTGTTTCATGACACGATTCCCCCACCCGGGTCGAATGTCATCTCAAAGCGCATCAAGGCCCTGTGAGGCCCGGATTGCCCTCCAAGGCGCTCTCCCAAGTGGGCGCGCTGCGCAACATTCATGGCCCGCATCCTCACTTGATCCTCATCTTCTCGGGGTTGAAGACCATCTCGATCTCTGCCCATTCGCCATATTTCTCTGCCGGCAGCGGAAAGCCCCTGGCACCACACCGGATGATCGCCCGGCGGGCCGCTTCAAACGCCTGCTTAACGGCCCCGTCCGCGCCGCCTTCGCTGCCCACCATGCGGATGCTTGCGTTATCTGGCTTGCCATTCTCGTTCATCGAAACGGCCACCGTTACCGTCACCCGCAGCGCATCGCTTGACAGGCTGCCAACGTTCCAACACTGCTGCACACTCACTCTCAGCGCATCTTTCTCGCCTGCGGTCATCGGCGGGCCGCCGCGCGAGGGTGTGGGGCGCGAGGCGCTGTCGCTGCTGCTGGTGCCCGAATTGCTGCTGTCACTGGCCGATTGCGCCGCCGCCTCTGCCGCGGCATCCGTCACCTCTGCGGATGTGGCCCGGCGGGCCGGGCGCTTTGGCGGGCGTGGTGAGCCGGTTGGGGCGAGCGCGGCCACAACCTCACCACCCGTTTCCTCCTCCTCGGCCTCGGTCACGATCTCGCTGGCGGCGGCCTCCGGTGCCGCCTGCTCTTGCTCCTCGGCCTCTGTCACCTGCTCCTCTGCGGGCAGGGCCTCGGCCGCCTCGGTCGCCTCGGTGTCAACCGTTGCGTCAGGCTCGGGCGGGGCCACCGGGGTGGGCGCCACACGATTGGCCGGGCGCTCTTTTGGGCGCTTTGAGGTGTCGAGCACCAGCGCCGCGCCTCTGGGCTCATCGGTTGCGGGCGTGGGCGGGGGGGGCGGCGTTTCCTGTGCCACCTCCGGCTCTGGCGCAGGCGATGTATCCGGCTCCGGCGGTGTTTCTGGCTGCGCCTGCTCTACCGGGGCCGGCGGCGCGGGCTGCTCTGGCGGGGTCTCCGGCGCGGTTGGTTCCGGCGTTTCCGCCTGCTCTGGCACATCAGGCGCATCAGGGGTTTGCTCACCGGGGTTCAGCACCCCATCCGGCGTGGGCGCATTGGCCACCAGCGCGGCATATTCCTCACCCGATATCATCGACACATTGGTCACAACCGGCTCTGGCGTGGACCAGTCCAGCCAGCCGCCAATCATCACCCAGCCGATCAGGCCAATATGGCCTACGCCCGAAACGATGGTGCCTGTGTCAAGGTTGCCCGGCATGATGCCCGCCCTGCCCTAACCGTCCGACCCGTCAAGCGCCGGGCCGCCGGTGTCTGTCACCAAGCCGATATTCGAGAACCCGCCCGCGTTGAGCGCCCCCATGACCCGCATCACGCGCTCATAGGGAATGGCCCCATCGGCGCGCAAAAACACCTTGTCACTCTCCCGCTCTGCCGCAATCGAGCGCAGGCGGGTGATCAGCGTGGCCTCGTCAACTGGCGTGGTCTGGATCAGCACCTCACCCGCCGCCGTGATGGTCACGGTCAGCGGCTCTTCTTCCACCGAAGGCAGCGCCTCGGCGGCGGTTTTTGGCAGTTCCACCGGCACCCCCACCGTCAGCAAGGGAGCAGCCACCATAAAGATGATCAGAAGCACCAGCATCACATCCACAAAAGGTGTGACGTTGATTTCGCTCATCGCAGCCGCCCGGCCCCGCCCACGGCTGCGCCGCTTGCGGTTGCCGCCGCCCGTGTTGATAACACCCGCACCCATGGCTCAGCTATCCAACTGGCGCGAAAGGATGGTCGCGAATTCATCGGCAAAGCTCTCGTAATTGCCAACGATCCGGTCGCTGTCACTTGAAAGCTTGTTGTAAAAGATCACCGCCGGAATGGCCGCCAGCAGGCCCAGCCCGGTGGCCAGCAGCGCCTCGGCAATGCCGGGGGCAACCACCGCAAGGTCGGTCGATTTGCTGATGGCGATTTCCTCAAAGGCATTCTTGATGCCCCAAACCGTGCCAAACAGGCCAATGAACGGCGCTGTCGAGCCGACCGTGGCCAAAAACGGCAGGCCCCAGTTGAGCTGCTCGGTTTCCTTGGCAATCGCCACATCCATCGAGCGGTCAATCCGCGCCTGCGCGCCTGCAATCAGCGCCCCATCTTCGCGGTGCGAGCGCCGCCATTCGATCATCCCGGCGGCAAAGATCTTCTGGCTCGCGCCCTTTGGCTCTGCGCCGATCTGGTCAAAAAGCTCGTCCAGCGGCTCGCCTGACCAGAAGGCGCGGTCAAAGCTGCCCGCCTCGGAGCGCCGGGCGCGGTACATCAACAGCTTGCGCACGATGATCGACCATGACCAGAAGGACGCAACGATCAGCAAGACCATCACGAGTTTTACGGTGAATGTAGCGCGCATGAAAAGCGCCAGCAGGGAGAAGTCGATCTCCTGCGCTATTGCAACTGTCTCGGAGCCCATAAGCCTGTCCTGAACCGCCTCTATATAGGTGTCGCCCCCAATCCCATGGTCCGGAGGCCCGCTCGAATGTAACCGCTCTGCGGCGGCCTTATGACGCTGACAATACATAGACTAAAAGGCAAAAGCCAACACGTTCGCGTGTGTGCAGGCACGACGCGCGCTCAAAAGCGGCGGATTGTGGCTTGAAGCCCTCAGCGGGCTAACGCGGCCGGATCAATCTGCATTGGGCAATCACGGCCCGCCCGAGGTGCGGTAAGGCTCCCAATCCATGTCCTCGATCGGGGCTTCGGGCTTCACCGCCCAGCCGCCCTCGGTGCCGCGGCCCTTGGTGAGGGATGTGCGCTTGATCGCAATCACCACGATGGCCGCTTAGGCAATATTCTCTGCAATAGAACTATCGGTCGTGCGTTCCGGCAGGTTCACCCGTTTTACACCCTGCGCGCCCCGACACCTGGCCTGACAAATCTCCTGAAAATACCCCGTGCCACCTTCCCACCTGCGACGACGCAACATATAGTGTGCGCCAAACAAGAACAGGGCAGAGGCGGGCGAAATATCGCCGCCAGAAGGGCAAGGGCCATGGCGCATATCATCGTTGTGGGCAACGAAAAGGGCGGGTCGGGCAAATCGACCACCTCCATGCATATTTCCACCGCACTGGCGCGGATGGGGTGGAAGGTGGGTGCGCTCGATCTGGACCTGCGCCAGCAAAGCCTTGCGCGCTACCTCGATAACCGCCGGGTGTTTGCGCAGGCCAACGGCCTGACGCTCGCCAGCCCGGAATACCGTGATTTGCCGCAGGTTGAGCCGGGGCAACTGGCCGAGGGTGAAAACATCTTTGACCGCAGGCTTTCGGCGGCGGTCGCCGGGCTGGAGGCCGAAAAGGATTTCATCCTGATCGACTGTCCCGGCTCGCACACCCGCCTCAGCCAGGTCGCCCATTCACTGGCCGACACACTTGTGACCCCGCTCAACGACAGCTTTGTTGACTTTGATCTATTGGCGCGGATTGATCCGACCACGGGCAAGATCATGGGCCCTTCGGTTTATTCCGAAATGGTCTGGAACGCCCGCCAGGTCCGCGCTCAGGCGGGCCTTAAGCCGATTGATTGGCTGGTGGTGCGCAACCGTCTTGGCGCGCAGGCAATGCACAACAAAAAGAAAATGGGCGACGCACTCAACAAGCTTTCGCGCCGCATCGGCTTTCGCGCCGCACCCGGCTTTTCCGAGCGGGTGATCTTCCGCGAGCTGTTCCCGCGCGGCCTCACCCTGCTCGACCTTGGGGATGTGGGGGTTGAGCGGCTCAACATTTCCAACGTCGCCGCCCGGCAGGAGTTGCGCGATCTCATCACAACCCTGCGCCTCCCCGGCGTCACCGCAGATTTCTAAGGCCCGGCCGCCCGCGCCCCGATTTAGCTGGCACCGCCAATCGCGGCATTCACACGGGCAAAGAGCGCATCTGAATTATCCGCCGCAGGCTTCATGCTCACCGGCACCTGCTGCGTCACCTCTTTGCGCACAGCGGCCATGATGTCTGCGGCCACTTCGGCATCCTGGCGGGCGGCCAGCGGGCTTTCCTGTTTCACCGCTTTCGGCCCGGCGATCTTTTCCGAAACACCCCGCCCCGGCAGCGCACGCTTCAGCCCGCCACTTTCCATCTTGGCAAAGTCATCAATCCCGTCCCGGTTCGCCGCATAAACACCCGTTTCATCGGAGCGCCGCCCAAGCGCCAGCACCTCGCGCATCACCTGCGCCCCCGAAGACCCATCGGCCATTTCGGGGCTGTAGGCCGCAATGCGCACGAGGTCAGTGTCGGGATCAAGATCATCCCAGCTTGCCTCGCCCTCTTCCGCCTGATCGGCCAACACAGCTTCGGGCGCATCGCCATTAGCCGCACCACTACCGCGCAGCCGCGCATTTCGCCGCCGCGCGTTCAGGATCATCCCAAGGTTCATCAGCACCAAACCGGCAAAGCCCAAGGCCGCCACCTGCGCCCAGGGGCCAAGCGGCCCGGCCACGGCCGCACGCCCGGCGCGGAAGGGCGCAATGATAACAGGCGCATCGCCAAGCAGGCGGCCATTCTCGGCAAAAGTTTCGCGCAACGTCGCTTCAAAAGCGCCCATGTCGCTGATACGGCCCGCAATATCCATAACTGGCCCAACCGTGCCGTCCGCGATATGGCCCGCGAGCAAGGTATCAATCTCGCCGTCACCAAGGCCGGGGCCGTTAAGGCCCTGCCGATAAAGCAAAATGCCCGCCGCTGGCCCGGTCACATCCGTTGCGCCAGCGGGATACACCGGCAGCATCACCGCCACATCGTTCCCGCCCTCAACCGGCACCATCAAATCAAACTGCATTGAGGCATCAAGTTGGCCCTGAACCTGCACCTCGCCACCTTTGGCAATGTCACGCTCGGGGGCGAAGCGCTCAATCGCAACCACCTCCGGCTGTACCGGCCCAAGATCGGAACCACCGAAACTGGCCACCGCAGGCACCAGAATACGCCCCGTCCCCTGCTGAAACGCCACAAGCCCGGCCAGCCCAAAAGCCGCCAGCGAAGCCAGCGTGAACACCACCGTCAAACCTGTTGAAAAACCGTTCTTTTTGCCCATCTCAGCACACCTGCACTGCCCCTGATTGTTGACCGGAGTGCCACGAAACCATGCCGGGATTGTGGCAGCGGGTGGGAAACAGGGTGTCAACTGATGACAATTCACCCTTGCTCAGGTTGGCAAAGCCGTCGTCTTGAACACCGTCCTCAGCGCAAATGAACTCTGCATTTGCTGCACACCGGGCAGCCGCGCGAGATACTGGCGATGGATACCGGCAAAATCCTCGGTGTCCTCGGCCACCACCTTCAACAGGTAATCCGCCGTGCCGCCCAGCAGGTGGCATTCCAACACCGCAGGCACCCGCGCCACCGCCTTTTCAAAGGCGTCGAGCACCTCGTCTGTCTGCCCCGAAAGCTTGATTTCCACAAAAACCGTGGTCGCCAGCCCCAGCTTGCGCGGGTCCACCAGAGCCACATAATCGCGGATCACCCCGGCCTTCTCCAGCCGCTGCACCCGCCGATGGCAGGCCGATGAGGACAGATGCACCGCCTCGGCCAGCTCGGCATTGGTCATCCGGCCGCGCCGTTGCAAGGCGGCCAAAATCCGGCGATCTGTCTCGTCAATCTCAGGCTGCACGCACAATCCTCCCGCCAATCCCCGCTGGATCGGCGCAACTATCGCGTATCTTCACCGCAAAAGAAAAGGCCCGCCAGTTGAGGCGCGCCTTTCCGATCTTCCTGGTGTGGGGCAGCCCCACGATCGGGTTCAAGCTTTCTTGAGCGAGTCCCGGATCTCCAGCAGCACGTCCAGCTCGCTGGGGCCGCTTTCAACTTCGGGTGCAACCTCTTCGGGCTTCTCTGCCGCAGCCTTCACCTTATTGACGTAGCGCACCAGCATGAACACCACGAAGGCGATGATCAGGAAGTTGATCACAGCCATCACGAAGGAGCCCCACGCAAAAACGCTGGCGCCAGCTTCACGAGCCGCTTCCAGCGATGCGCCCTCAGGCACGGTACCTGCAAGAACCACGTAGTTGTTGGTGAAATCCAGACCGCCGGTGAAAAGACCGATAATCGGGTTGATCAGATCGGCCACCAGCGACGAAACAATCGCCGTGAACGCCGCACCGATGATGATACCAACAGCCATGTCCATGACATTGCCCTTAGCAATAAAATCCTTAAATTCGCTGAACATCAAACAGCCCCCTTTTGCCACGAGCGCCACAACGGCGCCCCCATAGTCAACGTGTATTGTGTAACAGGGCTTGTTCTATGACACAGGGTCTTTTTAGGTGCGAAACGAGTTACCTTCGCGGCAACCAGTAAATAAGGAACACCTCTACATGACCGACCTTTCAGACTTTTTCGTCACCAAACGCTGGCCGGTGGAAGACCCTGCCAAGCTTCAGCTTTTCTCCTTTCCCACGCCCAATGGCCGCAAGGTCGGCGTGGCATTGGAAGAAATGGGCCTCCCCTATGAGGCGCACCGCGTCACCGTATCGGACGCCGATGTGAAAAGCCCCGAGTTTCTGTCGCTCAACCCCAACAATAAAATCCCCGCGATCATCGATCCCGATGGCCCCGATGGCGCGCCACTGGCGCTGTGGGAAAGCGGCGCAATCCTGATCTATCTCGCGGAAAAGTCAGGGAAATTTTACGGAAACTCAAACCGCGAGCGGGCCATCATCAACCAATGGCTGATGTGGCAAATGGGCGGCCTTGGGCCGATGCTCGGCCAGCTTGGGTTTTTCGTCAAGTTCGCCAGCTCCAAGGTCGAAGATCCGCTGCCCCGCGAGCGTTTCATCGCGGAGGCCAAGCGCCTGCTCGCCGTGCTTGATGGGGCTCTGGAAGGCAAAGACTGGGTCGCCGGGGATTATTCCATCGCCGATATGGCCATCGTGCCATGGCTCATGGGGCTGGAATTTTACGGCGCAGAAGAGCTCGTTGGCTTGCCCGATTGCAAGAACGTCACCGCCTATATTGCCCGGTTTCAGGCCCGCCCCGCCGTTCAGACCGGGCTGAACGTGCCGCCTCGCGAGGGCTGAGCGCACCGCAAAAAGAATCGGGGCGCGGCGGCCAATAAGCCTCCCGCGCCCCGCGTATCTTGCAGGCAATCC
Source organism: Vannielia sp. (assembly GCF_029212645.1). Lineage (GTDB taxonomy): Bacteria > Pseudomonadota > Alphaproteobacteria > Rhodobacterales > Rhodobacteraceae > Vannielia. The sequence continues at coordinate 19,733 of NZ_JARGND010000013.1, read as the reverse complement.
GCGCTTTAGCCGCGCAGCTCGCCGCCGGTGGCCTTTGCCACCTTTTCCACCACCTTCGCCGAAACCCCCGCGATGTCTTCGTCGGTGAGCGTTTTGTCGGTGGGTTGCAGGCGCACGGTGATCGCAAGGCTCTTCTTGCCCTCACCAAGGCTGCCGCCGATGAACTCATCAAACAGCCGCACATCCTCGATCAGCGCCTTATCGGCCCCGCGAGCGGCATTGATCAGGTCCAGCGCCGCCACATCCGCGCCCACCACAAAGGCAAAGTCGCGCTCAACCGCCTGAAGATCGGCCAGCTTGACGGCCCCGCGTGAGGCCCCCTTGGCCTTTTTGGCGGGCACCGCATCAGGCCAGATCGTAAAGCCAACTGCCGGGCCTTTCACGCCCATCTCGCGCAGCACCTTCGGGTGGATTTCGCCGTAAACCGCCAGAACGTTCTTGCCCAGCGCCATCACCGCCGAGCGGCCCGGATGCCACCAGCCCGCCGCCTCACGCCGGATCTGGCAGCGCTCCGGGGCCCCGAGTGCGGCCAAAACCGCCTCGCAATCGCCCTTCGCGTCATAGATATCCACCTCGCGGCGGCTGCCAAAACTGTCACGCGGGCCAGTCGCGCCCACCAGCAGGCCCGTGGCCAGCAAACGCTGCTCGCCCGGCTCACCACCATGAAAGGCCGTGCCCACCTCAAACAGCGCCATCTCGCTTGCGCCCCGCGCCTGATTACGCGCCGCCGCTTGCAACAGCCCCGGCAGCAACGCCGGGCGCAAATGGCTCATCTCACTGGAAATCGGGTTTTCCAGCCGGGTGGCATCGGTGCCGCCCCCAAAAATCTGCGCGGTCGCCTCGTCGATGAAGCTATAGGTCACGCATTCGTTGTAGCCGAGGCTGGCAATGGTGCGCCGTGCGCTGCGTTCGCGCTGCTGGCGTGGCGTCAAAATGGGCTTGGGCACACCAACTTGCGCCCGCGCCATCGGACGGCCCACCAATCCGGTGAGCGAGGCGATGCGCGCCACCTCTTCCACCAGATCAGCCTCGCCTTTCACATCTGGGCGCCACGAGGGCACATGCGCCATGTCACCTTCCAGCACAAAGCCCAGCGCCTCAAGTGACGCACGCTGCGCGGCCTCCGGAATTTCCATCCCCACAAGGCTTTCAATCCGCTTGGGGCGCAGCTTGTAGGCGCGGTCGGTGTCGGGCAGCTCTCCTGCCTCGATCAGCGTGCTCGCCTCACCGCCGCACAGCTCGATGATCATCGCCGCCGCATCATCCGCCGCCTGGCGGTTGTAGCCCGGATCAATCCCGCGCTCGTTGCGATACCGCGCATCCGAGGTGATCTTCAGCGCGCGCCCGGCATTGGCGATCTGCACAAAGTCCCAATAGGCCGCCTCAAGCACCACGTTGACAGTGCCTTCCGTGCAGCCCGACTCTTCGCCCCCCATGATCCCGCCAACGCTTTCCACCCCGTTTTCATCGGCAAACACCAGCACGCCCTCGGGGATGGTGTAGGTCTTGCCATCCAGCGCCAGCAGCTCCTCGCCGCCCTTGGCACGGGTGATGGTGAGGTCGCCAGACACCTTGTCAGCATCAAAAACATGCAACGGGCGGTTGCGGTCATAGGTGAAGTAGTTGGTGATATCGACCAGCGCCGAGATCGGGCGCAGCCCAACAGCCCGCAGCTTGCGTTGCAGCCACTCGGGGCTGGGGCCGTTGTTCACACCACGAATGTAGTACCCATGAAAGGCGTGGCAGCCGTCCTTGGCCGCCTCGTCCAGATGCACCTTCACCGGGCTTTCAAACCCGCCCTCGATCGTGGCATGGGCGATCGGCTTCAGCTTGCCAAGGCCCCGTGCGGCCAGATCGCGGGCAATCCCGTGAACCCCAAGCGCATCAGGGCGGTTTGGCGTGATGGCAATCTCGATCACCGGGTCAACGCGGGTTGGCTCATGCGCCGCCAGCCAATCCACAAACCGCTCGCCCACCTCACCAGAGGGCAGCTCGATAATGCCGTCATGCTCCTCCGAAAGCTCCATCTCGCGCTCCGAGCACATCATGCCGTGGCTCTCGATACCGCGGATCTTGCCCACCTGGATCGTCGTGTCGATGCCGGGCACATAGGTGCCGGGCTGGGCGATCACCACCGTGATCCCCTGCCGCGCGTTCGGCGCACCGCAAATGATCTGCACCTCGCCCGAGGCCGTGGCCACCTGGCACACTTTCAAACGGTCGGCATCCGGGTGCTTCTCGGCACCCACCACCTTGCCGATGGTAAAGGCCCCAAGCCGCGCGGCAGGGTCTTCAACCCCTTCCACTTCAAGGCCCAGATCAGTGAGCGCGTAGAGGATTTCATCAAGAGAAGCGTCCGTTTCCAGATGCTCCTTGAGCCAGCTCAGGGTGAATTTCATCTCAGGCGTCCTTGGCAATGCGCGGCGGGTTCGGCGCGTTGTCTAACCCATCGCTCCGGCGGGGGAAAGGCCGCGCAGCGCCTGCCCTGTCAGGGGGCATCAAGGTAGGCACGGGCAAAGGCGAACGGCGCATCGCCCAGTACCTCGGCCCGCTCTGGCAAATGCTTCAACTCCAGCCGATAGCCAAGGCTCGGCGACGGATTGGGGCTTTGCACCTGCACCGGCCAGCTTAGTGTGCCACCCGCCGGCAGCACGTAGCCTTTGTCGCCGGGCACAGGTCGCTCCACCTCTGCCTCAAAGGGCCGTCCCTCCGATGTCACCATGAAGCGGATGGATTGGACAAAACGCTCCGGCAACACCCGCTCAACGTCCCCCTCATTCTCAATCACCACGTCGCCCAACCGGATCTCATGGTTGCCGTCCGGGTTGCGCTCAAGCCTGCGATAGTCCTGCCGGAACCCGATCCGCAGCCCGTCATAGCTGATGAAGTTCGGCGCACGATGCACGTCACAAGCCTCCAGCACGCCGTGATCGTCCAGCCCCATGGGCACATCCGTCAGGTAACGGCCATAAGACAGGCACATCGGCCCGACGAGCAGCGTATCCTGATAAACAACCCGCAACGCGCGCCCGCCCGGCACTGCAACCCGCTGACCCCACGAATAAACCCCGCCTTCTGACAGAACATATCGCCCGATCACCTCGGCCTCGCCCACGGCATCGGCATATGCACCCGGCGCCCATTCCTTTTCCCGCCGCAGAAAGTACAGCGCGTCGCCCAGCCAAAGCTCGCCTTGCCGCTCTAGCGCGGCCTTCATGTCAAGCGTTGGATGGGTGCCAAGGCTCTGCATCTCCTCGCTTTGTGCGATCTTTCCCAAGAACACCGCGCCGCTATCCAGTTGGAACAACCACAGCGGCTCGCCGGAGAAACCTGCTTTCTCTGCTTGAGCGACCGGCGCATCAAACCGCGCCACCTCACTCACCGAGCCATCCAACCGTGCCAGCCGCACCGCCGCGCCATCGGCATAAAGCATCCCCTTGTTGGCGCTGATGTCCTCCACGCCCGCGCGGGTCGTGACCGAGCTGTCGCAGTCCATCTCAAAGGCCCCATCGCCCCAATCGGCCAAACGCTGCGCCTCGGCCCAAAGCCCGCCGTTCATCCGGTAAAAGCTGTGGCAAAACGGGGTCACCTCCCCCTCCGGGCGCTCCGGCAACGCTTTATCGCGGTAATACCCCTGCTCCCCCAGCGCGTAGACGTTGCCTGAAACGCCCACCAACTTCGCCCCCGGCACGGGGTTGTCCATTACCTTCGCGCTGCCCTGCCATACATGGGCGTCATCCACCGCCCAGCCGTGCGCTGCCACACGAAAGCTCGCTGGATCGGCCCCCTCAAGGCGGTGGCCACGATACCAGACCGACGCTTTGTCGATCCCGTAATCACGGCTCAGCCCGACAAAACTGGCCGTATCCGCGCCAAGCATCTGCCGCCCCTGCACGCTCTCCGAATTGAGGGCCGTACCAAGAGTGAAGATCGCCGCAGCTACCTTTTCGCCCGACGACATCGGCCGCCAAGCCATCACCCCGTCCTCGTTGACCCACACAGATTCCGCAGGTGAAGCCCCCCGCGTGTCATCGCCGAGGGAGATATCCTCCAGTTTCGATGCAGACGTGCCGACGCCGATGGCAACGGTGATAAACACCGCCAGGAAGGCAGCGGCTACAACGCCCGCGATACCCACGATGACCCACCAAATCTTACCCATCACTCGCACTCCACCACGCCGCAATTACCGCCAACTTAGCCCGCACTTCGGCCAATACCTAGCGTTCCGCCCGCTCGGCAAGTTCCTCATAGTCCCCCATCCGCAGCAGCGTGATCTCCCGCACCAGCCGGATCGTAGGTTTGGCCAAAAACAGCACCGAGCCCACCGTAAACAGCCAGATCGCTGCCGTTTCCAAGCTGTTCCAGAAAAACAATACCGACCCGATGGTAAAACAAATCGCCGCCCCGAAATCGACCAGCGTGTAGGCCAGTTCATACAAAGCCCAAATCCGGCGTGACTCAGCGCTTTTCTGGCGCGTTTCATGGCGAAATAGCTTCATCACTCAATCCTCCGTTTCTTTCTGTCCCCACCTAGGGCTCTGTCAGATTTTTGCCGCTTTTGCCAAAATTTTGCCACAATTGCGCCGCAACATCGTCTTGAACCGGTGGGGGCCGATTCTATTGACGTATTTGGGGGTACAAATGCTGTCATCTGTTCTTGACTCTCTCGGCGGATTTCTCCGGCCATTAGCCGTTGCCGTTCTGGTGCTCGTGGGCCTCGGCTTCATGAACAACACACCCGGCGCAACAGGCACCAACGGCTTCGGTTGTTCCGGTTTCACCTCAAACCCGGAGTTGAACCGCGCGCTCTGTCGCTTCAATCCCTCACGCCTGTGGAATACACCCGTGGTTGACCTCATTCCCGGCGTCACCAAGGGTGAGGCCGCCAACTAGCGGCCACTGGCCCGCCCCGCCACTCGGCTCGTTTCCCTCGTTAGCGGCTGCGTGGCGGGGCGGTGCATTGCCCGCCTTGCGGCGTCGCTGGCCAACCCCATGCTGAACGGCCTCAATGCAGGCTCCTACACCTTCACCAGCGGCGAACTGGCGGCCAAAGGCAGGGCTACCCCGGCCACATTTTCTTGCTGAAAATATCCAATCCCGCCACCAAGCAAACAGCCCGGCACCGGCATGGTGCGCATAGCGCCAAAAAGGGCTCTTTAGCGGCTCACCCCGGCATGCAGGCTCGGCATATCCAGCGGTGAAAATCCGTAATGCTTCAGCCAGCGCAGATCGCTCTCAAAGAACGCCCTGAGATCGGGGATGCCATACTTCAGCATCGCCAGCCGGTCGATCCCGATGCCAAAGGCAAAGCCCTGCCATTCCTCCGGATCGATCCCGCCCGCGCGCAGCACGTCGGGGTGGACCATGCCCGAGCCAAGCACCTCAAGCCAATCGTCGCCCTCGCCCACCTTCACAGTGCCCCCCTCAAAGCTGCACTGAATATCCACCTCCGCCGAAGGCTCAGTGAAGGGGAAGTGGCTGGCGCGAAAGCGGGTTTTCACCTCGATGCCAAAGAAGGCGGTGAAAAACTCTTCCAGCACCCACTTGAGATTGGCCATCGAGATATCCTTACCAATCGCGAGGCCCTCAACCTGATGGAACATCGGCGTGTGGGTCTGGTCATAATCGCAGCGATACACCCGACCGGGGCAAATAATGCGGATCGGCGCGCCCTGCTCCTGCATCGAATGAATCTGCACCGGGCTGGTGTGGGTGCGCAGCACGTTGGGCGGGCGCTCATCGCCCTCGCCACGCGCCATGTAAAACGTGTCCATCTCCGCGCGGGCCGGATGGTGGCCAGGGATGTTGAGCGCGTCAAAGTTATACCAATCGTCCTCGATCTGCGGCCCCTCGGCCACCGCAAAGCCCATATCGGCAAAAATCGCGGTCACTTCCTCGGTGACCTGGCTCACCGGGTGGATCGTGCCTTGGCGGCGCGGGCGGGCGGGCAGCGTCACGTCCAGCACTTCGCCCTTCAGGCGCTCGTCCAGCGCGGCGTCGGCCAGCGCTACCTTCCGGTCCGCAAGGGCCGCGTTGATCTCGTCTTTCAGCGCGTTCAGCGCAGGGCCGGCAACCTGGCGCTCTTCCGGGGTCATCTTGCCCAGCTCGCGCATCTTCAGGCTTACCTCGCCCTTCTTGCCCACAGCGGCAAGGCGCAGCTCTTCCAGCGCGGCCTCATCAGCCGCCGCTGCAATCGCCCCAAGGTATTTTTCGCGCAGCTCGTCCATAACTCTGTCCCGCTTGCCAATTGGTGCCCCCTGCTATCGCGGCGGCGCGCTGGCTTCAAGCCTCGCACAGCTTCGCCATCGCAGCTTTGAAGGGCGGGCGCCTCCACCGTTAGCGCCGCCGCCCCGGCGAAGCCGCTCTTAGCCCCCCACAAACAAAAAAGGCGGGCACCGCAGCACCCGCCTTTTCAAATTTCTCTGCGGCTCGGCTCAGGCCAGAGCAGCTTTCGCCTTGTCAACGATGCCGTTGAACGCGTCAGGCTCATGCACAGCCAGATCGGCCAGCACCTTGCGGTCCACTTCAATCCCGGCCAGCGACAGGCCGTTGATGAACTTGGAGTAGGTCAGCGCTTCATCATGGGCGCGCACAGCAGCGTTGATCCGCTGAATCCACAGCGCACGGAACTGGCGCTTGCGGTTCTTGCGGTCACGCGTGGCGTATTGGTTCGCCTTGTCGACGGCCTGCGTGGCTGTCTTGAAGTTGGTTGACCGACGGCCGTAGTAGCCCTTGGCAGCCTTGATTACTTTTTTGTGGCGGGCGTGGGTGACGGTGCCACCTTTAACTCTCGACATATCTCTGGCTCCTTAGCGCGCGTAGGGCATGAATTTTTTGACGATCTTCTCGTCGGCTTCGCTCATAACAACCATGCCGCGAGCGTCGCGGATAAACTTGTTGGAGCGTTTGATCATGCCGTGCCGCTTGCCAGCCTGGCCCGCCTTCACGCGGCCAGAGGCCGTCACCTTGAAGCGCTTCTTGGCGCTGGATTTCGTCTTCATCTTGGGCATTTGCCATCTCCGTAGACAGTGGTTCGTGCGCAGGAAGGCATGCCACTTGGCCCGACCGCGCGGATGAGTGCTGGCGTATAGGCCCCATAGCCCGATGACGCAAGTGGATTCTCGTGCAATCCCGCACCGGTCCAACCTGCGGTCAGGGCGCGGGATGGGTGGGTGGGCGTGGCCTGGCCGCGGGTTGGGCCGGGGCCGCCGTTCAGTTCACGACTTCGCCGACGACCTTCATGAAGACCTCCGGCGCATTTTTGACCGTGTAGGTGTTTGGCCGTTGCAAAACCGCAACCGAAACAAGCCCTGCCGAGATCAGCACCATGATTGCCGCCGCCCGTGGCGTGCGGCTTTCCGAGAACGCCCCAATCAGTGCGGGAATTGCCAAAAGACCAATAACCATCCCGATAACCAAAATGTAATCCGGGTCGATATACATCGCCCTCACTCCTCGTAACTACCCTCACGAACTTACCGTCAGCCTTCCCTAACGGCAGTTATTCAGGGTCTGCGGAGAAAATCAATCTTTCTGCACAGGGAGCTACCCGCAGGATGTTGGTAGACCCCGCCACGTTGAAGGGCACACCTGCGGTCACAACAATGCTGTCCTCCTCGCCCGCGATGCCAAGCTCACGCGCCGCACGGGCCGCGCTGACCACCGCTTGTTTGAAGCGCTCCAGCTCCGAGGTCATCGCACAGGTGGTGCCCCAGGTCAGCGACAGCCGGCGCGCCGTGCCGGTGAGCGGGGTGAGCGCGATGATCGGCACACGCGGGCGCTCGCGGGCGACCAGCGCCGCCGTGGTGCCGGATTGGGTAAAGCAGGCGATCGCCTTGATGTCGGTCGCCTCGGCAATCTCGCGAGCGGCGGAAACGATGCCATCGGGCACCGTTTTGCGCTCGATCTTGCGCGCCGCTTCAATCACGTCGCGGTAGGTGGGGTCACTCTCCACCTCCTGCGCCACAGCGTCCATCGTCATCACGGCTTCCACCGGATAGTCCCCGGCGGCGGATTCGGCGCTCAGCATGATCGCATCGGCACCCTCGTAAATCCCGTTCGCCACGTCCGATACCTCGGCGCGGGTCGGCATCGGGCTGTCGATCATGCTCTCCAGCATCTGCGTCGCCACGATCACCGGCTTGGCGGCAGAGCGGGTCGTGCGCACCAGCCGTTTCTGGATCGGCGGCACCGCTTGCACCGGCAGTTCCACGCCCAGATCGCCACGCGCCACCATGATCCCGTCAGACACCGCAAGAATATCGGCAAAGGCCTTCACAGCGGCCGGTTTCTCGATCTTCGACAGGATCGCCGCCCGACCGGCGGCCAATTCCCGCGCCTGATTCACGTCTTCGGGGCGCTGCACAAACGACAGCGCCAGCCAGTCCACGCCCAACTGGCACACAAACTCCAGATCGCTCAGGTCTTTCTCGGAAAGCGCGGCCAGCGGCAGCACCACATCCGGCACGTTCACGCCCTTGCGGTTAGAGATCGTGCCCCCCGCAATCACTTCGCAATCCGCGTAATCCGCGCCACATGCGGTCACCTTCAGGCGGATCTTGCCGTCATTCACCAGCAGCGAGGCCCCCGGCTCCAGCGCGTCGAAAATCTCCTTGTGCGGCAGACAAACCCGGCTCGCATCCCCGTCCGCCGGGTCCAGATCCAGCCGAAAGCTCGCCCCCGCCACCAGTTCTTCGCTGTCACCAGCAAAAGTGCCAACCCGCAGCTTGGGGCCCTGCAAATCCGCCAGAATGGCAATCGGTGAGCCAACGTCCTTCTCGATCTGGCGGATGATCCCGTGCCGCTCACGAATTTCCTCGTGGCTGCCATGGCTCATGTTGAGCCGAAACACATCCGCCCCCGCCTCATGCAACTTGCGGATCATCTCATAGGTCGTTGAAGCTGGGCCAAGGGTGGCCACGATCTTGACGTTTCTCTTGCGTTGCATCTGTGAGGCTCCTCGCGAGGCGGCTGCGTCCTGTTGCGCTGTTGTTAGCGCTAAACCGAGGCGGTTGGAAGGGCATCCCCCTTCCCCCCTCTGGCACTTTTCCTGTGTGTTGCCTATCAGAGCGTAATGACCCTTCACAACGCAAGCATGACATATCACCCCTATCACACCTTCGGCGAGTCCCGCTCAGGGCGCTGGTGCGTAACATGTGACCACGCCACAAACACCGTGCCCCCCTCCATCAATGGCGGCACCCTCGGCCTGCCACCCGCCGACATGGCCCGCCACATCGCATGGGATCCCGGCGCCGCCGGGCTGGCGCTCGGTCTGGCCGATCAGCTTGACAGCCCCGCCATCTGCTCCAACTTCTCGCGCCTCGTGATTGATCCCAACCGCGGTGAAGATGACCCGACCCTGCTGATGAAGCTCTATGACGGCACCATCATTCCGGGCAACCGCACCGCAGATGCCGCCGAAATCGCGCGGCGCAAGGCGCTCTGCTACCACCCCTATCACACTGCCCTCGCCGCGCTGCTAAAGACCCGCCCCAAACCGGTGCTGCTGTCGGTTCACAGCTTCACGCCCAAGCTCAAGGGCCGGTCGCCGCGCCCCTGGGAAATTGGCGTCCTGCATTCCTGGCGTGATCCCGCGCTGGCCGAGGCGCTGATCACCCGCCTGCGCCGCGAAGGGGATCTTACCGTTGGCGATAACGAACCCTACGGCGGCCACCTCCCCGGTGACTCGGTGGACCGGCACGCGCTGGCCAAAGGCCGCCCCAATGTGCTGATCGAACTGCGCCAGGATTTGATCGCAACCGATGAGCAACAGGCCGCATGGGCCGCCCGCCTCGCCCCGATCCTGGCCGAAGTGCTGGAAGAGTCGGGCCTTTAGCCCCATATCCCCGCTGAAGGAGGAGTTACGAAAATGGACAACGCAACCCGCACCGAGCTTGAAGCCGCCGCCTTTCGCGCCCTGCGCGAGCACCTGATGGAAAAGCGCCCCGAGGTGCAAAACATCGACATGATGAACCTCGCAGGCTTTTGCCGGAACTGCCTGTCGCGCTGGTATCAGGAAGCCGCCAACGAACGCGGCATCGAGATGACCAAGGAAGAAGGCCGCGAAGCCTTTTACGGCATGCCCTATGATGAGTGGCGCGCGCAAAACCAAACCGAGGCCAGCTCTGAAAAGCAGCAGGCTTTTGAAAAGGCATTTGCCGAGAACGTCGGCAAGAAAGACTGATCGGCAGCGGGGCCGCGCCGCCGCGCCCCGCCTGCCCTCTTCCCTCTGGCGGCCCGCCGCGCTACTCCCGCCGGATGACTCGCCGCGCAGCCACCTTCACCGGCTTTCTGGCCATCCTGCTCTGGGCGCTGCTGGCGCTGTTCACCGTCGGCTCCGCCCCGGTGCCGCCGCTTCAGCTCAACGCGATCTGCTTTGCCATCGGCGGCGCGATCGGGCTGATCTGGTGCGCCGCCCGGCCCGGTGGCTTTGCCCGTATGGTCTCGGCAGGCTGGCGCGTCACCGCCTTTGGCACCATTGGCCTCTTTGGTTACCATTTTCTCTACTTTTCGGCGCTGCGCCTCGCTCCGCCTGCGCAGGCTGGCCTCATCGCGTATCTCTGGCCGCTGCTGATCGTGCTGTTTTCCGGCCTGCTGCCCGGTGAGCGGCTGCGGGCGGGCCATGTGATCGGCGCGCTGGTCGGCTTTGCCGGGGCGGCACTCATCATTTCCGGCGGCGGCACCGGCCTCGCCTGGGAGGCGCTGCCGGGCTATGCCCTCGCCCTGCTCTGTGCGCTCACATGGTCGGGCTATTCGGTGCTGTCGCGCCGCCTCGGCCACGCGCCCTCCGAAACCGTCACGCTCTATTGCCTCGCCACCGCGCTGCTCTCCACACTCGCCCACCTCGCCCTGGAACAGACCGTCTGGCCGCAGGGCACCTTGGGCTGGGCCAGCACCGTGGCGCTTGGCCTCGGCCCGGTCGGGCTCGCGTTTTATGTGTGGGACATCGGGGTCAAACGCGGTGATATCCAACTGCTCGGCACCGCCTCTTATGCGGCTCCGTTGCTGTCGACACTCGCGCTTGTTGGTGCCGGGGTGGCGGCCCCCTCGGCCAGCCTCTTCATCGCTGCGGCGCTCATCACAATCGGCGCTGGCCTCGCCGCATGGGCCAGCAAAGCCAAATCGCCCCAAAGCGTTCCGCCAAAAACCTGACTCACAGCTTATGGCAGAGCGCAGCGCGAGGCAGGACTGTTGCGCGCGCCTCGCCTTTATCTGATGTTTCAGGGCCTTTATCTGATGTCTCAGGTTAAAGGCGTGATGCTTTAAATCATTCGCCCCAAAATCACTCGCCTTACGCCAAATGACCCAAAGCACCGGATACTTGCTTGCTTGAGAGCCGGTGCTTCAGGCCGCTATTAAGTTTGCATGTTGTGCTGCAAAACAGCGTCACATGGCCGGCATCACAGGCTAGTTACCAAGCCGGCGGATCTCTTCCTTGATCCGCAGTTTTTGCTTTTTCATCTCCGCAATATCGAGATCACTCACGCCAGGGCTGCGTTGTGCTTGTTCCACGCGGGACGAGAGGTCCTGATGTTTCCGACGAAGCTCCTGGATATGGGCGGTCATGGTCATGTAGCTCTCCTCTCTGAAGTGGTGGTTACGTCTTTGAGTGCAGCACAGAATTCGAGTCGTGTCACGGGTCTCTCGCAGATGGCATGCCGATAATCGTCAAGGTCAAATCTTAATTGCAGGTTAAAATTTCACCTTCCCGTCACAAATCGCCGCCCCTCGGCGGAGAATTGCCTGTGTATCCAGGGTGTAATCCTCCCCATCACGCTCATGGCGCGCACCTTCATGCAGCACCAGCGGGGCCAAAAGCCGCAGCGCCGCGCCGCCGCCTTTGAGCCCTGCCACAATCACCAGCCGCGCGTCTCGCCCTTGCCTTGGCGCGATGGGAAGCACCGTGACGCTGCCAAGCCGCCCCCTGAACCCTGCCAAAAGATCATCCAGCCGCTCGGCCCGCTGTATCACCGTGAGGCTCCCGCCGGGGCGCAGGCGCTTTGCCGCCACCTCAAGCCAAGTGTCCAACGGCGTTTCTTCGCCCATCGCCGCCTCTCTTGGGGCATCTGGCGAGGCGCTGGATTTGCTGCGGTCAAAATAGGGCGGGTTGAAAATAACGTGATCGAAGCGGCGTGCCTTCACCTCTGGCGGGAGGGCGCTGATATCCGCCTCCACCACCGCGCCCTCTGCCCGGTTTTCCGCCAGATTGCGCCGCGCCAGCCCGGCGTAAAGCGGCTCCCGCTCCACCCCAATCACCTGCGCTCCGGTGCGCGCCGCAAGGCACAGCATCGCCGCTCCGGCACCGCAGCCAAGCTCCAGCACCGCCTCCCCCTTCTGCGCCGGGCAGGCGGCGGCCAGCAGCACCGGATCAACCCCGGCGCGATAGCCCCGTACCGGCTGCCACAGCCGCACCTGCCCGCCCAAAAAGTCGTTGCACGTCAGATCACTCAACGATCCCGTCCACGCCATTGTCGCGCAGCACCGCCAGCGCCATGAAGTGATCGCGGTTGGCCACCATCAGGCGCCGCGGCAATATGCCAAGGGAGCCATCCAGCACGCTCATGTGGACGTCCATTTCGAATGAGGTTATATCCTCGCCAGAGAGCAGAGCCTGGGCAAAGGCCAGTTGGGTCGGGTCCGTGGTGCGCAGAACGTCCTTCATGGACAAAGACTTAAGAGCAGCGGCCTCGGTTTGTCGAGGCCAGTTGATGGGAAGGTGATGTTGCTGGATAATCGCTCCACCAAGCCGCATGAGGCTCTGGCCGAAACGCTTTCTGCCGATATGGAGGCGGTCAACGCCCTCATCCGTGAGCGCATGGCCTCCAAACACGCCCCGCGCATCCCCGAAGTTTCGGCCCACCTGATCGAGGCGGGCGGCAAACGTTTGCGCCCCATGCTCACGCTGGCCGCCGCGCGGCTTTGCGGCTACGAGGGCCCCTATCACGTGCATCTCGCCGCCACGGTCGAGTTTATCCACACCGCCACGCTGCTGCACGATGATGTGGTGGACGAAAGCGGCAAACGCCGTGGCCGCCCCACCGCTAACCTGCTGTGGGATAACAAATCTTCCGTGCTCGTCGGCGATTACCTCTTTGCCCGCAGCTTCCAGCTTATGGTTGAAACCGGGCGCCTTCGGGTGCTCGACATCCTCGCCAACGCTTCGGCCACCATCGCCGAGGGCGAGGTGCTTCAACTCACCGCCGCGCAGGATCTCGCCACCGATGAAAGCACCTACCTGCAAGTGATCCGGGGCAAAACCGCCGCGCTGTTTTCGGCGGCAACCGAGGTTGGCGGCGTGATCGCCAATGCCCCCGACGAGGTGACCCAGGCGCTCCATGCCTATGGTGACGCCCTCGGCATCGCTTTCCAGATCGTCGATGATTACCTCGATTATGCCGGTGACAGCGGCGCAACCGGCAAAAACGTGGGCGACGATTTCCGCGAGCGCAAGCTGACGCTGCCGGTGATCAAGGCGGTCGCACTGGCCAGCGACACCGAGCGCGCCTTCTGGAAACGGGTGATCGAAAAGGGCGACCAGCGCGATGGCGACCTTGAAGAAGCCCTGCGCCTGCTCGCCCATCACCGCACGCTCGACGCCACCCGCGCCGAGGCAACCACCTGGGCTGACAAGGCCAAGGCCTCCATCGCCGCCCTGCCGCAAAACAAGCTGCGCGATTTGCTGATTGATCTCGCCGATTACGTGGTCGCCCGCATCCGCTAACGGCTTGGGGTCACGCCTCGGCCACCCACCATGTGGGGTTCTCGTCGCGCAAAATGCCCGCGGCCCGGTCGCGCATCTCATGGTCCTCAAAGATGCCAAAGCAGGTCGCCCCCGAGCCTGACATACGCGCCAGCATACACCCCTCCATCGAGGTGATTTCATCAATCACCTCGCCCACTTCCGGGGCCAGCCGCACCGTCACATCCTGCAAATCATTGCGCTGCCAGGCGAGCCAATCCAGCAAATCACGGCGCGATGGCTCACCGGGCGGCATCTCTGTCATCGCTGGGTTGGCCTTGTTTTCCAGCGCGGCAAAAATCTGATCCGTTGCCAGCGCAAAACCGGGGTTCACCAAAAGCAGGTTCAGCGTGGGCCATTTATCAAGCTGGGTGAGCTTTTCGCCGATGCCGCGCATGATCTGAGGCTGCGACGGGTCAAGGCACACCGGCACATCCGCGCCCAACTCCCGCGCCAGAACCTCCGCATCGGGGATCGGCACCTCCCACAGTTCCGAAAGTGCGCGGCAGGTCGCCGCCGCATCCGAGGAGCCGCCGCCGATCCCCGCCGCGATCGGCAGATATTTCTCCAACTGAACGGAAAGCCCGGTCACCTCACGGTTTGCGCGCCGCGCCTGCGCCATCATCAACTCGGCGGCCTTGATCACCAGGTTGGAGCCATCCACAGGCACCAGCCCGCCAAACGGCCCCGAGGCGCCAAAGCTTGTGCCCTGCGCGGTGCGAAAGATCAGCCGGTCGCCGATCCCGCCAAAAACCACAAGGCTATCAAGCAGATGGTAGCCATCTTCCCGTTTTCCGGTGACATGCAGCGCAAGATTGATCTTCGCCGGAGCGAAGCCCTCAACCTTCGTCATTGACCACCTTCAACGGTTCAGCCCCTTCGTTCTCCAAAACCTCGTCGAGCCCCACTTTCAGCTTCTCGCGAATGCGCTCGGCTTCGGCCTCTTCCGGCCCGAATGACAGCGCCCGCTTCCACTGAAACTCCGCTTCCAGCTTGCGCCCCACTGCCCAATAGACATCGCCCATATGGTCATTCACGATTGAATCCACAGGCAAAAGTTCGGTCGCCCGCTCCATATGGCTCACCGCTTCTTCATAGCGGCCAAGGCGGTAAAGCACCCATCCAAGGCTGTCGGTGATGTGGCCGCTGTCCGGGCGCTCGGCCACGGCGCGTTCGATCATATCCAGCGCCTCGTCAAGGTTTTCACCCTTCTCAACGTAGGAATAGCCCAGATAGTTGAGCACCTGCGGCTGGTTTGGCCGCAATTCCAGCGCCTTGCGAAAATCCGCTTCGGCGCGCTCCCAGGCATCAAGCCGCTCCAGCGTGATGCCGCGGGCGTAATACACCACCCAATGGGTCTGCAAATCGCCCTCAAACAGCGCGATGGCGGCGTCATAGGCGCGTGAGGCCTCTTCCCACTGCTCCTGCGTGCGCAGAATGTCTCCCAGCGCGATATTTACGCCAATATTGCTGCCGTGGCTCTGCGCCAGATCGCGCAGCAATTCGGTGGCCTCCTCGGTTTGCCCGGCGCGGTGCATCGCCTCAGCTTTGCCCATCATCGCGGCATGATAGGCCCCGTCGCTGCGCGGCACCGCCCCATAAGCGCGGATCGACAGCGTGTATTGCTCCATCCGGTCGAGCAGCTCCGCCGAAAGCAGAACCGCATCGGTATTGCCCTCCGGGCGCAGGTATTCAGAGGTGCGCGAATAAAGCAGCGCGTAGCTGTCGGTCGTTTCACCGCGCAGCGCATTGGCAACCGAAAGGAAAACCTCGGCCAAGCCGTCATCGCCATTGCGGATCAAGTCAAAGGGCACCTTTTCACCCGCTTCCAGCTTGCCGCGCATCTCGGCAAGCTCTGGGTCAAGCTCACGGGCAAAGGCAAGGCCCAGAAGTTCCAGCGCGGCCTCGTTGCGGCCAAGCTGGCTGAGCACCTGCACATGGGCAATCGCGCCCCGGCGGGTGAGCCTGAGCGGGCCAGCGTCACGGCCCGAAAAGATTTCATCTGCCGCCTCAAAATTGCCCGCCACCGCAAAGGCCAGCGCCTTGTGGTAAAGGCCAAACGCTTGCAGCCCGGTCTCTTCGGCGGCCGCATCAAAGGCCGCAAGTGCGCCGTCCATATTGCCCTGCGCAAGCTCGCTCCACGCCCGCACCAGCCCGTCTACCAGCGGGCCCACGGTGCGGCCTGCGTCCAGATCGTCCAGCGCGGTCTGGTAGTTATGCTTCTTCAATGCGTCGGCCATGATCACCAGATCGGCAATCTGGCTTTTCACATCGTTCTTGGTCATCTCGCGCGCAATCGGCACGGCGGCGTTAAAATCCTTCAGCCCCACAAAGGCGAGGATCGCGTTTTCCATCAGCGCCGGATTGTCTCGGTCGCGCAGCAGGGCGCGGGTGTAGTAATCCGCCGCCGCGCTGAAATCATTGTGAAAGCTGGCAACCCGCGCCGCCAGATAGGCCCCCGCCAGCCCCCGATCACGCGATTGCGCTCCGGCGGGCAAAGCGGTGAGCGCGGCAAGCGCAAGAGCAAGGGCGGGGCGGGCGATGTTTTTCAGGCGCACAGGCGGCTCTTTAACCTCATATGGTGTGTTGATCCGACCCTAGCCTTGCCCGATACTCAAAACAATAGAGGCCAGAGGTTTCCCCCCGGCCCCAAGCCATTTCTCGCGCCATCGTGACGCCTGATGCGGCGCCTCAACGCTTACATGTTCGGATAATTCGGCCCGTCGCCGCCCTGTGGCACCGTCCAGTTGATGTTTTGCGCCGGGTCCTTGATATCACAGGTCTTGCAGTGAACGCAGTTCTGGAAGTTGATCACAAACTCCGGCCCATTGCCCTTTTCCACGATCTCATACACCCCGGCCGGGCAGTAGCGCTGCGCCGGTTCGTCGTATTTCGGCAGGTTGAAGTCCACCGGAACGCTCGGGTCTTTCAGCGTCAAATGGCAGGGCTGGTTTTCCTCGTGGTTGGTCATCGAGAAAGACACGTTGGTCAGCCGGTCAAACGACAGCTTGCCATCGGGCTTGGGATAATCAATCGGCTTGAAATCCGCCGCCAACCCGGTCGCCTGCGCGTCGGACTTGCCATGCTTCAACGTGCCGAAAAACGAAAAGCCGAACAGGGTGTTCGTCCACATATCCATGCCACCCAGCGCGAGCGACGCCATAAGGCCCAGCTTGCTCCACAGTGGCTTCACGTTGCGCACACGGCGCAGATCCTTGCCGATCTCCCCCTTGCGCACCTCGGTTTCGTACTCCGTAAGCTCATCGCCCTCACGGCCCGCCTTGATCGCCTCATGCGCTGCCTCGGCAGCCGCCTTGCCGCTCAGCATGGCGTTATGGTTGCCCTTGATGCGCGGCACGTTGACCATGCCCACCGAGCAGCCCAGCAGCGCCACACCCGGCGCCACCATCTTGGGCATCGACTGATAGCCACCCTCGCTGATCGCCCGCGCGCCGTAAGCCACCCGCTTACCGCCCTCCAGTAGCTCGGCCACCATCGGATGATGCTTGAAGCGCTGGAATTCCATGTAGGGGTAAAGATGCGGGTTCTGGTAGTTGAGATGCACCACGAACCCCACATAAACCTGATTGTTCTCAAGGTGATAGATGAACGAACCACCCCCGGCGTTGCTCCCCAAAGGCCAGCCCATCGTGTGGGTCACGGTGCCTTCACGGTGCTTTTCCGGGTCAATTTCCCAGATTTCCTTCATGCCAAGGCCAAACTTCTGCGGGTCATGGCCATCGCTCAGCGCATATTTGGCGATCACTTCCTTGGCCAGCGAGCCGCGCACGCCTTCGCTGAGGAACACATACTTGCCGTTCAGCACCATCCCCGGCTCATAGCCATCGCCCGGCGTGCCATCGGGGTTGCGGCCAAACTCGCCCGCCACAACGCCCTTCACCCGATCACCCTCATAGATGAGCTCCGAGCACGCCATGCCGGGGAACACTTCCACCCCCAATTCCTCGGCCTGCTCCGCCATCCAGCGGCACACGTTGCCCATGCTCACGATGTAATTGCCGTGGTTATTCATCAGCGGCGGCATCGGGAAGTTCGGCACACGCACCTTGCCCCCGTGGCCCAACATGTAAAAGTTGTCGGTGGTCACCGGCACGTTGAGCGGCGCACCCTTCTCTTTCCAGTCAGGGATCAGCGCATTCAGCCCGCACGGATCAAGCACCGCCCCCGAAAGGATATGCGCCCCCACTTCCGAGCCTTTTTCGAGCACGACAACGTCAAGGCTCTCGTCAAGCTGCTTCAGCCGGATCGCTGCAGAAAGGCCCGCAGGCCCCGCCCCAACAATCACCACATCGTAATCCATCGATTCCCGTTCGACTTCGGCCAAAACGACCCCTCCTGCGCAAGATTCTTTCTTTCGCACCTCGTTACCGGAGGGCAAACCCTAAGGTCAATCACAACGCTGCGACGCGGCGCATTTCATACATACTGGTGGATGGTGGCAGGGGCAGCAGGGTTCGAACCCGCGACCTACGGTTTTGGAGACCGCCGCTCTACCAACTGAGCTATACCCCTAAGGCCGGGGCATGTCCTATGAAACCACGTGCCCCTTGGCAAGAGGGAATGCGCACACCGTCCCATCCCGGCCAGAAAAACACCGCTCGCGGGGTGCTCTGCCCTGGCCAATTCCGCAAATGCCTCAAATCCACTTCAACCGCCGCAAAATCCACAGCTGCAACCCGGCCACCAGCGCCAGCAAAAAGGTAAACACCCAAAACGCCCATCGCCCTTCTGCCCCCGGCATCCCACCAAGGTTGATCCCCATCAAGCCCGTCAAAAAGCCCAGCGGCAGGAAAATCGCCGACAGGATCGACAGCAGGTAAAGGTTGCGGTTCAGCTTTTCCTGCACCACCGCTTCAATCTCGTCGCGCAGAACCACCAGTGCATCGCGCATCGATTCCAGCTCCTCCACCACCCGCACCAGCCGGTCATGCGCCTCGGCCAGCCGCCGCCTGTCGGCCTTGGTCAGCACCGGGTGGCCCACATGCGCCAGCCACGCGAGAGCATCGCGCTGCGGCGCAAGGTAACGGCGCAAGTCAATCACCTCCTGGCGATGGCTCACCACCTTGGCGCGGTGGTCCGGGCGCGGCGCGGCAATCACTTCTTCTTCCAGATCATCCACCTGATCGGCCAGTTGCATCACCGCATCATCAATCCGGGTGCCAAGGCGATCAACCAAATTGGCAAGGAAAGCGCCGGGGGTTTCCGGCCCCCGGCTCACCGCAATCTGCTCGCGCAACTCGGTGACAGATTTCAGCGGGCGGCGTGACAGCGAGATAATCCGCGCCGGGTTCAGGAACAGCCGGAGAGATACCATATCCTCCGGCTCAGAGCCGGGGTTCAGGTTCATCCCGCGCAGGATCACCATCAGCCCGTCATCTACCGCAAAGGCCCGTGGCCGCGTCACCTCGGCCGTCAGCGCCTTGCGGGTTGGGGGTTCCACAAAGGTCAGATGTTCGGCCATCCAGCCGGGCGTCACCTCATGGTCGGCGTGCAAATGCACCCACGCCAGATCATCCGCCTTCAGCCGCGCAATGATCTCGGCCTCATCCATCAGCTGCGTTCCACGCGAAGCGCCGTCAAGCGCGATAGCAAATTCGATATGATCCATGCCGCCAAGACAAACCCAAAAGCGCGGCAGCGGCAATAACCTGTCTGCGCCAGTGGGGTTGCGCACCTTGGCTTAACCCATGCAAGCCTTGCAAAAACGCATGTGCATCCCTTGTGCATGAGATGTGCATCGCTTGTGCAAGCTCACTTTTTACGCTTAACGCCATGTCCCGCCCGTCATTTTGCAATTTTGCAGGGCCAAGCGATGCCACCGCGCCCCACAAAACACAAGCAATTTCAAATACCTACGCGGCATTCACTAAATCGACACTCATTTCCGGCAAACTCCCAACACGCCAGCCAAACCCCGCAAGGTCCAAAACGAAAAAGGCGCGCCCCGAAAGGCACGCCAAATTCTTAA
>NZ_JARGND010000069.1 GCF_029212645.1 Vannielia sp. | reverse complement strand
TGGTGCGGGTGAAGGGACTCGAACCCCCACGCCTCGCGGCGCCAGAACCTAAATCTGGTGCGTCTACCAATTCCGCCACACCCGCATCGTGGCGCTCCATAGCAGCCGAAAATGAAGATTGCGAGAGGTTTTTCAGTAGCCATTAACCCTTCGTTTACGGTATGGTGAAAGAAAAACGAGGCAGTATAAAAAAGAGCATCCCCATGTCTGATTTGACTTTGGGAGACCTGCGGCGCACAGCGTTCGCAGCCCCGCCCGATCTGGGCCCCGCCGGTATTTCCGCGCAGGCCCGCATCCTAACAGCCGATGGCGAGCGGCGGTTGGGTGATTTGAAGCCGGGCGACCGGATTATCGCGCGCTCAAGCGGCATGGTCCGCGTCACAGAGATCACCCGCTTCGCCTGCCCCGCCCCGCCTGTGGCGATTGCGCCCCATGCGCTTGGCGATGGCAGGCCGTCTGATCTGTTGCACGTCAGCCCGGCGCAAAAGCTGCTGTTGCGCGATTGGCGGGCGCGGTTGATCCATGGCACCGCCGCCGCCCTCGCCCCTGCCGCCACGCTGGTCGATCAAGGCTATATCCTGCGCAGCCCGCGCCTCACCGGGATCGAAATGGTGACGCTGCGGTTCGATCGCCCCGAAATCCTGTATGTCGGCGGCGTCGAATGCGCCTTTGAGCCGCCTCAGGAGGAAAGCGCCCACGCCGCCTGACCGCCAGGATCACGGCCCCAAAGACCAACGCCACCCCGGCGCAGGCTGGGTGCGGCCTATGGCGCCGCTCGGAGCGGAGCGGGCGGTTTTACACCTCCAGCCCACGCAAAACGCTCGGCAAGGCCTCCGGCAGGTCCTCGGCAATCAGCCCCGGCCCGAAGGCGCGCGCGCATTCCACATGCAGCCAAGCACCCGTCTCTGCCGCACTCATCGCGCTAAAACGGCGCGCCAACAGCCCGGTGATGACCCCCGCCAGCACATCGCCCGCCCCTGCCGTTGCAAGCCATGGCACAGCGCGATCATAAACCGCCGCGTTCAACGCGCAGCGCCCATCCGGCGCGGCAATCACCGTGTCCGCCCCCTTGAACAGCACCACGCAGCTCGCCCGCGCCGCCGCCTCCCGCGCGGCGTCCACCTTGGAATAGGCAGGCCCCGATACCGGCGGGGCGGCCAGCTTTTCAGCAATATCCGGAAACAGCCGCGCAAACTCCCCGCCATGGGGCGTCAGCACACAGCCCTCGTGCAGCATCGCAAAAAGCGCCTGTGGATCATCCCCAAAGGCCGTCAGAGCGTCGGCATCCAGCACTGTTGCCCGCCCCACGCGCAGGGCCACCGGCACCATCTCCCGCGCCCGCTCAAGCCCCAGCCCCGGCCCGAGGCATAGCGCGTTGATCCGCTTGTCCTCCAGCACCCGCGCCAGCGCATCACCATCGCCCACCGCCTGCAACATCACCGCGTCCAACCGCGCCGCATTCTCCTGCAACGCCCCCGGCGTTGGCGCCACCGTCACCAGCCCCGCCCCAATCCGCAAAGCCCCGCGCGCCGCCATTCGCGCCGCCCCGCCCTTGCCAGACCCGCCCGCTAGGATGAGCGCATGGCCGTGAGAATACTTGTGCCTTCCGTGCTTACCCACCAAATGCCCCGGCTCCGGCACCGTGGCGACAATACCTGCACCCTCCACATCCGCCCCCGTCAGCCCGATCCCTTTGACCACAAGCCTACCGCACCCCCCCGGACCATCCGCCAGCACATGGCCCGTCTTGGCGGCATGAAAGCTCACCGTAAGATTGGCCATGATGCACGTGTCAAAGGGGTTTTCACCGTCCATGCCCAAATAGCGCCCGCTGTCGGCACACAGGCCAGAGGGCACATCCACCGCCACCACATGCGGGCCGCCCGGCATGGCCTGCATATCGTTCAGTTCCATCTCTACGTGGCCGAGGCCTTTCAGCGGTCGGGTGAGGCCCGTGCCGAAAAGCGCATCAACCGCCAGCACCGTGCCGGCGTGATCTTCCGCATAGCCATCAAACCCCTCATCGCTCAGCGCCTGCACTGCCCCCATCCCGCGCCACCGCTCATAATTCACCCGCGCATCCGGCGGCAGCTTCTCGGCGTCGCCGTAAAGAAACACCTCAACCTCCCAGCCCCACTCCCGCAACAATCGCGCCACGACAAACCCGTCGCCGCCATTGTTCCCCGGCCCGCAGAGCACCACGGCCCTCTCCGTGCCCGCCGCCAGGTCCGGCCACTCCTCAAACACCGCCTCCACCACGCCGCGCCCGGCGCGCTCCATCAGCTCAAGGCCCGTGACCTCGCCCGAGGCAATCGCCGCGCCCTCGATGGCGCGCATTTGTGCAGACGTCAGAAGTTCCATGGCTCTCTCCGCTCGAAAAGTTCGCACACCGCCCCGCAAACGGGCAACTTGCACATTTTTTAATCACCACTCACAAATCCGCGACCGTGCCCCCCAAGCCTGCCACCGCCGCTCATGGACGATGCCCGCCATCCATGGTCTCTCCCTTGCGGAACGAACATCAAGGGAGTCGGCCCATCATGAAAAAGATCGAGGCGATCATCAAACCCTTCAAGCTCGACGACGTGAAGGAAGCCCTTCAAGACGTCGGCGTGCAAGGGCTTTCGGTCATCGAAGTAAAGGGCTTCGGCCGCCAGAAGGGCCATACAGAGCTCTACCGGGGCGCCGAATATGTGGTGGATTTTCTGCCCAAGGTGAAAATCGAGGTGGTTCTGGCCGATAATCAGGTCGACTCCGCCGTCGAGGCCATCATCGCCGCCGCAAAAACCGACAAGATCGGTGACGGCAAGATCTTTGTGTCGCCCGTCGAACAGGCGATCCGCATCCGCACCGGCGAAGACGGCGAGGAGGCGCTTTAAGCGCCCCTGCCCTACGCCCCCGCACAAGACAGCACAACTTTCAGCAAGGAGTAGAGAAGTCACCATGAGCAAGTCTGACGTTCTCAAAATGATCAAGGATAACGACGTCGAATACGTTGATATCCGCTTCACCGATCCCCGTGGCAAGCTTCAGCACGTCACCGTCATGTCTGATCAGGTTGACGAGGATTTCCTCGAAGACGGCTTCATGTTCGACGGCTCGTCGATCGCTGGCTGGAAGTCGATCGACCAATCCGACATGAAGCTGATGCCCGACACCAACAGCGTGTACGAGGATCCCTTCTACGCCGAGAAAACCATCTGCCTGCACTGCTCGGTGGTGGAACCCGACACCGGCGAAGCCTACGACCGTGACCCGCGCGGCACCGCCGAAAAGGCCGAAGCTTACCTCAAGAGCACCGGCATCGGCGATACTTCCTACTGGGGCCCCGAGGCCGAGTTCTTCCTGTTTGACGACGTGCGCTTTTCCGTCGAGATGAACAAGGTAAGCTACCAGGTGGACGCAGGTGACGCTTCCTGGAACACCGATGGCGAGTTCGAGATGGGCAACATGGGCCACCGTCCCGGCATCAAGGGCGGCTACTTCCCCGTCAACCCCACCGACGATGCACAGGACCTGCGCTCCGAGATGCTCTCGACCATGAAGCGCATCGGCATGAAGGTCGACAAGCACCACCACGAGGTGGCCTCGTGCCAGCACGAGCTTGGCCTGATCTTCGGCTCGCTCACCCATCAGGCGGATGAGCTGCAAAAGTACAAGTACATCATCCACAACGTGGCCCACGCCTACGGCAAATCGGCCACCTTCATGCCCAAGCCCATCGCGGGCGACAACGGCACCGGCATGCACGTCAACATGTCGATCTTCAAAGACGGCAAGCCGCTCTTTGCCGGTGACAAGTATGCCGACCTCTCCGATGAGGCGCTTTACTACATCGGCGGTGTGCTGAAGCACGCGAAGGCGCTCAACGCCTTCACCAACCCGTCGACCAACAGCTACAAGCGCCTGATCCCCGGCTTCGAGGCTCCCGTGCTGCGCGCCTATTCCGCGTCCAACCGCTCTGGCTGCGTGCGCATTCCATGGGCCGACAACCCCAAAGCCAAGCGCGTCGAGGCCCGTTTCCCCGACCCGGCAGCAAACCCTTACCTCTGCTTCTCGGCCCTGCTGATGGCTGGCCTCGACGGGATCAAGAACAAGATCCACCCCGGCGAAGCCATGGACAAGGACCTCTACGATCTGCCGCCTGAAGAGCTGGCCGATATCCCCACCGTTTGCGCCAGCCTGCGCGAAGCCCTCGGCGCTCTCGAAGCCGACATGGACTTCCTCACCGCCGGCGACGTGTTCACCAAGAGCCAGATCGAAGGCTACATGGACCTCAAGTGGGAAGAGATCTACGCCTACGAGCACACCCCGCACCCAGTTGAGTACAAAATGTACTACAGCTGCTGATCGCGGCAGAGACAGCACTAGAAAAGGACGCTCCTCGGGGCGTCCTTTTTGCATTTTACCCTGTCGCGCAAGGGGCGGCCTCTCCCCAAGTGTCCCCTCGTCGCTGCGTCCAGCGGTATCTCCCCCTCCGCGCCCGGTGATCGGGCGTGCCCCTTTTCATCTCCGCCAATCTCAATATCCCAAACGATTTCCCTGTTTTATCAACCGGGGCGTTCTGGATATGCCCATGCAGCACCGGGCCCGCCCGGCGGGTTGAAGCCTGATCCATGGCGCAACGCCCCCCCCCGAAATTCCCGCGGCCCCCGCACCTCACCCCACCCCAGGCCCAAGCCGCGCCCCTCTCATGCCCTAAATCCGCCCGAAACCCCTGCCATCATCCCCTCCAGGAGCAGACCCAAAAACACCGGAGGCACCAACATGCCCCTTCCCACCCGGCTGGATGCAGCCCTTCTTTACCCGGCCCAGCCGCAGGTGGATTTCGCCGCCATCGCCGCGAGCGTGAACGCCATCATGGCGCCCTCCGGCCTGTCGCTTGAGGTCGCCTCGCTGAAACCCGGCAAAGGCGCCAAGCTCAAAGGGGATACCCCCGGCGGCACCATCACCCTCACCATCGCCCTCTCGCCAAAACCCATGCCCGAGAGCCGCCTCGCCACCGCGATGGCCTCCGACTACGGCCGCCTGCAAGGGGCCGATTGGCCCACCACCTGCTCCCAGCATCGCGCGTTTCTCGCGGTGGTGGCCGAGGCCCGTGGCAAGGGCAGCGGCGGGCAGCAGAGCTTTGAAACCCTGCTCGCCCTCACCCAGATCGCCGCCGAACAGCTCGCCATGGAGGCCCTCCCCCTCGCCGTGTACTGGGGCCAGTCCAACCAACTCTTCTCCTCCGAGCGTTTCATGGCGATGGCCGATGTGCTGTTCCCGCTGCCGCTCTTCATCCACCCGCGCCCGTTTTCCTCGGGGCGCATGGCCGAGGGCACGCAATGCATGGGGGTGCGGCTTGACCACGCCGAGCAGGTGCTGGGCCGCGCCCTGGTGTTCCGTGAGGCCCCCTCGCGCCTGCCCTACATCCTCGACCGCGCCTATGCCTTCATCGACCACTGCCGCGCCACCGGGCGCATCCTTGGCGATGGGGCCGAGTTTGGCGCAGGCCCGAGCGAGGTGATCCGCGTCAGCCACCACGGCCCCGGCCCCGAGCACCCCACAGGCCATATCGCGCTGACCCTGCGCGAGCTTGACGGCGTGTTCCTGCTACAGCCCGATGGCGAGGACAACGCCCCCGGCATCGCCTCGGCCCGTGCCGATACCGTCCCCTCCGGACCGCCCCCCACCGGCGACCCCACCGCCGAGGCCGTCAATGATTTCTTCTCCACCCCCGATGCCAAGGCCCGCGCACGCCATGGCTAGGCAGGCACCGGCGCCGCGCCCTCGATCGGCTTCGTTGATCGCTGGGCAATGGGGATAGGCGGCGAAGGCGACTCGCTCACCATGGGCGGTTAAACGCGGCCCCGAACGGAACACAAGCCGCTGTTTGGAAGCGGGATCTAACCAGCCACCTGCGCGCGTTGCTCAGGGCTGAGCGCCTCGGCAGGCAGCACCGTTGTGTGGATCGAAAACACCACCGCCCCGCTCACCGGAAGGCGCATAAGCCCTTGGCGTTCCGAGCGGAAATACCGCGCGCCCTGCCCGGCCCATCCCTTCTCGGCCACCTCTGCACGCGGTTGAAACAGCGCCGGATCATCGTGAAACAGCGCGTTCGCCCGCACCATCGGTTGCCCCACCTTCACATTGGTAAAAATCCGCTCCACCCGCGCCGCCAGCGCCGCATCATACTCCACCACCGGGGCATGAATGTCGCTCAACCCGCGCCCAATCTTCTCGGCCAGCGTCCAGCGGGAAGGAAAGCAGATCACCCCCGCCTCCATCACATGCACGCCGCCCTGTTCCAGCAAAATCGCAAAATCCTCGGCCACCAGCGCCGCCAGCGTGGTAAGCGGGTCGGTGCCATCCACCGTCACCTCCCGCCCGTCAGGGCAGCGCACCTGCGCCCCAACCTGCCACTCCGGCCGCGCCTCCAAATGGCGCAAAACCTCGGCCAGCAATTCCAGCGCCGCCGCCCTTGCCGCCGGACGCTCGGCAATCACTTCACCGCGCCGCTCGGCCACAAGGCGTGCGCGCTCCTTCATCTGCGCTCCGTAGGCCTCATCCACCACCAGCCAACCCGCTGGCTCCATCGCGGCCAACCCCGGCAAGCGCCCGTATCCCGCTGGCAAGGGGCGCAACTGATCCTGCAAAATCGTCATGTTTGAAGGTTGAGAGAAAGCCGCCACGGTTAACAAGCCCAAATCACAACGCCGCGCACATAAACCATGCCATTCAGGCCCTCATGTGCGCAAAAAGCGGATGTATGACATGTGCATCGCTTGTGCATCGGATGTGTCCCGCCCAAAATCAAGGCAAACCCTTTGTGACTTCCCCGTGCGCAGCGCACAGGTTAACCTCCCGCCATTGTATTTTTAAGTGGATATTACCCATGCTCAAACCCCTCCTCACCGCCGCTCTCATCGCCCTCACCCCCGCCGCCGCCTCGGCGCTGACCTGTGGCAATTCCGCTGGCGGTTTCGCCGCGTGGAAGGCCGATTTCGCCAAGATCGCCAAAAAGAATGGCGTCGGAAAACGCGGCCTTCAGGCGCTCGCTAATGCGCAATACGCCAAGCGCACCATCGCGGCGGATCGCAACCAGAAAAGCTTCAAATACTCGCTCGACAAGTTCATGCAAATTCGCGGGGCCAACACCATTATCGCCCAAGGCAAAAAGCGCCGCGCCCGCAATATCAATTTTTACAACGCGCTGGAAAAGCGTTTTGGCGTGCCAGCGGGCATCGTCATCGCCGTGCATGGGATGGAAACCGGATTCGGGAATTTCATGGGCGATTCCAACGTGGTATCAGCCATCACCACCCTCGCCTATGATTGCCGCCGCTCCGCGTTTTTCCAGCCACACGCGCTCGCCGCCATCGTGATGGTCGATAAAGGGATGATCTCCCCCAACGCCATCGGGGCCAAGCACGGTGAGCTGGGCCACACCCAATTTCTGCCCGGCAATGCGCTCAAATACGGCATTGATGGCAATGGCGACGGGCGCATTGATTTCAACAACCAGTCCGACGCGCTGGCCTCCACCGCCAACTACCTGCGCGCCCACGGCTGGAAGCCGGGCAAGGGCTACCAGCAGGGCCAGCCCAACTACCGCGTGCTGAAAGAGTGGAACGCCGCCACCGTTTACCAGCAAAGCCTCGCTATCATGGGCAGCCAGATCGACGGTTGAACAGGGTTAATGCGGGCGCGGTTAAGTTGATGTTTACCGCGCTTTGCTATCCTCAAGGGTAAGGTGCATCAGCACCCCTTTATGGTCCGATCCTGCGCGCGGGCGTATTTCAGTCCGCCCGCGCCAGGTTTCTGGGGCCAACACATGGTCAATCGGCAGCCGCAGCTTGCCGCCAAACTGCGTGATCGAAATGCGCGCCCTGCCCACCCGGTGGGTTTTTGTTGCCGCCTCCAGCCGCGCCACCGCGGATGACCACGGCACCATGTTGAAGTCTCCGGCCATCAAAACCGGGGCATCAAGCCGCTGTAATTGCGGGATAATCTCTGCAATCTGCGCCCATTGCCCACGCGGCGCAGGCCAGTATAAATGCAGGCTCACCACCCAAAGCGGCCCCCCCGGACCCTCCACCTTTGCCGCCGCATAGCCAAGCCCGCAACGGCTTTCCAGCAAGGGGCGCTTGGAGGCCACGGAAACCCCGCCAACCACCTGATAAAACGGACAGAAATGCCAATGCGGGTAGGCGTCTGATAGCCGCTCCAACAGGCCCAGGTTATCCGGGTCCACCTCCTGAAGCGTCACAAAATCCGCTCCCGCCGCCCTGATATCCGCCTCCAGCGCCTCAAACGACGCGAGCGCATAAAGCATGTTCTTCTGATAAACCGCCAAATCCCCCGGCCCGGCAGGCTCTGGGCGCCACTTCGCCCAGCCAATCGGGGCCAGAACCGCCAGCAAAACAAGGCTCATCACCAGCCCCGCACGCCGCCCGAAACCGCCCAGAACCAGCCCCGAAATCACCCAGACCACCCCCGCCAGCGCCAGCCAACTGCGCCCCACGGCCAAGCTGTCTCCCCAAGCCCAAACCTGCCCGGAAAAGCTCAGCGCAATCGCCGAAAATCCGGCCACAGCCACCAGCCAGAACACGGACTTGAGAATTGCCATCGCCCACCAAACCCTTAAAGCTAAACGCGATCTACGCCGCCCCCATAGCCAATTGCAACCGGAGCCTCCCATGCCCACCAAAGCCCTCACTTTCCCCGGTGCCCATGGCGCAACCCTCGCCGCCCGCCTCGATATGCCCGAGGGCGATCACCTGGCCACCGCGCTCTTTGCCCACTGCTTTACCTGCTCCAAGGACATCGCCGCCGCCCGGCGCATCTCGGCCCGCCTCGCGCTGAAAGGTATTGCCGTTTTGCGGTTTGATTTCACCGGCTTGGGCCATTCCGACGGCGAGTTTTCCAACACTGATTTCAGCTCAAACGTGGCCGATTTGAAGGCCGCCGCCGATTACCTCAGCGCACAAAACATGGCCCCCTCGCTGCTGATCGGCCACTCGCTTGGCGGCGCGGCGATCCTCAAGGTCGCACGCCAGATCAAAAGCGCGCGCGCCGTCGCCACCATTGCCGCCCCCTTCGATCCCGCCCATGTCACCCATAATTTCGGCGCGGCCCTTGAGGACATCGCCGATAATGGCGAGGCTGAGGTGCAGCTTGGGGGCCGCCCCTTCACCATTCGCCAGAGCTTTATTGAAGATGTGAACGCCGAAAACCTCGCCCCCGAAATCTCCAAACTGGGCCGCGCCCTTCTGG
The DNA here is from genome assembly GCF_029212645.1 of Vannielia sp. Lineage (GTDB taxonomy): Bacteria > Pseudomonadota > Alphaproteobacteria > Rhodobacterales > Rhodobacteraceae > Vannielia. The sequence goes on along the minus strand of NZ_JARGND010000069.1, from coordinate 1,025 downwards.
TGCTGCACGGCCCGCTCGATAGCGTCGTGGGGATTGATAACGCCACCCAGATCTTCACCGCTGCAAAACACCCCAAAAGCTTTGTGACATTGGATAAAGCCGATCATCTCATCTCTGATCCCGCCGATGCCGAATACACCGCCGAGGTGATCGCCGCATGGGCCGCCCGCTACCTTGATCTGCCCGCGCCCGCCCCCAAGCCGCACACCCCCGAGGGCATCACACGCGTCTCCGAGGCCGATCCCGAAGGCTTCCTGCAAGACATTCAATCAGGCCCCCATCACCACGCGCTGGCCGATGAGCCGGTCGACTTTGGCGGCACCAATCGCGGCATGTCGCCCTATGGTTTCCTCGCTGCGGGGTTGGGCGCCTGCACCTCGATGACCATCCGCATGTATGCTCGCCGCAAAGGCTGGCCGCTCACCCATGTGTCGGTTGATGTGAGCCATGAAAAATGCCACGCTGCCGATGCCGCAAAATCCGCGAAGATTGATTGTTTTTTCAGGGAAATTCGCCTTGAGGGCGATCTGGATGACACCCAGCGCCAGCGCCTCCTTGAGATTGCCGATAAATGCCCCGTTCACCGTACGCTGGAGGCCGCTTCGACCGTGAAAACCACGCTCGTCTAATCCCGCAATGGGGGGTGGACTTCACCCATGGTGCGCCCCATCTTCCCCGCCATGACCCCACGCAAGATCATCATTGATACCGACCCCGGCCAGGACGATGCCGTTGCCCTGCTGCTCGCCCTCGCCTCGCCCGAGCTGGAGGTGCTGGGCGTCACCGCCGTGGCGGGCAATGTGCCGCTGCCGCTCACCACGAAAAACGCCCGTACGGTGGTCGAACTTTCCGGCAGGGCCGATGTGCCAATATACGCAGGCTGCGAAAAGCCGTTGGCACATACTTTGGTCACCGCTGAGCATGTTCACGGCAAAACCGGGCTTGATGGCTTTGCGTTGCCGGAGCCAACCCTGCCGCTGCAAGATCAGCACGCGGTGGATTTCATCATCGAAACGCTGCGCGCC
>NZ_JARGND010000068.1 GCF_029212645.1 Vannielia sp. | reverse complement strand
AAGGACAGGACACATGCACGACATCCGCCTCATCCGCGACGATCCAGCAGGCTTTGATGCCGCCATGGCGCGGCGTGGGCTCTCGTCGGCCTCCGCCCCGATCCTCGCGCTCGATGAGGCCCGCCGCGCCGCCATCACCGCCGCCGAAGAGGCGCTCGCCGCCCGCAATGCCGCCTCCAAGGAAGTGGGCGCTGCCAAGGGCCGTGGCGATGACGCCGAGTTTGAGCGCCTGCGCGCCCTTGTCGCTGAAAAGAAAGAAGAAATCGCCCGCCTTGAGGAAGAGGCCAAGGCCAAGGACGCCGAGCTGCGCGATGTGCTGATGGGCCTGCCCAACATCATGCAGGACGACATCCCCGATGGCGCTGACGAGGAAGATAACGTTGAGCTGAAAAGCTGGGGCACCCCGCGTGAGTTCAGCTTCATACCGGTCGAACATTTCGAGCTTCCCGGTGCCAAGGAGGCGATGGATTTCGAGACCGCCGCCAAGCTCGCAGGCTCCCGCTTTGTGCTCATGTCCGCCGGCATCGCCCGGATCCACCGAGCGCTGGCCCAGTTCATGCTCGACCTGCACGTCAACAACCACGATCTGACCGAGGTAAACGGCCCCGTTCTGGTGCGCGAAGAGATGATGTATGGCACCGGGCAACTGCCAAAATTCGGCGAAGACAGCTATCAAACCCGCGAGGGCTGGTGGCTGATCCCAACCTCCGAAGTGACCCTCACCAACATCGTGAACGACTGCATTCTCGACGAGAGCCACCTGCCCCGCCGCTACACCGCCCATTCGCTCTGCTTTCGCTCCGAGGCCGGGAGCGCGGGGCGCGATACCTCAGGAATGCTGCGCCAGCACCAGTTTGAAAAGGTCGAGATGGTTTCGGTGGTCCACCCCGAGAAAAGCGTAGAAGAACATAGCCGTATGACCAAATGCGCCGAGGCCGTGCTGGAGGCGCTGGACCTGCCTTACCGCACCGTCGTGCTCTGCTCCGGCGACACCGGCTTTGGCGCAGTGCGCACCCATGACATCGAGGTTTGGCTGCCCGGACAAAACAGCTACCGCGAGATCTCATCAATCTCCAACTGCGGCGCGTTTCAGGCCCGCCGGATGAACGCCCGCTTCCGCCCCGAAGGCGGCGGCAAGCCGGAATTTCTCCACACGCTCAATGGCTCCGGCCTCGCCGTGGGTCGCTGCCTGATCGCGGTTCTGGAAAACTACCAGCAGGAAGACGGCACGGTAAATCTCCCCTCCGCCCTGCGGCCCTACCTCGGCGGCAAGACCACGCTAACGGTTAACGGCACGCTCTCCTAACCCAGAAGCCGGTCGTTAACGCTGGCCCATAAACCCCTCAAACCGGCGCAACCCCTCCGCAATATCCGCCTCGCTGCGCGCATAGGAAAGCCGCAACCATTTCGCCCCGCGCGCCGGGTCAAAATCAAGGCCGGGCGTTACAGCAACGCCTGTCTTTTCAAGCATTTCCTGGGCGAAAGTCAGGCTGCTATCGGTGTGCTCACTCACATCGGCATACACATAAAACGCCCCATCCGGCGGTGCAAAACGGGTGATCCCTGCCTTGGGCAAACCGGTTAACATCGCCTCACGGTTGGCGGCATAAACGGCGCGGTTGGCCTCCAGTTCATCGGTGCACTCCAGCGCCGCGAGGGCCGCCACCTGCGCAACATGCGGCGGGCAGATGAACATGTTCTGAGCGAGCCGTTCGTAGGTTCGGATATCGCTCTCCGGCACCACCATCCAGCCCACGCGCCACCCCGTCATCGAGAAGTATTTCGAGAAGGAATTGATCACCACCACATCGTCGCTCAGCTCCAGCGCCGAGACAGCCCGCTCACCATAATGCAGCCCGTGGTAAATCTCGTCCGACACCACCGTAGCGCCAATTTCCCCTGCCCGGTCAAGCAGTTGCGCCAATGCACGCCGGTCAAGGATGGTGCCAGTCGGATTGCCCGGCGAGGCAAGGATCAAGCCCGCCAGCCCCTCGGGCACATCGCCCGGCGCGGGCTGCATCCGGGTTTCAAGCCCTGCCTCAATTTCCACCGGCTCCAGGCTCAGGGCGCGCAGGATCTGCCGGTAGGAAGGATAGCCCGGCGCGCCCAGCCCCACCTTTTCTCCGGCGTCGTAAAGCGCTGTAAAGGCGAGCAAAAACGCAGCCGATGAGCCAGTTGTCACGATCACCCGTTCGGGGTTCAAATCAACCCCATACCAGCGTTTGTAAAGGGCGGCGATCCCCGCGCGCAACTCCGGCAGGCCCAAGGCCACCGTGTAGCCCAACGGCCCCGCTTCAAGCGCCGCCGCAACGGCCTGTCGCGCGCCGAGTGGCGCGGGCGTTGCGGGCTGGCCCACCTCCATGTGGATCACCGAACGTCCCGCCGCCTCAGCCGCCCGCGCGGCCTCCATCACGTCCATCACGATAAAGGGATCGACCGCACTTCGCCTTGAAACCCGCATGAAGCTCTCCGTATTCTTTTGCGACCAGAAACCAATCTGCGAGGCCCGCGTCAATGGCCACAATGCGCTTGACCGCGCTCTTGCATGCGCCGCTCACGTCTTGGCCCGCCCTAGCGCGCCCGGTGCTGCATCGCGTTGGAATGAAGCGTGCTTCGGCGAACCTGCGGCGCTTTACGGTAAAGCCTGCGCCTTTCAAGACCCGCGTTGCAAAGGCGGCGCGGCAGTTTGCCCCAGCCGCCAAACACCCCGTGCGCGCGGCCCGCAGACCACCGGGAACACTCACGCCCCCAGCCGCTTCCGACTGGCCTTCATTTACTTCAAGAACCCCACCGAACCCACTGGCTAAGAAAACAAAATCACTTCCTCGCGCACCCAGCCCTTATCCGAATCCGCGCCGCCCCCGCAGGCCCCCAAGCCTCCATCCCCAAACCCGTCACGCGGACCGGTCGCTTGAAGGACACCGCGATCCGTGCCAAACGAACCCCAACACGATTGCCCCAAGGCTCGGCAGGCTGGCGCCGCGCCCCATTCACTTTTGACGCGGCCGACCGCGCCAGCAAAAGGACCCAACAATGCTTCGCACTCTCTCCATCGCCGCCACCACGGCGCTCAGCCTCACCGCCCTGCCCGCCGCAGCCTTTGACATCTCCGAGATGACACCACCCGAGCGCGAGGCATTTCGCGGCGAAATCCGTGCCTACCTGCTCGAAAATCCCGAGGTGCTGATGGAGGCGATTGGCGTCCTCGAAAACCGTCAGGCCGCCGCACAGGCCCATGGCGACAAGAGCCTTGTGGCCGATAACGCCGAGGCGCTGTTCAATGATGGGTACTCCCACGTCGCGGGCAACCCCGAGGGCGATATCACCATCGTCGAGTTCACCGATTACCGCTGTGGCTACTGCCGCAAAGCCTTCCCCGAGCTGGAAACGCTGCTTGAGGCCGATGGCAACATCAAGCTGATCATCAAGGAGTTTCCGATCCTCGGCGACCAGTCCGAAACCTCCTCACGCTTTGCCATCGCGGTACAGCAGATCGAGGGCGAAGAGGCTTACAAAAAGGCGCATGACGCGCTGATCACCATGCGCGGCGAGGTGAATGATGCCTCCCTCACCGATTTGGCCAATGAACTGGGCTTTGATGCCGCCCCCGTGCTCGCCGCGATGGACAGCGATGAGGTTGGCGCCATCATCGCCGAAAACCGCGCGCTCGCCCAGATCCTGCAAATCAGCGGCACCCCCACCTTCATCCTCGAAGACGAGATGCTGCGCGGCTACATTCCGCTGCAATCCATGCTGGGGCTGGTGGAGCAGGCACGGGCGGCCAAATAGGCCCCGGAATCCGCGAAAAATTACAATGAAATCAAGGCCGCCGGAGCTATTCGGCGGCCTCTTTCGTGGCTTTGTCAGCCTCGATCTCGGCGGCCTTCTTCTCAACCTCTTCCACGATCTTCTCGACCATCGCCTCGTTCGAGATTTTATGGTCCTGCTTGCCCGCCAGATACACCATGCCATGCCCGGCCCCGCCGCCGGTAAAGCCGACATCCGTCATCAGCGCCTCGCCGGGGCCGTTCACCACGCAGCCGATGATCGACAGGCTCATCGGCGTTTTGATGTGCTCCAACCGTTGCTCCAGCGTTTCCACGGTTTTGATCACGTCAAAGCCCTGGCGCGCGCAGCTTGGGCAGGAAATGATGTTGACGCCGCGATGGCGCAGGCCCAGCGACTTCAATATCTCAAAGCCCACCTTCACCTCTTCCACCGGGTCCGCCGAAAGGCTCACGCGGATGGTGTCACCAAGGCCCATCCACAACAGGTTGCCAAGGCCAATGGCGCTTTTGATGGTGCCACTGGTCAGCCCGCCCGCCTCGGTGATGCCAAGGTGAATGGGCGCATCGGTGGCCTCGGCCAGCGCTTGGTAGGCGGCGGCAGACAGGAACACATCCGAGGCTTTGCAACTGATCTTGAACTCGTGAAAATCGTTGTCCTGCAACAGCTTGATATGGGCGAGGCCCGATTCCACCATCGCCTCGGGGCACGGCTCGCCGTATTTTTCCAGCAGGTGGCGCTCCAGCGATCCGGCGTTCACCCCGATGCGGATCGAGCAGCCATGATCGCGCGCCGCCTTCACCACTTCCTTCACCCGCGCACTATCGCCAATGTTGCCGGGGTTGATCCGCAGGCAGGCCGCGCCCGCCTCGGCGCTTTCCAGCGCGCGTTTGTAATGAAAGTGGATGTCAGCCACGATCGGCACCGGGCTTTCGCGCACGATCTCTTTCAGCGCCTTCGCGCTGGCCTCGTCGGGCACCGAAACCCGCACAATATCGGCCCCCGCATCCGCCGCCCGCTGCACCTGCTCCACCGTCGCTTTCACGTCGGTGGTGGCGGTGTTGGTCATGGTTTGCACAGTGATCGGGCTGTCGCCCCCCACCGGCACATTTCCCACCATGATCTTGCGCGATTTGCGGCGGTAGATGCTGCGCCACGGGCGCACTTCATTGATCGACATGACATCTCCCGAGGGTCGGCTCATTCATTCAGGGGATAGATAGTCCGCCCCGGCCCCATGGGCAACGGGGTGCGACACCGCTCACTGGTTCTCGGCAACCATATGGGTTTGCAGGGCCGAGTCGCGGGCCGGGTCGGCCACCGCCAGCGTTTCGGTGGCGGCACTCAGCTCAAAGTTGTTGACGACTTCCCCGTTAGAGCCAACCGGGCCATAAGCCTGCCCACCGGCCACCACGTAAACCGCGCCCGCATTGCCAGTGCGCAGCGTGGCCAGCCCGTCATCCTGCGGGATCGTGTAGCGGTCTCCCGGTTGCATGGTTTGCTCAAACAGCACCGAGCCGTCCGCCGCTTTCACCCGCACCCAGCTTTCCCGCACCGCGAGAAGCTCAAACACCGGCGCCCCATCAGCGGTGACCTTGGGCGCACCGGCCACAATGGCCTGCGCCACGCGTACGCGCTCATCATAATCTTCCGGCGCGTTCAGCGGGCGCTCGGCATCGCGGGCCAGCACCCGGCCAAGCGCCGGATGGTCACTGGCTTCAGCCATGGTATAGCTATCGCGCAACGCCTCGCGCGATAGCGACACATCCGCCACCACCGTGCCCGGCGCCCCGGCAGGGCCATAAGCCTTGCCATCCATCGCAAAGTAAATGCCACCCGCAGCGCCCGCCCGCAGCACCGGGGTCACATCCCCCTCCGGCACAATCCAGCGTTCGCCCGCGTTCATGGTTTTCTCGAAAATGATATTCCCGTCTACATCCTGCACCCGCACCCAGGCCGGGGCGACGGCAAATATCTGGAGCGTATCGGCAGAGGCAAGCTCGGTGCCATCATCGCGGTGCACCTCGCCGGTGGTCGCCACCAGCGTGGCGGGCGTGTTGCCAAGGCCCGCACCGGGGGCAAGTGCTCCCAGGTTGGCCGGGTCGATCGAGGCAATCGGGCCATCCCGCGGCGTCATCACCGGCGTATCAAGGGTTTGCGGGCGGTAGAGCCGCTCCAGCGCATCGGGCGTGGCCGCATCCACACCGGCGTAGCTTGGCGCATCGCTGCCAATCGGCGCTGTGGTCAGCGGGTCAAGCTCGGCCACCACCGAAGGGGCCTCCTCAACCGGCGCAACCGATACGCGCTGCACCTGCTGAAGCACCGCCCAGCCACCGTAGCCCACCGCCCCGATCAGGGCGAGGAGCACCAGCGACGAGCCAATGGCACCCGGCTCAAGCCGCGTCAGCATCCCCTCGGCGCGCGGCGCAAATGAAATGTTGGGTTCGGCAAAGGGATCGCGCGCACCTGACACACGGGTCACAGGCCGCGCCGTTGCCTTGGCCGCCCCCTTTTGCGCCGCGCCGCGCCCTTTCAGGCGGGAGAGCATGCCAGCAAGGCCGGCCTGCCCGGTTGCGCTGCCTTTCGGCTCTTTCGCCGGGGTCCGGCCCGCCTCGCCCTTGCGGTTGGCCTCAAGGCCCGACAGCGTGGCAAAGTCCGCCTCACGGCAAAAGGTCTCAAACGCCCATTCGGGATCGAGGTTCAGGTAACGCGCATAAGAGCGCACATAGCCGGCAATAAAACCGGGGGTTTCAAAGGCACTGGGATCAGCGTTTTCGATGGCGGCGATATAGGTCGCCTTGATCTTCAATTCGCGCTGCACATCCAGCAAGGACTTGCCCATCGTGGCCCGCTCGCCCCGCATGATATCGCCTAGTCGAAGATCGAAATCATCGAAGCCTTTGGGGGAGTGCTCCCCATCAACCGATTTCTTCGGCTTGCGCCTGATCATGTGCCCTGCCCCGAGTGCATCTCTGCGGTATCCCCATATCTGGTGCGATTCGTGTCCGACACCGCCCAGATCACGATCAGATTACCATCATACTAACATCAATGCACTTGCAGAAGCGCTCGCCGGAGGGTTCTTGCCGAAAAATCCAAAAACGAGAGCCCGAAGCCCCCACCACGCCCAGAGGTTGCGGCGCGGCGCTCGGTTCAGGCAGAAAGTTCCTGGCGATTCAGCGCACAAGCGCTCCACAAACCGTCCATCGCTTTGACCAGACCGTCGATCATTTTCGGGTCATGCACCGGCGAGGGGGTAAAGCGCAGCCGCTCGGTGCCGCGCGGCACCGTGGGGAAGTTGATCGGCTGCACGTAAACCCCGTAATCTTCCAGCAGCATGTCGCTGATCGCCTTGGTATGCACCGGATCGCCCACGATCACCGGCACGATATGGCTGCCATGATCAATGATCGGCAGGCCAAGCGCCTTGAGGCGCGATTTAAGGATGCGCGCATTGGTCTGGTGCTGCTCGCGGATCGTCTGATCGGTCTTCAGGTGGCGCACCGAGGCCGCCGCCCCTGCGGCCACAACCGGCGGCAGGCTGGTGGTAAAGATGAAGCCCGGCGCATAGGAGCGCACCGCATCACACATCCTGGCGCTCGCCGCGATATAACCGCCATGCACGCCGTAAGCCTTGCCCAGCGTGCCGTTGAAAATGTCGATCCGGTCCATCAAACCGTCGCGCTCGGCCACGCCAGCGCCGCGCGGGCCATACATGCCCACCGCGTGCACCTCATCAAGATAGGTCAGCGCGCCAAACTCTTCGGCCAGTTCAATGATCTCGCGGATCGGGCCAAAATCCCCATCCATCGAATAAACCGATTCGAAGGCGATCAGCTTGGGCGCGGCCGGATCATCGGCCTGAAGAAGCGCGCGCAGATGCTCCATGTCATTGTGGCGGAAAATGCGCTTTTCGCCCCCGTTGCGGCGAATGCCCTCGATCATCGAGGCGTGGTTCAGCGCGTCGGAATAAATGATCAGCCCCGGCAGCAGCTTGGGAAGGGTGCTGAGGGTCGCGTCATTGGCGATATAGGCCGAGGTAAACAGCAGAGCCGCTTCCTTGCCGTGCAGATCGGCCAGCTCGGCCTCAAGCTCTTTGTGATAAACCGTTGTGCCCGAGATATTGCGGGTGCCGCCCGAGCCTGCGCCGGTGGCCTCAAGCGCCTCGTGCATCGCTTCCAGCACCACCGGATGCTGGCCCATGCCAAGGTAGTCGTTTCCGCACCAAACGGTGATATCCTGCTCGGAACCATCTTCCTTGGTCCAGACGGCATGTGGAAAGTGACCCTTGCGACGCTCGATATCAATGAAGGTCCGGTAGCGGCCTTCCTCGTGGAGCTTTTCCAGAGCGGTGTCGATGCACGACAGCATTTCCGCCTTGTCAGTCATGGTCTTTCCTTCCATTCGCCGGTGGCGCTGAGGGGGGTCTATCAAAGCCCGCGCCATTCGGAAAGTTCTGCCACCTGAGTTATTTTGCCGCTTTGATCCAGATCATGAGGATTTCATCCGGCAGGCACGGTTTGGTCCTGCTGGACACTTGCTTTCCCCCTGTTACCTTCCGCCACGAACACCGCAAAAGGAGCTCCCATGTCCCTGCCCTCGATCCTCACCCGTATCGACGCTTCCATGCCCGCCGCGCTGGAGCGGCTGATGGACCTGCTGCGCATCAAGTCAATCTCCACCGACCCGGCCTTCGCGGGCGATTGTGAGGCCGCCGCTGATTGGCTGGTGGACGATCTGCAATCGCTGGGGCTTGCGGCCGAAAAGCGCAAAACGCCGGGCCACCCGATGGTTGTCGCCCATGGCGGCCCCGAAGGCGCGCCGCATCTGTTGTTTTACGGCCATTACGATGTGCAGCCGGTCGACCCGCTGGAGCTGTGGGAGCGGGACCCGTTTGACCCCGAGGTGCAGGACACCCCGAAAGGCCAGGTGATCCGTGCGCGCGGCGCTTCGGATGACAAGGGCCAGTTGATGACCTTCCTTGAGGCCCTGCGCGCCTGGAAGGCCGAAACCGGCACCCTGCCCTGCAAGCTCACCATCTTCTTTGAGGGCGAGGAAGAAAGCGGCTCCCCCTCGCTGATCCCCTTCATGAAGGAAAACGCCGAAGAGCTGAAAGCCGATGTGGCGCTGATCTGTGATACCGGGCTGTTTGACAGCAAGGTGCCCGCGATCATCACCCAGTTGCGCGGGCTTCTGGGCGAAGAACTCACCATCACCGGCCCGTCCAAGGATTTGCACTCGGGCATGTATGGCGGGCTTGCGATCAACCCGATCCGCGTGCTCACCCGCATCCTCGCCGCGCTGCACGACGAGACAGGCCGCGTGACCGTGCCCGGGTTTTATGAGGGCGTGCCCGAGATTGGTGACAACATGAAGAAAAGCTGGGAAGCCCTTGGCTTTGATGAAAAAAGCTTCCTTGGCGATGTTGGCCTTTCGGAACGGGCCGGCGAAAAGGGGCGCATGGCACTGGAGCAGCTCTGGTCCCGCCCGACCTGCGAGATCAATGGGATCAGCGGCGGTTACACCGGCGACGGCTTCAAAACCGTGCTGCCCTCGCAGGCCTCCGCCAAGGTATCGTTCCGGCTGGTGGGCACGCAAAACCCGGAGGCGATCCGCGCAAGCTTCCGCAAGATGGTGCAGGAGATGCTGCCCCCCGATTGCACGGTCGCCTTCACCCCCCATAGCTCCGGCCCCGCCGGACAAATGGACACCTCCGGCGCCGCCTTTGAAACAGCGCGCCTTGCGCTCACCGAGGAATGGGGGGTTGAGGCGGCCTATGTAGGCTGCGGCGGCTCGATCCCCATCGCGGGCTACTTCAAATCCATTCTCGGGATGGACGCCATGCTGATCGGCTTTGGCAAAGATGACGACCAGATCCACAGCCCGAATGAGAAATATGATGTGGAGAGCTTCCACAAAGGCACCCGAAGCTGGGCCCGCATCCTCGCCGCCCTCTCCGCCTGATGGCCTGATTGCGGGGCGCTTTCGCGCCCCGCCCCGGGGGGCCTCGCTCCGCTCGGCCTTGGCCTGTGGCGCGGATGGGTCTTTGTTGCGGGTGATGTGCGTGTGGGGCGGGGGCGCCGAAAAAAAGATCAGAGCCTCCGGCGGGGATATTTGGAGAGCGTTGAGACGCAGGATCGGATTTGCCGGGATTGGAGCGGCGGTAGGGCGTGGGAATTATGGCTTGCGCTCTATCGGCGCAAGAGGTGCCAGCAGCGTCCACGGGGGGCGTGACGCGTGAAAACAAGCCTGTCGACCTCGTGCAACAATGCGCTCGCCGCCCGCATCTTCCACTTTTCTCAGGTGTGCGGCTTCGGGATGAAGAAGGCGAGACGCAATGTGAGGCGGGGCGTCAAAGTGGCAGGGTGTCAACGGCGGCGCGGACGTGTTTCACGGGGGGGAAGGTGGCGCGGTTGACGGGGCTCGAACCCGCGACCTCCGGCGTGACAGGCCGGCACTCTAACCAACTGAGCTACAACCGCGCAGGCCCTGCGAGAGGGCAAATACAGCGTGGCGCGGTTGACGGGGCTCGAACCCGCGACCTCCGGCGTGACAGGCCGGCACT
>NZ_JARGND010000012.1:56708-75742 GCF_029212645.1 Vannielia sp. | reverse complement strand
GGGTGTCGGGGTGCCATTCGCGAAAGTCCTTCAGGTCCTGCGCGGTGTATTGTTCGTGTACGATACAGGCACCGTCCCACCAGACGATCCGCTTTTCCGGAACTTGCTTTGCGATGTTCTGTGCCAGGTACTTATCCGGCGTCATGATGACCGTATCACTGTCCAGGCCACGCACGATCTGGGCCGCGTTGGAGGAGGTGCAGCAGATGTCGGATGCCGCCTTCACCTCGGCAGTGGTGTTCACATAAGTCACCACCGGCGCACCGGGGTATTTGGCGCGCATTTCCGCGATCCCCGCAGGGGTGATGCTTTCGGCCAACGAACAGCCAGCCTCCATATCGGGGATCAACACGATCTTGGAGGGGTTCAGGATTTTTGAGGTCTCGGCCATGAAATGCACGCCGCATTGCACGATAATATCCGCCTCGACCTTGGTCGCTTCGATCGCCAGTTGCAGGCTGTCTCCAACGACGTCCGCGATGCCGTGATAGATTTCCGGCGTCATGTAGTTATGCGCAAGAATGACCGCGTTGCGCTCTTTCTTCAACTTGTTGATTGCGGCGACATAGGGCGCGAAGATCGCCCAGTCCGGGGGCGAGACAACTCGGCTCATGTTGGCATAAACATGGGCATTGGTTTCGGCGATTTCCACGGAAGGGGTGAGATCGTAGCATTTAGCAAGTTCGGTGCGCAGTGTAATCTGGTCGAGCAAAGTGAGGTTTCCTCAGATTGTTTCGAAGAGCCGGGGATCGGCGGGGCCGTGCTTGGTGGGCGCCGGTTGCCGGGGTTCTAGGCTCAGGGTGACGTCAGGGCAAGATCATCTTTTCTTAGTATTTCGATTTTACATTATAACATGGTTAGGCGTCTGCGCATCTAAAGACGTCGCGTTCACGAGCTAATTCCGCTGGTTCCAGCCCGTTGTACCCAGTGCACAGCCAGTCGCAAAACGGGCCTTCAGCCGCCGCTAGGAGTCGTTGGACGTGAACATCACTATCGCGGCTGGCAAGGCCCGCCGCATCTGCTGATCCCCTTTCATGGCTTGCAAGCAAACCACTGCGGGGCCGTGCATGGCACGGGCTGTCGACTTTCAGGTCGCCGAATCCCAAGTCCGCATCGCAGGCGTGAACGGCTACGCCGCGCTCGGCATACCCGTCACAGAGGCCTTGGGATAAGTCCGGTCGGGAAAAGGAGAAGCTCGGCTGTCACCCGATTTACGCAACAGTGCCCCAGCAGCCCCACAAGGCTACCCGCCCAGCTTTGCATGCACTTCAGCAAGGTCAATCTCTCCGGTCGGCATCTTGTTTCCGGGGTTCTCGAAATCGTATTTGAACAGGTTGAAATCGCGTTTGTAGATTTCATAAACCAGATGCATCGAAAGGTCGTCAAAGTAGCCTTCCACCGGATGCGCCCGCTTCGGCCCATGTCCTTCACTCTCGTTAAACCGTGGAATCTCCTCAATATTTACTGGGTGGGGCGTTTCAATCGCCTCAAGAACCGATTGCATGCCATCGTTAAACTGCTCGGTCCAGAAGATGTTGTCATAGGTGCCGCCGTTCACGATGAACGTGCTCACATGCCCCGCCATGGCCGACCAGTGGATATCGGGGTCCATCGGGCGGCGCCAGCGAATGGTGTCGCGCGCAAACAGCAGGAAACGGCGGAATGATTTGATCTGGTCGAAGTCAAATTCGTCCTCCGGCGATCCCACCTCAATGCCGTATTTCTGGATCAGCATCGGCACCAGCTTGCCCCGATACCGGTTGCCGTTGCGCTGGATGCCGCAGATCTTGTCAAAGAAGCTCGAAAGGATGCGCGTGTAGGGGTTTCGCACGCAGGTAAAGGCGTAAGAGGCATGCGAGGTCACGTTATGTTCAATCAGCGGTTGGCTCTCTTCCTGCGCCCATTTGTGCAGCCCGGTGGTGCTGTCATGGATGTCACCGTCAAAAAACTCGCCATGATCTGAATAAAACATGATCTGTCCGATGGTCGAACAGGCGCATTTGGGCACCACACGATACACAACGCTTTCGCTCTCGGTCATCCAGGTGCCTGGAAAGCCCATATAAATTGCCTCCGAAGAATTCTTGCGCCAAAAGTTGACCCTTCGGCATCGCTCGTTTGGAAAAATACCTAGAAACCCTGTCTTTTCAATGATTGGTTACGTTAAAAGCCGTAAACAGTTGCAACGAAAACAGGCAGAGCGTTTCTGAGTTGGCCAAAATCGCCTTCATCCTTCTGTGTCACAAGGACCCTGACGCAGTTATCGCCCAGGCCGAAAGCCTGACGGCGGTGGGCGATTACATGTCGATTCACTTCGACGCCCGCGCCAAGCCCGAGCATTTCTCTCGCATCCACAGCGCGTTGAAAGACAATCCAAACGTCACCTTCGCGCAGAAGCGCATCAAGTGTGGCTGGGGCGAGTGGAGCCTTGTTCAGGCCACGCTGCACGCCGTTCAGGCCGCGGTTGATGCCTTCCCCCGCGCCACGCATTTTTACATGCTGTCGGGCGATTGTCTGGCGATCAAGTCCGCCGAATACGCCCATGCGTTTCTCGATCAGGATGATTGCGACTATATCGAAAGCTACGATTATTTCGCTTCCGACTGGATCAAGACCGGCATGAAGGAAGAGCGGCTGATTTACCGCCATTTCCTCAACGAACGCAAAACAAAGTGGTTGTTTTACAAAAGCTTGGAGATGCAAAAGCAGCTTGGCCTCCAGCGGGATGTGCCATCCGATCTACAGATGATGATCGGCTCTCAGTGGTGGTGCCTGCGTCGCCGCACGGTGGAGTGGGTGCTTGATTTCACCCGCCAACGCAAAGACGTGATGCGTTTTTTCCGCACCACCTGGATTCCGGATGAAACCTTCTTTCAGACCATCGTGCGCCACCTCGTGCCGGAGCATGAAATTCGTTGCCGCACCCTCACGTTTTTGATGTTCACTGACTACGGGATGCCGGTGACATTCTATAACGACCATTATGATCTGCTGCTGTCACAAGACTTCCTGTTTTCCCGGAAGATCAGCCCCGAAGCCTTGGAGCTGAAAAAGCGGTTGGGCAAGCTTTATGCGGCCGAAGGGGCGGAGTTCCAAATCTCCAATGAAGGCCGCCGCTTGTTTACCTTCCTCACCGGCCGTGGTCGCATTGGTCGCCGCTTCGCCCGCCGTTTCTGGGAGACGGAAGCCAGCCTTGGCCGAGGCCGTGAGTTGATGATCGTCGTGTGTAAAAAATGGCACGTTGCCAAGCGGTTACTGGAACACATCCGCAAGACCACCAATATCCCGGCGATTGAATATCTGTTCAATGAAGAGGGCACAGAGCTGCCTGATCTGGGAGGCATCCAAACCACCTTGGCCAAGCGCACCCGCCATAGGCGGGCGCTGATGCGGATGCTGTTTGATTACCACGACTCCGACCGCCTGATCATTTGTCTTGATCCATCAAATGTTGATCTGATGCAGGATTTCCATGCCGATAAATCAGTGACCAAATTCCTCGAAATCGAGTGTGATTTCACTGATGAATACCTTCTCGGCCACGCCCGCCGGGTTGGGTTGGCGGGCGATCAAACGCCGCAAGACACGCTGGAGCGGCTGCTACCCACGATCCGCTATGACATCGTGTTCGAAAACGAACGCATCCGTGATGCCGGGTTTGAGAACCTTGACCGTATTCGCGAAAGTGCCAAGGTCGAGGAAAACGTGCCGCCTTTGGCACGTTTCCTGGATATTCCAATTGATACGGCTTGGGAAATCGCCTCTCAGGACCATCTGTTTACCGACTGAACAAAAGGAAGCCGCCATGGGCTATGTCTATGATAGTGAGAACATTTTTGCCAAGATTTTACGAGGCGAAATTCCCAATAACACGGTGTTGGAAACCGAGCATAGCCTGGCCTTCCGTGATCTTTACCCACAGGCCCCGGTGCATGTGCTGGTGATCCCGAAGGGGCCATATGTGTGTTACGATCACTTCGCGCAGGAGGCGTCGGAGGCCGAGATCGTTGATTTCACCCGAACCGTTGGCAAGATTTGCACGATGGAGGGTGTGCAGGCGGGCGATGGCCCAGGCTGGCGCTTGATCTCCAATTCAGGTGAGCATGGCGTGCAGGAAGTGCCGCATCTGCATGTGCATGTGCTGGGCGGACGCGTCCTTGGCCGGATGCTTCAACCCGCTTGATCGGCAAGGCGCTGGTTTGAATGCTCCAGCGCCTCCAAGGCTGCACCCAACACCGCACGCGCCTGCGCCCAGTTCTCTGGCGTCGCAGCCGCGTATGCATCAAGCCCCGGAGCAGCGTTGACCTCCAGCACCACGGCATCCGAGAGCGCAGGGTCGGGGGTGATTACATCCACCCCGGCCCACCGCAACCCCAGGGCCGCTGCAGCCCTCACCGCCAGCGCGGCGATATCGGGGTGCATTTCTACCGCCTTCACCTCGGCCCCTTGCGACAGGTTCTTCGGCTTGCCCTCTGCGCTAACCCGCTCATAGCTCAAGGCCACGCGTCCCTCCAGCACCATAACCCGCAGCTCCCGCCCCGGCTGGTGCGCCTGAAGCAGTACATGCCGCCCCCCGGCGCGCAGCGGCCCCAGCGCAACTTTCAGAGCGGTCAAATCCGTGGCCTGAGTCACCCCTTCGCCACCATGCCCCTCGTTCGGCTTAACCCAGATCGGAAAGCCCGCCTCCTCGCGGGCCCAATTCAGGGAAGGGCCCGGCTCTCGTCCGGCCAATAAAATTACGTGCTCGGGCACTTGGATACCTGCGTAGCCCAGCACCTTCGCCGCATAATCCTTGTCGCCCGCCAACCGCGCGGCAGCATCGCCATTGAGCCCAAGCGCGGCGCCGTGCACCGGATGTGCCCGCCCGTCAGCGCCGACAAAAAAGGCAAAACGTCCGTGAAACGGCTCCGCCAAAACCCGGCCCCCACGCGCTAGCGCAGCCTCGGCAAGCAAACGCAAAAATGGCCGCATCCCCTTTGTGGGCGCAACAAGCCAGCCCGCCTTCTCAATCATTGCCGCTGCGCACTTGCGTGGCCCCCTTATCGTGCTATTTTCGCCCCGAATTCGCAGCGCAGTCTGCCCTGCCAAGCCGCGCCCAGCAAGGAGTGACCTTATGCCCATCAACCCGCCAGAAACCGAAGTGGTGAGCACTTGGCGTGTCGCCTGTGATGGCGGCGAAGGGGCACTTGGCCACCCTCGCGTTTGGCTGAGCCTGAGCCATGAAACCGGTGAGGTTGAGTGCGGCTATTGCGATAAGCGCTTCATCCACGAGAGCTTTGCCAAGAAAGCCAGCTAAGCCCCTTACGGCTTGAAAACCTCGGCAAACTGCGCCCGTAGTGCTGCCTTTTGCACCTTGCCCATGGTATTGCGCGGCAGGGCTCTAGCCAGTTCCATATGGCGCGGATGCTTGAAGCGGGCCAGCGATCCTGCCAGCGCAGTTTCAATCTGCGCAAGGTCTGGCAACGCGCCGGGCAGGGGCACCACAACCGCCACTGGGCTTTCACCAAAGTCGGGGTGCGGCGCGCCAATGACCGCGCTTTCCAACACGCCGGGCTGATCGTCGATCACCGCTTCGATTTCTTTGGGATAGATGTTGTAACCCCCCGAGATAATAAGGTCTTTCCCTCGCCCGACGATGCTCACATAGCCCTTGGAATCCATCACGCCCAGGTCACCGGTGATAAACCATCCATTCGGGCGCAGTTCAGCGGCGGTTTTTTCGGGCATTTGCCAATAACCCCGAAAAACGTTCTCGCCCCGCACCTCGATCATCCCTACTTCGCCCTGCGCCAGTTCTTCGCCGCTCTCAGGATCGCAGACCTTCAGCTCGACCCCCGGCAGCGGCGGCCCTACCGTGCCTGCCACCCGCTCGCCGTCATAGGGGTTTGAGGTGAGCATGTTGGTTTCGGTCATGCCGTAACGCTCAAGAATGCGGTGTCCGGTGCGGGCCTCAAAGGCGCGGTGCGTTTCGGCCAACAGCGGGGCAGACCCGGAAATGAATAGCCGCATATGGCCTGCAAGGGCGCCGTTGAAACGCGGATCATCCAGCAAGCGGGTGTAAAAGGTTGGCACGCCCATCATGGCGGTGGCGTGGGGCAAGGATTGCAGCACCTTCTCCAGGTCAAACTTTGGCAGCCAGATCATTGGCGCCCCGGCCAGAAGCGCCACATTGCAGGCCACAAACAGCCCGTGAGTGTGGAAAATCGGCAGCGCGTGCAGCAGCACATCGGATTCGGTGAAGTGCCACGCCTCAACCAGCGTTTGCGCATTGGCCAGTAGGTTGCGATGCGAGATCATCGCCCCTTTTGAGCGCCCGGTGGTGCCAGACGTGTAGAGGAAGGCGGCAAGATCATCAGGTGCGCGCTCCACCACCGGCGCATCACTTGGCTGGGCCTCGGCCAGACCGGCAAAGCTGCCGCCCGTGTCACTCAGGCTTTCAACGCGGGCCAGTTGCTCAATCCCTTTGAGCGCCTCGTGCTTTGCCGGATCACACAAGAACAGCCGCGCGCCAGAGTTCTCAATGAAATAGGCAAGTTCAGCCTCGGTGTATCCTGTGTTCAGTGGCAAGAACACCAGCCCGGACCGGATGCACGCGGCCACCAGCGCGAGCGTCTCCGGCGATTTTTCAAGTTGAATCGCCACCCTGTCACCCGGCTCCAGCCCCATCGCCGTGAGCGTATTGGCAAAGCGCCCAGCCATGGCGGAAAAGCCTGCGTTGGTGAGCAGGACGGTGCCATCCGGGTTGAGCAGGAAGGGGGTATCTGATCCCTCGTAGGGGGCAAAAAGGGCGTCGTGCAGTGGATTGGTCATCAAGCAGTCTCCGGTGCGGTGCGCGGTGGTTGCGGCGTCAGGCGGCGGTATTTTCGCCAAGGCCCGAAAGGGCGCGGATCGCTTCAAGCACCGGGCCCATCCCCTCATCATGGCGCAGCGCGGTAAAGAAGAAGGGCCGCCCTGCGCGCATCCTGGCCGCATCCCGCTCCATAACCTCGAGCGAGGCACCAACGTGTGGCGCGAGATCGGTTTTGTTGATCACAAGAATATCCGACCGGGTGATCGCGGGCCCACCCTTGCGCGGGATTTCTTCGCCCGCAGCCACGTCGATCACATAGATTGTCAGATCAGCAAGCTCGGGCGAGAAGGTGGCTGAAAGGTTATCGCCTCCGCTTTCGATCAACACGGCCTCAAGGCCCGGATGGCGGCCTTGCATCTCGGCAACTGCCGCCAGGTTGATCGAGGCATCCTCACGGATCGCCGTGTGCGGGCATCCGCCGGTCTCTACGCCGATGATGCGGTCGGCGGGCAAAACTTGCGCTCTGGTTAGTGCCTCGGCATCTTCGCGGGTGTAGATATCATTGGTGATGACACCGATGGAGTGCATCGGGCTGAGGGCACGGGCAAGAGCGCCTGTCAGGGTGGTTTTGCCCGCCCCAACCGGCCCGCCGATCCCAATACGAAGCGGTCCGTTTAGCTGTGTCATGTGAGAGGTCCTGTGATGTGAGTGGCGCTTGCATTCATGCTGTGCGGCCCGTGCCAAATGCAGCGAATTTGATGGCGGAGGGAAGGGCGGGGCAGCAGGCTGGGTCATTTCGGCGCGAGTGTTCCCTACCTTGCGGCGGGGTGCAAGACGGCAACGTGGCCCATTGATTGGCCGGATACACAGACGGGGAGGTGCTCGCCCATGGGCTGGGGTGCGTCGCCTTGGAGATTGTTTCCGTTTAGCATGACACAGTATTTTTGCCTCCGGCGGGGATATTTGGGGAGCATTGAGAGGGTTAAGAGCGAAACAGCCGGGAGTACTGCGTTTCATGGCGCATTGCCGCGATGTCGGCGGCGAAACTTTGGGAGCTGATCTCATCGAGCGGTATGGAGAGGGCCGATTTTGCGACTTCAGGGCATAGCTCGGTTAGCCGGGAGAGGATGGCTTGGGCGTGGGTTTGGCCCAAGGGCACCAGCCGGGAGGCGGCGGAGGTGAGAGCGGCGGCGAAGGCTTGCAGGTAGAGCGTGGCTGTGAGGTCAAGC
The DNA here is from genome assembly GCF_029212645.1 of Vannielia sp. Taxonomy (GTDB): domain Bacteria; phylum Pseudomonadota; class Alphaproteobacteria; order Rhodobacterales; family Rhodobacteraceae; genus Vannielia. The sequence goes on along the minus strand of NZ_JARGND010000012.1, from coordinate 67,723 downwards.
GGCAGATCATGCAGCGCGCCAGCATGGCCCAGGGCCACCGGGTAGCATAGTGCGGGCAGCCTGCCGCCGGGCCAGACATCGGACACAGTGCGCGCGAAAGCGGTGCCTTGCTCAAGCGTTTCCGCCAGCCGCTCGGCAGAGGGGGCCATGGCACGGGCGATGGCATCAACCTCGCTGACTTCACTTGGTTTAGCGCGGTATGCGGCGGCTAGAAGTACTGCATCAGCCCATCCGCCGCCTAGGGTCAGCACGCCGCGCAGCCAGTCTTCGACCGTATCCGCTGTGACCTGATCTTCGTTCAACGCGGCTTCCAGCCCGTGGGACCACGCAAAAGCGCCAATTGGAAAGGCTGGCGAAAGCCATTGCGTGAGCCGCAGGATTTGCGCCTCAGTGGCCATGGTTGTGCGTGTGTTTGCCGTGCGAATGGGCAGTCGGTTCATCAGGGCCGTGGCTGGCGCTATGATCATGGCCATGGGTGCGCCCGTGCCCATAGGCTCCGCCTTCAGGGGTGAAGGGCTCATCCACTTCGGCAAGTTGCGCTCCGAGGCGCGTAAGCATATCGAGCAGAACGTGATCGCGCTGAATTAGCAGCCGATGCGGCTCGATCTGGCAGGGGGTGTGGCGGTTGCCTATGTGCCAGGAGAGCTGGGGCAGGGCCGCGCCGCGTACCTCCAACAGCGGCTCCACGGCGGCCTCAATAGCGATGAGGCGGCCATCGCCACACTCCAGCGCATCGCCAGCCTCAAGCGATGTGGTTTGGGGAAGGTCAATCATCACCCGCGTGCCCGACTCGGTGGTCAGCACCTTGCGGCGCAAAAACCGCGCCTCATAGCTCAGACGAATGCGCTCCTGCGCTTTGTCGGCTTGGCCGGATCGGATGGATTGCGCGGTTAAAAGGGGGGGCATGGCAAGCTCTTTCGGCGGACATTGAGCGCCCAGGGTAAGCTTGCGGGGGAGCGGAAGCAATCGTTCGACCAGCATTATGCGCGCGGTGATAGAATGCCGGTCATGGAGGGGGCCGACTTGGATGAGCGCACCGAAGATTCGATCTCCGATGCGCCCGCTCATTCGGCGACTGACCAGATCTTGCCGGTCAAGTATAGAGAAGATCGCGGAACACGTACCGCGGGATATCTGCACGTTGCAGGCCCAGTTCGGCCAGTTCCTGATCGCTTTTGGCGTCGAGGGCCTGGATTTGATCGATCCTCGATCGGCGCTCCACATAAGCGTTAAAGCTTTGGCCAAGGCCTGCGAAAAAGCTGCCGATCCACGCGCGTAGGCTCGGTAGTGGAATGGTGTTTGCTGTCGTTTGTGCCATCTGTTGGAAACCTCTGATGAGCGTACTTTCGGGTTTCCTCCCATGCACTGAAGCTAACACTCCTAATGCGGTTAGGTAGCGGCGTCTACGCAAACCACCCATGAGTATGCTGCATCGCAGCATTCGTATGTGGCGAGCAGGCCAAGGCGGATTAACCGCTCTTTTACAGAGACGCGCCAGTATGAAGCTATCAAACACGCCGAATCGCAGCAATTTGTGACCGCCGCTTAAGCCCCTAATGCGCTTGCCGCTGCGCTGGGTGCGATCCGTGAGCAAATTGGGATGTTGAAAGGGTGGGAGGCGGATCTGCAGGCCGCGCTCATTTCGGCCCACGCAAACGGAGCGATTGAGGGCATGAAATACATGGCTACTGTTGCTGAACATGAGCGCCGGGTGTTCCATAGCACTTGTTTGCCGGCCTATATCCGCGATGATCCAGCCTTTTACAGACTGTCACGCAGCCATGTGGTGGAGGTGAAAAGGGCGGCAAGGCCGGTGCGCTTGTCGCCTGCCCAGGAAGACGATTTTGAGGTGATCGAACGCGAAAGCCCTGCATTTTCGCGCTTGGGCGATCCCGTCAGCATCACAGCCGGTCAGGCCGAGGCCGATCACCCGATCAGAACAGGAAGTAGCGCTGGGCCATCGGCAGTTCTTCGGCAGGTTCACAGGTGAGCAACTCCCCGTCTGCACGCACCTCATAGGTTTCGGGATGGACTTCGATCTTTGGCATCGCGTCATTCAGCTTCAGGTCGGCCTTGCCGATGCCCCGCGTGGTCTTCACCGCCAGCAAATCGCGGGACAGGCCAAGGCTTTCCCGGAGCCCACCGTCAATTGCGGCCTGGCTCACAAAGTTGACGCCCGAGCGCTCCACAGCCCGGCCCATCGCGCCAAACATCGGACGGGTGTAAACCGGTTGTGGCGTTGGGATAGAGGCATTCGGATCGCCCATTTGCGCAACCGCGATCATCCCGCCAAGCAGCACCATCTCTGGTTTCACGCCAAAGAACGCCGGGTCCCACAGCACCAGGTCGGCGCGTTTGCCCACGTCGATTGAGCCGATCTCGTGGCTCATCCCATGCGCGATTGCCGGGTTGATCGTGTATTTCGCCACATAGCGCCGGGCTCGGAAGTTGTCGTTTTCGCCGGTCTCTTCAGCAAGCCGCCCGCGCTGTTTCTTCATCTTGTCAGCGGTTTGCCATGTGCGGATAATCACCTCACCCACCCGGCCCATCGCCTGGCTGTCGCTCGCGATGATCGAAAACGCGCCCATATCGTGCAGAATATCCTCGGCGGCGATGGTTTCGCGCCGGATACGGCTTTCAGCAAAGGCCACATCTTCAGGGACCCGTTTATCGAGGTGATGGCAAACCATCAGCATGTCGAGATGCTCTTCCAGCGTGTTCACCGTAAACGGGCGCGTTGGGTTGGTCGAGGAGGGCAGCACATGCGGCTCGCCGCAGATTTTGATGATGTCCGGCGCATGGCCACCGCCCGCACCCTCGGTGTGAAAGGCGTGGATCGTGCGGCCCTTCATCGCGCCTACGGTATTTTCCACAAAGCCGCTTTCGTTGAGCGTGTCGGTGTGGATCATCACCTGCACATCCATCTGATCGGCGACGGTGAGGCAGCAATCAATCGCCGCAGGGGTGGTGCCCCAATCCTCGTGCAGTTTCAGCGAACAGGCACCGCCCTTCACCATTTCTTCCAGCGCGCCGGGCAGACTGGCGTTGCCTTTGCCCGCGAGGCCAATGTTCATGGGCACGCCATCAAGCGCCTGAAGCATCCGCCCCAAATGCCACGGCCCCGGTGTGCAGGTGGTGGCCAATGTGCCGTGGGCCGGGCCGGTGCCGCCGCCCAGCATGGTGGTGGTGCCAGAGTGCAGCGCATCATCAATTTGTTGCGGGCAGATGAAGTGGATATGGCTGTCAAAGCCGCCTGCTGTCAGGATTTTGCCTTCGCCGGCAATCGCCTCTGTGCCGGGGCCAACGATGATATCCACGCCCGGTTGGGTATCGGGATTGCCCGCCTTGCCGATGGCGGCGATCCGCCCGTCACGCAGGCCAATGTCGGCCTTGAAAATCCCGGTATGGTCCAGCACCAGCGCATTGGTGATTACGGTGTCAACCGCGCCCTCGGCCCGCGTGGCCTGCGATTGGCCCATGCCATCGCGGATCACCTTGCCGCCGCCAAATTTCACCTCCTCGCCATAGGTGGTTAAGTCCTTTTCCACCTCGATGATCAGGTCCGTGTCGGCCAATCGTACCCGATCACCGGTGGTGGGGCCAAACATGGCGGCATAGTCAGAGCGAGAGATGCTGGTGGCCATCGGCGCTTATCCCTTGGCTGGGCCGCGACGGGCGAGGCGGCGCTGGTTTGATTTGGTCTTGTGGCGCAGGGGCCGCAGTGTGGCCGCAGCCGTTGCAACGTGGTTATTGCCGCTGACAGGCCCCCAAAATGCTGCACCGGCGGCCTGGGCAAAGGCGCTTTGCTTTTCGCTGATCATCCGCGCGTTTTCGCTGGGCGCAACAGACCAAAACCCCATCATGCCAAGGCTGCGCATCCAGATAACGGTGCTGGCCTCCCAAGCCATCATCATGGCCTCGCTCTGCACCTTCATCAGGGTGAGGGGATCTGGCGTGAAGGCGCGGCGGCTCATAACGCCCCCATGACGTTTTGGTTGAAGCCATAAACCTTGCGAGCGCCCCCCAGGGGGATCAAAGCCACCTCGCGGCGCTGCCCCGGCTCAAAGCGCACAGCAGTGCCGGGCGCGATGTCCAAGCGTGTGCCATAGGCGGCGTCGCGGTCAAAATCGAGCGCCGGGTTGGTCTCGGCAAAGTGGTAATGGCTGCCCACCTGCACCGGGCGGTCGCCGGTGTTGGCCACCATGAGCGTTATCGCCTCGCGGCCTTCGTTCAGGGTAATATCCCCCTGCGCAACGATCACCTCGCCGGGGATCATTTGCGCGCCTTTCCGGCGATGTGGCGCAGCGTGAGCACCGCCGCCGTTGAGATAAGCACCACGCCCGCCACGAGTGGCACGGCCGACGAGCCTTCTGCATGCGGGTGCAAATGCGCGCCGGAGTGCGCGAGGGCAGGGGAGGCGGCCACGGTGACCATGAGCAGTGTGAACGCGTGTTTCATCGGTTCGGTCCTTTTAGCGAATGGGGTTGTGCACGGTGACCAGCTTTGTGCCGTCCGGGAAAGTGGCCTCAACCTGCACCTCGTGGATCATCTCCGGGATGCCTTCCATGCATTGATCGGCGCGCACCACCTCAGCGCCCGCCTCCATCATATCCGCAACCGAACGGCCATCACGGGCGCCTTCAACCACGGCGTCGGTGATCAACGCAATGGCTTCGGGATAGTTCAGCTTCACGCCACGGGCGAGCCGCTTTCGGGCCACCTCGGCAGCCATGGCGATGAGGAGCTTATCCTTTTCGCGGGGGGTGAGCTGCATGGTCTATAGTCTCCAGGATCGGGGCAGGGTGTTTCCGGTCAGCCGGTCGAGCACCGGCAAAAGGCGCTGGCGCAACGCAAAGCCATCGCTGGCAAGCACGCGCGCCACCAGCGTGTCTGGTGCAATCAGCGAGACCCCGGCAAGCGGGTCATCGGCCCACATCGCGCGGATACGGTCGCGCTCTGCCTCTGCGTTCGGGGCCACATAGGCGACCAGGGCCATCGCCCGTGCGCCGCGCCCTACCGCAGGGTTGTCCATTTGCGCGGCAAGGTCTCCGCTCAGCCGTGTTGCATCAATAAACAGCTCTCGCCCGTCGCGGAATATCTCCACACGGTCCGCGAAAAAGGCCTGCGTGACGGCTTCGCCCATCGCCGCACGCCCAAGGATGATTGGCTCGCAGAGCAAAAGCTGCGCATCCGCCGCCAGATCAACCCGCAAATGCCGCCGCAGTGCCGAACATTGAAAAAGGATCGTCTCTTGCGGCAACCATTCAAGCCGCCCGCCTGCTTCCGCCACCAGCCGCACTTTCAATTCACCAACCTCACCGGGTTGGGCGCGGTAGGCGCGTTCGCAAGCTTGCGTGGTAAGCGTTAGCGCTGCGCCCGCTTCGGCGTGCGCCTCGATGGTAAACCGGTCTCCGCCCGTGATTCCGCCCGCTGAGTTGACGATCATCGCTTGCAGCGCGCTGCCATCGCGATGAGGAAAGAGCAGCTTCAGCGCGCCCTCCATCCGCAAAGCGCCCAGCTTTCCGCCCGGTTGGGCGGAAACCCTGGCCGCGCCTCTCGCCCTTGGCTGGCGAGGCAGGGCACGGGCTGGCGCTATTTCTGCGACGATGGTGATCGTGGGCTCCTCAACGGGTCTATATGCTCGGCTGTTTGACCACGCAGCTTGGCGACTTGCCATATCCGCCGCTCATTCCAGCCCCTACGTCAAGCTGGCCGCCCAAAAAAGCGCCGCCAATCACATTTTTCGCTTAACCTTTAAGCAAAGCATCGCGACGCCCCGCTTTCCGCCCGTCAGGAAATTGCGAGTCAGCCGATCTCCACCAAAGAGTGACAGCGCTCCAAACGGCGAAACATTGGTTCGCTTTCGGGGTGCGCTATGGCCTGGAAGACCCGGGAATATGGCGCTCGGTTTAAAACGAAACGAATTCAGGAAGTTACGGGGCCGCTCGCCTCCGCCGCATCCGACAGAGGGACCTACACTATGAGCCTTTTCAAGAAATCTGCTGCCAGCGTTCTCGCCCTTGGCCTCACCGCCGGGGCCGCCGCCGCGCAAGACGTTTCCTGCCCGATCAAGGTCGGCGTGCTGCACTCGCTCTCCGGCACCATGGCCATTTCCGAAACCACGCTGAAAGAGACCATGGAGATGCTGGTCGCCGCGCAAAACGAGAAGGGCGGCCTCTTGGGCTGTGATCTCGAAGCGGTGGTGGTTGACCCGGCCTCCGACTGGCCGCTCTTTGCCGAAAAAGCCCGTGAATTGCTGACCGTCCACGAAGTAGACGTGATCTTTGGCAACTGGACCTCGGTTTCCCGCAAATCCGTGCTGCCCGTGATCGAAGAGTTGAACGGCCTGCTCTTTTACCCGGTTCAGTATGAGGGCGAAGAAAGCTCGAAGAACGTGTTTTACACCGGTGCCGCCCCCAACCAGCAGGCCATCCCGGCCACCGATTACTACCTCGAAGAACTGGGCGTTGAGAAATTCGCGCTGCTGGGCACCGACTATGTGTACCCCCGCACCACCAACAACATCCTCGAAAGCTACCTGAAAGGTAAGGGTATCGCGGCTGAGGATATCTTCGTCAACTACACGCCCTTCGGCCACTCCGACTGGTCCAAGATCGTGTCTGACGTTGTTGCACTTGGCGCTGACGGCAAAAAGGTTGGGGTGATTTCCACCATCAACGGCGATGCCAACATCGGCTTCTACAAGGAGTTGGCTGCGCAGGGCATTTCCGCCGAAGACATTCCCGTGGTGGCCTTCTCGGTGGGTGAAGAAGAACTCGCCGGCCTCGACACCTCTAACCTCGTCGGCCACCTCGCCGCGTGGAACTACTTCATGTCTGCCGACACCGAGGCGAACGCTGAATTCATCGGCAAATGGCACGAGTTCATCGGCTCGACAGACCGCGTCACCAACGACCCGATGGAAGCGCACTACATTGGCTTCAACATGTGGGTAAACGCGGCCACCGAAGCTGGCTCCACCGATGTAGACCCAGTGCGTGAGGCGATGTGGGGCCAGGAATTCCCCAACCTGACAGGCGGAACGGCTGTGATGGGCGTGAACCATCACCTCTCCAAGCCGGTTCTGATCGGTGAAATCCGCGCCGACGGCCAGTTCGATATCATCTCCGAGACAGATCCTGTCCCCGGCGATGCCTGGACCGATTTCCTGCCCGAGTCGGCCGTTCTGAAGTCGGATTGGAAAGACCTCGAATGCGGCATGTACAACACCGAAACCTCGACCTGCGTTCAGATCGAAAGCAACTACTGATCGCATTCCGGTGATCCGGGCCAGCGCCGCCTTATGTGGCGCTGACCCCCTGATCTTAGGGTGTGGGCGGATGATCCGCCCCGCCCGCAACCCGACCTTACCCATCCTCGCGCGGACATCCCCATGATACGGTGCCTCACGGCCTTCGCCCTCGCGGCGCTCCTTTGCCTCACCATCGCGCCTGCGCTGCAAGCCCAGGAAAATGGGCCGCTTCAGGCGGCGCTTCAGGAGAATGCCGCGCAAATCGCCAAACCCAGCCGCCGCACGATCGGCCCGGTGATAGACGCGCTGGCAGACTCCGGCCTTGATGGGATGCAGCAGGTGCTGGAAATCTGGGAGGCGCGTAACCTGTGGCAACGCAAGGAAGACGGGCTGTTCTTTGAGGGCAAAAAGGGGCCAGATCGCACGATCATCCTCACTGACCTCGACAGCGGTGCCGAGCTTGCCCCCGTGCCCTCCGATGCAGTGAAAAACCTCAAGCCAAACAGTGGCGTGCGCGGCCTCATCGCATCGGCGCTCGTGCGCTTCCAACTGCTAGACCCAAATATCGCCCGCCGGAGTGACGCGCTGGAGGCTATTGGCCGCAACCCCGATCCCTCGCAACTCACCCCCTTACGTGCCTCGATTGATGATGAGCCTGACCCCGCGCTAAAGGCGCAAAAGCGACGGCTTGAGCGGCTGCTCACCATTGCCTACGGCGATGATGACGCAGAGCGTGTCGCCGCCATTGAGGAGATGTCAGGTGATCTTGGCGTGGATGTCCGCGCCACGCTTAACCCCCTATTGGCCACCACCCTCCGGGTCGCGCCAGAGGGCAAGGTCGCCCCAAACACCAACATCGCCTATACGGTAAAGCCCGGCTCCGAAGACATCTCCATCGCCGAGGCCTATGATATGCTGGCCAAGGCAAAAGAGCTGCCGCCCCGCGCCGCTCCGGGGGATATTCTGGCGGCGCTCAACGACAATATCGTTGACGGCTCTGTTGCGGGCATCCCGGTTGGCGATCTCAACAATGACGCCACCCGAAACCGCGCCTATGCGGCCTTGATTGAGTCCGGCACGGTGCGGCCCGCCGTGACCGAAGCGCAAATTAGCGAAGCCCTCGATGGTGCGGTATTTTACGCGCAATACGCCGAAAATTCCCCCGTGGTTACGGATGCCGCGCAAAAGGCGCTGTCGCGGATCGAAACCAAAGTTGGCTTCAACACCTCGCTCGATCTTGGCCTTGATGCCCTGTCACTCGCCTCAATCTACTTCCTCGCCGCTATTGGCCTCGCCATCACCTTTGGCGTGATGGGGGTTATCAATATGGCGCATGGTGAGTTCATCATGATGGGTGCCTACACCGGCTACGTTGTGCAGCAGGTGATCCCCAACCACACCATCTCGATCCTGGTGGCGATCCCGCTGGCCTTTGCCGTAACCTTTGGCGCCGGGGTGGCAATGGAGCGGCTGGTGATCCGCTGGCTCTATAACCGCCCACTCGAAACGCTGCTTGCAACCTTCGGCATTTCCATCGCGCTCCAGCAACTCGCCAAAAACATCTTTGGCACCCAGGCTCGCCCGCTCACCGCGCCCGGTTGGCTTGATGGCGCATGGGCGATGAACGACGTGGTCTCGATCAGCTACATCCGCATCGCGATATTCGTGCTTGCCCTCATTTTCCTCGCCTTCTTCCTCTTCCTGATGAAGCGCACCCGCCTCGGGCTTGAAACTCGCGCCGTCACCCAAAACCCGCGCATGGCCGCGTCGATGGGGATCAACCCCGGCCGGGTGAACATGCTCACCTTCGGCCTCGGCTCCGGCATCGCGGGTATCGCGGGCGTGGCCATCGGACTATACGCCAAGGTCACTTCCGAAATGGGCAGCGATTACATCGTGCAAAGCTTCATGACGGTGGTCGTGGGCGGCGTTGGCAATATCTGGGGCACGCTGCTGGGCGCCACGATGATCGGCACGCTGCAAAAGGGCATCGAATGGCTCAACCCGTCCAACACGCTGGCGGCGCAGACCTACATGATTGTCTTCATCATCATCTTCATCCAGTTCCGCCCCCGAGGGATCATCGCCCTCAAGGGCCGCGCGGCGGGAGATTGATGTGATGCACCTGATCCCACCCGCCAAGCCTTCGCAGGAAAACAGCCGCCCGGAGACCACGACATGAGCCGCTCTTTCGTCATGCGTAACCCCTCGGTGCTGATCTTCCTGCTGTGCCTTGCGCTTTTCACACTCGGCGTCACCATCGCGTCTGAGGGCTTTGGCCTTGGCCTGATCTCCACCTCCTTCGTGAAGACCCTCGGCAAAACCCTTTGCCTCTGCCTCGTTGCCGTCGCGATGGACCTGATCTGGGGCTATTGCGGCATCCTCAGCCTTGGGCATTTCGCCTTTTTCGGGCTTGGCGGTTACATGATCGGCATGTGGCTGATGTATGAGCGCACCCGCCTCATCGTCACCGAAAGCATGGCCAATCAGGCGATTCCTCCAACGCCGCAAGAGGTGGTGGATGCCATCGGCACCCAAATCTTCGGCGTGGTCGGGTCGTCCGATTTCCCGCTCATCTGGTCCTTTGCCCATAGCCTCACGCTCCAGCTTATCCTCGTGGTGGCAGTCCCCGGCCTGCTGGCGCTGGTCTTTGGCTGGCTTGCCTTTCGCTCCCGCGTCGCTGGTGTTTATCTCTCGATCCTCACCCAGGCGATGACCCTCGCGCTCGCGCTCTACCTGTTTCAAAATGACAGCGGGTTGCGCGGCAACAACGGCCTTTCCGGACTGCAAAATCTCCCCGGCGTTTCGGCCAGCCAGGATATCGTCTCGGTCTGGTTCCTCTGGGCCTCTGCCGGGGCGCTGGCGCTGGGCTATCTGCTCGCAGCCTTCGTCGTTTCGGGTAAGTTTGGCTCGGTCATCAAAGGCATTCGCGATAACGAAGCCCGCGTGCGCTTCCTTGGCTACTCGGTCGAGGGCTACAAACTTGTGATGTTCACTCTCACGGCTTGCATCGCGGGGGTCGCCGGGGCGCTCTACTATCCGCAGGCCGGCATCATCAATCCGGCCGAAATTGCGCCCATCGCCTCGATCTACCTCGCCGCCTGGGTGGCGATTGGCGGGCGCGGGCGGCTATACGGCGCGGTGATCGGCGCGGCGGTCGTCAGCCTAGTTTCCAGCTTCTTCACCGGCGGTCAGGCACCTGATATTCCGCTCGGGTTCTACACCATCGCATGGGTTGATTGGTGGACCGTTCTGCTCGGCCTGTCCTTCGTGCTGGTCACCCTGTTCGCCCCAAAAGGCATCGGCGGGTTGTTTGATCTGCTCGCCCACCGCATGCGCCCTGATCGCCACGGCGCGGATTACGGCCCCGGCCAGGGTTCCAAGCGTGAAGTGGAGGGCCCCTGACCATGCCAACCCTGCTCGAAGTCTCCGGCGTTTCCGTCACATTCGATGGCTACCGCGCCATTCGCAACCTCAGCTTCAGCATCGGTGAAGGCGAGTTGCGGGCCATAATCGGCCCAAATGGCGCTGGCAAAACCACCTTCATGGATATCGTCACCGGAAAAACCAAGCCCGATGAAGGTCGGGTGATTTTTGGCGAAATGAGCCGCAACCTGATCGGCATGAATGAGGCAAAGATCGCCCAGGCCGGGATTGGCCGAAAATTCCAAAAGCCCACCGTGTTCGAAGACCAATCGGTGCGCGATAACCTCACCATGGCGCTGAAGAACAAGCGCACATGGGTGGCGGTCCTGTTTTGGAA
>NZ_JARGND010000012.1:30532-56608 GCF_029212645.1 Vannielia sp. | reverse complement strand
TTCGTCCGCCGGCTCGACTGCAAAGTCACGGTGCTCCACGAAGGCTCGGTGCTGGCCGAAGGCTCGCTCGACCATGTGACCGCAAACCCTGATGTGATCGAGGTGTATCTTGGGCGCTGAAATGCTAAAACTCGAAGGTCTCACCCTGCACTATGGCCACAGCCAAATCCTCAATGGCATCTCGATGGAAGCACACCTCGGCGAGGTGACCTGCGTGATGGGCACCAACGGCGTAGGCAAAACCTCCTTGATGAAAGCAATCTCGGGCACCCACCCGCGCTCGGGCGGTACGGTCACGTTCGATGGTGCCGAAATCGGCAAGCTTCCCGCGCATCAAATGGCCCAAATGGGGCTGGCCTATGTGCCGCAAGGCCGCGATATTTTCCCGCTCCTCACAGTGAAGGAAAACCTCGAAACGGCCTATGCCTGCCTACCCAAATCAGAGCATGTGATCCCCGATGAGGTGTTTGAACTATTCCCGATCCTCAAGGATTTCATCTCCCGGCGCGGTGGCGATCTGTCAGGCGGCCAACAGCAGCAACTGGCCATCGCCCGCGCCATGATGACCAAACCCAAGCTGCTCCTGCTCGATGAACCGACCGAGGGCATCCAGCCCAATATCATCCAGCAAATCGGCCGCGTGATCGAATACCTGCGCGATAATGGCGACATGGCGATCATCCTCGTCGAGCAGTATTTTGAGTTCGCCTACAACCTCGCCGACCGTTTCGTGGTGCTCCGTCGCGGTGAAGTCACCGCCTCAGGCACCCGTGGCGAGATCGAGAAAATGACGCTCATGGCCGAAGTGTCGGTCTAGCAAACTGGCCACCAAGGCAATCGGGCACCTTAGAAGCACCTGTCTCTCAATGCTCTCTAAATATCCCCGCCGGAGGCACAAAAAGTCTTTCGCGTCGCAGGCGCCCCTTCAGGCGATGCTCAGGCTTCTTGAAGCGAACGCACGCCGATATCGCCTTCTTCGCGGGCCTTCATCGCCAGGGCGGCAGCGTGTGAGGCGGCCAAGGTGGTGAAATAGGGGATTCGGTCCGAGAGCGCCACGGCCCGCATCGAGCGGCTGTCTTCAACCGCCTGCGTGCCCTCGGTCGAGTTCATCACAAGGCAAACCTCGCCGTTTTTCATCACATCCACAATGTTGGGGCGACCTTCGTAAACCTTGTTCACCACTTCGCTCTCGATCCCATGTTCGGCCAAGAACTTCGCGGTGCCATTGGTCGCGATCAGCGGAAAGCCAAGCTCCACCAGCGCGCGCGCCGCTTCGAGCAGTTGCTCGGTCTTGTCCTCCGGCTTGATCGACAGGAAAACCTTGCCCTCGCCGCCCTTCGGCAGCACCGTGCCGGCACCAAGCTGCGCCTTCAAGAAGGCGCGGTGGAAGTTCGCGTCAGACCCCATAACCTCACCAGTCGAGCGCATTTCTGGCCCAAGCAGCGTATCAACGCCGGGGAAGCGGGCAAAGGGCAGCACCGCCTCTTTCACCGCAAAGGTATCAATCTCAGGGTCGACCAGATCGAAGGCATCCAGCTTTTCACCGGCCATCAGGCGCGCCGCGATAGAGGCAATGGGCGAGAGCACCGCCTTGGCCACAAAGGGCACGGTGCGCGAGGCCCGCGGATTCACCTCAATCAGGTAAATCTCTCCGCCCTTCACCGCAAACTGCACGTTCATCAGTCCCACAACGTTCAGCGCCAGCGCCAGCGCTTCGGTCTGGCGGCGCAGCTCGGAAATGATCACAGGGGAGAGCGAGTAGGGCGGCAGTGAGCAGGCGCTATCGCCCGAATGCACACCCGCCTCTTCGATGTGCTGCATGATGCCCGCCACATGCACCTTTTCACCGTCTGAAAGCGCGTCAACGTCTACCTCGACGGCGCCCGAAAGGTAGCTGTCCAGCAGCACCGGGCTATCACCCGACACCACCACCGCTTGCGAGATGTAACGCTCAAGTTGCGGCATATCCCGCACGATCTCCATCGCCCGGCCACCCAGCACATAGGAGGGGCGGATCACCAGCGGGAAGCCAATTTCTGAGGCGATCTTCACCGCTTGGCTATCGGAAGATGCAATGCCGTTGTGCGGCTGTTTCAGCCCCAACCGCTCCACAAGTTGCTGGAAACGCTCGCGATCTTCGGCCAGGTCAATGGCATCCGGGGTGGTGCCAAGGATCGGGATGCCCTCGGCCTCCAGCGCGTTGGCCAGTTTCAGCGGCGTCTGCCCGCCAAACTGCACGATCACACCATGCAGGGTTCCGGCCTCCAGCTCTACGCGCAGGATTTCCATCACATGCTCAAAGGTGAGCGGCTCAAAATACAGCCTGTCGGAGGTGTCGTAATCGGTGCTTACGGTCTCCGGGTTGCAGTTGACCATGATCGTTTCATAGCCCTGCTCGGTCAGCGCAAAACAGGCGTGACAGCAGCAATAGTCAAACTCGATCCCCTGGCCAATCCGGTTGGGCCCACCCCCAAGGATCACCACCTTTTTCGCCTCCGAGGGCCGTGCCTCGCATTCCACCTCACCCATCGCCGGGTGCTCATAGGTGGAATACATATATGGCGTTTGCGCCTCGAACTCGGCAGCGCAGGTATCAATCCGCTTGAAGCTGGCCACAACGCCAAGGTTGAGGCGCGCGCGGCGCACATTGGCCTCGTCGCGGCCCGTCAGGTGGGCAAGGCGGGCGTCGGTGAAGCCCATCATCTTGATTGCCCGCAACCCGGCTTCATCCATCGGCAAGCCATCGCGCCTCAAAGCGGTTTCAGCGTCAATGATCTCGCGGATGCGTGCCAGGAACCAGGGATCAAAGCTGGTGATCTCCTGAATTTCGTCGTCCGAAAAGCCAAAACGCATGGCGTGGGCGATCACCCTTAGCCGGTCTGGCGTTTGCTCCGAAAGTGCGCGCGTCAGGGTCTTGTCAATCGCGGTCTGGGCGGCCTCGGTGGTGCCGATCAGGTAGCGATTGCCGTTTTCGTCTTCAATGCTGCGAGTCGCCTCTTGGGCGGGCATGCCGGGGATATCCACCTCGTCAAAACCGGTCAGCCCGGTTTCCATGCTGGCCAGTGCTTTTTGCAGGCTCTCGTGGATCGTCCGGCCAATCGCCATCGCCTCGCCAACCGATTTCATCGCGGTGGTGAGTATTGGCTTGGCACCGGGGAACTTTTCGAAGGCAAAGCGCGGGATCTTGGTGACAACATAGTCGATCGTCGGTTCAAAGCTGGCGGGCGTGACCTTGGTGATATCGTTGTCGAGCTCATCCAGCGTGTAGCCCACGGCCAGCTTTGCGGCGATCTTGGCAATCGGGAAGCCGGTCGCCTTGGAGGCCAGCGCCGACGAGCGGCTGACGCGCGGGTTCATCTCGATCACCACCATGCGGCCATCGGCGGGGTTCACCGCCCACTGCACATTGGAGCCGCCAGTCTCAACGCCGATCTCGCGCAGCACGGCAATCGAGCCGTTGCGCATGATCTGGTATTCCTTGTCCGTCAGCGTCAGGGCCGGGGCCACGGTGATGCTGTCACCCGTATGCACGCCCATCGGATCAATATTTTCGATGGAGCAAATAATGATCGCATTGTCGGCAGTGTCGCGCACCACCTCCATTTCGTACTCTTTCCAGCCCAGCAGCGACTCATCCACAAGGATCTGGTTGACCGGCGAGGCGTCCATGCCGGTGCGGCAGTAGTGGATATAGTCTTCGCGGTTGTAAGCCACGCCCCCGCCGGTGCCGCCAAGGGTGAAGGCCGGGCGGATGATGGCGGGCAGGCCGATCTCATCCAGCTCCGCAAGCGCCATCTGTACCCCGGCCTCCAGATCGGCCTTGCCGTTGTCACGCTTGGGGGCGGTTATAATGGTGGCCTTGGGGTTCTCCAGCCCGATCCGGTCCATTGCCTCACGAAACAGCGCGCGATCCTCTGCCATTTCGATGGCTTCGCGCTTTGCGCCAATCATTTCAACGCCGTATTGCTCCAGAACGCCCATCTCTTCGAGCGCGAGCGAGGTGTTAAGGCCGGTTTGTCCGCCCATCGTGGGCAGCAGCGCGTCGGGTCGTTCCTTCTCGATGATCCTGGCCACAACCTCGGGGGTGATCGGCTCGATATAGGTCGCGTCGGCGAGGCCCGGATCGGTCATGATGGTGGCTGGATTCGAGTTTACCAGGATAACCCGGTAGCCTTCTTCCCGCAGCGCCTTGCAGGCCTGTGCGCCGGAATAGTCAAACTCGCAGGCCTGCCCGATGACAATCGGACCGGCTCCGATGATCATGATGGATTGGATATCGGTTCTTTTTGGCATGGCGACCCCCGAGCGTGCAAATTGTCGTGGGTTATAGGGAAGGCGTTGGCGAGGGCAAGGGGCTTCGGACGGCGTTGCGGATGACAGCGTCGATGACGGCCAGTGTGGTAAGCCCGGGAAACTCCGTGTTCATGCCTTAAGCAGGCCACTTTGTGGTGAGATTCCACTCGGGCACAGGACTTTGGAGGCAGCGGCAAATCATGTCGGACCAAACGATATACCGGGAAGAGGCGCGCCGGATACAACCCATTTGGGGCGATCAACTGCATGCGGCCATGGGCGCAAACCCTATTGCGGTGATCTGCCTTGGGTATTTCTTGATCGGCGGGTTGTTCCTTGCGGCCACGGGCGACAATCCGTTGGACATGCTCTTGGGTATCGGTGGCTCCTTCATGCTGTTCTTGCAACTCGCTACCAAAATGTTCCCCTGGTGGATTTATGCGCTCGCCGCGCTGCCCGTGGTAATCGTGCCGGGTCTTCGCCAGCGGATATGGGAGCAAAAGCTGCAAGGAGTGGCGGCGATCGTCTATTGCACACTCTTTGTCATGGTTTTTGGCAATATCAAGAACAGCTTGCCGGGCCTCGTTCCGTTCTGGGCCGATCCCATGTTCACCCGGATGGACGAGGTCCTTCACTTTGGCCATACCCCGCATGAGTTGCTCGGCTGGTTGTCTGGCCTGAACCTGAAGTCGCTTTCAGGTCTCTACATGAACCTCTGGGTCTTCCCGGCGACCTACCTGCCGATGCTATTGATAATCTTTGATGGCAACGCCGCACGGCGGCGGCAGTTCATAATCCTCTGGGCGTGCGCCTGGATCCTTCTCGGCAACATCATTGCGCTTGCCTTCATGTCCACCGGCCCAATCTTTCAGGATCTCCTGCCGGGCGGTCTTGTAGGGTCACATATGAGCGCCCTTGAAATGCTGGAGCGGCCGGATGCGCAGGGGCTCATCGCCGTCAAACACCACCTCTGGGCTTCCTACATGGACGCGAGCAACGTGGTTGGCTCCGGGATATCCGCCTTTCCGTCCGTGCATGTTGGCATGGCCACGGTCCTCGGGCTGTATATAGCCAGGATCGGTCATGATGGCGCAAAAACCATGCGCCTCGCCGGGGCACGGCGCGTGCTGCGGCATGGATCGGCCCTCGCTGGCATGGCGATTATTGGGGTCTTTCTGGTGCTCTCGGTCTATCTCGGCTGGCACTTCGCGGTGGATGGCTATGCCTCGATCCTGGTGATCTGCGGGATTTATGCCTGGCTCACACGGCAAGGCTAGGCGGCCTCCGGCGCACCGGAGGCGCATGTGCTACTTGGCGGCGTATTGCCAGGCCGGCGCTGACGCGCGGTAGAGATAATCGCGCGTCAGCGGCGCGGCATCGCGGGTATGGCCGAGCTGGAACTGGAACACCGCCTGGTTGAACTCCTCGAAGGACAGGATGCAGCACACGAGATAGAACCGCCACATGCGGATGAACCGCTCGTCATACATCGCCCGCACCTTGTCCAGATGGCCTTCGAACCGCTC
This sequence comes from Vannielia sp., assembly GCF_029212645.1. Taxonomy (GTDB): domain Bacteria; phylum Pseudomonadota; class Alphaproteobacteria; order Rhodobacterales; family Rhodobacteraceae; genus Vannielia. Next base: position 50,789 of record NZ_JARGND010000012.1, on the reverse strand, counting down.
CAGCCAGTGGCGCAACGTGCGCGCGTAGTGCAGGCGCAAAATCTCGATATCCAGATGCCAAAGCCCGGCCTTCTCGATCGGCAGGGCCAGCTCCGACATCGAGGGCACATACCCGCCGGGGAAGATGTACTTGTTGAGGAAATCCGACTGGATCGCGGGCGGACCGCAGCGCCCGATCGTATGGATCAGCGCCACCCCGTCGGGTGCAAGCAGATCCGAGACCTTGGCGAAATACTCACCGTAATAAGGCACCCCGACGTGTTCCAGCATGCCCACAGAAACGATCCGGTCGAAGGTTTCGTCCAATTCCCGGTAATCGATCATGCGAAACGCGGTCTGGTCCTCCAACCCCGCCGCCGCGGCCCGGGCCCGCGCTGTGTTCAGCTGGTTTTTGGAAAGTGTCACCCCGGTCACATGAGCCCCGTGGTCGCGCGCCAGCGTCAGCGCCATGCCGCCCCAGCCGCAACCGATATCCAGCACCCGCATGCCCGGCTCGATCCTGAGCTTGGCCGCGATATGCGCCTTCTTGGCCGCCTGCGCCTCGTCGAGGCCGGTGCCCGGATCGGGGAAATAGGCGCAGCTGTATTGCATGTCCCGGTCCAGGAACAGCCGGTAGAGATCGTCCGAGATATCGTAATGATGCGCCACGTTGAAGCGCGAGCGCAGCGGCGTGTTGTGCTGCTTGATCGCGCGGACCCAGAACTTCGCCCGCTCGGCCATGCGCACCCAAAGCGGCATCTTGCCGCTCTTCGCCAGGTTGCGCATGGCCAGGCGCATGGCGTCTTCCAAGGTGCTTCCGTCGAAGGTGATGGCGCGGTCCATGTAGCCTTCGGCAAATCCCAGCTCGGGTTTGAGACAGATCCGCCGCAGCGCCCGGTCGTTCAAAACCTGCATGGAACCGCGCAACGCGCCGCCCTTGCCATAGGTCTTTCGGGTGCCGTCAGGGAATGTGACCTCGATCCGGCCGGTGACGATCAACCGGGTGAGTAAGCCGTCGAAGATTTTTTTCCACATGCCGTGCCTCGTAGCTGGTTTGCCCTTTGCGTTTCGCATGGAATTTCGGAGGGTATATTCGCAAAGATTATCCATTTGCGAAAGGTGTTATCGCAATAGCCCCTCCCGGCGCCCTCGCAATGAAGCCCAGCACGGCGTCTCTGCGGGCCGCCCACCCTTGACTTCCGCCCGACGAAACGTTCTATCCGGCGCGACAATTTCCGCCGTTCGAGAGGTCCGAGACGATGCATGCCTATCGCAGCCATACCTGCGCCGATCTGGCCCTGGCCGACGTTGGCCAGACCGTCCGCCTTTCCGGCTGGGTTCACCGCATCCGCGACCACGGGGGCGTGTTGTTCATCGACCTGCGCGACCATTACGGCATCACCCAGGTGCTTTGTGACGGTGACAGCCCGGTCTTCGCCGAGGTTGAAAAGCTGCGCTCCGAGTGGTGTGTGCGCATCGACGGCACCGTAAAGGCCCGTGATACTGATCTCATCAACCCCAAGCTGCCCACGGGCGAGGTTGAGGTTTATATCCGCGACATGGAAGTGCTGGGCGCCGCCGAAGAACTGCCGCTGATGGTGTTTGGCGATCAGGAATACCCCGAGGAAACCCGTCTCAAGTATCGCTACCTCGATCTGCGCCGCGAGGCGATGCAAGACAACATGAAGCTGCGCTCCGATGTGGTGGCCTCGATGCGCCAACGCATGTGGGACAAGGGATTTCGCGAATATCAGACCCCGATCATCACCGCCTCATCGCCCGAAGGCGCACGCGACTTTCTGGTGCCCTCACGCCTGCATCCCGGCAAGTTTTACGCGCTGCCGCAAGCGCCGCAGCAGTTCAAACAGCTCATCATGGTCTCGGGCTATGACAAGTATTTCCAGATCGCGCCCTGTTTTCGCGATGAAGACCCCCGCGCCGACCGCTCGCCAACCGATTTTTACCAGCTTGACCTTGAGATGAGCTTCGTCGAGCAGCAGGACGTGTTTGACACCATCCAACCGGTGCTTGCTGGCATATTCGAAGAGTTCGGCAAGGGCCGCAAGGTTGATGACGTGTGGCCGCAGATCAGCTATGCCGACGCCGCCAAATGGTATGGCACCGACAAGCCCGACCTGCGCAACCCGATCAAGATGCAGGACTGCTCCGAGCACTTCCGCGGTTCCGGCTTTGCCATCTTCGCCAAGCTGCTGGAGCAGGACGGCACCGAAGTGCGCGCCATCCCCGCCCCTACTGGCGGCTCGCGCAAGTTCTGCGACCGGATGAACGCTTTTGCCCAAAAAGAGGGCCTGCCGGGGATGGGCTATATCTTCTGGCGCGAAAAAACCGCCGATGCCGTGGCTCAGGAGCTTGGCATCACCGTCAAGGAAGCGCAGGCCAAATTGAAGTCGGGCGAGGTTAAGGGTGGCATGGAAGCCGCAGGCCCGCTCGCCAAAAACATCGGCCCGGAGCGCACCGAGGCGATCCGCACCCAGCTTGGCCTTGGCGTGGGCGATGCGGCCTTCTTCCTGGGTGGCAAGCCCAAGGCCTTTGAAGGCGTGGCCGGCAAAGCCCGCGTGGTGATCGGCGATGAGCTTGGCCTGACCGAGCAAGACCGTTTCGCCTTCGCGTGGATCGTTGATTTCCCGATCTACCAGCGCGACGACGAGACCGGCGAGCTTGATTTTGACCACAACCCCTTCTCGATGCCCCAAGGCGGCATGGCGGCGCTGGAAGGCGATCCGCTCGCGGTGCGTGGCTACCAGTATGACCTTGCCTGCAACGGCTATGAGCTGGTGTCGGGCGCGATCCGAAACCACCAGCCCGAGATCATGTTCAAGGCGTTTGAGCTGGCAGGCTACGGTGAAGACGAGGTCAACAAACGCTTCGGCGGCATGGTCTCTGCCTTCAAATTCGGCGCGCCTCCCCACGGCGGTTGTGCGGCGGGGATCGACCGTATCGTGATGCTGCTGGCTGACGAGGCCAACATCCGCGAGGTCATCATGTTCCCGATGAACCAACGCGCCGAAGACCTGATGATGAACGCCCCTTCAGACCCCGACAACGCGCAACTGCGCGAATTGCACCTGCGGGTGGTGAAGGAAGAAAGCTAAGGCCCGGCCTTAACCCTTGATCGTGACGTTCATTAACGGGCAACGCCTTTCGTTGCCCGTTTTCAGATAATCGCCATGCCCAAGGCGGCGTGTTTATTAGGCATTTCCAACGCCTGCGCTGGCCTTTCGATGAGCGGCAGAACACCAGTGCCCGGCTTGGCGAATGCCTCCAGCGCCTTCAACCGTGGGGTAATCGCGCAGCCCGTCGTCCTCATGGCCTTGCGACCCCAGAATCTCCCGCGCGCGCACAGCGCGCCGCGCTGGAACCGGGCGCAAAGGCTCACTCCTCGAGGCTATCTTCCTTCTTTTCCGCGATCAGTTTGACCTCTTCCTTTTTGCGAGTCTCAAACCGCTCACCATAGCCCTTGATCTCAGACTCGGGGATGATGTCACGGGCGCGGGAGAACACCTCTTCCTCTTCCTCATCAATGTGATGCTCGTAATCGTGCCGCAGCGTCTTGAACTTTTGCAACCACCCGGACGATGACATGTCGGTGTCATTCAATTCCTCCAACAGATCATCAATCTGCTGGTGTTCATGCACAGAATGGCGCGCATGGTCCTGCCCCCAGGTCTGTGAGATGAGCTTGGAGTAGAATGTTTCTTCCTCGGCGGCGGCATGGGCCTTCACGTCCCGGTAAAATTCGCGCCACGCTTCCTTGCGGGTGTCGGAGGCGCCCGAGGTATCTTCGATGGTCTCCAGTAAATTGCGGTGGTGGTCATGGTCAGCCTTGATGGCGTCATAGATGGTGCTCATGTCAAATACTCCTGTGAGTTTGGAGGATAACGCCGCCACGGCGGGTGCGGTTCCCCGCGCGACATTTGGCGCAGCACCCGGCCCACCCTACCAATGCCCCGGTTGAGGCCCTACATTCACCCCATGAGCTTTGATCCTGAAATCGCCGCCATCCGCTTTGGCTACGGCCTCTCACCCCGCCTTGCCGCACCCGAAAGCGCGGCAGCCATGGTGGCGGCGCTCTCCGGCCCGGATACCATGGCGCGCACCTACCCGATCCCCACGATTATGAAGTTCGCGCCGCAGGTGGCCCGCATTCAGGCCCTGCAAAAAGCCAAGAAAGAGGGGGACCCTACCGCCGAAGCCCGCCTCAAAGCCGCGCGCAAGGAAAGCCGCGTTGTTCACAGTGAAATGCTGGCCGCCTCGGTTGCGCGCGCCATCGAGTCGCCAGATGGCCTGCGCGAGCGGCTCACCCGGTTTTGGGCCGATCACTTCACGGTGGTCGGCAAGGGCCCGCTCCGCCTCGCGCCCGCCGCCTATGTTGAAGACGCGATCCGCCCGAATGTGACCGCTCGCTTTGCCGATATGCTGAAAGCCGTCGTCACCCACCCGATGATGCTGGTCTATCTCGATCAGGTCAGCTCGGTTGGGCCGGGGTCACAATTTGCCGCCAATCGCCGGGCCAAGGGCCGCTCCGCCGGGCTGAATGAAAACCTCGCCCGCGAGGTGCTTGAGCTGCACAGTCTTGGCGTTGGCGGCAGTTATGATCAGGATGACGTGCGCCAATTGGCCGAGCTGTTTGCCGGGCTATGGGCCAATCCGCACAAAGGGTTTACCTTCCTGCAACGGCGTGGGGAGCCGGGGGCCGAGGAGGTTCTGGGCAAGATCTATGGCGCCGAAAAGCCCCGGCTCGCCGACATCATGGCAGCCCTCGAAGACATCGCCCACCACCCTGATACCGCCGCCCATATCGCCCGCAAACTGGTGGTGCACTTCGTGGCAGATGAGCCGCCCGAGGCCTTGGTGCGCCATCTCACCGCCCGGTTCCTCGATACCGGCGGCGATCTCATGGCGCTTTACACGGCCCTTTTGGAGCACCCCGAGGGCTGGGTGCCGTTGCAAAAGGTCAAGCAACCGTTTGGTTTTACCACCTCCGCGCTGCGGGCGCTCGGCCTTTCCGGCGGTGATATCATTGCCCTTGATGGCCGGGCTATTGGCTGGGCTTTCACCCGGCCCTGGCGGTTGATGGGCCAACCGTGGGAGCAACCGAATGGTCCTGATGGCTGGCCCGAGGAGGCATCCCACTGGCTTACGCCACAGGGGCTTGCCGTGCGCATCAACTGGGCCATGGAGCTTGGCAGGCTGAAGCAAATCACCCGACCGGACCCTCGCACTTTGGTTGAGCAGGCCTTGGGCGGGCAGGCGGGTGAGCGCATCCGCTTTGCCGCCAAAGCGGCAGAAAGCGTGGAGGAGGGCGTGGCTCTCGTTCTTGCATCACCCGATTTTCAGAAGAGGTAAGCGATGGGTAAGCTCTTGTTGACACGCCGAAGTTTCCTCTCGGCTTTGGGCTGCTCGGCGGCGGCCTCGCCGGTGATCGCGCCCATGGCCTTCGCCTCTGCCCCTTGGGACACGCGGTTCGTCACGATCATCCTGCGCGGCGCGATGGATGGGCTTGATGTGCTGCGTCCCATCGGCGATCCGCATTACAACGCCCTGCGCCCGACGCTTAACACAGGCTCTTTGCCGCTTGGCGGGACGGGGGGATTTTGGGCGCTGCACCCGGCGCTGGCAACGCTAATGCCCATGTGGGACCGTGGTGAGCTTGGCTTTGCCCACGCAACCTCAACCCCGTATCGCGACAAACGGAGCCACTTTGATGGCCAGGATCTGCTGGAGGCCGGCACTGGTTTTGATGTGGGTGTTGGCGCGGTGCGGGACGGTTGGCTCAACCGGATGCTTCAAACGGTCCCGGGGGTTGAGGCCGATACCGCCTTTGCCATCGGGCGCGACGACATGCTGCTGCTCAGTGGCGCGGCTCCGGTTTCCAACTGGTCGCCCGGCACCCGGCTTGATCTGTCACCACAGGCCCGCCGCCTGCTGGAAATGGTCTATGATGAAGATCCCCGCTACAAGGCCGCAGTGCTGGAAGCCCTTGATCTGACGGCAGCAATTGATGCCGCCGAGGCCGCGCCAGATGACGCGGGCGATATGGCGATGGAAGCGATGATGGAGGGGCTGAACGCCAACCAGGCGCATGTGCAAATGGCAGACTTCGCCGTTGACCGGCTGCGCGAAGACTCCCGCATCGCTGCGTTTTCGCTCAACGGTTGGGATACCCATGGCAACCAGCAAAACCAGCTACCCCGTGCGCTCGGCGCCTTGGCCGAGGTGCTCTTGCTGCTGCGCACCGGCCTTGGTCCGATCTGGCAGAAAACCGGCGTTGTCGTGATGACAGAGTTTGGCCGCACCGCCGGTGAAAATGGCACGCGCGGCACCGATCATGGCACCGGCGGTTTGATGATCTTCGCGGGCGGTGCTTTGAAAGGCGGGCAAGTGCTGGGCCGATGGCCTGGCTTGGCGGAGGCAGACCTTTATGATCGGCGTGATCTGATGCCCACGGAAGACGTTCGCGCCTATGCGGCGCGGGCCATGCAGGGGCTTTTTGGAGTGGACGAGACGACGCTTGGCGGCAGCATTTTTCCGGGGCTCGATTTTGGCGGAGCGCCCCGGTTTGTGCTTTAGCGGCTAGGCCCCGTTGACCGAATCGATACTGGCGATGCGATCGTCCACGTCTGCGGCGGCTGATTGGGTGCCGTTTTCGATGGTCGCACCCACCGCAAAGACCAGTGACAAGACACCAACGGCCAGCACCGCCCACTCCAGGGCTGTGGTGCCATCTTTGGTGCCCTGATATCGTTTTACGCCATCCGTCACATCATGCTCCAGGTTCGCATCTTTCGCCTAGGATCAGTCTGGTGAAAAAATGGGGCAAGATCGTGCCATGACGGAGCCTTTTTGCGGGTTCCAATGAAAAATCCCGAGCGATACAAGCGAGGAAGGTAAGGGTGAGGGCGATATGAGTGATGCAGCGCGACTAGGGTTTGAAGTGCCGGGCTGGACCCCGCCGCCTCGCCCGGATTTTGCTGGGTTGGCTGGGGATTGGGCCGCGATTGAGCGGCTATCGGCGGATGCGCATGCGGCAGAGCTATTTCACGCTTATGACGGGCATGATGCGCTGTGGGACTACATGCTCAATGGCCCGTTTCACTCTGCAACGCAGTATCACCGCTGGGTGCGCGAGAACGAGAGCAGCCTTGATCCATTGCATTTTGCCATCCGCTCCAAGCTGACAGGCAAGGTTGGTGGCACTTGCGCTTTGCTTCGGATCAACCCGGAAGCCGGATCGGTTGAGCTGGGCCACATCGCGCTATCGCCGGAACTACAGCGCCGCCGGGAGGCGACCGAAGCTTTTTGCCTGTTGATCGGCTGGGCTTTTGAGGCCGGGTATCGCCGTTTTGAGTGGAAGTGCAATGCTCTCAACATGGCATCCCGCCGCGCCGCACAGCGCCTTGGACTGAGCTTTGAGGGGGTGTTTCGGCAGGCTCGCGTGACCAAGGGCCGCAACCGCGATACGGCCTGGTTTGCGGCGATTGACAGCGAGTGGCCTGCGCTGTGCGAGGCTTTTACCGCGTGGTTGCGCCCCGAGAATTTTGACGCCGAAGGGCGCCAGAAGGAGCGCCTGAGCGACCTCACCGGGCTGGTGCGAGCCGGGTCTGACCCGGCGCTTTAACGCGGCTGTTGTTTAATCGCGCGCCTTCGAAGCATTTTCTTTGTTCGTTTGGTTCTTGTGGCGGGTGCCAGGCCCTCTTTCCAGATGGCGGGAAGGGGACGCGCGCTCTGTTATGGATATGTTCAGCAAGAAAATGGGGCGGAGGGTGCCCTTGTTTTGCTGCTTTGCTCAGATGGCGACGGCTTGGTCTAATCGTGAGGCGAGCAGCCTGGAGATGGTGGCGGCTTCGCCGCGGCCAAGCCGGCCATCGGCGCGGGCCGAGGCAAGGCCGGCGGCCGCTTGGACCAGCGGGGCATCGGCGGCGCAGTGGGCGATGGAACCAAGGAATTGTGCAACGTAATCAAGCACATCCGGCTCATCCGTGCTGGCGCTGATGACATCGGCCACATGGGCAAGGTCATCGCGTAGCGCCAAGGGATCGGGGGCAATGGTGTCGGCGCTGAGAAGGCGAAGGGCCGGGGTAGGGCGAGCATCGGACAAGCGGCTGATGATGGCCTGCTGGAAGGTGGCGAGGCTGGTGATGGGCTTTTCGAGAAAGCCATCGGCCCCGGCCTCTATCGCGCGGTCTTCAAGGATCGGGTCGCCCGAGGTGCCCAGCAGGACCGGCACACGGGTATCGCTGGTGGCCAACTCATGGATCAGCTCGAGGCCGGAGCCATCTGGCAGGCCAAGGTCAATAATCACCGCCGTGGGGCGGTAGACCTGCAAGTGGCGGTGCGCCGAGGCCAGCGTATCGGCCCGGCGGATGCGTGCGCCTGACCGCAAGCACAAAAGGCGTACGGCCTCTGAGGCAAAACGGCTGTCTTCGACCACCAGCACGGTTGAGCCGAGCAGCGGGCGATCGCGGGTGGGCTGTTGGGTCAGTATGGTAAACTGGTTGGGGTCGTCGGCCATTGGGGTGTCCCTCACGGTTGCATTCTTTCAATCAACCTCAGGAAGATGAACAACAGGTAAACAAGAAGCAGGAATGATGCTGCGACGACAGCGCGGCTTGCTTCGCTGGGCCGCGGGCGGCATAAGCCAAACGCAACAGCCAGTGAGGGGATAAAAGATGATCGGACGGTTGAACCATGTGGCCATTGCGGTGCCTGACCTTGAGGCCGCCGCCGCGCAATACCGGGATACGCTGGGGGCCAATGTGGGGGCGCCGCAGGATGAGCCTGACCATGGGGTGACGGTGGTTTTCATCGAGCTGCCCAACACCAAGATAGAGCTTCTTTATCCGCTGGGCGAAGCCTCACCTATCAATGGATTTCTTGAGAAGAACCCCGCAGGTGGCATCCATCATATCTGCTACGAGGTGGATGATATCCTTGCCGCCCGTGACAAGCTGAAGGCCGAAGGCGCGCGGGTTTTGGGCAGTGGTGAGCCGAAGATCGGGGCGCATGGCAAGCCGGTGCTGTTTTTGCACCCGAAGGACTTCAACGGCTGCCTGGTTGAGCTGGAGCAGGTCTGATGAGCATCACCGCCATCCTCGTGGTGATCACTATCACGTGGTTCATGGTGCTCTTCATTATGCTGCCGATCCGGCTTGAAACCCAAGGGGACCGGGGCGAGGTTGTGCCGGGTACCCATGCCGGTGCGCCTGCCAACTTCAACCTGAAGCGCAAGCTGAAGCTGGTGACGCTGGTGGCCTTGCCGTTGGCCGGGTTGATCTGCGTGACGATTATCTCAGGGGTGATCAGCCTTTCTGACATTGATATGTTGGAGCGGTTTGGACCGAAAGGCCCAGAGGCGTCGGCAACCGAGTGAGCGGGCAGAATAGCGGCGCGCGGTTACCTGCGGGTTAACGCGCCGACATTCCGGAAAATCTGTTTAAAAACAGGCGGATACCGGCGCGCTTGGCGGGCGGGGTTTGCCGTGCGGCGCCTTAACACTTGCACGATTTTTGCCGTTAATCGCGAAAAGATCACAGCCACAAGTGATGCACATCTGATGCACAACCCGGCTGCATGGGGTTTTTGTACCCGTGGTTAAGAAACCCCACCGTGCGATGCCCGAAGCTGCGGCTCCTTGCGGTGGAACAGGTGGGTGAAGGTGGCCACGCCTAGGATGGGGATAAAGAGGTTCATCACCGGGACTGTCAGCGGGATGGCCATGAGCGTGCCAGCCCCCCAGATCGCCATCATGTTCTTCTTGCGCGAGGCATTTGCCCCCTGTCGCCCGAGGTGGCGCATGGCAACCATCTGGTAATACTCCCGCCCGAGCAAAAAGCCGTTGGCCGCCCAGAACACCAGCGGCGCCAGCGGCCCCGAAAAGAAGTAGACGATCAGCAGCAGGATGTTGACCAACACCAGCACCCCGAAGAAGCCAAGCGCATCGGTGATCCCCTCCAGGAAGGAGGTGCGCGGCACGTCTGGAAGCGCGGGATAGTGGCGGTCTTCTACCGCCTGGGCCACGTCATCGAGGAACAGCCCGGTGAAGGCCGAGGCGACGGGCACCATCAGGAAGATCGACATCACCAGCACCAGCGGAATCGCCGCCCATGTGAGGGCGTTGTCGAGCCATGTCATTTGCCAGCCGAAGAGCGAGAAATCATCGGGGACGACCCAGCCGATCAGCACCGCGAAGACGATGTAGACCCCCACCAGAAGCGCAACCGTAAGTCCAAGACCCATGGCCAGAACGCGGATGAACCGCCGGTCCAGCATTTGCCCGATGGCTTTGGAAATATCGTCTAACATCAGGACTCGACCCACATGGTGATTTTGCTGATGTCAGGTCTTGGGCGTTCTGGCGGGGCGGTGGTTTCGGTGCCGATATGGATGAACCCGGCGAGGCTTTCGTGCAGCGCGAGGCCAAGGCCCTGCGACAGGAAATCGCGGTCGTGGCTGGCCCAGCCAGAGAGCCAGTTTGCCCCCCAACCAGTGGCCAGTGCCGCGTTGAGCATTGAAAGGCACACAGCGCCCGCCGAGTAAAGCTGCTCGACCATTGGCACCTTTTCGGACTGCACCGGCGAGGACACGACCGCCACCGCAAGCCCCGGCTGCACAAGCTGTGTCTGCATTTTCGCCACCTTTTCCGGCTCAATCTCCAACGCCTCGCCGCGCTGGCCTGCCAATGCGGCCAGCCGCTCTAGCGCGGGTTTTTCCAGCACGATGAAGCGCCAAGGCTCCAGCTTGCCATGATCGGGCGAGCGGGCGGCGGCTTGCAGGATTGGCCCCAGCTCGGCGCGGGTTGGCACCGGTGTCGTGAGGGTTTTTGCAGGCCGCGAACGGCGGGTGAGCAGGAAATCGAGCGCAGCGGGATTTGGATCGGGCATGGGGCCTCCACGGAGTTTGCACCCTATGTCGGGTGTTTTGGGGGGAGGTTCAATGGGCGGGGCGCAATGAATGGCGGCAATCCGGCCTGCGACGGAGGTGATGGACGACGGAAGGGGGCGCTCGTTGCCGGGGGTGAGACAGGGGAAAACGGCCCTCATTGACGGGATCGCGGGGCAGACGTGCCTTGGGTGAAAGTGAACCTATCGGCGCAGCGCAACCGGACCTTCAAAACCGGGGTCGTGGTAGACCGCTCTGCGGGGCGAAACGGACCTTGGGATCAGGATATCTTTCGTATTCGAACGAGTAGGACGAAGCTGGCTGGCAAGCTCACAAGTGCCACGGCAAGAAATGGATCCGGGATACTAAAGGCGGTATAGAATATCTGTGCGCAGTCCAGAGAAGCAAGAAAAAGAAATATGACCGCGGCCAAGGCAGCGACACAGTAAACGCCCACCTCAAATGGCGATACAGATTTGAAGAATCGGAAGAGTCGGACAAGCAGCGGTAAGCCAAACAACATAAAGGCAAAACCAACCACAGCAGTATCATCCCCGCCCCCGCTTTGGAGACCGTCGCAATAAAATGGTCCATCAGGTGTGAAGGCTGCGGCTCCTCTGGAGTATGAACCGTATGTGAAGCCGATGGCACACATCAAAGCGACTAGAAAGAGGAAGGCGATCCGCAAGATCATTCAAGTCTTCTAACAAGTTCGAGGATGTTGACTAAGCGTTATTTCCTTCTGCCGCGCAGCATCAGGTAATTATGGGCTCAACGCTGCTGACAGCCGCTGAGTGCTGGAACGTCCGTTCTACGGCGAAGGCGAGCTCTCTGTGGTGCGGGGGCCGGGGGCGGGTTGCGGGCAGCAAGGCCGTTGCCGCCTGCGGGCAGAATTGGTAAGGAAACCTGACCGCATCCGGGAGAGTCTTGCCATGACAGTGATCACCAATATCGACGACCTCAAGCGCATTTATAAGCGCCGGGCGCCGAAGATGTTTTACGACTATTGCGAGAGCGGCAGTTGGACCGAGCAGACTTTCCGCGAGAACACCTCGGATTTTGACAAGATCCGGCTGCGCCAGCGCGTGGCGGTTGATATGTCGGGGCGCTCGACGGCGTCTGAGATGATTGGGCGCGAGGTGAGCCTGCCGACGGCGTTGGCGCCTGTTGGCATTTGCGGAATGCAGCACGCGGATGGGGAGATTCTGGCGGCGCGGGCGGCGGAAAAGTTTGGCGTGCCGTTTACGCTTTCGACCATGTCTGTCTGTTCGATCGAGGATGTGGCGGAAAATGTGAGCAAGCCGTTCTGGTTTCAGCTCTACACCCAGAAGGACACGGATTTTACCGACAACCTTGTGCGCCGCGCCAAGGCGGCAGAGTGCGAGGCGCTGGGGATTACGCTGGATTTGCAGATCCTCGGGCAGCGCCACAAGGATCTGAAGAACGGCCTCACCACCCCGCCCAAGCTGACGCTGCCGGTGCTTGCCGATCTCGCGACCAATTGGCGCTGGGGGTTGGCGATGCTGCAAACGCAGCGCCGCACGTTTGGCAATATCGTGGGCCATGCCAAGGGCGTTGCCAACACCCGCAGCCTGCATGACTGGACCGCGGCCAATTTTGACCAGTCGCTGGACTGGGACAAGGTGAAGCGGCTGATGGACAAATGGGGCGGCAAGGTGATCCTGAAGGGCATTCTGGACGGTGACGATGCCGAAGAGGCGGCCAAGCTTGGTGCGGATGCGATTGTTGTGTCCAACCACGGGGGGCGGCAGCTTGACGGCGCGCTGTCCTCTATTCGGAAGCTGCCGGAGATCATTGAGCGCGTGGGCGGCAAGACCGAGGTGTGGCTCGATAGCGGCATCCGCTCGGGGCAGGATATGCTGAAGGCGCTGGCGCTGGGGGCGAAGGGCACGATGATTGGGCGGTCTTACATTTATGGCCTTGGCGCGATGGGGGAAGCGGGCGTGACCTGCGCGCTTGAGGTTTTGCAGAAGGAGATGGATATTTCGATGGCGCTTTGCGGCAAGCAAAACCCCGGCCAGTTTGGCCGTGACATGCTGCTGGTGCCCGAAGATTTTGAAGGCCGCTGGCAGGATTGAGCGCTTTGGGCGGGCAGGCGCCGGCGATGGCCTGAAAGAGACAAGAGCCTCCGGCGGGGATATTTATGGAGCATTGAGAGCCTTGGGGTTTTCCCGTAAGGCTGCGCCGCATAAGCTTGGCCAAAAGGGAGTGCGCTGGATGCACGTCAATCTGTTTCGTTATGGCGGTGTTTATGTTGCGGTGCTTGTGGCCTTGATCGTTGTGGGCTGGCTGCTGGCGCGGTTTACCAGCGTTGGCATCCCGTCAGGGCTTAACACCGTATTGCCGCCGATGATGGCGGCTTTGATGGAAGGGCAGGCCATGGCCAAGCGCAGCGGCGTGATGATGCCCTCCGGCGCGATGTGGCGCTCGGCGGTGGCGATGACGGCGGTTGTGGCGGCGATCAACATGGTCATCCTCTTTGGCCTTTCGATGATCCCCGGATTTGCCGACTTGTTTAATGCGATTGGCTTTGGGCTTCTTGGCGGGATCTTCCTGTTCCTGTTGGTGATGGTGTTTTTCACCAACCGCATCTTTTTGTGGTTTGGCCAGCGCAACACGCTGAAAACCACCGATGTGCGGGTTCTGAAAAAATGAAGGCGCTGGCTGCCTTGGCGTTTTGCTTCGCCTCGGGCGCGGCGCTGGCGCAGGAGGTGGGGGGGTGTGATTGGCGTGCTGCTGCTGCCGCGATTGCCGAGCCGTGGGAGGAGAACACCCGCACCTTTGCCAATGGCACGGTGCGGCTTGCGCTGCTGGATACCATAGAGCCGGCGAATGGCTCGTTTCACCTGTTGATCCTGTCGCCGCCGCTTGGCGAGACCGGGGAGCGCCAGTGCCGCGTGATCTCCCGCGAGGGTGGGGAGGGCTGGGCCGGGCTGATGTTTGCGCAGCTTGAGGCGGGGTATGATCCGGAGCGCGGATTGATCTTTAGCCTGCCGGGGATGATTTACTTGCCGGAAAAGACTTTTGCGAATTCGACCTTGCTGACCGTGGTGTTGAACCAATCGACTGGAGAGATCACCGTGTCTCAGAAGCTGGGCCGCGAATGATCCTGGGTATCGGCACCGATCTGGCCAATATCGAGCGCATCTCGGGCACCCTGGAGCGCTTTGGCGACCGGTTTCGCAACCGCGTTTTCACCGCTGTTGAGCAGGCCAAGGCCGAGCGCCGCGCCGATACGCCCGGCACCTATGCCAAGCGCTGGGCGGCCAAGGAGGCTTGCTCGAAGGCGCTGGGCACCGGGCTGCGCATGGGGATTGCCTGGAAGGACATGGCGGTGAGCAACCTGCATACCGGCCAGCCGGTGATGGAGGTGACGGGCTGGGCCGCCGAGCGCCTTGCCAAGATGACGCCACCGGGCCATGAGGCGATGATCCATGTAACCCTGACGGACGATCACCCCTGGGCGCAGGCCTTTGTGCTGATCGAGGCGCGCCCTGTGCCGGACGCTTAGAGGAGCGCTTAGGGGGGACCTTCCAGAGCGGCGGGGTTTTTGACGTTTTACAGGATCACTAGGGAGGAAGTGCGCAAGCCTGGGCACTTTCACCTCGCGAGCCTCCCCATGCGGGGTGCGGTTACCAACCGCTCAACACACACCAGCGTGGCTTGACTCTTCACCACGGCCACAGCCATGTAGCCCTAAACACGGCAGAGCAGAGGCAGCCCCACATGGCAAATGACAAGAAGGCCACCGAAAAGGCTGGCGACAGTATCATGGAAACGGTGAAAACCGTGTGCTGGGCGCTGATCATCGCCGGGATATTCCGCACGCTGTTCTTTCAGCCGTTCTGGATTCCCACCGGGTCGATGAAAGACACGCTGCTGATCGGGGATTTTCTTTTCGTCAACAAGATGGCCTATGGCTATTCTAGGCATTCCTGCCCGTTTTCGCTGTGCCCCATCACCGGCCGCATTCTGGATTCTGCCCCGGTGCGCGGCGATGTTGTGGTGTTTCGCCACCCGGTGAGCAACTCGGACTACGTCAAGCGCCTCATCGGCCTGCCGGGGGATCGGGTTCAGGTGAAAAACGGCCAGCTCATCGTGAATGACACGCCTTACCCGCAAGAGCCTGCCGGGGTTTTTGTGGAAACCCGCGCGCCACAGGGCAGCCAGGGCACCACGCCGCTGTGCTCTAACGGGGCCGCGCTGGGCGAGGTGTGCGAGAAGCAGCGGATGATCGAAACCGATCTCAATGGCCGGTCCTATGACACGCTGAACGTCGGTTATGCGCCCAACCGTCGCCAGGATGAAACCAAGGTGTATACGGTGCCCGAGGGCCACTATTTCTTTATGGGCGACAACCGCGACAACTCCACCGACAGCCGGGTGAGCCAGGACCTTGGCGGCGTGGGATTTGTGCCCGAAGAGGCGCTGATTGGCCGGGTGGACCGGGTGATCTTTTCTTCGGCGGGGCGTTCGCTGTTTTACTTCTGGACATGGCGGGGTGACCGCTTCTTCAAGGCTGTCAATTAACCCATGGTGCGGCGCGTGGTCCTGTGCGGAGTCCTGGGGGTATGTATTTGCGCGGTGATGATCTGGCCAAGCCTTTTGGCGGTGCTTGCGCAGGCGCTTCGCCTTTTGGGGACGGCAGTCTTGCCGGGGCGGGATGCCGCCTCGCAGCGCCACAGACTGACATTTGCAGACAGCCATGCCCTCTCCCGCAACAGCATGGGTGGTTTCATCCCGCTGCGCACGATCCGGGGCCGCGCTGAGCGGGCGCTCTTTTCCTTCGCAGGCCGCTGGCTTTATACTCCGGTCACATGGCGAAATGGCAGATACGGGGACAGCGTTTGAATGAAGCTTTCCAGCGACATGCAGGGATTTGCCAAGCGGCTGGGGCATGAGTTTACCCGCCCCGAGTTGCTGATCCGCGCCCTCACGCACGGCTCCTTCTCGACCTCCGGCAAGGAGGATTACCAGCGCCTTGAGTTCCTTGGTGACAGGGTGCTTGGCCTCGTGATGTCTGAAGCCTTGCTTGAGGCCGATGCGCAGGCCACCGTTGGCCAGCTTGCGCCGCGTTTCAACGCGCTGGTGCGCAAGGAGGCCTGTGCGCAGGTTGCCCGCGAAATTGGCCTTGGCACCGTGCTCAAGCTTGGCCGTTCCGAAATGCTCACCGGGGGGCGGCGCAAGGAGGCGTTGCTGGGCGACGCGATGGAAGCGGTGATTGCCGCCGTTTACACCGATGCGGGCTTTGATGCGGCGCGCGACATGGTGCGCCGCCTTTGGGGCGACCGGATTAAGACTGTTGAGGCCGATGCGAGTGACCCCAAGAGCGCCTTGCAGGAATGGGCACAGGCGCGTGGCATGGAGCCGCCTTCCTACCAGGAGCGTGGCCGCGACGGGCCAGACCACGCTCCGAAATTCCGCATCGCGGCCGTGCTGCAAAACGGCAAAGAGGCCGAAGCCTTGGCAGGGTCAAAGCGCCAGGCCGAGCAGCAGGCCGCCGCCACCTTGCTCAAGCAATTGGTGAAACGCTGAACGCGCAACGCCGCGCCATGCCCGGTGGCCCAGCGCGGCGCGGCAAATGGCTGGTTTTAGCCCTTTCTCCCTGCTGATCCGCGTCCCCCGACAGGAATCAAGCCAAAGGCGCCGGTCGAGCGCCTGCCCGTCCCCGCGGGCTGGCGCTTGCTATCCGTTGGCGCTCCGAAGGGCCGGAAGATGACCTTGCAACCATAAAGGGCTTCCGAACGCTCGTTGCTGCGCCACCCCACGGGCAGGCGCACGACCGTCTTGGGGGGCGCTTTGCCTCGCACAGTAGGCCTTGGCATGGACCGCGATGACGACTCTGTTTCGCCCACCACGAAGGTTCATATGCCAATCGAGGCAAGGATGGGGCGCGATCCGAGAGGGTGAGCGCGGCTGTTCTCATATCCGGCGTCGAGGCCAGAGAACCTCTTATGTGGCGGCTTCCAGTCGGGGCAAGGAAGGCAGGGTGCGGTGCGCAGCAAGGCCGCAAGTGCACTGCCTGCTTGTGCTTGGCCCTGCATAACCCTATGGAAGCGCCTTCCCGCCAAGGCTAAACTCGCCTGCGACACCAACTGAAAGTTTGCCTCACATGACCACACGCGCCGGTTTCGTTGCCCTGATCGGAGAGCCCAATGCGGGCAAGTCGACCCTGCTCAACCGGATGGTGGGGGCCAAGGTTTCGATCGTGACGCATAAGGTGCAAACCACCCGCGCCCGTATCCGGGGGGTGGCGATGGAGGGCGAGAGCCAGATCGTTTTTGTGGACACGCCGGGCCTGTTTCGCCCGCGTCGGCGGCTTGATCGGGCTATGGTGGCTGCGGCCTGGGGCGGCGCGGCAGATGCCGATGTGGTGGTGCTGCTGGTCGAGGCCCATCGCGGCGTGACGGCGGGCGTGAAGGCGATTGTCGACACCCTGCACGAGCGCCAGACCGAGGGGCAGATCGTGGCGCTGGCGATCAACAAGATCGACCGGGTCGAGGCTAAGGTGCTGTTGGCGCTCACAAAAGAGCTGAATGATGCCTATCCCTTTGCCGAGACCTTCATGATCTCTGCCGAGAAGGGCCACGGGGTTGACCACCTGCGCACATGGCTCGCCCAAAGCCTGCCCGAAGGCCCTTATCTTTACCCCGAGGATCAAATCGCCGACCTGCCAATGCGCATGATCGCCGCCGAGATGACCCGCGAAAAGCTGACCCTGCGGTTGCACCAGGAATTGCCCTATCAGCTCACCGTGGAAACCGAGGCCTGGGAAAACCGCAAGGATGGCTCGGCCAAGATTGATCAGGTGATCTACGTCGCCCGTGATGGTCACAAGGGCATTTTGCTGGGCCATAAGGGCGAAACGATCAAGGCCGTGTCGAAGGCGGCGCGTGAGGAGCTGGAAGAGTTCCTTGGCCACCGGGTTCACCTGTTCTTGCAGGTCAAGGTGCGGCCCAACTGGCTGGAAGAGGCTGAGCGCTATTCGGAGATGGGCCTTGATTTCAAGGACGGCAACGGGTGACACGGCTCACCAGCGACTTCTGGGTGCAGGCCTATCTGACCCGGCTCCAACTGGCGAATATCCCGGCCTATGTGGTCGCCAAGGGCGATGCGACGGCGGGCACGATCCTTGTAAAGCAAAACCCGCTTGATGGCAGCGCCGCGGCCTACCAGCGCATCACCGCGATGGATGGCACGCGGCCCTGGGATGTGCTGGCCACGGGCGCGGAGCGCGAGGTGGATGCGGTGCTGCGCGAACAACGCGCCTTTGACCCCGATCTTTGGCTGATCGAGGTTGAAGACCGTGACGGGCGCCACCTGCTCGATGAGCCGGGGCTTGGGTGATGGAGTGGCGCGAGGAGGGCCTGTTGCTCACCGTGCGCCCCCATGGCGAGAGCGCGGCGATCATCGAGGTGTTTACCCCCGGCCATGGCCGCCATGCGGGCGTTGTGCGGGGCGGTGCCGGGCGCAAGATGTCTCCCATCCTGCAACCCGGAGCGCAGCTTGATCTTACATGGCGCGCGAGGCTTGAGGAGCATCTTGGCGCCTTCACCGTAGAGCCGGTTCATGCCCGCGCCGCTGGTGTTTTGGGGGATCGCATGGGGCTTGCCGGGCTGGGGGCTGTCACCGCACTGCTCGCCTTTTCCCTGCCCGAACGCGCCACCTATCCGGGGCTTTATTCCCGCTCCATCACCGTGCTCGACTTGATCGAGGAAGGCTCTGACCACTGGCCGCTGGCCTATCTGCGCTGGGAGCTGGCGCTGCTGGATGACATGGGCTTTGGCCTTGATCTCACCACATGCGCGGCCACCGGCGCCACCGCTGACTTGGCCTATGTGTCGCCACGAACCGGGCGTGCGGTGAGCGTGGCCGGGGCGGGGGCATGGGCGCCCAAGCTGCTGCCCCTGCCGCCCTGCCTAATGGGCGAACCCACGGCTGACCGGGCCGAGCTGGTGCAGGGGCTGGAAACCACCGGGCATTTCCTGGAACACCAGTTGCGGGCCTCGCTGGGAGAAAAGCCGCTGCCTGCCGCCCGCAGCCGCCTGCTGCGCGCGCTCATCCGCTAGCAGAAGGGCGGCCTATGGCTCGCGGTGAAACACCATCTCGCGCCCGGCCTCATTGCTGAGGATCAGCACGCCTTCACTCACTTCGGCCAGCGTCATCTCTTCGAGGCTGGCAAAAAACACCTGCTCTTCGCCCAAGTGAGGGCAGGCGCGCCGGGTCACCGCCAGTGGCCCGACCTCAAACCACGGGTAGGGGGATTTCAGCGCCCCGCTGAACAGGTTGCAGGGCGCTTCGCCCGAGATTGCCCCGTCCTCGCCCAGCTCCAGCACGGCGTTTGCGCCATAGGTGGTTCCGTCGATTTCGTGCAAAATGTAGCGCCCGGTGCCGTAGCCGGTGAAGCTTTCGTCGGTGCAGGTGGCCAGCAAGGCCAGCGCGGTGATCCGTTTCCATGCCATGAACAATACCTAGTCTTTCCCCGGCATTGCCGCCACCCCGCCGCATTCTCGCCATGCCCGACGCGCATCTTTTTGCCCATGAGGAACCGTGTGAAAACATACTCTTCCGCCATGATCGGCGTGGCCTTGTTTGCAGGCTCCCTGATCGGGTTTGCCGCTGGCGATGCGCCCGCCCCGGTGGTGCCTGAGGCCACGCTATCGGGCATGTCGCAGGAGGATGTGGCCGCCGATTACCCCGAATACCCCGGCCTGCAAAACGCCTTCGCGGATTTTGCCGCAACCCCCGGCTGGCATGGCGCTTTCGCCATTGGCGACAATGGATACTACGGCTGGACAACGGGCTACGGCACCGCCGAGGCCGCATGGGAGGGCGCACTTGCCCGCTGCCGTTGCTGGACCGAGCATTGCCAGATCGTGGCCGAAATCACGCCAGACACCCCGCTCCCTGGCAAAGCGCCGCAAATGTCACGCACGCAAGCGTGGATTTTGGCGCAGATCATTCGGGAATATTCGGGCGGCCGCGCCGTTGCAGGGGATGCGCAGGGCAGTTGGGGATCGTCGTGGAGCCATGCAAGCAAGGCCGATGCCGAAGCCGCCGCGATTGCCCGCTGCGCCGCCCGCGCGGGCGATGAACAGGGGGAAACGGGCTGCAAGGTGCTCTGGTCGGGCAGCTAGGCGGCCCTTGTAGGGTGGTGTGCGCCTTCAGATTACGCCCCAGCCGGATGTGCGGTGGATATGCGCCTTGATGGTGTTCAGGTGCTCCGGATCAAAAGGGTTTTCCCGCCAGCCGGCCGATCAGCCGCGCACCGGGAATCATCACATCGGAATGAAAGACGCGCATGCCTGCACGGGGGTGCAGCAGGGCGCTGCTGCGTGTTGATCTCTCGACACTGGCA
>NZ_JARGND010000012.1:19608-30432 GCF_029212645.1 Vannielia sp. | reverse complement strand
GCCTGCACGGGGGTGCAGCAGGGCGCTGCTGCGTGTTGATCTCTCGACACTGGCACCCGCCCTGCGCGCATGTTTGCACCGCCCTATGGGTAAGCCAATGGCCCGCCGCCGGGCCGTCAGGCCAGAAGACGCCGCGCGATGACCTGCGCCTGAATTTCAGCCGCGCCTTCAAAGATGTTGAGGATACGCGCATCGCACAACACCCGGCTGATGGTATATTCCAGTGCAAAGCCGTTGCCACCGTGGATTTGCAGCCCGTTGTCTGCCGCCGCCCAGGCCACGCGCGCGCCGAGGAGCTTGGCCATGCCGGCCTCCACATCGCAGCGCACGCCATTGTCCTTTTCCCAGGCTGAGAAATAGGCGAGCTGCCGTGCAACCATGATTTCAACCGCCATCATCGCCAGCTTGGAGGCGACGCGGGGAAATTCGATCAGGCTCTTGTCAAATTGCTTGCGGTCTTGCGCGTATTTCATCGAGATATCGAGCGCTGATTGCGCCACGCCGATGGCCCGCGCCGCCGTTTGAATGCGGGCACTTTCGAAGGTTTCCATGAGCTGCTTGAAGCCCTTGCCTTCTTCGCCGCCCAGCAGGTTTTCGGCTTTCACCTTGAAGTTATCAAAGCCGAGCTCGTATTCCTTCATGCCGCGGTAGCCCAGCACCTCGATCTCGCCGCCTGTCATTCCCTCGGTGGGGAAGGGGGCCTCATTGGTGCCCGGTTTCTTTTCCGCAAGGAACATCGACAGGCCTTTGTAACCGTCTGTGTTTGCGTCGGTGCGGGCGAGCAGCGTCATCACATGGGTGCGGGCGGCATGGGTGATCCAGGTCTTGTTGCCGGTCACTGAGTAGGTGTCGCCGTCCTTCACGGCGCGGGTGCGCAGGCTGCCAAGGTCGGAGCCGGTGTTCGGCTCGGTAAACACCGCCGTTGGCAGGATTTCGGCGCTGGCGATCCGGGGCAGCCAGCTTTCCTTTTGCGCCTGGGTGCCGCCGCAAAGGATCAGCTCGGCGGCGATCTCGGAGCGGGTGCCAAGGGAGCCAACGCCAATGTAGCCGCGCGACAGTTCTTCGGAGACCACAACCATCGAGGCTTTCGACAGGCCAAACCCGCCAAACTCTTCGGGGATGGTGAGGCCAAAAACGCCCAGCTCGGCCAGTTCCTCGATGATCTCCATCGGGATCAGCTCATCCTTGAGGTGCCACTCATGGGCGTGCGGCTCAACCCGCTCTACAGCAAAGCGGCGGAACTGCTCGCGGATCATTTCCAGCTCATCGTCCAGCCCGCTCGCGCCGACGGTGATATTGGCCGATTGCTCCTGCATCAGCGTCACCAGCCGCATCCGTGCGTTCTGGCTGTTGCCGCTTGCAGTGAGGGTAGCGACTTCGGGCGTGGTGAAACTGGCGATCGCATCGGCGCCAAGCCCCATATCCTGCACCCGCAGCATTTCGCCCTGGCTCATCGGGATGCCGCCCGCGATCTGCGCCAGATACTCGCCAAATGCGATCTGGTGGATCAGCTGCTCGACCTCGCCGAATTTGCCATCGCCTTCCAGCCGCTCGGCCCAGGCCTGCATCTGCTCCAGCGCCTGCACATAGGTGGCCAGCCACGCCAGCCCATGCGCTGCTGTCTGGTTTTCGTCAACCGCTGCGCCCGTGACCCGGCCATCCACCGAAAGATCGGCCTTCAGCGTGGCTTTTGCGGTGTCCAGAAGCGCCTTGGCGGGGGCCACGGCGGCCTTGGTGAGGCGGGTCAGATCGGGGAGCAGCGGGCTTGTCATCGTCAGGTCCTGTCCATCATGCGGCATGGGGGGTCTCCTTGGAGTCGGGGTCGTGCCGGGGATACGCATTTTGCAGGTGCAGCGCAACTTAATTTCGCCGTGAGTGGCGCGGGGGTATAATAATGTCGTGGCCGATTTTTCGCCTGATCGGGCGGCCTGATTGGGCGTGCAGCCCCCGGTGCCACGCGATAAGAGGCAGCATGGACGTGCTCACCCAGCTCCTTTCTCCCGGCCTTCTGGTTTTTGCCGTTGCCATCACGTTCTTTGGCGGCGTGGTGAAGGGGGCTGTGGGTTTTGCGATGCCGCTCATCATGATTTCGGGGATGAGCCTGCTGATCGAGCCAAAGCTGGTGATCGCCGGGATCATCCTGCCCATCGTGATCTCGAACGCGCTGCAAGCCGCCCGCTGCGGCATTACCGAGGTGATTGCGGCGCTGCGCGATTACTGGGTCTATACCCTTATCGTGTGCGTGATGATCCTGATCTCGGCGCAGCTTGTTTCGTTGATCACATCGAGAACGATGTATCTGGTGCTTGGGGTGCCGGTGACGGTGCTGTGCGCGATCCAGCTGGCGGGCTTGCGCGTTTCCATACCGCCGCACCGCCGCCCGTTGGCCTCGGTGGTGGCCGGTTTCATTTCGGGGGCGATTGGCGGGCTGGCGGGCACATGGGGGCCGCCGACAGTGCTGTATCTGGTGGCGATTGATACGCCCAAGGCGCGCCAGATCGTTGTGCAGGGGGTGATCTATGGGCTTGGCTCGGTAATGCTGCTTTTGGGGCATCTGCGCTCTGGCGTGTTCAACAGCGAAAGCATGTGGTTCTCCGTTGTTTTGCTGCCGCCCGCGCTGATTGGCATGTGGTTTGGCTTTCGCATCCATGACCGGATTGATCAACAAACCTTCCGAAAGGTCACGCTGGCGGTGCTGATGATCGCGGGGCTTAACCTGATCCGCCGGGGGGTGATGGGCTAGAGCGTGTCGCGTTCATTCGAATTCACGCGACACGCTCTAACTTATTGATTTCGCATGTTCGAGAAGCTCAAAACCGGTTCTCCCTTTTGAGCAACATGCTCTAGGCGTGGCGGCTACCCGCGTGGCGGCCCCGCAAGATCGCCGCTCAACAGGCTGGCCGGGTCACACAGGGTTTCGGCACCGGGGAAATCCTTTGCCGGGATCACGGTGAAATTCACCCGATACAGCACCGCGCCCGCGTGGGTGGCCTCCATCACCCATGTGCCGGTGACCATCTCGTGCGGGTAATCAAAGCGGTAAAGATGGGTCGAGAAGCCATCGTCGGTGTAGTTGGCGCTCCAGCTTTGCTCGGTGGTGCCAGACTCGGTGAAGGGCGGGTGGATCACCCGGAAGGTTGCGCCCGCAATCGTGAGCCCATCAGCGGCGCGGGCCCGAACCCCAAAGCCAAGGCCGGGCAGGGCGGGCACCACGGTGCCCAGCGGCGAAAGCTCTGGCGCCTTGTCAAACACATCGACCGAGCCGCGTTCGGTGCCCGGCGCTTCACGTGAGCCGACGATCTCTACCTTGCAGTTCAGCCCCACGGTGATCTCGGCGATCAGCGCTTGGTTGACCTGAATGTCGCTCGATGTTTCCTGCGCGGCCAAGGGAGCCACCAGGGCCACCACCGCCAATACCGCACCCAACAAAATCCGCATGCTCAACCTCCCGCCCGGATAGGCGCAGGTTACGCGCCTCAGCGCCCCATGCAACCGCCACGCCCGCCAACAAAAAACGCCCCGGCGCGAAACCGGGGCGTAAATCTTGCAGATCGTCAACGCTATCAGCCGATGGCGACGGCCTTCACATCATCGTCAATGTAAGGATCATACTGCGCGAAGTTCTCGGCGAACATCTCAACCAACTTCGCGGCCTGCGCATCATAGGCGTCCGTGTCGCCCCATGTGGAGCGCGGATCAAGCAGCCCGCTGTCCACATTGTGCACGTTGACCGGCACCTGGAAGCCAAAGTTCTCGTCCTTGCGGAAGGTCGCATCATGCAGTGACCCGTCCAGCGCGGCAGTGAGCAGGGCGCGGGTGGCCTTGATCGGCATCCGGCTGCCGGTGCCATAGGCACCGCCGGTCCAGCCGGTGTTCACCAGCCAGCAGGTGGCGCCGTAGCTGTCGATCTTTTCGCGCAGCAGGTTGCCATAAACCTCGGGGCGGCGCGGCATGAAGGGCGCCCCAAAGCAGGTGGAGAAGGTTGGCTCCGGCTCGGTCACGCCACGCTCGGTGCCCGCCACCTTGGAGGTGAAGCCCGAGAGGAAGTGATACATCGCCTGCGCCGGGGTGAGCCGGGCAATCGGCGGCAGCACACCAAAGGCATCACAGGTCAGCATGATGATATTCTTGGGGTGGCCGCCAAGCGCGGTTTCGGAGGCGTTGGAGATGTAGTGCAGCGGGTAGGCGCAACGCATGTTGGCGGTCAGGCTGTCATCCTCGAAATCCAGGTCCTTGGTCTCGGGATCGTACACCATGTTCTCGATCACGGTGCCAAACATCTCGGTCGTTGCGTAGATTTCCGGCTCGGCCTTGGGGCTGAGGTTGATCGTTTTGGCGTAGCAACCGCCCTCGAAGTTGAAGGTGCCGCGATCCGACCAGCCATGCTCATCGTCGCCAATGAGCGTGCGGTCAGGGTCTGCCGAGAGGGTGGTTTTGCCGGTGCCCGAGAGGCCAAAGAACACCGCCGCATCCACCGGGTTGCCGGTGGCGTGGTTGGCCGAGCAGTGCATCGGCATGATGCCTTTTTCCGGCAGCAGGTAGTTCATCAGCGTGAACACAGATTTCTTGTTTTCGCCGGCGTATTCGGTGCCGCCGATCAGGATGAGCTTCTTGTCGAAATTCAGCGCGATCACCGTATCAGAGCGGCAGTCATGCTTGGCCGGGTCGGCCTTGAAGCTGGGGCAGTTGATGATGGTGAACTCAGGTTCAAAGCTCTCCAGCTCGTCGCGCTCGGGGCGGCGCAGCATGTGGCGGATGAACAGCGAGTGCCATGCAAGCTCGGTCACCATGCGAACATCAAGGCGCTGGGCCGGGTCAGCCCCGCCAAAGAGGTCCTGCACGAAATAATCGCGCCCCTTCATGTGCTCCAGCATGTCTGCATAGAGCGCATCAAAGCCCTCGGGCGACATTTCGGCGTTGTTTTCCCACCAGATGGTGCTTTCGGTGGTGGCGCTGCGGACAACATGCTTGTCCTTGGGCGAACGCCCGGTGAACTTGCCGGTGGTGCACAAGAAGGCGCCCCCTTTGCCGAGCTCGCCTTCATCACGCTTGATGGCCTGCTCTACGATCGCCGGTTCCATCAAGTTGTAATAGACGTTCCCGAGCCCCGTGATACCTTGATCTTCCAAGCGCTTTGCGGGGTTGACGCGTCCAATGCTCATCTGGTTCTCGGCTCCTGAAACCGTCGTTTTTCTGTCATGTTCTGACGGTAACGAACGGTCAGAACATTTCCCCCGACCCAGGGGAACTGTGGCCCCTATAGCACGCCAAATCTGTATTGGAACCGCCGCTTTTGCCGCGTTAGCGCAACCAGCGTCAGTTTAACGCAAACATCGGCCGAGCCGCACGAGTGCTCCACAGTTGTGATGCAGTCGAGACATCACAAGTGATGCAAATTAGCCATTCGTTCTCACTTTTGCGGTTCAAATAGGCCCCAGGATACAGGCGATTCGCAGTTAGTTGTTGATTCCAAAGGCCCGATTCGGGATGTTGACGGCAAAACATAGCTTTGAGCAGCACAAAAATAAGGAATACAGGCATGTCGAGAATTGCTCTCGTCGACGATGACAGGAATATCCTGACTTCGGTTTCCATGACGCTTGAGGCCGAAGGCTTCGAGGTTGAAACCTACAATGATGGCCAGTCCGCGCTGGACGCCTTCAACAAGAAGCTCCCCGACATGGCCGTGCTCGATATCAAGATGCCGCGGATGGACGGGATGGACCTGCTTCAGCGTCTGCGCACCAAAAGCACCATGCCGGTGATCTTCCTCACCTCAAAAGACGATGAGATCGACGAGGTGCTTGGCCTGCGCATGGGGGCGGACGACTATGTGAAAAAGCCGTTCTCCCAGCGCCTGCTGGTCGAGCGCATCCGCGCCCTGCTGCGCCGCCAGGAGGTGATCGGTGGCGATGGCCCAACCGAGGCCGAGGCGAGCCAGGTGATGGTGCGCGGCGATCTGGTGATGGACCCGCTGCGCCATGCCGTTAGCTGGCGCGGCAAGGATGTGTCGCTCACCGTGACCGAGTTTTTGCTGCTTCAGGCGCTCGCGCAACGCCCCGGCTTCGTGAAAAGCCGCGATCAGCTTATGGATGTGGCCTATGACGATCAGGTCTATGTGGATGACCGCACGATCGACAGCCACATCAAACGCCTGCGCAAGAAGATGCGCACCGCTGATGATGAATTTGCCGCCATCGAAACGCTCTATGGCATCGGCTATCGTTACAACGAAGAGTGAGGCTGCGGCGCGGCGCGGAGGGTTCCCCAGTGCGGGATACCGGTCAAAACACATATGAAGAGGATGTCGTCCTCGGGGAAGACTGGGAAAGCCCCCAGGACTTCGATAGCGACATCCGTGAAAAGCGGGCGCGGCGGGGCTTTCTGACGCTCAATCGCTCCCCTTTGGCGCGCAAGATCATCACCTTCAACCTGTTGGGGCTGCTCATCCTTGTCGCGGGGGTGTTTTACCTCAACCCGTTCCGCGACAGCCTCGCCATGCAACGCGAGGCCGGGCTTGTGGCCGAGGCACAGCTTATCGCAGACGTGTTTGAAGCGCAGATCGGTGACATCCCGGTGGAACTTGGCGCCTCTGGCCTGGATGCTCAAGCCGTGGTCGACGGCCTTGATCTGAACTCGGGCGTTGAGGTTTTTGTGTTTGGCGGCGCCGACACCCTGCTCGGCTCCACTCTGGGGCTTGAAGGGGAAGGGGCCGTCACCCCCGCCAGCAACGAACGCCGCACTGTTATCACCGATGTCCTCAATGCGATCTGGGATGGGATGTCTTCTATCTTTTCCTCGCAACCCGCCGATTTCCCCGATGTTGATCCCGAAGGGCTGGCCCGTGCTCTGGTGAGCGAGGCGGCGAACGGTAAAACCACGGTAAAAACCGGCTCTGATGCAAAGGGCGGCACGATCTTCTCGGTCGCCACGCCGATTGTTGCAGGAAATCAGGTGGTTGGCGTGGTGGCGATCACCTCGGCGCGGGGTGAGATCGACACGCTTGTGCGCTCTGAACGTGAGCAGATCCTGCAAATGTTCGTCATCGCCATCCTCGTCTCCGTTGGCCTGTCGCTGCTGCTTGCCTCCACCATCGCCAACCCCATCGCCGATCTTGCCTCCGCCGCCGAAATCGGCCGCGAGAAGAACGCCCGCTCGATGCGGCCCAATCGCGTGCGCATCCCCGATCTGACCGGCCGCCCCGATGAAATCGGGCGGCTCTCGGGGGCGCTGCGCGGCATGGTCACCGCGCTTTACGACCGGATTGAAGCCAACGAACAATTCGCCGCCGATGTCAGCCACGAAATCAAGAACCCGCTTGCTTCCCTGCGCTCTGCGGTTGGCTCGCTGCGGATGGTCAAAAAGCCAGAACATCGCGAAAAGCTGCTTGATGTGATCGACCATGACGTGCGCCGCCTTGACCGGCTGGTCAGCGATATTTCCAACGCCTCCCGGCTGGACAGCGAGCTGGTGAAGGAAGAGGAAGAAGCCTTTGATCTGCTGAAACTGATCGGCAATATCACCACATATCTGGGCGAAGAGGCGCAGCGCAAAGGCGTTGAGTTTATCTCTGATGTGCCGAGCCAGCCGATTCGCATCACCGGGCTTGAGGAACGCCTGGCGCAGGTTTTTGTGAACCTCATCACCAATGCCATGTCGTTTTGTGAAGAAGGCGATGCCGTGCGCGTCTGGGTGCGCCGCCGGGAAGATCGTGTGCTGGTGGTGGTTGAGGATACCGGCCCCGGCATCCCCGAACAGGCGCTCAACAAAGTGTTCAACCGCTTCTATTCGGAGCGTCCGGAAGGCCAGTTTGGCGATCACTCCGGCCTTGGCCTTGCGATCTCCAAGCAGATCGTCGAGGCGCATGGTGGGGTGATCTGGGCCGAAAACATCCGCCCAACCGATACCGACATCACCTCTGAGCCGCTGGGCGCCCGTTTCGTGGTAGGTCTGCCCGTCTGATCCGCGCTTGGCGCCCGCCCCGGTTACCTTAGCGCAAAGGCAGCCCGCCCATGACCGCCGCCACATCTGATCCGTTCTTTCATGGCAGTGCCGTCACCCTTGAGGGGCGCGGCGTGCTGATGATCGGGCCTTCGGGCGCGGGCAAATCGGCGATGGCGGCAGAGCTTGTGTCTCGCGGTGGTTTGCTGGTGGGCGATGATCGCTTGCAGATGAGCCACGAGCCACAGGGCCTTTTCGCCGCGCCGCGCCCCGGCTTTGAAGGGCAGCTTGAGTGCCGGGGCGTTGGCATCCTGACCGTGCCGCACACCCGCCGCGCCCGGATACATCTTGTGGTTGATATGGGCCGCGAGGAACGTGACCGCCTGCCCCCGCCACGCGAAATTTTATTGCTGGGGTGCAAACTCCCCTTGCTTCATCGCGCCGGAGATGGCCATTTTGCCGCAGCCCTGATGCTGCAACTGCAAATGCTTGATCCGTGATGCCCGCAAACCCTGACCAACCAGATCTTTCCACCAGCCTCGACGGCCTGCCCATTCAGGGCGGCGCGGTGCTGCGGTTGGTGTTGGTGACTGGCCCGGCCGGGGCAGGGCGCAGTTCGACAGTGAAGGTGCTGGAAGATCTGGGGTACGAAACCATTGATAACCTTCCGCTCTCGCTCATCCCGCGCCTGCTGGAAGGCAGCGCCAGTGGGGGTGCGCTGGCGCTTGGGGTAGATGCCCGCAATCGCGAGTTTGATCCGCGCCGCTTCCTTGATCTGGTCGATCAGCTGGAGGCGCGCCCCGACATTGCCCAGGAAGTGCTTTACCTTGATTGCGCGCCCGAGGTGCTGCTGCGGCGCTATAGTGAAACCCGCCGACGCCACCCTCTGGCCCCCGATGAAAGCCCGGAAATCGGCATCGCACGCGATTTTGACCTGATGTCAGACATTCGCGAGCGCGCCGATGTGCTGATCGACACATCCGACAGCTCGATCCACGACCTGCGGGACAAAATCTCAAACCTTTACTCGCTTGAGGCCACCGTGCGCCTTGGCCTCTCGGTGCAGAGCTTTTCCTATAAGCGCGGGCTGCCGCAAGGCCTTGATATGGTGTTTGATTGCCGCTTCCTGCGCAATCCGCACTGGGAGCCCAGCCTGCGCCCGCTTGATGGCCGCACCGCGGCTGTGGCCGGCTATGTGGCCGATGACCCGCGCTTCGCGGAGTTTCACGAGCGCGTGCGTGGCCTTGTCGAAATGCTCCTCCCGGCCTTTCTAGAAGAGGGAAAGTCTCATCTCTCGATCGGTTTTGGCTGCACCGGCGGCAAGCATCGCTCCGTGACCCTTGCGGAAAGCCTGGGGAAAGAGCTTGCAGGGGCCGGGTGGCGCGTGTCTATTCGGCATCGGGAGATCGAAAGGCGGGCAGGGGTGCAGGCAGCGGCGGCCGAAACGAAGGCCGATTTGCCAACCGCCAATCCGGGGAAACAGGTTTGATCGGAATTATCATCGTTGCGCATGGTGGGCTGGCGACAGAATATCTCGCCGCCGTTGAGCATGTCGTGGGCAAGCAGGCTGGCATTCAGGCGATCGCCATTGCCCCTGATTGCGACCGCACCCGCAAACAATCAGAGATATGCGTTGCCGCCGATGATGTGGACGAGGGCGATGGCGTTGTCGTGGTCACCGATATGTTCGGCGGCTCCCCTTCCAACCTCGCCTTGCTGGCCTGCCGGGCCGCAAATCGCAAGATTCTCTACGGTGCCAACCTGCCGATGCTGGTCAAACTCGCGAAATCCCGCCATCTCGGGATATCTGATGCCGTTGAAACCGCCATGGCCGCTGGCCGCAAATATATAAACAGCTATGACGGTGGGCAGGGCTAGAGGGGCTATTGATGGCAGTGCAACGCTTGGAAATCGTGAATGAAAAAGGGCTGCATGCCCGCGCCTCGGCCAAGTTCGTGGAATGTGTCGAGAGCTTTGATGCAGAGGCGGAGGTGTCAAAAGACGGTTTGAGCACTGGCGGCGACAGTATAATGGGGCTTTTGATGTTGGCAGCGTCAAAGGGAACCTTTATTGAAGTCGAAACACGCGGTGCCGAAGCCGACAAACTTGGGGCCGCCTTGGCAGAACTGGTCGCCGACAAGTTTGGCGAAGGGATCTGAAACGGTGCAAGGGGAGGCCGGGCCGCTTGGTCGAAAGCTACCAACCCAAGACGATGAACATGCGTCGCCGCCGTCAAGCGGGCGATGACCTGTCGGCGCATGTCTCCATTGCGCAGCCCAAACAGGCCGCCTTGCAGGAAGAACCCTATGATCGCCGCCGCCTGAGCTACGCCAATACCTTCACCAACCCGTTCCACGCGAACGCGATCCGCGTGATGGAATGGATGACAGCCAAGATGCATCTGTTGCGCCGCATCCGCCAGTTTGAGGCGATGGGCGTGCCGTTTGGGCAGGGTTTCTGGTCGCAAGCGCTGGGTGCCATGGGGATCGAGCTGCAAACCCCGGCCGAGCAGATTAAGAATATCCCCACCGAAGGCCCGCTGGTGATTGTCGCCAACCACCCGCACGGGCTGGTTGATGGCATGGTGCTTGCGGAGCTGATTGGCCGCCAGCGCACCGATTACAAGATCCTCACGCGCTCGCTGCTCACCGGTGTGGCCGAGATTGATGATTTCATGATCCCCGTGCCCTTCCAGCACGAGCCGAACGCGTTGCAGTTGAACCTTGAGATGCGCAAAAAGGCGATGGATCATCTTTCAGAGGGCGGCTGCGTGGTGCTTTTCCCCGCGGGCGAGGTTGCCGCAGCGAAAGACTGGTTTGGCCCCGCGATCGAAAAGGACTGGCACGCCTTCACGGCCAAGATGATCCTGCGCTCCAAGGCGAA
>NZ_JARGND010000012.1:0-19508 GCF_029212645.1 Vannielia sp. | reverse complement strand
TCCTTTTCGGCCCGGCCAATCCCGCCATCCGGCAGGTGAAAGCCCACCACGGCCATCTGCTCACTCACCAGCCGATCAAAGATCACGCCGCGCGTGCTGGCGGCAACTTCCGGGTTTTGATCAGAGCCGAGCGACCATGAAGGCCGCGCAAAGGCGAGGTGATGGTTGCCAATCGCATCGCCCACGATCAGCGCGGCATCATTGCCCTGACGCACCTCAAACCCCATGTGCCCCGGCGTGTGGCCCACCATGGCAATGGCGGAAACACCGGGCAGCACCTCATCCCCGTCGTTGAAAAACTCTACAGCGTCTTCAATCACTTCCATGCGGCGCTTGGCCCCCACAGCGAAAGACTGGCGCGCCGCGCCAATGGTGTTTACCGTTTCCGGGTTCCACCAATAATCCCATTCCTCGCGCCCCATCATGAAGGTGGCCTCGGTGAAGATCGGGTCGTCAAAATCATCGAGCAGGCCCCAAAGATGATCGGGGTGCGCGTGGGTAAACACCACATGCGTCACCTCCTCGGGGGCCACGCCCAGCGCATCGAGGCTGTCGAGCAGGCTGCCGGCGGAGGGCTGAAAATCGCCACCCGCGCCGACATCAAACAGCACCACATCATCGCCCTGGCGCAGCAGCGTTACGTTGCACTCAGGCTCCAGGGCCTTGGTGGATACGCCCAGCGGCTCAACGATTGCGGCCACCTGGTCCATTGGCAAGTCGCCAAAGATGAAATCTCCGGGCAGCATCAGGTTGCCATCGCTCACCGTGGTCAGCCGGGCCGCTCCCAGCGAAACCTCGGCCGTTGCCTTCAGTCCGGTGCCGAAAAGCCCCGCCGAAGCCGCAGCCCCGGCCATGAATACACGCCGTGAAACGTCCATGACATCCTCCCAGATATAGACAGTTGCGAATATGAACGTTTATGCGGCACCCGGCAAGCACCGCGCGGGCGATCACCCGTAACGGGCGACAAAGTTCCGCAAAATGCGCTCAGGCTCGCACACATCCGCCGCGCGGCACATCTCGATCAGCCCTTCGGCCTCTTCCGGCGCGAAATAGCCCTTGTGCTTGTAGATGTTGATCCGCGTTTCAAAGCCGCTCGCATCAGCCTCGGGATGGAATTGCGTCGCATAAACATGCTCGCCGTAGCGCAGCATCTGGAAGGGGCAGGCGGGGCTTTCCACCAGATGCACCGCGCCCTTTGGCAGCGCCTGCATCGCCTCCTTGTGGCCTACGAAGGCGTCAAATTCCTCGGCCACACCGTCAAGCAGCGGGTCGGGCGCGATGATCCGGCAGGGGGTGGTGCCCACCGGCTCGCCGTAGCGCTCCTTTGAAACCTCGCCGCCCAGATGCTTGCCCAGAATGCCGATGCCATAGCAGCAGCCCATGAAGGGCAGGTCACGCGCGGTGATTTCGGGCATGATCCCCAGCACCGCCGCCTCGATCTGCGCTTCAACCGGGGTTTTCGCTTCCGGCGGGTCGCTCACGCAGCCCGGACCGCCGCCCACGATCACCCCGGCATAGTCATCAAGGTTCAGTCCTTCCGACAGCGGTTCGCAATCCAGCCGCACCCGGCGCACATCGCCTTCGCTCAACCCGCCCTTGGCGAGGATCGCGGCGAACTCATCGTCAGAGGCATCGGCCTCGGGGCGCAATTGCAGGATCAAAAATGGCTTCATGCCGGGCGATGTAGCCGATGTGGCCGGTTTCGCCAATGGCGCGATCGGGGCCGGGGCGTGCCTGTTGACGGCCTGCCTTTCATTTTTGAATATGCATCACTTGTGTATGAGTTGTGCATCGGTTGTGTATGTGCGCTTTTCCGCACAATCGACCGTTCGCTGCGTTAACCTTTGCATTTATGCAGGGCTGTCGCCAAACCGCAGGTGCGCCATGATCTGCCCATGGTCAGAGGCGAGCTTGTTATAGGGCGCTTCCGGGTGGGATCCATCGGTCAGATGATCATTCAGCACGCTGAAATATTCCATCTGCGCCAGTGGGTTTTCGGCCTCGGGGTGGAAGTGGCGGGACAGCAGGATCTGGTCGATGCTCTCAAACACCCCACCAAAGGACGCGGTATAGACCATGTGGCGCAAGCTTTTGCGAACAAACAGTTTTTCGGCGCTGTGCAGGCGCATGGAATCGACCGCTTCGGTGATCTGCGCGGCCTGTTCCACGCTGTAGCGATCCCCCGGATGCCTGGCATCATGGCGCCGCATCCACGCGTAATTCTTGAACGGCGCTTCCCCGGTGATGATCTCGGTTGAAACCGCGTGCTCGCCATCGTTCAGATCGCCCATAACGATCACCGGATGGCCCTTTTTCAGCTCCGCCACAATCTCGCGCCGCAGCACCCAGGCCTCGGCCATGCGCCGCAGCGCCGCTCTGAGCGAGCCCATGGCGCGGCCCACCGCATCATAGTTGGTGAGGTTGGCTTCCGGTGCAAAATCAGCACCTTGCGGGGTGATGAACTCCCCCAGTTTTGATTTCAAGTGGCAGTTGAACACCGTGACAACCGTGCCAGCGACCGGCACCTTAACCTTTAGGATCGGCCGCGACAGCCGCTTGACGGTAAAGCTCCCCGCGCCATCCCCACCCAGCTCGCGCAGCGGAATTTCCAGCGGGTTATCAAGCACCTGGATGATTTCCGGCGCCTCAGAAAACCCCCGCCGGGACAGCACCGCCACCCCTGGACGGCGCTCCCCCGGCCCGCCGTCATTGGCGTTGGGCGCAAAGGCAATTTCGACAGTCTTTTCATAGGGTTGGTAGGCCAGTTTGCGAAAGATCGCCTTGCGCCGATAGGGTTTTGAGCCATCAGGGATCGACACCGCATTGCTCGCTTCGCCAATTTCATCGGCCTGTGCAATCACATCCCTTAACGCTTCAATGTCAAAAATCTCTTGAAAACCAATGAGATCGGCGTTGAGCGTTGCCACTTGCTCGGCCAGCCACCCGGCCTTCCACGCGTATTCTTCGAGGGTGTATTTCTCAAAGCGATAATACTCCTGCTCGGCCCCGATCAGGTTTTTCACGTTGAAGCTGGCAACCGTCCACTCAGTCATCGTCCATCTCCATAAGTGCTTATCGCAGTTGCAAAAATCGCCGGGTCAACATTGCCGCCCGTGGCCACCACCACCACGTCATCGCCCTCAATTTCGCTGCCATGGTAGAGCGCCGCTGCCAAAGCCACCGCCCCGCCCGGCTCCACCACGATTTTCAGCCGTTGGAACGCCGCCGCAACCGCGCGCAAGGCCTCTTCATCAGTCACGACAAGCCCGGAATCGCAGAGTTTTTTCATGATGGGGAAGGTGATGTCTCCCGGTTGTGGCGTTACGATGCTATCACAGATCGACCCGCCAAGCGTGGCGTTATGCTCAATCTTGCCCGCCTCAAGCGAGCGCGCCACATCGTCAAATCCCGCCGGCTCGACTGGCCGCACCCGGAAGCTTGGTGCTGCTTCAGCGAGCGCAAGTGCGATCCCCGAGGTCAGCCCGCCGCCGCCGCAGCATACCAAAACCTCGCCGCTATCCACCTCGGCCTCGGCGGTTTGTTGGGCGATTTCAAGGCCTACGGTGCCTTGCCCGGCAATCACCTGAGGCTCATCATAAGGCCGGATGAGGGTGAGGTCGCGGCCCTTTGCCAATGCGGCGCCAATCTCCTCCCGGTTCTCCGTGGTGCGATCATAGGTGACAACATCAGCCCCCAAGGCGCGGGTGTTGGCCAGCTTGATCGCTGGCGCATCCGAGGGCATCACGATCACCGCTGCCCGCCCATGCGCCTTGGCCGCCGCCGCAACGCCCTGTGCGTGGTTGCCGCTGGAATAGGCCAAAACGCCGCCCTCGCCGGTAAGCGCGGAGACAGCCGACCAGCCGCCGCGAAACTTGAAGCTGCCGGTGTGTTGCAAGCACTCGGCCTTCACCCAAACGCGCCGCCCTGCGATGTCGTCGAGGAAGGGGGAGTTCAGCAGCGGTGTTACCCTCGCGTGCCCCTTCAGCTGGGTTGCGGCGGCTTCTATGAGGTTGAAATTCAACGCAACTTTTCCAGCCATTGATCGATGGCCTTGAGCGCCTCTGGCTCATCAAGGAAGGGGATATGGGCGCGGTCGGGCACCGAGGCAAACACCATATCGGGGCGTTTCTCGCGCATCTTGCGTGCGGTTTCGCGGCTCAACAGGTCAGAGTTTTCGGCCCGGATCAGCGCCAGTGGCAGCCCTTCCAAGGCATCGAACAAATCCCAGGCGTCGGGGTTTTCGTCTTCGAAAGCGGCGATAAAGGCCTGCCTTAGCGCCGGATCGTAATTGATTTTCAACCCGTCTGCGGTTTCATCATAGTGTTTGCGGGCTTCTTCCAGCCAGCGCTCGGCGGGGACGTTTT
Organism: Vannielia sp.; assembly: GCF_029212645.1. Taxonomy (GTDB): domain Bacteria; phylum Pseudomonadota; class Alphaproteobacteria; order Rhodobacterales; family Rhodobacteraceae; genus Vannielia. The sequence continues at coordinate 15,141 of NZ_JARGND010000012.1, read as the reverse complement.
CAAACCCCGGCATCGCACCGGGCAGGGCGGCGGCAAGGTCTGCGTGGGTGCGTGCGGCGGGGTTGCGGCCAACATAGTCGATGATGTGCTCCAACCCTTCGCGCTCGATCACCGGGCCCACATCGTTTAGGCAAAGGCCCAGCACACGGTCGCGCTTCATCGCGCCAAGGCCAAGGCCGATCAACCCGCCGCGTGACGTGCCGATGATCGCAGCGGCTGGCAGGCCAAGATGGTCGAGCAGTTGAAGCTGGTCCTTGGCCTCGTGGCCAACGGTGTAGGTATCGGCCCCCGTCCAGGCCGAGCCGCCGCGCCCGCGATAGTCAGGCCGGATCACGCGGTAGCCGCTGAGGTGCGGCATCAGATAATCAAAGTCACTTGCGTTACGCGTGAGACCGGCAAGGCACAAAAGCGGCAGGCCTTCGCCCTCGTCACGGTAGTGGATACGGGTGCCGTCGGTTGTGATAAAACTGGACATCAGAGTCTTCCTGCGAGATCGGGGATGGGGGTGAGATCGGTAAGTTCATGCGCCGGGCGCCATGGTAAACGGTCCATCGGCAGGCCGCCACGGTTGACCCACGCGGTTTGAAAGCCATAGCCCGCGGCGGCGGCGGCGTCCCAGCCGTTGGAGGACACAAAGAGCACCTCTGCGGGGGCGGTGCCAAGGTGCGTTTCGACCAGATCATAAACGCGGCGATCGGGCTTGAAAACGCCCACCTCCTCAACCGAGATCACCGCATCAAGAACCGGCTCAACCCCGGCAGAGGTGACCGCGCCGGAGAGCATATCGGGGGAGCCATTGGAAAGGATCGCGGTGGTATAGCCGCTGGCCTTCAACTGAGACAGCATTTCAGGGACTTCGGGGTAGGCAGACAGCTCGAAGTAAAGCGCAAGCAGGCGCTCACGCAGCAGTGGATCGGCCAGATTTTGCTCAGCGAGGGCATAATCCAGCGCCTCCCCGGTGACTTGCCAGAAATCATCATGCGTATCGGTTACGGCCCGCAGCCAGGAATAGCCCAGCTGCTTTTGGCGCCAGGTTTCTGCCAAGGCTTGCCAGCAGCCTGCCAGCGCCTCCTGCCCCGGCTCTGCAGCCGCTTCACGCGCAGCGGCGGCGACATCAAAGAGTGTTCCGTATGCGTCAAACACGCAGGCCTTGATTGCCATCTCTTCCCCCCATTGTCTGCGGCAGACTGGCACAGCCGCGCGCGAGGCGGAAGGGCTGTGCTAAGGTCTGGCAGGGAATCGTGCGATGGACCGAGGAGGAGCGACCATGGCTGGCCATCACGGAACCGTCTGGTGGAGTGAATTGATGACCCGCGATCTGGAAGGCGCGCGGGATTATTACGCCCAGGTGTGCGGCTGGGAGTATGAGGAGCGCCGGATCAACGGCACGCCTTACCTGTTGGCCACGCGGTTGGGCCGCCCGGTGGCCGGGTTGATGCAGATGACCCCTGAGATGGGCGATGCGCCTGCCCATTGGGTGACCTACCTTGCCGTCAGCGATCTTGCCCATGCCATCCGCGATACGCGAGCGGAGGGCGGTGAGTTGATCCGTGCGCCTTTTGATGTGCGCGGGATTGGGCGGATTGCGATGGTGAAAGACCCAACAGGCGCGGTAGCGGGGCTGATGATCCCCGAGGAAAGCCTGATGGCCCAGCCGAGCCTCACCGCCTTTGTGGCGGAGGTGGCCGAGAGCGACGACGACTTTGATCTAGATAATGTACCTGTCTAGCAGCGCGTAACCGCCCCAGAAATGTGCCGCCAGGGTGAAGAGATAGGCAAAGGCGGCGAGTGTCCCCTGGCCTTTGGTCATGGGCCGCTGAAATGTGCTTTCATCCTGCCCGGAGAACAGCGATTGGGCTGAGAAAAACGCGAAGAAAAACAGCAGGGTTGATTGCATCCAAAGCGCGGTTGCGGCGAGGGCGGCGCTCATGGCGAAGGCCGCGATCCGGCCAAGTGGTTTCCAGAACGTCTCGGCCAGGATCTTCACGCAGCGTCCACCGTCGAGCGGCCAATAGGGCAGGAGGTTGAAGAAATTCATCAGCCCTGTGACGGCGGCAAAAACCCAGAGCGCGCGCGAAACCTCGGGCGCGCGCCACAGGAAATAATCTGACAGCGCGTAGCTGAGCACCATCGGGGCCAAGCAAATGCCCGGCCCCATCAGCGTGATGAAAAAGCTCTCGGCCTGGGTGTCTGGCACCCGGTTGGAGATGGCGACCCCGCCAAACAGGGGCACAAGGCGGAAGCGGGCGTCAGTGTGGCCCGCGACGCGGTAGGCCGCGACATGGCCAAACTCGTGGATCACCACCGAAGCCGTTAGCGCGATGCCGTAGAGGGGGCCAAAGACCCATGCCGCCAGTGCAAAGGCGGCGGCCCCCATCATCAGCCCGTTCCTGTCGAGCGAATGCACGCGCAGTCCGGTCGCGGAAACAAGGCCGCCGCGTAGGCAGAACATGGTGAAAGCGCAAAGCGCAAAGGCAAAAAGCAAGGCTGTCATGCCGTGCTCATCACACTCAAATCCGGCGTCATTTGGGCGAAAACCGGGTGACGCCGGGCCAGGGCCTAAAGGTTATCGGGCTGCGGCATTGAGAGGATGTGGAAGCCGCCATCAACGTGGATGATTTCACCCGATGTGCAGGCTCCGGCGTCGGAGGCGAGGTAAACGGCGGTGCCGCCCACGGCATCCAGCGTGGCATTCTCGCGCAGTGGCGCATTGGCCCCGGTGAAGCGGAAGGTCTTGCGCGCGCCGCCGATCGCCGCGCCGGCGAGGGTTTTCATCGGGCCGGGGGAGATTGCGTTGACGCGGATGCCATCTGGGCCAAGATCGTTGGCCAGATAGCGCACCGAGCTTTCCAGCGCCGCCTTGGCCACGCCCATCACGTTGTAATAGGGGGTCACGCGGTTGGAGCCTTGATAGGTGAGGGTGAGCAGGGTGCCGCCCTCTTTCATCAGCGGTGCGGCGCGGCGGGCGACATCAATCAACGAAAAGCATGAGATTGTCAGCGAGTTGCGAAAATTCTCCCGCGTGGTGTTGATGAAACGCCCGGCCAGTTCGTTCTTGTCGGAATAGGCAATCGCGTGAACGACAAAATCAAGCCCGCCCCAACGCTCTGAAATCTTTGCAAAAGCGCCGTCCAGAGACTCATCGTCGGTCACATCGACATCCAGCAGAAAGTCACTTCCGAGGGTGGCCGCGAGGGGTTTGACCCGTTTGCCAAAAGCATCGCCCTGATAGCTGAAGGCAAGCTCGGCGCCCGCATCGGCCATCGCCCTGGCGATCCCCCAGGCGATGGACCTGTCGTTTGCCACGCCCATGATAAGGCCACGCTTTCCCTGCATCGAATCTGACATTTTGCTACCCGTGGAATTTACTCATGATCAGCGAGCCATTGGTGCCGCCGAAGCCGAAGCTGTTGGAGAGCACCGTGTCGAGATCGACGTTCTCGCGGGTTTCCGTGACGATCTCGTCAGGGTGAAGCGCGGGATCCAGCTCTGTGATATTGGCCGAAGCCTGGATGAAACGATTTTCCATCATCAGGATGGAGTAGATGACTTCGAGCACGCCTGTCGCGCCCTGGCTATGGCCTGCAAGCGACTTGGAGGAGGAGATTGGCGGCGTATTGCCCTCGCCAAACACCCGGCGGATCGCCTCGACTTCCACCACATCGCCCACCGGCGTCGCGGTGCCGTGGGCGTTGATGTAATCCACTTTGCGGTCACCGATGGTGGATAGGGCCAGTTTCATCGCCCGCTCACCGCCTTCGCCGGAGGGGGCGACCATATCGGCCCCGTCAGAGGTGGCACCGTAGCCGGTGACTTCGGCGTAGATTTTGGCACCGCGGGCTTTGGCGTGCTCCAGTTCTTCCACCACCACAACGCCGCCGCCGCCGGAGATGACAAAGCCATCGCGGGTGGCGTCATAAGGGCGGGAGGCCTGCTGGGGGGTGTCGTTGTATTTGCTCGACATCGCGCCCATTGCGTCAAACAGGCAGGACAGGGTCCAGTCCACCTCTTCGCCGCCACCGGCAAAGACCACATCCTGCTTGCCCATCTGAATCTGCTCCACGGCGTTGCCGATGCAGTGCAGCGAGGTCGAGCAGGCCGAGGTGATGCTGTAGTTGATGCCCTTGATCGCAAACGGCGTGGCAAGGCAGGCGGAGTTGGTGGAGCTCATGCAGCGCGTCACCATGAACGGCCCCATCCGCTTGGGCGAACCCTTTTCCATCACGATTCTATGCGCGGCAAAGAAATTGGAGGTCGACGGACCGCCAGAGCCCATGATCAGCCCGGTGCGCACGTTGGAAACATCGTTTTGCTCCAGCCCGCTATCGGCAATCGCCTGCTCCATCGCGATGAAGTTATAGGCCGCCCCCGGCCCCATGAAGCGCAGGTTGCGCTTGTCTATGTGCTCGGCGGGGTCGATATCGGGCTTGCCGTGAATGCACGAGCGAAAGCCGTGCTCCACATAGTCCTCGGCGGCACGGATGCCCGAACGGCCCGTGCGCAGGCTATCTGTCACCTCTTCGGCGGTGTTGCCGATGGGGGAGACGACCCCGATCCCGGTAATGACGACACGACGCATATGTGATTTCGCTCCCTTGGTGGCCACGCTGGGCGCGGCCCTTGGTCGATGGTTCAGTCAGTAAACAGGCCAACCTTCATGCCTTCGGCGGTGAAGGCGAGGCGGCCGTCGGCGAAGATTTTGCCATTGGCAATGCCCAGTTTCAGCTTGCGATCCATCACGCGGGTGAAGTCCACGTGGTATTCGATCTGCTTGATCTCCGGCGTGATCATCTCGGTGAATTTCACCTCACCCACGCCAAGCGCACGACCGCGCCCCAGCATCCCGCGCCAGCCAAGGTTGAACCCGGTGAGCTGCCACAGGCCATCAAGGCCAAGGCAGCCGGGCATCACCGGATCGCCGGGGAAGTGACAGGCAAAGAACCACAGGTTCGGGTGGATATCAAACTCGGCCCGCACATGGCCTTTGCCGTTTTCGCCGCCGTCGTCCGAAATGTCGGTGACGCGGTCCATCATCAGCATCGGCGGCTCTGGAAGCTGCGGGTTGCCGGGGCCAAAAAGCTCGCCCTTTGCGCATTTCAGAAGCCCGTCCTTGTCAAAACTGCTCGGATGATTGGCCATTCGGCGTTGTCTCCCATTCGGTCCTTTCAGGACCACTTTGCTTTGCAAACTTGCGTTCAGACTCGTCTACCATCGGCGGCTTGGGGGGCGCAATAGCGCTTGGGTTGGCGAAGTTGCGAGCTATTTTCAATTGAAAATGCCCCGCCACAGCCGGTATACCCCAAGGCAAGTCAGGAAAATGGACCCAACTGGTATGCAAACTGTGACCCGTGAACGTGGAGCGAAATGGCTGGAACAGGGCGGATTGCGCCCGACACGGCAGCGGATCGCCCTGGCCTCGCTGCTGGTGGGCGATGGGCATGATCGCCACGTTACCGCTGAAAGCCTGTTTGATATGACCCGCGAAGCCGGCGAAAAGGTATCGCTGGCAACGGTTTACAATACCCTGCGGGCCTTTTGCTCAGCCGGGCTGATGCAGGAAATCACGGTGGATGGCAGCCGCAGCTACTTTGACACCTGCACATCCGATCACCCGCATTTTTACTGGGAAGACAGCCAGTCTCTTACCGATGCGCCCGCCGAACAGCTGCGCATTGCCGCGGTGCCGGATGCGCCCGAGGGCACTGAAATTGCCAAGGTTGATGTGGTGATCCGCCTGCGCCGGAGCTGATCCGCGCCAATAGGGCAGCGCTCAAGCCGTTAAAACCACTGGCCCGGTTCCATCAGCCCCAAATCCAGCAATTGCTGGCTGTGCCATTCAAACTTTGTTGAGTTGTGCCACTTGAAACTGTCGATATCGTAGCGGCTGCCCGGATTTGATTTGAGCGCCTTCGCCGTGCGGAAAGAACAGATCGTTGCCGTGAGGTTGTGATGCCAGGGGCAGGCGTAGGTGTTGTATTCCTCGTCCGTGAAGGTGTGATTGGGCAGCAGTTTCAGGTCTGGCTTGGCGCGAAACAGGCCAATCCGGTCAATCCGGCGACGATCTGCCGCGATGTGCTCCTCAAACCGCCAGCGCAAGCCGCCAAAGAAATCCAACTGGCGTTCCTTCGGGTAATTGTGGTTGGCCGGATCGGGGCGGGCGAGGGCGTAGTAGCCGGATTTATCGAGATGCGCGGTTTCGATCGACACGGCATTTGGCGAGGTGTTCAAATTTTCGGCGTATAGGTCCACCACATAGGTGAGCATGGCATCCCGCCGTTCCTCCACATGGAAGGTCAGCATTTCACCCACGGTGCGGTTTTCGCAAAACGGGGAAAAGAGATACTCGGCATTGAAGCAGTAGTAGAGCCACGTGCCCGGCTTGGCGGCGGCAATGATCGGGTTGATCGCATTGATCAGCGCATCATCCGCGTGCATGTCATAGTTGATCCGGTGCACGAGCGCTTCGAGCGTGGCGGTCAGCTCCAGCATATCGGGGGCCAGCAGGATAACCTCCTTGAAGCCCGCGAGGCTGTGATGGCGGATCGTGGTTTCAACCTCGACCAGATCTTCGACACAGATCACCGCCACTGGCCCTTTTTGGAGCGCCGCGCTGTTCTGGTCGAGGAATGCCTGTAGCGAGCTGTATCTCATGGGGTTCTCTGGCTGTCCGTCGTTGATCGCAAACTAGTGTTAACATCCCCCCAAGCGCAACCGTTGCGGGGAGGGGGGGCTTAGGATATGCACCGCGCAACTTTCCCTCAGGTGCGCGTGATGACCAAGAAGCTCTATATCAAGACCTATGGCTGTCAGATGAATGTGTATGACAGCGAGCGCATGGCCGAGGCGCTGGACGGCTATGAGCAGGTCAACAGCCCTGATGGCGCTGACATGATCCTGCTCAACACCTGTCATATCCGCGAAAAAGCCGCTGAAAAGATTTACTCCGAACTGGGCCGCTACCGGGGGCTGAAAGAGGCAAATCCTGACCTCAAGATCGGTGTGGCCGGATGCGTGGCGCAGGCCGAGGGGGAAGAGGTTATGCGCCGCCAGCCGTTGGTTGATATCGTCGTTGGCCCGCAAAGCTACCATCGCCTGCCTGAGCTTGAGGCAAAGGCCGCGCGGGGCGAAAAGGCGCTGGATACGGACTTCCCCGAAGAAGACAAGTTTGAGAAGTTGAAGACCCGCCCCAAGGCGCAACGTGGTCCGACGGCGTTTTTGACGGTGCAGGAGGGCTGCGACAAGTTCTGCGCCTTCTGCGTGGTGCCCTATACCCGTGGGGCAGAGGTGTCGCGCCCGGTGGCGCGGGTGCTGGCCGAGGCGGAGGATCTGGTGTCGCGCGGGGTGCGTGAGATCACCCTGCTTGGGCAAAACGTGAACGCCTATCATGGTGCGGACGGTGGGGAAACATGGGGGCTGGCGCGCTTGATCCGGCGGCTGGCCGAGATTGATGAGCTAAAGCGCATCCGTTTCACCACCTCCCACCCCAACGACATGGAAGATGACCTTATCACCGCCCATGGTGATTGCGAAAAGCTCATGCCCTATCTGCATCTTCCGGTGCAATCCGGCTCTGACAGGATCCTCAAGCGGATGGCCCGCAAGCACACGGCGGCGGAGTATATCCGCCTGATCGAGCGGATCCGTGAGGCCCGCCCGGATTTGCTGCTCTCGGGGGATTTTATCGTGGGCTTCCCTGAAGAGACCGAAGAGGATTTTCAGGCGACGATGGCGCTGATCGAAGCGGTGAATTACGGGCAGGCCTATTCCTTCAAGTATTCCTCCCGTCCCGGCACCCCTGCTGCGGAGCGCGCCGAGGTTGACCCGGAGGTTGCCGCAGACCGGCTGCAAAGGTTGCAAGCCCTTTTGACCCGCCAACAAAAGGCGGCACAGGATGCGATGGTGGGCCGCGAGATAGATGTGCTCTTTGAGAAGCCGGGCCGTTTGCCGGGGCAGATGGTGGGCAAGTCGGGATATCTTCATGCGGTGCATGTGACCGGGGAGGTTGCGGTTGGCCAAATCTCCCGAGTCCGGATCACCGAGAGCGGGCCAAATTCGCTCGGCGGCACGCTTCTCTGATTTTCTGATCAAATTGGCTGCGATTTGCGCGACAATTCCGCTTGCTCGGCGTGGTTGTTGCCAATTTCGACACAATATATGGCCAAAACCGCTTCACACGCCCCTAAAACGTGTTAAATTTAGCCAATAGTGTGGTTGGAGCGTTGGGGGATGCAATCCGTAGCTCCGCATAATTTAATTGGCAGAGGACGGAATGCGCGTGACCTATAGGATTTCCAAAGCAACACGGGCGCTTGCCGGGGGCGTGATGGCGCTTGCGGCGGCGTTCACTCTCTCAACGCTTCCCGCAGCGGCGCAGGAACTGGATGGCGTGGGGATCGTGTCTTCCGAGCGCTATGCGCCCACGGTTTGGGTTGATCCGGATGGATGCGAGCACTGGGTGATGGACGACGGCGTGGAAGGGTACATGACCCCGCATGTCAGCCGTCAGGGCATCCCGGTTTGCCGCCGTGGCAACGTGTGTGGCGTGATGAACTCAGACCAGCTTTTTGCCACCGATAGCGCGCGGATCAGTGCCGCCGGCAAGAAGCGGCTCGCCAGTTTCTTCCGCTCCAGCAAGGCACGGGCCTTTATCATTGCCGGTCACACCGATGCGCGGGCCAGCGATGAATACAACATGAAGCTTTCCTACCGTCGCGCCGTGAGCGTGGCCAAGGTGGGCAAGGGCGTTGGTGGCAAGATCGTTGACGTGCGTGGATATGGTGAGCGGATGCCGCTGGCCTCCAACCGCACCGCCGCTGGCATGCAAAAGAACCGCCGCGTCGAAATTATCTGCATCAAGTAAGGGACAAGCAACATGAAAATCATCAAGCCTATCGTGCTTCTTGCCGTTGCCGCCTCCCTTTCGGGGTGTCTCGGTGAAAAAACAAACAAAACCATCGACCGTGGCTTTGACAGCAAGGACCTGAGCCAGCTGAAAGCCGGCGTCTGGATTGATCCGAACGGCTGCGACCACTGGATCATCGACGACGGTGTTGAAGGCTACCTGAGCCAGCGACTCGACAAGTTCGGCAAGCCGGTTTGCTCGGGCGCCGGTCCTTCAAGCTCCACTGTGGGTGACTTCAAATCCGGCTCGGCCTTCCCCGACCCGATCTAAGCCGCTTCGGCGTGCCGGGCCTGCCCGGAAAACCATCAAAAGGGGCCGTGTGCAGCCAGCACGCGGCCCTTTTTCATGTCAAATGCGTGAAATTTACGCACAGCCCGCTTGCCAGATACCCCGTGGCTTGGCAGCATGGTTGAAGGAGACGCAATATATAGCCCAATACGGGCCTCAAACACCGGAGACGCATTATTTGGGAATCAGCGCCCTGACCGCCCCGCCAAACCCCGAGGATATTCTGGAAACCCCGCTGGAATTCCCTGACAATCTCCTCTTGATCGAGCTTTGCGGAGAGTTTGACCGCAACCTTGCCCAGATCGAACATGCTGTTGGTGTGCAGATCTTGCGGCGCGGCAACCAGTTGGCGCTGGTCGGCGAGGCTGGCCCAAGGTCTCAGGCGGCGGTGATCTTGCAAGAGCTATACGCCAAGCTGGAAGCCGGGCGGAATATCGAACCGGGGGATGTGGATGGCGCGATCCGAATGGGGGGCGAGATTGGCGAAACCTCCGAACGTGCCGCCGAAGGCCAGCTGGAAATGTTCCACGGTGGCCGGGTCGAGATCAAAACCCGCAAGAAGATTGTGGAGCCGCGTACCGAAGCGCAAAAGGCCTACGTGCGTTCCTTGTTCGAGAACGAACTTGGCTTTGGCATTGGGCCTGCGGGCACCGGCAAGACCTATCTGGCGGTCGCTGTTGGGGTGAACCTGTTTCTTGCGGGCAATGTGGACCGGATCATCCTGAGCCGTCCGGCGGTGGAAGCGGGCGAGAAGCTTGGCTACCTGCCCGGCGACATGAAGGAAAAGGTCGATCCCTATATGCAGCCGCTTTACGACGCGCTGAACGATTTTTTGCCTTCCAAACAGGTGCAAAAGCTGATCGAGGACAAGCGCATCGAAATCGCGCCTCTGGCCTTTATGCGGGGGCGCACGCTGGCCAATGCCTTTGTGGTGCTTGACGAGGCGCAGAACGCGACGACCATGCAGATGAAGATGTTTCTCACCCGGCTTGGCGAGGGATCGCGCATGGTGATCACCGGGGACCGCAGCCAGGTTGACCTGCCGCGCGGTGTGCAATCGGGGCTGCGGGATGCGGAAAAGCTGCTGGAGGGGGTGCAGGGTATTTCGTTCAACTATTTCACCGCCAAGGACGTGGTGCGCCACCCGCTTGTTGCGCGGATCATCGAAGCCTATGACAAGGCGGAAGTGCAGGGCTGAGGGTGTGACCCTTCCTGAATTGTGCGCGTGCCGCGCGTTGCGTTAACGGTTGTGATGGGGGCGTTGCCCCCAAACCCCCAGGGATATTTAGAGCAAGAAAATGGATCTGGACGTTGTTCTGGAAGATGACCGTTGGAAAGCGATTGGGCTTGAAGTGCTTTCCCAGCGGGCGGTTGCGGCAGTGCTTGCCCATCAGCGCATTGCGGATGGCGCGGAGCTGGCCATTTTGGCGGCGGATGACGCGCGCATCGCAACGCTGAACGAAGCGCATCGCGGAAAGGCTCAGCCCACGAATGTGCTGTCCTGGCCCGCACAGGAGTTGCAGCCGGAGGCGGCAGGCGGTGAGCCATTTGCCGCCGAGGCTGACCCTGACGGCAGCATCCCGCTGGGAGATATTGCACTGGCCTATGAAACTTGCGCGCGTGAGGCGGAGGAGGGAGGCATCCCCTTTGGCGATCACCTGACGCATTTGATCGTTCATGGCACGATGCATCTGTTGGGTTACGATCACATTAACGACGCAGACGCGGAGCTGATGGAGGCCCGCGAGGCGGAAGTACTTGCAAAGCTGGGTCTTGCGAACCCATATGAGGCTTAGGCCCCAGGACGGGCTGGCATTTGGAAAGGGACGATGGGCGAAAGTTCGGAGGGGCCGTCTAGCGCCGCGCAAAGCGCGCCAGACGACGAGAGTAGCGAAGCCAAGGGCCTTTGGGGCCGGTTGGCTGATGTGATTTTTCCCGGTGAGGAAGATGAAGACGCCGCCGATGGCGAGGCTTCGGCGCGGGATGGAGCGAAGGAGGCTGGCGCGGCGATGCTGGGCCTTGGCAATCTGCACCGGATGCGGGTGGAGGATGTGGCAATCCCGAAGGCCGAAATTCTGGCCGTTCCGGTGGACATTGAAAAAGATGATCTGGTGGCGGTGTTTCGGGATAGCGGCATGTCACGCTTGCCGGTGTACGAGGGCACGCTCGACAGCCCGGTTGGCATGGTTCACCTGAAAGATTTTGCGCTGAAATACGGCTTCAACGGCGATGGCGCGGGGTTTGAGCTGCGGCCCATGGTGCGGCCCTTGCTTTATGCCCCTCCGTCGATGCCGATTGGCGTGCTTTTGCAGAAGATGCAATCGGACCGGGTGCATATGGCGCTGGTGATCGACGAATATGGCGGCACCGATGGTTTGGTGACGATCGAGGATTTGATCGAGCAGGTGATCGGTGAGATCGAGGATGAGCACGACATAGAAGAAGGTGCGCTTTGGACCGAGGAGAAGTCGGGCCAGTATCTGGCCATGGCGCGCACCCCGCTTGAGGATTTCGAGGAAGAGACCGGCGTGTCGCTTGCCGATGCCGAGGAGCTTGAAGAGGTCGACACGCTTGGCGGGCTTGTGTTCATGCTCACCGGGCGGGTGCCGATCCGGGGGGAGGTTGTGCCGCATCCCACGGGGGCCGAATTCGAGGTGGTTGATGCCGATGCCCGGCGGGTAAAGCGCCTGCGGGTGCGTTTGCCGGTGGAGGGCGAGGCCGCCAGTGAGTAAAGCCATGCCCGACAGGCTGGCCGGCTGGGTCGCCGGGCGCTGGGGCAGTTTCATACTGTTTGCCGCCTTGGGCGGGGTTATGGCGCTGGGGCAGGCCCCGGTTGGCTGGCCGTGGCTGGCCTGGCTGGCGCTGGTATTGGCGTTTGGCCTGTTCACCTTGGTCAACCGCGCGAGGGCAGCGGCGTGGCGCGGCTGGGCGCTGGGCGTCGGTTACTTCGCGGGCACCACCTTTTGGATCGTTGAGCCGTTTTTCGTGGACCCATGGCGGCACGGCTGGATGGCCCCCTTTGCGCTTGCGGGCATGGCGGGGGGCTTTGCGATATTGTGGAGCGCCGCTTTTGGGATGGCCGCCGGGCTGGGGCGAGGCCCTTCACGGCGGGCGCTTTGGGGGGCGATGTTGCTGGTGGCGGCAGAGCTGCTGCGCGCGCATCTGTGGACGGGCTTTCCATGGGCGCTGCTTGGGCACATCTGGATCGGCCAGCCGCAAATGCACCTGGCGGCGTTGGGTGGGCCCCATCTGCTGACGCTGTTCACCTGCGTTTCGGCGGCCCTGCCAGCGGTGCTTGGCGCGCGGCGCGCGGCCTTGGGCGGGATTGCGGCGGTGATCCTGCTGGCCCTTCCGGTGCCTTATGGGCTGTGGCGTGCGGGCTTGCCGGTAGAAGGCGGCGGGCCGGTGGTGCGGCTGGTGCAGCCCAATGCGCCCCAGCATGAAAAGTGGGATCCTGAGCGGATTCCGGTGTTTTTTGAGCGGCTCCTGGAGGAAACATCGGCCCCCGCAGAGCAGGTGGGCGAACCGGCTCTGGTGGCCTGGCCCGAAACCTCGCTGGCCTATCTTCTGGAGCCGGGCAACGGCACCGCGCAGATCGTAGCGGCGGCGGCGGGGGGTGTTCCGATTGTGGTGGGCTTGCAGCAGTGGGACGGGCGCGCGGCGCGCAACTCATTGGTGGTGATCGCGCCAGATGCCAGCGTGACCGCAAGCTATGACAAATCCCACCTCGTTCCGTTTGGCGAATATATCCCCGGCGGGCATTTGCTGGGCCGCTTCGCGCCGCAAGGCTTGGCAGAGGCGGCGATGCAGGGCTTTGAGCCGGGGGGCGGGCTGCGGCTGATCGCGCCGGGCGCGGGGCTGGGGCGGTTCTTGCCGCTGATCTGCTACGAGGCGATCTTTGCCGAAGAGATCAACGCCGCCCCGCGGGCGGATTGGGTGCTGCATATCACCAATGATGCGTGGTTTGGCACCGTCTCGGGGCCGTATCAGCACCTTGCGCAGGCGCGGTTACGGGCGGTTGAGCAAGGGGTGCCGGTGCTGCGGGCGGCAAACACCGGCGTTTCTGCGGTGATCGACGCGCAGGGCCGGATGGTGGCCTCGCTGCCGATGGGGGCGTCAGGGCATATTGACGCCCCGCTGCCGCCGCGCCTCAGCACGCCGCCGCCCTATCGCCATTGGGGGGATTGGCCGGTGTTCGCCGTGCTTGTTCTGGCCGCATTGATGCTGCTGGCTCTACCGGGGCGTGCCATTCCGGTTGACCCGAGAGGGGCTTCGGACTAGGCAGGCGCAACTGTCGCCACAACGGCTTCCTGGCGTGGCGGGCACTAATCTCAATGGAGCACTACCCCAAAATGTCTCGTCAGAACTATACCTTTACCTCGGAATCTGTTTCCGAAGGCCACCCCGACAAGGTTTGTGACCGCATCTCCGATGCCATTCTTGATGCCTTCCTCGCAGAGGATGATCAGGCGCGTGTGGCCTGCGAGACCTTCGCAACCACCGACCGCGTTGTCATCGGCGGCGAAGTGCGCGGCCCCGGCAGCGTGATCGAACGCGTCGAAGAGATCGCGCGGGATTGCGTGAAAGACATCGGCTATGAGCAGAAGGGCTTTCACTGGGCCAATATGCATGTGGATAACTACCTGCACGCGCAATCCGCCGACATCGCGCAGGGCGTTGATGCGGCTGGCAACAAGGATGAGGGCGCTGGCGATCAGGGCATCATGTTTGGCTATGCGGTTGATGAAACCGAAGAGCTGATGCCCGCGCCGATCCACTATGCGCACCAGATCCTCAAAACCCTCGCCGAAGTGCGCAAGAACGGCACCGAGCCAAAGCTTGGCCCGGACATGAAGAGCCAGTTTTCGCTGCGCTATGAAAATGGCAAGCCGGTGGAGGCGACCTCGATCGTGCTCTCGGCCCAGCATATTGATCCTGATCTGACGTCCGAGGATATGCGCGGCATCGTTGAGCCCTATATCACCAAAATCCTGCCGGAAGGCTGGATCACCGGCGCAACCGAGTGGTGGATCAACCCCACCGGCAAGTTTGTTATCGGTGGGCCGGACGGTGACGCGGGCCTCACGGGCCGCAAGATCATTGTGGATACCTACGGTGGCGCGGCCCCGCATGGTGGCGGCGCTTTCTCGGGCAAAGACCCAACCAAGGTTGACCGTTCGGCTGCCTATGCGGCGCGCTATCTGGCCAAGAACGTGGTTGCTGCGGGCCTTGCACGCAAGTGCACGCTTCAGCTTTCCTATGCGATTGGTGTGAGCAAACCGCTTTCGATCTATGTGGAAACGCATGGCACCAGCGAAGTGCATGAGGCCGAGATCGAAGCCGCGATCCCCAAGGTGATGGACCTGACCCCGCGCGGCATCCGCACCCATCTGGCGCTGAACAAGCCGGTCTTCGAGCGCACGGCGGCCTACGGCCACTTTGGCCGCGCCCCGGAGGCCGATGGCGGCTTCTCCTGGGAGCGGACGGATCTGGCCGAGGCGCTGAAAAAGGCGCTTTAAGGCCAACCAAATCACAGTGAAAAACCCGCCTGCCAGCCCGGTACGGCGGGTTTTTTGCTTTTGACAGGGTGCGCGGTGCGAGTGCCGCAGTTTTTCCTCTGCTTGCAGCGCCATCACAATGGCGCGCCATTGTGCTTTCCTGGACTCAGGTGCAATCCCTTTGCGCTTGTTGGTGAAATTCGCCGCAAATTAGCTCGATTTTCATGATTTCCTGTTTTTGTTGAGAGCAGGAGGCGCAAGCCATGGGCATCAAGACCATCGAAGTTTTCTACAACGTCAACCGTATCCCCGATATGCAACCCGGTGATTGGGACGCCGCGATGGACTTTCGCGATGCCGCCATGACCCTGATCGAAGACGCGCTCATGGAGGCGCGGGCAGGCGAATGGGAAGGCGCGGAAATTGGCTCTAACCCGGCGACCGGCGAACCCG
>NZ_JARGND010000067.1 GCF_029212645.1 Vannielia sp. | reverse complement strand
GGTTTTTGCGGTCAGACGGGGCGATTACTTCGCAGTGATGCGCCCGTCGGTATAGGGGGTGTAGGGGGCGTTTTCGGCGAGGAAATCAGCGGTGACATCCGCGAGATCGGGGCCGAAATCATAGGCGTTTTCAGCGTCGACAAACATCGAGTAGCCGTCACCGCCGTTGCGCACATAGTTGTTGGACACGAGGCCATAGGTTTTGGCTTCGTCGATGGGCACCCATTCATCGCCTTCCATCACCATCACGTCGCTCACCCGGCTGCCCGGCTCGGCGGAGGCGTCGAAGGTGTACTTGAGGCCAGCGACCTGCGCGAAGCGGCCTGCGCCGTCTTCAAGCTGGCTGACGCCGTTTTCAAGCGCTTCGAGCACGGTTGCGCCGTCAACCTCGAAGGTGGAGAGGGTGTTCTGGAAGGGCAGAACGGTGAGCACATCGCCCATCGTCACCGTGCCCGCAGCGATCGAGGCCCGCAGCCCGCCGCCGTTGGCGATGGCGATCTGAATGCCCTGGTCTTTCACCCGCTCAAGCATGGCATCGGCCACGAGGTTGCCCATGGTGCATTCGACCGCGCGGCAGGCATCGCGCGAGCCGTCGATCACATCGGAGACCTCGGCCACAACCTTCTTGCGCAGCTCATCGAGCGGGCCGGCCATTTCGGCCACGCGGGCGGTGATGGCCTCGTTCGGGGTTACGGAGGCGTCAAGCAGCACCGGCTCGCCCTCGGCGCTGATGAGCGTGCCGTCGTCATCAAAGGTCAGGACGATGTGGCCGACATACTTGGAGTAGGCATAGGCCTGCACCACCGGCACCTCACCCACCATGGTGGGGTATTTGTACTTGCTGTCTTCCTCATTGGAGAACAGCGTGTGCGAGTGCCCGCCCACGACGATATCAAGGCCCGGCACCATTTCGGCGATTTTCAGATCCTTGGTGACGCCCACGTGGGTGAGCGCAATGATCTTGTTCACGCCGTCCGCCTCAAGCGCCTCGGTATCGGCGGTGAGCGCGTCAATCTCATCCTGGAAGATCACGTTGGGGCCGGGGGAGGCGGTTTCCACCGTGTCGGTTGCCAGCGCGGAAACGATGCCGATCTTCTCGCCGCCGACTTCCAGCACGAGGCTGTCTTCGACCTTGCCTTTCAGCAGGTTGGACTGGCTGAGATCAAGGTTGCCGGACACCACGGGCACATCGACGATATCAATGAAGTCAGACAGGCCGGTGGGGCCATCATCAAACTCGTGGTTGCCGACGGCCATGGCATCAAAGCCGATGGTGTTCATGAATTCGGCAGCGGCCTTGCCCTTGTAGGTGGAGTAAAAGAGCGAGCCCTGAAACTGATCGCCCGCGTCCAGCACGATCACGTTGCCACCCTCGGCGGTGATCTTGTCACGCAGTTCATTGATCTTGGTGGCCACGCGCGCCACGCCGCCAAAGCATTCGCCGGCGGCGTCATCTTCGGCAGAGCAGGTCGAATCATATTTGTTGACTGATTCAATGCGGCTGTGCAGGTCGTTGATGTGAAGGATATTTAGGGTGAATTCCGCTTGAGCGGCGCCGGCGGACAGCGCCAGCGCGGCGACAGATGTGAGGATCTTGGCAGACATTATCATTGCTCCCGGTTGGTGATGGCGAAAGATTGGCCCGCTCTGCGCGCAGAGTCAAAGGGGCCGCTACGATAGGCGCACCCGCGCGCCACATACGATAGGCGCGCCCGCGCGCCACGCCAAAGGCTCACAAGCCAGCGCAGCCGCCCCCACCAGGGCGCGAAGCTTGACGTGGGCGGGGCTGCGGGGCATTGCAGGGCCATGCTGATCTACAAAGTATTC
Organism: Vannielia sp.; assembly: GCF_029212645.1. Classification (GTDB taxonomy): domain Bacteria; phylum Pseudomonadota; class Alphaproteobacteria; order Rhodobacterales; family Rhodobacteraceae; genus Vannielia. The sequence continues at coordinate 9,482 of NZ_JARGND010000067.1, read as the reverse complement.
CGCCGCCCCGAATGGGATGCCTTCCGCGCGGCGGGCGAAACACGCGGCGCACCCGTGGACCTTGCCGATGGGTTCATCCATTTCTCCACCGCTGCGCAGGTGGTTGAGACGGTGGCCAAACACTTCCGCGATGAGAGCAATCTGGTGCTGGTGGCCTTTGAGCCGGATGCCATGGGCGCCGCGTTGAAGTGGGAGCCTTCACGCGGGGGGGCGCTTTTTCCGCATCTTTACCGGGCGCTCGCGCTCAGCGAGGTGGTGTGGGACAAGTCGCTGCCGCTCGGCTCGGCGGGCCATATCTTCCCGGAGGGCGTTGTATGAGCCTGATCGAGCAGATCGGGCTGCGCGCACTGAGGCTGGCCGACCCGGAGCGCGCGCATGGTCTGGCGCTGAAGGCGCTGCATTCACCCTTTGCGCCGCTGCCCGGCCCGGTCACATCAGACCGGCTGGCCTGTGAGCTTTGCGGCATGAAGCTTGCCAATCCCATTGGCCTGGCCGCCGGGTTTGACAAGAACGCCACGGCAATGACCCCGCTGGCGCGGGCGGGCTTTGGCTTTATCGAGGTTGGCGCCACCACCCCGCGCCCACAGCCGGGTAACCCCAGGCCAAGGCTGTTTCGGCTTGCCGAGGACCGCGCGGCGATCAACCGGTTTGGCTTTAACAACGACGGCATGGAGGCGATGGCCGCCAAGCTGGAGGCAAGACCAGCGGGCTTTCCCATTGGGTTGAACCTTGGGGCCAACAAGGACAGCGACGACCGGGCGGCGGATTTTGCAAAGGTGCTGGAGCGCTGCGGCCCGCGCCTCGATTTTGCCACCGTCAACGTGAGCAGCCCCAACACCGAGCGGCTGCGGGATTTGCAGGGCGCCGAGGCGCTGACCGCGCTGCTGGCCGGAGTGCTGGAGGCAAGGGACGGGCTGGAGCGGCCAATCCCGGTTTTCCTCAAGATCGCGCCCGATCTGAATGGCACCGAGCTGGAAGATGTGGCCCGCGTGGCGCTGGAAAGCGGCGTGGATGCGGTGATTGCCACCAATACCACCCTGTCGCGTGACGGGCTGGTGAGTGCCCAAAAGGGCGAGGCAGGCGGGCTTTCAGGCGCGCCGCTGTTTGAAAAATCCACCCGCACGCTGGCGCGGCTTTCAGAGTTGACCGAAGCGCGCTTGCCGCTGATCGGGGTTGGCGGGGTTTCAAGCGCCGAGGAGGCCTTCGCCAAGATTGCGGCGGGGGCGAGCGCGGTGCAGCTTTACACGGCGATGGTTTATCAGGGGATCAGCCTTGGCGCGCGGATTGCCGAAGGGCTTGACCAGACGCTTGCCGCGAAGGGCTATACGCATGTGTCCCAGGCGATCGGCACCGAGAGGACAAAGTGGCTATGAGTGACGTCGTGATCTGGCATAACCCGCGCTGCTCAAAATCGCGCGAAACCCTCAAGCTGCTGACCGACAAGGGCTATGACCCTGTGGTGCGGCTATACCTTGATAGCCCGCCCAGCCCGGAAGAACTGCAACAGGCGGTTGCCGAGCTTGGGGTACGCCCCATCGAGATGATGCGTACCAAGGAGGCGGCGTTTGGCGAGACGAAGCTGACCAAGGACAGCCCCGACGATATGTTGATTGCCGCCATGGCCGCCACGCCAAAGCTGATCGAGCGGCCCATCGTGTTTGCCCACGGCAAGGCGGCGATTGGGCGCCCGCCCGAGCGGGTGCTGGACATCCTCAAGTAGAGGTTGAGCTGCCGCCGGGGGATTTACGGCGCTATTTATAAACCGCGCCGATACCATGGCTGGCTGGTGGCCCCGTGAGAGTCACCCTTGCGCCTTGCAAGGCATGACCATCAATAAGCTGCCGCCCAAACGCTCGTGCTCCCCGCCCCGAAAAGCGCGGAGCATTTTCAACCTGAGGCGCTACCGCTTGCCCCGCTGGCTTGACTTGCGCGGGCTGAACGCGTAAGGCCCGCGTGACTTCCGGGAGTTTAAAGCTTCCGGTCCTGCCCTTTTGCAGGATCGCCCCCCGTCAGCGATGTTTCGCCCACGGGGGCATCTTTGCATTCGGGCTTGCGATTTGCGCCGCCGGACCCATGTGGGGAAGGCAATTCATCAAGCGCCCAAGGAGGGCTGAGAGCATGTTTGAAAATCTGTCCGAACGCCTCTCCGGGGTCTTTGACAAGCTCACCAAGCAGGGCGCGCTTTCTGAAGATGATGTGAAGACCGCGCTGCGTGAGGTGCGGGTGGCGCTGCTGGAGGCCGATGTAAGCCTGCCGGTGGCGCGGGATTTCGTGAAGGCGGTGCAGGACAAGGCCACCGGGCAGGCGGTGACCAAATCGGTGACCCCCGGCCAGCAGGTTGTGAAGATCGTCCATGACGAGCTGGTGCATGTGCTGGAGGGCGAAGGCGAGCCGGGCGCGCTGAAGGTGGATAACGCCCCTGCCCCGATCCTGATGGTGGGCCTGCAAGGCGGCGGTAAAACCACGACCACCGGCAAGATCGCCAAGCGGTTGACGGAAAAGCAGGGAAAGCGGGTGTTGCTGGCTTCGCTCGACATTTACCGCCCCGCCGCGATGGAGCAGCTTGCGGTGCTGGGCCGCCAGATTGGTGTGGATACCCTGCCGATCGTCGCCGGTGAGAGCGCGGTGCAGATCGCCAAGCGGGCCAAGCAGCAGGCCACGCTGGGCGGTTACGACGTGTATATGCTCGACACTGCGGGCCGGTTGCAGATTGACGACGTGCTCATGAAGGAGGTCGAGGACGTTCGGGATGTCGTCAACCCGCGTGAGACGCTGCTCGTGGTTGATGGCCTCACCGGGCAGGTTGCGGTGGAAGTGGCCGAGGAATTTGACGCCAAGATCGGCATCAGCGGCGTGGTGCTCACCCGGATGGATGGCGACGGGCGCGGCGGTGCGGCGCTGAGCATGCGGGCCGTCACCGGCAAGCCGATCAAGTTTGTCGGCCTTGGCGAAAAGATGGAGGCGCTCGAAGAGTTCCGCCCCGATCAGATTGCCGGCCGCATCCTTGGCATGGGCGATATCGTGGCCCTCGTCGAGAAGGCGCAGGAAACCATCGAGGTTGAGCAGGCCGAGCGCATGATGAAGCGCTTCCAGAAGGGCCAGTTCAACATGAATGACCTGCGCAGCCAGCTTGAGCAGATGCTCAAGATGGGCGGCATGGAAGGCATGATGAAGATGATGCCGGGCATGGGCAAGATGGCCAAGCAGGTAGAAGAAAGCGGCTTTGACGACAAGATGTTCCGCCGCCAGATCGCGCTGATCCAGTCGATGACCAAGAAAGAGCGCGCCAACCCCAAGCTGCTGCAAGCCTCCCGCAAGAAGCGCATCGCCAAGGGCGCGGGCCAGGATGTGAGCGACCTTAACAAGCTTCTGAAGATGCACCGCCAGATGGCGGACATGATGAAGAAGATGGGCAAGGGCGGCATGATGAAAAAGGCCATTGGCTCGATGTTCGGCAAGGGTGGCCCGAGCGAGGCCGAGATGGAGGCCGCAAAGGCGCAGATGGGCGGGGCCGGCATGGGTGTTGGCCTGCCCAAGGGGCTTGGCGGCGGCATGGGCGGCGGCTTTCCCGGTATGGGCGGGGGCGCACAGCTTCCTCCCGGTCTCAGCGGTTTTGGCAAGAAGAAATAAGTGACCAACGCCCCCACCATAACCACCGAGCGGCTAAAGCTGCGCCCGCACCGGATCGAGGATTTCGAGCCGATGGCGGCGCTGTTTGCCACCGATTGGGCCCGCTACATGGGCGGCCCGATTGACCGGCAAAAAATGTGGTTTTGGCTCTCGTCCGAGGTGGGCAGCTGGGCCTTGCTGGGGCATGGCAGCTTTGCGGTGGATCTGCGCGAGAGCGATGAGTTCATCGGGCAGGTTGGGGTGAACAAGCCAGAGCATTTCCCCGAGGTTGAGCTGGGTTGGTGCATCTGGCCTGCGCATGAGGGCAAGGGCTATGCCCGTGAGGCGGCAGAGGCGGCACGCGGCTGGGCTTACCGCGCAGGAGTGGCCGACACGCTGGTGAGCTATATCCACCCGAAAAACGCGCGTTCGATCGCGCTGGCCCGTCGGCTGGGGGCGGAGCATGATGCAGCGGCAGAGCGCCCGAGGGGCGAAACCGCGCAAGACAGCCAGGTTTACCGCCACCCTGCCGCCCACCAGATCGCCCCGGAGCGCAGGCAGGTGTTGCAATGAGCGCGCCCCAGCCCCGCCCCGCCCCAAAGCGCGGCCAGAGCCTTGCCGCGCAGATTGCGGGCCTCAAGCCACGGGCCGAGAGCGCGCGCATTCGTCTGCGCCCTGCCCGCCTGCTTGATTTTGACGTTTATGCCGAGATCGCCGCTGATCCGGATCGCCGCACTGGCCTTGGCCCGCTGATGGCCCGCGAGGCCGCCTTTCGGGAGTTTGCCGGGCTGGTTGGCTGCTGGCTGCTGCGCGGCCACGGGCTGTGGACGGTGATGCAGGGCGGCGCTTGTGCGGGCTTTGTGAAGGTGAGCATCGACACCGGGCACGATGAACCGGAAGTGGCCTGCTACCTTAGCGATTGGGCCGCCGCCAAGGGGCTGGCAGACGAGGCCGAAGAGGCCGCACATGAGATTGGCCTGTGCCTGATGGGCGAAGCCTCCACCGTGTCTTACGTCACCGCGCAGAACGCCCGCTCGCTGGCCGTGGCCCGCCATAAGGATGCGGCGGCAAAGTCTGGCATGACATTGCTGGACGAGATGCTTGCCAGCCGGAGGCCGCAATGATCATCCCGCGGCTGGAAACCGAGCGGCTTGTGCTGCGCGCGCCCGAGATGGGTGATTTTGAGCCTTTCGCGGCGTTTTACGCCTCGGACCGTGCCAAATATGTAGGCGGCCCGCTGAACCGCGAAGGCGCGTGGCGGATGCTGGCGATGGAGATCGGCCACTGGACGCTGGCTGGCTTTGGCCGCTGGATCGTTGACGTGAAGGACGGCCCTTCCACGGTGGGGCTGGTGGGCCTGTTTGCCCCCGAAGGCTGGCCCGAGCCAGAAATCGGCTGGGATTTGTTTGCCGGTAATGAGGGCAAGGGCTATGCCACCGAGGCGGCGCTGGCGGCGCGCTCTTATGCCTATGATGTGCTGGGCTGGACCACCGCGATCAGCCTTGTGAAACCCGGCAACGACGCCTCGGCCCGCGTGGCCGAACGGATGGGCGCCAAACCCGACGGCGACTTTGCCCATGAGCGCCACGGTGCGGTGCATATCTGGCGGCATTTGCCCCCGGAAGACATCGCCGATGGCGGGATGGAGGCCTACGCATGACCGGCTTTTCCATCCCTGTGCTTGAAACCCGCCGCTTGCAGCTTCGCGGGCCGGAGCCAGGCGATTACCCCAACTTCAAGGCCACCTTCGCCTCTTATCGCTCGCGCTTCATGGGGGGGCCGCTGAACCCCTATGAAAGCTGGATGCTTTACGCCGCCGAGATCGGCCATTGGCACATTCGCGGCTTTGGCATGTGGATGATCCACCTGAAGGACGCGGAGGAAACCGTGGGCATGGCCGGGGGCTGGCAGCCTGCGGGCTGGCCCGAACGCGAGATCGCCTGGATCATCTGGCCCGAGAAGGCTGGCAAGGGCTACGCGCTTGAGGCCACCGATGCGGCCCGCCGGCATTTTTACAGCAGCCTCGGCTGGGACGACGCGGTAAGCTACCTTGATCCGTTTGATCTGTCATCGGTGAAGCTGGCCGAGCGGCTGGGCGCCAAGAAGGACAAGGAAGCGCCGACGGTGGGCAATGGTGACGCCGCCGTTTACCGCCACCCGAGTGCGGCGCACCTGGAGAATTCGCAGATCGAGGACGGCATTGCGCTGGAAATCGAGAACCACATCAACCCGATCTTCAAACCCAGGGGAGGCCTCATTGACTGATACCGTAGCCCTCGCAGCGGAGCTTTTGAAAGAGCACCGCGAAAGCATTGACCGGCTTGATGCGATCCTCGTCTATACCCTGGGCGAGCGGTTCAAGCACACGCAGGCCGTGGGGGAGCTCAAGGCCAAGCATGATTTGCCGCCCTCTGATCCGGCCCGTGAAGCCACGCAGATTGCGCGGCTCGAAGACCTTGCGCAACGGGCCGATCTTGACCCGGAATTCGCCAAGCAATTCCTGAATTTCATCATTCAGGAAGTGATCCATCACCACGAGAAACATCAATCATAGGGTGGGCAGGCTGCCCCCCGACAAGACCAAGCCATTCCAAAGGAGAAACACACAATGGCCATGAAAATCCGTCTCGCCCGCAGCGGCTCCAAGAAGCGCCCGTTTTACCGCATCGTCGCCGCCGATGGCCGGATGCCCCGTGACGGCCGCTTCAAGGAGAAGCTCGGCACCTACAACCCGCTGCTCCCCAAGGACAGCGAAGAGCGCGTTCAGATGAACATGGAGCGCGTGCAGTACTGGCTTGACCAGGGCGCCCAGCCGACTGACCGGATCGCCCGGATGCTGGAAGCCGCAGGCGTGCGCGAAAAGACCGAGCGTTCGAACCCCAACAAGGGCAAGCCCGGCAAGAAAGCCGAAGAGCGCGTTGAGGAGAAGGCCGCCAAGGCAGCCGCCGCCGCCGAAGCCGCCAACGCCCCTGCAGAAGCTCCGGCCGAAGAAGCCGCCGCTGAAGAGTAAGGCGCGCGGGCCTTGGCCGAAAAGCGGGATCGCCCGGTGCGGGTGGTCGTCCATATGGGCTTTCACAAGACCGGGACGACCTCTGCCCAGCAATTCCTGCGGGCCAATGGCAAGCATCTATGGCCAGTGATGGCCCTCGGGCTCCGGCAACAGCTGGAGCCCGTTCTTTTTGCGAGCCGCGCCTTTAGCACATGGCGCGACCCTTTCAGCCTTGAAAAACTGCGCCGCCGGTTTGGCGCGTATCTTGGCGGCCTCGATCTCGGGCGAAAGCGCGATTTGCTGCTCTCCTCCGAGGAGCTTGCAGGCCATATGCCGGGGCGAGACGAGTTGAGCGATTACAGCGCCGTGCCGGAGATTGCCGACGTGCTGGAGCAGGGGCTGAAGGCGCGGTTCGGTGATCCGGAGGTGGTGTTTTTCTTCACCCTGCGGCGCGGCGAGTCCTGGCTGGAAAGTGCCCATTGGGAGCATGTGAAATCCTCCCGCATGGTGCTTGATTACCCCGAATTTGCCGCCAAATACCCCGATGCCGGGGCACTGGAGCCGGTGGTAGAGGCCACCCGCGCAAGGCTTGAAAGCAAGGTGGAGACTGCCTGGCTGGAAGAGATCGGCGGGCTTCATTTTGGCCCTGCCACGCCGCTGCTGGATTTGATGCGCCTTGATCCGGCGCGCCGCGCCAGGCTGGCCCTCCCGCGCCATATGAACCGCCGCCAGCATGAAGGCGGGGTGATGGAAACCTTGCTGGGCCTCAACCGCTCGGACCTTGGCGAAGAGGCGCTGAAAGAGGCGAAGGATCGCGTTTTGGGGCGCAGTTAGAAGCGTTGTGCGCGCGCCCTTGCCCCCTGCCCCGGATTTCCCGTAACAAGCGGTCATGTTCTGGCTGGTCCGCAAACTTCTCATTCCTGCCACCGCTTTGGCCTTTGGCTATGCGGCCCACTGGCAGCTCTCGGTGGATGCCTGCGAGGCAGTTGGCGGAACCTATGCGGGGCGGATTTGCATTGGAATCGGGGATGGCAAATGAGCGATGATCGGGTGTGCGTGGGGGTGATCTCGGGGGCGTTTGGCGTGGCCGGAGAGGTGCGGCTGAAGAGCTTTTGCGCCGAGCCGTCCGATATTGCCGAATATGGCATGGTCGAAAGCGAAGACGGGCAGAGGCAGTATGACATCACCCTGACCCGCCCGATCAAGAACGCTTATGCCGCCCGCCTCACCGGCATCACCACCAAGGAGGAGGCGGATGCGCGCAAGGGCGAAAAGCTGTTTGTGTCGCGTGATGTGCTTCCCGCCCTGCCGGATGACGAATATTACCACTCCGACCTCATTGGCCTTGCGGTCTTTGACACCGGCGGCGTGGCGCTGGGCACGGTTCAGGCGGTGCATGACCATGGCGCGGGCGACCTTTTGGAGGTGCGGATGGCCGGGGAGATGGATACGGTGTTGCTGCCCTTCACGCTGGAGGTGGTGCCAACGGTTGATCTGGCTGCGGGCCGGGTGGTGGTGAACCCGCCCGAGGAGGTTTAGCCGCCTGCGGCTAGAGCCAACGAGGGCGGCGGGTTTGGGGATTGTGCCTTGGGCGGTGTAGGATGCGCCGCACCACAGGAGGGCTGCGGTTGATCAAAGGTTTGCACCACGTTCAATTGGCAATGCCGCGCGATGCAGAGCACCGGGCGCGGGCGTTTTATTGCGGCGTGCTGGGCTTTGAAGAGGTTGAGAAACCCGCCATCCTGAAGGGCCGTGGCGGCGCTTGGTTCACCTGTTCCGGCATTGAGCTGCACATGGGGGTTGAGGAGCCATTCAGCCCCGCCAAAAAGGCGCATCCGGCCTTTCGCGTGGCGTCCCTCGATCAAATGATGCGGCATTTGGAGGATCAAGGCGTGCCCTATCGGCGCGATGTTGATTTGCCAAACCTTCGCCGCGTTTACGTTGATGATCCTTTCGGCAACCGGATTGAGCTGCTCGAACAGATCGAATGATTGAGGGGCTGCGCCGCCCCTTTCGCCCTGCCCGGCTTGCGTGGTATCGCGGCGCAACGCAGCCAACCGGGGCCACACAGATGACGGATGACAAAGAGGGCGAGGGTGCGCCCAAGGCGAAGCGGGCGCTGGCCAGCAAATCGCACGGGCGGATTTCGATCAGCGCGTCGCGGGCCCCGCGTGAGTTGATGACCGACACGCCAACCCTGGCGAGTGCCTGGACGGCGAAGGTGATCACGCTTTTCCCCGAGGCGTTTCCGGGTGTGCTGGGCGCTTCGCTCACGGGCCGCGCCTTGCAGGAGGGCAAATGGGCGCTGGAGCCGATCGGGCTGCGCGCTTACGGCGAGGGCAAGCATCGCAACGTGGATGACACGCCCGCAGGCGGTGGCGCGGGGATGGTGCTGCGGGCCGATGTGGTGGCTGCGGCGCTGGACGATGCGGCGCAGGGGGTGCCCGCGGATCGCGCGCAATGGCCGGTGCTTTACGCCTCGCCGCGCGGGCGCCCCTTTGATCAGGCGATGGCGCGGCGGTTGGCGGCGGGCCGGGGGCTGACAATGCTGTGCGGGCGGTTTGAGGGCGTGGATGAGCGAGTGCTGGAGGAATACAGGGTCGAGGAAGTCTCACTTGGGGATTTTGTGCTGACCGGCGGCGAGATTGCCGCGCAGGCGATGCTGGATGCCACCGTGCGGCTGCTGCCCGGTGTGCTGGGCAATGAGGAAAGCACGGAAGAAGAGAGCCATTCCAACGGGTTGCTGGAGCATCCGCAATACACCAAGCCCGCCATATGGCGCGGGCGGGCGATCCCCGAGGTGCTGCTTTCAGGGCATCACGGCAAAATAGCCGCTTGGCGGCGCGAGATGGGCGAGGCGCTGACCCGTGAGCGCCGCCCTGAC
>NZ_JARGND010000066.1:8815-11581 GCF_029212645.1 Vannielia sp. | reverse complement strand
CGTCACGGCAGGTTTTAACCCGGTTGCAACCAAGCCGCGCGATGAATACCTCTGTGACGGCCCACACGGGGCACAACCAAAGGACCGCTCGCTATGGAGATGCTCTACAAAACCCTCAACCTGCTGCTTGACGTGGTCTTCACCATCATGCTGGCGCATGTGATCATGAGTTGGCTGATCTCCTTCCAGATCCTCAACCTGCGCCAACCGCTGGTCTATAACATCTGGGACGGGCTCAATAAGCTGCTTGAGCCGGTCTATCGCCCGATCCGCCGTTTGCTGCCCGACACAGGTGCGCTTGATCTGGCCCCGCTGGTCGCCTTCATTATCGTCATCGCCCTGCGTAACATCATCCTGCCCGGCGTGTTCCAACAGCTGGTCTAGGCGCACGGCTCTTATGGCCGCTTGAAGCGCCCGGCCCGGCGGGGGTAGGTAGCGCTATGCTCGACACCGATACCCCCACCGCCCTGCTTGCCTCCGTCTTTGGCTTCCCCGAGTTCCGTCCCGGGCAGGAGGAGATCGTGCAGGCCGTGCTGGCGGGTGAGCCGACGTTGGCCATCATGCCCACCGGCGGCGGCAAATCGCTGTGCTTTCAGCTTCCCGCGCTCTGCCGTGAAGGGGCCACGCTGGTGGTTTCACCGCTGATTGCGCTGATGCGCGATCAGGTTGCTGCCCTCAAGGCGCTGGGCATCGAGGCAGGCGCGCTTTGCTCCGCCAACACCGAGGAAGAAAACGCCGAGGTATTCGATGCGATCGAGGCCGGGCGGCTTAAGCTGCTCTACATGGCGCCCGAGCGGCTCAATACCTCTGGCGCCGAACATGTGATCCGCCGCGCCGGGGTGCGCCTGATCGCGGTGGACGAGGCTCACTGCGTGAGCCAATGGGGCCATGATTTTCGCCCCGACTACCTGTCTATCGGCCCGCTCGCCGCTCGCCTCAAGGTGCCGCTCGCCGCCTTCACCGCCACCGCAGATGCCGAAACCCGTGAAGAGATCGTCACCCGCTTGTTTGGCGGTACCCCGCCGCGCAGCTTTTTGCGCGGGTTTGATCGGCCTAACATCCGCCTCGCCTTCACCGCCAAGGATTCGCCGCGCAAACAGATCCTTGCCTATGCCGCCGCCCGGCGCGGCCAGTCGGGCATTGTTTACTGCGGCACGCGGGCGCGCACCGAAAGCCTCGCCGCCGCGCTCTCTGCCGAGGGGCACACGGCGGTTGCCTATCATGGCGGCATGGAGCCTGAGCCACGCCGCTCCGTCGAGCGCCGCTTTCAGGCCGAGGACGGGCTGATCGTGGTGGCCACGGTGGCCTTTGGCATGGGCGTCGACAAGCCCGATATCCGCTGGGTGGCCCACGCCGATCTGCCCAAGTCTATCGAGGCCTACTATCAGGAAATCGGCCGCTCTGGCCGTGATGGCCTGCCCGCCGACACCCTCACCCTTTATGGCAGCGATGATATCCGCCTGCGCCGCTCGCAAATTGATGAGGGCCTCGCCCCGCCCGAGCGCAAAAGCGCAGATCATGGCCGCCTTAACGCGCTGCTGGGCCTTTCCGAGGCGCAGGGCTGCCGCCGGGTGCAACTGTTGGCCTACTTTGGCGAGGCGGCGGAGCCTTGCGGCAACTGTGACCTCTGTGAAAACCCGCCAGAGCTTTTTGATGGCACCGAGGCGGTGCAAATGGCGCTCTCGGCGATGCTGCGCACCGGCGAATGGTTTGGCGCGGGCCACCTTGTGGATATCCTCATTGGCAACCCAACCGACAAGGTGAAGGCCCGCGGCCATGATGAGTTGCCCACCTTCGGCGTGGGCAAGGCCCGCAAGCGCGGCGAATGGCAGGCGATCTATCGCCAGATGCTGGGCCATGATCTCGTGCGCCCCGATCCCGAGCGTCACGGCGCCCTGCGCATGACAGAGGCCGCCCGCCCCATCCTGCGCGGCGAGGCTCCTGTGACCCTGCGCAAAGATGCGATCACCCGTGCCACCGAAAACCGTCGCCCGGCTGTGAAAACGCTTGTGTCAGAGGAAGACGAGCCGCTGCTTTCGGCGCTCAAGGCCAAGCGTCGTGCACTGGCCGAAGCACAGCGCGTGCCCGCCTATGTGGTTTTCCCCGACCGCACTTTGATCGAAATGGTCGAATCCCGTCCCGAAACGCTTGACCAAATGGCACAAATCAGCGGCGTTGGCGCGAAAAAGCTGGAGCGTTACGGTGCCGAGTTTCTGGGCGTGCTCACCGGGGCCGCGACCCCCGAAATGCACCCAAAACGCCGCGCGCTTGCGGCCTCTGGAAAGGGCGAGGCGTTTGATCGCCTGCACGCCGCCGCGCACCAGCTTTACCGGGGCGAGGCGGGCACCGAAAAACCGCTGTCGTGTGACACCACCCTGCTGCGCCGCATCGTTGAGCGCGCACCCACCAACCACGATGATCTGGCCCGTGTGCAGGGGATGAATGACGCGCGGCTTGAACGGTTCGCCAATGCTTTCCTCGCCGCCCTGGCCGCTGAGTAGCGGTTTTTTGTAGGAGTGGCACGTCGCGCTCAACGGTCGCGGTAATCGCTGTTTTCCTTTTCTACGCCGCGATCTAAAACCATCCTATGTTGATTGTGATCTCTCCCGCCAAGCGCCTCGATTGGGCCAGCCGCCCCGAAGCAACCTCCACCGCGCCCGCCTTCCCCGAGGACGCCGCCAAACTGGCGCGCGCCGGGGCCAAACTGTCGCGCGAGGCGATCGGTAAGCTGATGGCCATTTCGCCCGACCTTTCCAAGCTCACCCA
>NZ_JARGND010000066.1:0-8715 GCF_029212645.1 Vannielia sp. | reverse complement strand
AACGCGCAGGCCGAGGCCGTGGGCAGCGATGTTCTAGTCAACTGTGCCAGCCAAGAGTATTTTGGCGCTGTCGATCCAAATGCGCTGGGCCTGCGGGTGGTGACCCCGGTTTTCCTGGAAGAAAAGCCCGGCGGCCCCAAGATCGTCAGCTTTTTAGCCAAAAGGGCGCGCGGTGCCATGGCCCGCTATATCATCCAGCATCGCCTCACCGACCCGGCCGCGCTCACCGCGTTTGATACGGGCGGTTACGTTTACCAGCCTGATATCTCCACGCCCGAGCGCCCGGCCTTTATCCGCCCGGCCAGCGCTGCGGCTTAACCGGCCGCGCGGGCATCGGGGCTTTCGGGCTCTAGGAATGGATCGCAGTCTGCCGGGGTGTGCAGCGCGACCTGCTCTTCGATCAAGCCTCGTTTCAGGGGTTTTTTCAGGTAATGGTCAAGCCCTGCGGCAAGGATGTCCTCGGCATCGCCAGCCAAGGCATGCGCTGTCATCGCCACCACAGGTACGCGGGGCCAGCCAAACTCTGCCTCAAGCTGGCGAATGGCGCGGGTGGCATCCTTGCCATCCATTTGCGGCATTGAAATATCCATGAACACCAGATCAGGCCGCAGCAGCGCATATTTCTCCACCGCGTCGCGGCCATTTTCGGCGAAGCTAAGGTTCAGGCTCAACCGCTTCAGCATTTTTTCAAACACCAGACGATTGGTGCGATTATCCTCTGCCGCCAAAACCTGCATCATCCGTGAGGCAGGGGGGGCGGTGGCTTTCAGCCGCAGGGGCGGGTGTGCCAGCCCTTCATAAATCTTCCGCTCTTCGGCGCGGGCGCAGGGGTATTGCACCACCTTGTCAAAGGCCTTACCCCCGCCGGGGACCGGATCGCCGTGCAGCGCAATGAGCACCCGGCGTGTTTCGGGCCAAACCTCGGCAAGCTGCTTGGTCAACTCCAACCCCGCTTCGGTGCCAATGCTTGCCGTTATCACGACAAGATCAGGCTGCGCGCCACTTTGGAGGCGGGCGGTCAGCGCCTCGGCGGTGGGCAGATGTTCGCAGATGACTGATTTCGCAGCCATCCGCCGTTTTACCAAGGCGGCGGCATCGGCAGAAGGAGTGGCGAACAGCACCAGCGGCTCCTCTCCCTTAGGCCAGCTCTGCGGCTCAATCTCGCCTCCTGCCGCCTCTAACGACAGGTGCAGCGTGAAGGTGGTGCCTTTTCCGGGAGCCGAAACAAGCGTGATCTCACCACCCATCAGCTCAACCAATTGACGGGTGATCGCAAGGCCAAGCCCGGTGCCTTCAAACTTGCGGCTGGCGGCATCTTCAACCTGATTGAACTGGCCAAAAATATGCGCTTGCATCTTCTCGGGGATGCCAATTCCGCTATCCTCAACCGCGATTTCAAGTCCCCATTGGCCGTTGTCATTGGGCGCGGGTACGGCGGTCACGGCGATCTTCACATGGCCTGTTTCGGTGAATTTGATCGCATTGCCCAGCAGGTTGACGACCACTTGCCGCAACCGCTTTGGATCCGCCACGAAAAGCGCCGGGATTTCAAGCCCGTAGTCCAGCAGCAGGTGCAACCCTTTCTCACGTGACGAGGGGAGCGACAACATCACCACCTCAACCAACATTGCTTCTAGATCAAAGGCTTCGGGATAAAGCTCCATCCGGTCCGCCTCGGAGCGAGAAAAATCGAGCACATCGTTGATGATTTCCAGCAGCGCCTCGCCAGAGTTACGGATGGTCTGGATGAATAGCGCCTGTTCCTCATTGACCTCGGTATCGAGCAGCAATTCGGCCATGCCAACAACGCCATTCATTGGGGTGCGCAACTCATGCGACATCTTGGCGAGAAAGTTCGATTTGGCGCGTGTTGCGGCCTGCGCTTCATCACGAGCGGCGGCGAGATCACCTTCGCGGCGCATATCGCGGGTGATATCCAGACAAAGGCACACCATATCGCCATCGCGGGCGCGCCGAACATGGAGCCGCAGATAGCGCCCATCATAGAGGCGGATCGTGGCATCAGGGATTTGCGGTTGGTCCCAGCGATCAAGCATGCTGATGATCCAATCGCCCGATGTGACATCGCCCGGATCAACCAGGCCTTCCTCCATCAACAGGCGCAGCATATCCATGTAGGTGATGCCGCGGCGCATATCTTCCAGCCCCTCAAACAACGACATCCACGCGCTATTGGCCGCCACCAGCCGATCCTCGGCATCAAACACGGCAAACCCATCGGTGATGGTTTCAACGGAATCCCAAAGCCGCCGCTCGGCAATATCCACCGCTTGCTCGGCGCGCTGCAAATCGGCCTGGGTCTCCGCGGCAACGGATTTCATAGCCTGCGCTTCTGTTTTCAACGCCTCGGCCTGCGCACGTGTGGTGGCCACCACCTCGCGCTGCTCGATGATCTGATCGGAGAGCTTGAGCGCATGGTTCGAGAGTTTGCGATTGGCGGCGATCAACTCGCGGCTTTTCAGCTCCAGCATCCGCTCGGCAGCCAGCCTGCCGCGCCGCTCTCTTGCCAGTTTGTCCGTCAGTGACATCGCGCAACCCGCTTTAGACCCACCGCAAGCCCGAAACGTGCTTAAAGAGTGCCTGCCTCCCCTTTTTGCCTTCCAGCCATTGAAAGACCGTTAACGCCCGCCCCATGCTTTCACGTCTTTCTCACGCGAAGATCGCGGCGCTGGACAGGCGGCAAGCGGCCATGCCAAAATCGCCTCAGGATTCATCACATTTCGATCCGAGGTATTTACATGCTGCGTTCAGCTCTCGCACCCCTTATCGGCCTTCTGGCCTTGCTCATCGTCGTTCCGGCGCCGGTTGCGGCTCAGCAACCCAGCCCTGCGCCGATCCCTGAGCGGCGGTTGATTCCCGAGAAGGATGTCGACTTTTATGGTGCTGACCTACGGGCGATGTTTGATACCTCATATGATGCCTGCCGCGCCGCCTGCATGGCCGATGACGCCTGCACGGCGTTTACCTTCAACAGCCGTTCCAATGCCTGTTTTCCCAAACGGGCGGTCGAGCGGCGTGAACCCTACGACGGAGCGCTATCAGCGACCGTGGTGACCGAACCGGCAGGCCGGATTGCCCTTGCCCGTAACCGCGCCGAGGAGCTGGGCTTCCTTGGGTCCAGCACTCTGCGCACCGCTTATGGCTTTGCCGAAGGGATGGTGCGCGTGCACTCGCCCTCCGGTTGGTCGCTTGATCGGCTGCTGGCCGGGGCGGATGAGGCCTATAGCACGGGCAAGCTGAAAGATGCGATGGTTTGGGTCGGCCCCGCCGTGGTGCTGACAGACCGCGCAGACCTTTGGAACGATTACGCCGAATATGCGCTTTCGGCCAAAGGCGAGAACTCATCTAAAACCCGTGAATACAAGCGCCGCGCCCAGAGTGCCGCGCTCAATGCCTACCTGCGCGCCGATAGTCCTGGTGCGCAAACCCGTGCGCTGGAAACCCTGTCGCGCGCCCTTGAGGCCAACAACCGGGGCCGCGATATGATCCCCACGCTGCGCCTTTCGCAGTCGATCACCCCCGATCCGCAAACTGCGGCCGCTTTGGATAAGGCGTTGGGCAAATACGGCTTCCGTATTACCGGCCATCAGGTTGATCCCAATCCCGCCACGCCCCGCGTTTGCGCGACCTTCTCCGAGAAGATTGAGGCGACGGGTCTTGACTATGCGCCCTATGTGCAGCTTCCCGGCACCTCGTTCACGGTTGAACCCTCAGGAAACCAGCTTTGCATTGAAGGGTTGTCGCATGGCGAGCGTTACCGCGTGACGATCCGCGCCGGTCTGCCTGCCGCGTCCGGCGAGAGCCTCGCCAAGGATGTGGCGCTCAACTTTTACGTTCGAGACCGTGATCCGCAGGTGCGCTTTCCGGGTCGTGCCTATGTGCTGCCCAAAACCCCCGATGCTGCCATTCCGGTGGTGACGGTCAACACCGAAGAGGTTGATCTCACGCTGCACCGCGTTTCGGATCGCAACTTGCTGCGCGTCATCCAGGATAGCTACTTTGGCCGCCCGCTCAACGAGTGGGAGGAAGACTATTTTGAGGGGGACATTGCCGAAAATGTCTGGTCTGGCACCGGGCATATGGAGCGCCGCCTCAACGAAGATGTCACCACGCGGCTCCCTATGGGTGAGGCTATCGCCTCGCTGCCTGCCGGGGTTTATGCACTGAAGGCCGCTATCCGCGGCGCTGATCCTTACGAGAACCCGGCAGCCACCCAGTGGTTTGTGATTTCAAATATCGGGCTGGCCTCGATGTCTGGCGCGGATGGGCTGCACATTTTCACCCGTCAACTCACCGATGCCACCCCGATGGAGGGGCTTGAGGTGTCGCTCCTGTCGCGCTCCAACCGGGTGCTTGGCACCGCCACCACCGATGCCGAGGGCTACGCGATGTTTGCACCCGGCCTGACGCTGGGCCAGGGCGGCGCGGCTCCGGCCATGGTGCTGGTGAAGCAGGGCGAAGCGGATATGGCCTTCCTGTCGCTCACTGATCCGTCGTTTGATCTGTCGGATCGCGGGGTTGAGGGGCGTGCCCCGGCGGGCGCGGTTGACAGTTTTCTCACAACCGACCGTGGTGCTTATCGCGCGGGCGAAACGATTTACGCCACCGCGCTGGTGCGTGACGCCACCGCCACGGCGGTCGAGGGCCTGCCGCTCACCGCTATTCTCACCCGCCCCGACGGGGTGGAATACGCTCGCCACTTCAGTCAGGGCGGCGAAGCGGGGGGACATGTGTTTTCGATGCCCACCAACCCGGTTGCGCCGCGTGGTGCCTGGACGGTGGCGCTGCACGCTGATCCCAAGGCCCCGGCGCTCGCCAGAAAAACCGTGCTGGTGGAAGACTTCCTGCCAGAGCGGATCGACTTCACCGCCGAAATCCCCGAGGGCGACCTGACGGCAGAAAGTGCCCCACCCGCCCGTGTGGAGGTGCGCTATCTGTTTGGCGCACCGGGGGCGGACCTGCCGGTTGAAGGCGAGTTGCGCATCACCGCCACTGACACCCTCGCAGGCTTCCCCGGCTACCGCTTTGGCGATGCCGCGACGCGGCCCTCGCCGCGCACCTCCTACCTTGGCGGCGCGACCACCGATGCCGCTGGCCTTGCCACGCTGCCGTTGGAAATGCCCGAGCTTGAAGGATTCACCGGCCCGCTGGAAGCCCGCCTCACCGTGCGCGTGTCCGAAGGGTCGGGCCGCCCGGTTGAGCGCCGCACCTCCAGGGTGATCGGCCCCGGCAAACCGATGATCGGCATTCGCCCCACTCAAGACGGCGTTGTGCCCGAGGGCACCGAGGCTGAGTTCACTGTGATCGGGCTGGATGCCGGGCTTCAGCCAACCGGGATGCAGGTGAAGTGGTCGCTGAACCGCATCAATCGCCGCTACCAGTGGTATTCGCAAAACGGCCGTTGGAATTGGGAGCCGATCACCACCCGCACCCGCATTGCCACCGGCGAAGGCACCCTTGGGGGAGATCCGCTGAAGGTGGCTGCGGCTGTGGAATGGGGCAGCTACGAGCTGCGCGTGGAGCGGCTCGATGGTACCCCCATCGAGGCGTCTTATGAGTTTTACGCAGGCTGGTATGCGCCGGTTGATGTGTCCTCCACACCTGATACGCTGGATGTGTCTCTCAACGCTCAAAGTTATCGTTCGGGCGATACCGCGCAATTGCGGATCGTGCCGCGCTATTCCGGCAAGGCGCTTGTCACCGTGGTCGCCAACCGCTTAATTGATATGAAAACCGTGGATGTGAGCGAAGGCGGCGAAACCCTGGTCGAGTTGCCGGTGACGGATGATTGGGGGGCAGGCGCCTATGTCACCGCCACCTTGATCCGCCCGATGGACACGGCTGAAAAGCGCGGCCCTGCGCGGGCGCTTGGCCTTGCCCACGCCAGCGTTGACCCCGGCGAAAAGAAGCTCACGGCAACCTTTGATGTGCGCGCCGAAATCCGCCCCCGGGGCCCGCTTGATGTGGCACTGAAGGTGGATGGCATCAAGGCGGGTGAGCAGGCTTATGTCACCATCGCTGCCGTGGATCAGGGCATCCTCAACCTCACCGGCTTCACCCCGCCCGATGCCTCAGACCACTACTTTGGCCAACGGCGCCTTGGCATGGGAATGCGCGATATCTATGGCCGCCTGATTGACGGGCTGAATGGTGCCAAGGGCGAAGTCCGCTCGGGCGGTGACGCGGCGCAAAGCGCGCAAATGCAATCGCCGCCCCCCACCGAAGAACTGGTTGCCTATTTCTCTGGCCCGCTCACCGTGGGCGCGGATGGCATGGTGCGCACTTCGTTTGACATGCCCAGTTTCAACGGCACCGTGAAGCTGATGGCGGTTGCCTGGTCAGAAACCGGCGTTGGCGAAGCCTCACAAGACGTGCTGGTGCGTGATCCTGTTGTGGTGCAGGCCACCGTGCCGCGCTTCATGGCACCGGGGGATACCGGGCGGATGCTGCTGGAAATCACCCACGCCACTGGCCCCACCGGCCCCGTCAGGCTGGCGCTTTCAGCGAGCGGCCTCACGCTTGAGGGCGCGGCTGAAACCACTGTTGAGCTGACCGAGGGCAACACCATCCGCATCAACACCCCGCTTACCGTAGGCGATCCGGGGCAGGCGATGGTGACTGTCACGCTTACCACGCCCGCCGGTGAGGCGCTGGTAAAGGAGCTGAACCTGCCGATTGAGCGCAATGATCCCGAAGTCGCCCGCACCTCGCGGTTTGATCTGGCTTCGGGGCAAAGCTTCACGCTGTCGCGCGATGTCTTCACCGGGCTGGAGGCTGGCACAGGCCACGCGACCGTGGCGCTTGGCCCACTTGGGCGGTTTGATGTGCCGGGCTTGCTCGCCTCGCTTGATCGTTACCCCTATGGCTGCACCGAGCAGACCACCTCGCGCGCGCTGCCGCTGCTTTACTTTGATGAGGTTGCCCGCGCGATGAGCCTTGAGGAGCGTGGCAATATCCTTGAGCGCGTTGAGGGGGCAATCACCCGCGTTCTGGCGCGTCAGGCGTCGTCCGGGGGTTTTGGCATGTGGCGGGCTGTGGACGGGGATTTCTGGCTTGATGCCTATGTGACCGATTTCCTCTCCCGCGCCCGCACCCAGGGTTTTGAGGTTCCCGCCCCTGCCTTCCGTAGTGCCGTCGACAACCTTCGCAACCGGGTGAACTACGCCGCCGACTTTGATCGTAACAGCAACAACGGCGGCGAGGCTCTGGCCTACGCGCTTATGGTGCTGGCGCGGGAAGGCGCGGCCTCGATGGGGGATCTGCGTTATTATGCCGATGTGAAGGGCGGCGATTTTGCCACCCCGCTCGCGGCCGCCCAGCTTGGTGCCGCACTGGCGCTTTATGGCGATCCACAGCGCGCCGATGCCATGTTTGGCCGCGCCGTCGCCATGATGACAACGCAGGCGGATGATAGCGCCGCGCAGGTCTGGCGGGATGACTATGGCACCCAATTGCGCGATGCCGCCGCCCTGCTGGCACTGGCCTCGGAGGCGGGCACCCAGGTGGTGGACCGTGAGGCGCTTGCCGTGCGTATCACCGGCAAAACAGGCACATACCGCTCCACTCAAGAGCAGGTTTGGACGCTGATGGCCGCCCACGCCCTGATCGAGGCCGCGCCGCGCGATGGTTTCACCATGAACGGCGAGGCAATTGATGGCCCTCTGGTTGAAGTTTACGCTGATGTCACAAACGCGCAGCTGGTGGATATCCGCAATGACAGTGGCCAACCCACCACGCTCACGCTCACCACTTTTGGTGTGCCCACCGAGCCTGATCCAGCCGGTGGCAATGGCTACAAAATCGAGCGGCAGTATTTCACTATGGAGGGCGGGGTAGTTGATCTTTCTGCCGTGCCGCCCGGCGAGCGCATGGTCGTGGTGCTCACGGTCACGCCCTTTGGCAAGCGCGAAGCCCGGCTGATGGTAGATGATCCGCTGCCTGCGGGCTTTGAAATCGACAATCCGCACTTGATCCAATCGGGCCGAGCTGGAGAGGTTGACTGGCTGAAAACCATCAACGCCCGTCACGCCGAATTTCGCCAGGAACGCTTCCTTGGCGCGGTGGACTGGCGCTCTGACAAGCCGTTCAAATTGGCCTATATCGTTCGCTCCATCTCGCCGGGCAGTTACCATCACCCGGCGGCCTCGGTCGAAGACATGTATCGCCCCGCCTTCCGCGCCCGCACCGATACGGGCCGGGTGACGGTGGCTGCGACGCAGTAAATTGAAAGCCATGCCTGTCGCAGAAGCCAACTGGCGGCGGCTTGATACGCTGGGCGAAGATTGCTGCCGCCTGATCGCTGAGCCGAGCGGCTGGATGCTTTGCGGCCACGCCCGGTTTTTCGAAGTGCGGATTGGCTTTGTGCTAAGTTATGTGGTGCGCTGCAATGCCGACTGGTGGGCCACCGGGGCCGATATCACCGGCGTTGCTGGCGGTGCCGAAGTGGCGTGGAAACTGGTCAAAATTCCCGAGGGATGGCGGCTTAACGATGGTGCCCCAATGCTCTCTGATTGCACCGATATCGACCTGGCCTTCACCCCGGCCACCAATCTCCAGCCGATCCGCCTTGGGCCCACGTCCCGCGCCGAGGTTGCCGCCGTCTGGTTCCTGCCTGAGGGCGGCGGGCAGATCGAGCGGTTTTCGCAAAGCGTCACGCCGCTTGGGGCACACCGCTATGCCTGCGCCTCGCCGGAG
>NZ_JARGND010000011.1 GCF_029212645.1 Vannielia sp. | reverse complement strand
GTCGCCAGCATTAAAGCGTTCCGCCAAAAACCTGAATCACAGCTTTTGGCGGAGCGCAGTGCGAGGCAGGGTTGTTGCGCGCGCCTTACCTTTATCTGATGTCTCAGGTTTAAGGCGTGACGCTTTAGCGCCTCGCTGATTGCTGGGGGGGCTGTTTGGACGTTTGCGCGAGATTAAGCAGAAACGTCGCCATGGCGCATCTGGGCCACCATCTTCGCCCGCGACTTCGAGCGCTTGTTGCTCTCGGTCTGGCGCAAGCGCGACAGCCGCCGCAGGTTGCGCGCCGTGGTGCCCCGGATCGGGTGCATCATCGCGCGCATCACCTCATCCGGGCGGCTCCCGGCCATGGCCAGCGTCATGCCAGCCAGTCCCGAAGCGGTGAAGGCGGTGGATTTCTCCACCACCATCCGTGACATCTCATCACGCCCCTGCGGCGCAAGCCCGGCCATGCCCAGAACACGGTGTGAAAAAACCGAATGGCTCTCCGCAAGCAGCCAAGCGGCTTGCAGCCCCGTCACCCACACTTCAAACGCAACGCGCTGTTGCGGGGTGAAAGGGTGGCGGATCTTGGGAAGGGGCGACATAGCAAGTCCTTTTCAGACATTGGGGCAAAAGCAGCCCGATAAAACACCCCCCTTCCCGCGATCTCCTTACTTAGGTGTGAAATCGGGAGCCAATGAGACCTTGCCCTTTTCCCGGTTCGCCGTTTTTGCGGTATCGGCCTCCGCGGGTTTGGCCTCGGGGGCCGGTCCGGCGGGCTTTGCTTCTGCCTTGGGCGCAGCAGGTGCGGCGGGTTTGGGCGCAGCAGCCGGGGCCGGAGCAGGTGCGGCGGCCGCAGGCTTGGCGGCGGGCTTGGCCTTCACGGCAGGCTTGGCCTTTGCCTTGGGTGCCGCCGCTTTCGGCGCTGCCGGAGCCGCCGGTTTCGCTTGAACCTTAGGCGCAGCGGGCTTCGCTTCAACCTTAGGCGCAGCGGGCTTAGCGGCTGCCTTGGGCGCCGCAGCTTTCACCGGGGCTTTGGCAGCCGCCTTCACCGTTTTGGGCGCAGCCGCCTTGGCCGCCGGGGCCTTGGCTTTCGCCGCAGGCTTCGCCTTGGCTTCTGCTTTTTTCACGGCGGGCTTTGCAACCGGCTTGGCGGCGGCTTTTTTCGCCGGGGCAGCCTTCAACTCAACCACCTCAGCGGTTTTGGCCGCCTTCGGAGCCGGTTTCGCTGCCGCCTTCTTCACCGGCGCCGTGGCCTTTGCCTTGGCCACCCCAGCCTGAAGCCCGGCAGAGGCCCAAAACTCGCCCAGCGGGCTTGGCCATACGTCGAGCATTCCAAGCCCGGCTTTCGCCATATCCACCTGCGCTTCGATGACCGATGACCACAGCACAACCCCGTTGTGCCACATCTCGAATGCCGTAAGTGCTTGCCGCATGGGGTGTTCCTCATTTCCGTCTTGCCCCAACCACCGGTGTCGTCCGGTCCCAAGGGGATTACTGTGCAAAAAATCTCTCGCGCCGCTGCGCTATCGGCAGGCAGCACCTCCGAACAACCTACGCGATTGCTGCACCTGCGAAAAGAGCAAAATCGCCGCAGATCATCACACTTACTAGGTTTGAGCGTTAACCTGCCGCCCCGCTTGGGGATTTTTGCTGCACTGCGGCATGGCGCTGCGGTCGCCTATGCCTTGCCTTGCCGCGCAAATCAGGTGAAGGTTTGCCCCATTATTGCCCAACACCCCGGTCGCCCCATTTTGATGCACCGCAAATCGCTCATCCTTGCAGGCCTCGCCCTGCTCGCCGCGCTGCTCTCCGCATGGCTCTGGCTGCGGCCCGACCTGTTGGAGCAGGCCGCCGCAGCCTTCGGGCTGCCCGAGGGGAGCACAACCACCGCCCCGGCAGAGCACTTCGAGGCCGATGGCACCTTCCTGCGCCAATACCACCGCTCGTTTGAAACCGGGCTTGGCCCCGATGCGCTGATGACCTGGGCGCGCACGCGCTGCACCGCGCTTGGCGCTCCGCCCGCCGCACACCAGCTCCTGCCCAGTGCCGAGCCGCTCTGCACCCTGCCCGGCCCGCCTGCCACCGCCATCTCCCTTGGCGGGCGCTGCGGTGAAACCGGTTGCACCGCCACCCTTGTCTTCATGCGCCTCTAGGAGCCCACCCCATGACCAATGTCACCGAGGCCCCGCGCTGATCTCCAAGGTGAAACTGGGCCAAAACGACTGGCCGGCCAATTCGCAATCCAACATCTACCTCAACGGACAGCCCGCCTTTGCGATGGAACACCCCCAAACCATGAGCAAAGGCCCCGTCTCCTTGCCCGCCAACAGCCGCCTCTGAATCCTCCGCAAGAGCCTGTCCAACGCGCAGGCGATGTCGGCGAGGCCGAGAGCCTTACAATGTGGGACGAGCATGGGCCCGGCGGGCTTGGCACCACCGAAAACCGCAGCTTTTCGCCGGTCTATTACGAAAGTGACGCCTGCTCCGGCCCCCAATCCATGCCGAGCGAAATCACCAGTCTCACCCCCAGCCCGCACGGCCTGCTCTGGACACAACCAAGCTTCGCGTCGGTGCCAATGGGCACCGGTTCTTCATGGCTGCGCTACGATTATGACGGCACCAGGCGCTTCAGCCTGAGCTTCGATTAAGCCCCCCTCTGGTTCTTTTGCCTGCCCCGCGTTATCCAACACACATGACCACACGATTAACCCTTCGCCGCCCCGATGACTGGCACCTGCACCTGCGCGATGGCGCGATGCTGCGCGCCGTCCTCCCCGAAACCAGCCATCACTTCGCCCGCGCCATCATCATGCCCAATCTGGTGCCGCCGGTGGTCACGATGGCCGATGCCATGGCCTACCGCGACCGCATCCTTGCCGCCGCCCCCGGTGTGGGCCTGTTTGAGCCGTTGATGACGCTCTACCTCACCGAAGACACCGATCCAGCCGATGTTGCCGCCGCCCATGCCTCCGGGCTGGTGAAGGCGGTAAAGCTCTATCCCGCTGGCGCAACGACCAATTCAGCCTCCGGTGTGCAGGATTTTGACAAGGTCCGCCCGGTGCTGGAGAAAATGGCCGAGATCGGGATGCCCCTTTGTGTACACGGGGAAGTCACCACCCCCGAGGTCGATATCTTTGACCGTGAGGCCGTGTTCATCGACACTGTGCTTGATCCGATCCGCCGCGCTACACCCGGCCTCAAGGTGGTGATGGAGCATATCACCACCGCGGAAGCGGTGGACTACCTGCGCGCAGGCGATGCGGGGCTGGGCGCCACCGTCACCACCCATCACCTGATGATCAACCGCAATCACATGCTGGTTGGCGGCATCAAACCGCATTACTACTGCCTGCCCGTCGTCAAGCGCGAGCGCCACCGCGCCGCCCTTGTGGAGCTAGTGACAAGCGGCTTTGAGCGGGTGTTCCTTGGCACCGACAGCGCCCCGCACCTGAAAGGCGACAAGCAAAGCGCCTGCGGCTGCGCCGGCGTGTTCTCGGCCCCGGTCACCCTGTCCTGCCTTGCCGAGGTGTTCGACGAGGCGGGCAAGCTGGAGCAGTTGGAGGCCTTCACATCGCTCAACGGCCCGGCCTTTTATGGGATCGCACCCAATGAAGAACAGATCACCCTCATCAAGGGCGATCCCATCAGCTACCCGCCCGAGCTGGCCACCGAAAATGGCCCCGTTGTGGTGTTTGATCCCGGCTGCCCGCTGCACTGGCGCTTTGACGACGCCTACTGAGCCGCCCCACCCCGGCGGCTTTCTGCCTTGCAGGGCGCGGGAAATGGATATTTACAGCAAGAAAATGCCAACAGGAGCCGCCCCATGATCCCCACCAGCCACCCCGACAACGCAACCATCGCCAAGATTGCCGCCGGGATGCTGCTGGAGATCGAGGCGGTGCACTTTAATGCGCGCGAGCCCTTCACATATTCCTCCGGCCTCAAGGGGCCGACCTATATCGACTGCCGCAAGCTCATCTCCTTCCCGCGCATCCGCTCCACGCTGATGGATTTTCTGGTGGTCAAGGTCATGCGCGACGCGGGTTTCGAGGCGTTTGACAATATCGCAGGCGGCGAAACCGCAGGCATCCCCTTTGCCGCTCTGGTGGCCGAGCGGATGGCCCTGCCAATGACCTATGTGCGCAAGAAACCCAAAGGTTATGGCCGCAACGCCCGCATCGAGGGCGCGATGCGCGAAGGCGAGCGCGTGCTGCTCGTGGAGGATCTCACCACCGACGGCGGCTCGAAGATTTCCTTCGTCGATGCGATCCGCGACACCGGCGCCACCTGCGCCCATACGGCGGTGATCTTTTACTACGGCATCTTCCCTGACACCGAAAAAACGCTTGGCGATCACGGCGTCTCCCTGCACCACCTTTGCACATGGTGGGACGTGCTGGCAGTTGCCCGCGAGCGCAAGGCCTTTGACGCCGAAACGCTGGATGGGGTCGAGGCTTTCCTGAAAGACCCGCGCAAGTGGCAGGCCGCGCGCAGCGACGCAGGGTCATAACTTTCTTTTCCGCGGGTTCACCCCGCATCTGGTAGCCCCCTCGAAATTTACCGCTCCATGTGGTAGGTATCGGCGGCGGGCCGAGTTATTCAAGACTATCCACAGGATTTCCAGATAGGCCCGCACCCAGAATCGGCCTATGACCCACCCTCATCAGGGGGACTGAGCAGAATGAACGAGATCACCGCCTTCTCACCGGAAGGAACGGCACCCGACGCCGCCACACTGGCACCGCATAACATTGAAGCCGAGCAGCAGCTTCTGGGCGCGATTCTCACCAATAACGATGTGTTTGACCGCATCGCCATGGTGGTTCAGCCGAACCATTTCTACGATCCGGTCCATGCCCGCATCTTCGAGGTCGCCGCCGCGCGAATCTCAAAGAACCTCGCCGCCACGCCGGTGACGCTGAAGGCCTTCATGGAAGATGACGAGGGCCTGCAAGAGCTTGGTGGCCCGGCCTATCTCGCCAAGCTGGCCGGGGCCGCCGTTGCCAGCTTTGCCGCGCGCGATTACGCGCAGATCATCTATGATCTGGCGATCCGCCGCGAGTTGATGACGCTGGGGCGCGAGATTTCGGCCAAGGCGGCTGATGTGGATGTGGCCTCCGAGCCAAAAGACCAGATCGTTGAAGCCGAGCAGGCGCTTTACAAACTCTCCGAGGAAGGCCGCTCCGAAAGCGGATTTCAGAGCTTTCTCAAAGCAGTAACAGACGCAGTTAATGTGGCCAACGCCGCCTACCAGCGCGATGGCGGCCTTGCGGGCATCTCCACCGGCCTCGTCGATATGGATAAAAAGCTTGGCGGTTTGCACAAGTCAGACCTGCTGATCCTCGCCGGGCGCCCCTCGATGGGCAAAACCTCGCTGGCGACCAACCTCGCTTTCAACATCGCCAAAGCCTACAAGCGCGGCGAGCTGCCCGATGGCAGCGAAGGCGCTGTCGAGGGCGGCGTGGTTGGCTTTTTCAGCCTTGAGATGAGCGCCGAGCAACTGGCCAGCCGAATCCTTTCAGAGGCCTCCGAGATCAGCTCGCACAAGATCCGCCAGGGCGACATGGACGAATCCGAGTTTCGCCGCTTTGTCGAGGCCGCCAAGCAGCTTGAAAGCTGCCCGCTGTTCATTGATGACACCGCCGCCCTGCCCATCGGGCAGGTCGCCGCCCGCGCCCGCCGCCTCAAGCGCACCCACGGGCTTGACCTGATCATCGTGGACTATCTCCAGCTTCTGCGCGGCACCGCCGAAAACCGGGTGCAGGAGATTGGTGAAATCTCCATGGGACTCAAGGCGATAGCCAAGGAACTTAACATCCCCGTCATCGCCCTTTCCCAGCTCTCCCGCCAGGTTGAAAGCCGCGATGACAAGCGCCCGCAACTCTCGGACCTGCGGGAATCCGGCTCCATCGAGCAAGACGCTGACGTGGTGATGTTTGTCTACCGTGAGGAATATTACGCCGAGCGTGAAAAGCCCTCCGATGACCAGCTTGACAAGATGGCCGAGTGGCAAGAGCGCATGTCGCGCCTGCATGGCAAGGCCGAGGTTGTGATCGGCAAGCAGCGCCACGGCCCCATCGGCACCGTCGAGCTGAGTTTCGAGGCGCAGTTCACCCGCTTTGGCAACCTCGTGCAGCACTGGCAGCAGGGCGCGGAAGACAACTTCTAGCATCACAGCCTCGCGAGGCCCTTGGCGCGACTCACCCGCGCGCGCATCATCCTTTCCATGCGCGCGCTTGCTTTCCTTCTCGCCATGTCCCTCCCGGCTGCGGCCCAAACCGCCCTTGAGGTGGATGTCGAGCTTGCGCTCATGGTCGATGTCTCGCGCTCCATGGCCCCTTCCGAAATCGAGATCCAGCGCCGGGGCTACGCCGAGGCGATCCGCTCCCCCGAGGTCATGGCCGCCGTCGAGGGGGGGCTGCTGGGCCAGGTGGCGCTGACCTATATCGAATGGGCGGGCGATGGCGCGACCCGTGTGATCGCGCCCTGGACCGTCATCACCTCCCCCGCCGAGGCCGAGGCCTTTGCCAGCATGATCGACGAAAGCTTTGGCACCGGCATGCGCCGCACCTCGATCTCCGGCGCCATCACCCTGGCCGCTGACAGCATCGCCAGCAACCCTTACGAGGGCCTGCGCCGGGTGATCGACATTTCCGGCGACGGGCCAAACAACTCCGGCGCGCCCGTCACCCAATCGCGCGATGCGGCGCTGCGCCGGGGCCTCACCATCAACGGCCTCCCCTTGATGACCCGCGATGGCCGCCACCAAACCTGGGACATCGACCACCTCGATGCCTATTACCGCGATTGCGTGATCGGCGGCATGGGGGCCTTCGTGATCCCGGTCACCGATTGGGCCGGGTTTGAAACCGCCGTGCGCCGCAAACTGGTGCTCGAAATCGCCGGGCTCACGCCGCCCGCTCCAACCCGGCTGCAAAAGGCGCAGATGACAGATTGCCTCATCGGTGAGAAAATCCGCCAGGAACGCCGCCGCTATTGGGAGGATCAATAGGCGGCAGCAGGCGCAAGGCGCGAAATAGGCTTGACGCCCCGCCTCCCCACACCCAAAAACCGACCCTATGGGTAGTGGACAGCTCACAATTGATCTCGACGCGGTGGCCGCGAACTGGAAGGCGCTTGATGCGCTCACCGGCGGCGCTTGCGAAACCGCTGCCGTGGTCAAGGCCGATGGCTATGGCCTCGGCGCAAGCCGGGTGGCACGCGCATTGGCCCATGCCGGGGCGCGCCGCTTCTTTGTGGCCGTGGCCGAAGAGGGCGCGGCGATCCGCGATGCCCTTGGCCGCGGCCCCGAGATTTATGTGTTTGGCGGGCATATGTCGGGCGATACCGATATGCTGCATGACCTTGATCTCATCCCGATGCTCAACTCGATTGACCAGCTGACCCGCCACTTCGAGGCCCTGCCCAAATCGCCCTTCGGCGTGCAGCTTGATACCGGCATGAACCGCCTTGGCATGGAGCCCGCCGAATGGGCCGCCGTCCGCGATCTGGTGCTGTCCCGCACGCCCTCGCTGATCATGAGCCACCTTGCCTCGTCGGATGATCCATCCAGCCCGCAAAACAAGGCGCAGGTGCAGCTTTTCCGCGAGATGACCTCGGGCTGTGGCATCCCGCGCAGCCTTGCGGCCACGGGCGGCATCCTGCTTGGGCCGGAATATCACTTCGAGCTCACCCGCCCCGGCATTGGCCTTTACGGCGGCCGTCCGTTCACCGATGCCAAAGCGGTGGTCGAGCTTGCCCTCCCGGTGATCCAGACCCGCACCATGCTGAAGGGTGAGGTGGTGGGCTACAGCGCCACCTGGGAAGCCTCGGTCGATACCCAGATCGCCACCGTCTCGGGCGGCTACGCCGATGGCATCCTGCGCTCGCTTGGCAACAAGGGCCACCTCTGGGCGGGCAACACCGCCTGCCCGATCCGGGGCCGCGTCTCGATGGACCTGATCACCGCCGATATCTCCCACCTCACCGAGCAACCCAAGGTTTTGCACCTGCTGGGGCCGTCTCAGGGCGTGGATGCGGTGGCCGATGCCGCCGGTACCATCGCTTATGAAATCCTCACCTCGCTTGGTGCGCGCTACACTCGCCGCTATTCCGGCCGCTCGGGCTGACGGGTGGAAACCCTGATCTCCCCGCTCGCCCTTCTGGGTCGCCGCAGCCTTGCCGCCTTTGCCGCCATTGGCCGTGTGGCACTGTTCTTCCTTTCCACTCTCAGCCACATGGCGCGCCCGCCGTTCTACTTTAAGGAACTACTACAAGCCATTATCTCTATTGGCTATTTCTCGCTTCCCGTTGTCGGCCTCACCGCCATCTTCACCGGCGGCGCGCTGGCTTTGCAAATCTACTCCGGCGGCGCGCGCTTCAACGCCGAGGCAGTGGTGCCCCAGATCGTTGCCATCGGCATGGTGCGCGAGCTTGGCCCCGTCCTCGTTGGCCTGATGATCGCCGCCCGCGTCACCTCTTCGGTGGCCGCCGAGATCGCCACCATGAAGGTGACCGAGCAGATCGACGCGCTCGTCACCCTCTCCACCGACCCGATGAAATACCTCACCGTGCCGCGCGTGCTGGCCGCCCTGATCACCGTGCCGCTTCTGGTGGCTCTGGGCGATGTTGTCGGCATCATGGGCGGTTTTCTGGTGGCCACCGAGCGGCTGGGCTTCAACCCGGCAGGCTACCTGCAAAACACGTGGGACTTTCTGGAGGCGCTCGATATCATCTCCTCCCTCGTCAAAGGCGCGGTGTTTGGCGGCATCTCGGCACTGATGGGCTGCTATTACGGCATGAACTCCGGGCGCGGCGCGCAAGGCGTGGGCCGCGCCACCAAGTCCTCGGTGGTGGCCGCCGCCGTGCTGATCCTCGCCGCCAACTTCCTGCTCACACAAGCGTTTTTCACGATATGATCGAGCTTCGCAACGTCCACAAAGCCTTCGGCTCCAAGCACGTGCTGCGCGGCATTGATCTCTCGGTCGACCAAGGGCGCTCGCTGGTCATCATCGGCGGCTCTGGCACCGGAAAATCGGTCACGTTGAAGTGCATTCTTGGCCTCATCCGCCCCGATGCGGGCGAGATCATCGTGGGCGGCGAGCCTGTCACCACCGCCCGCTCCGCCAAGGCCCGCGAGGCCTTTCTCGCCCGCTTCGGGATGCTGTTTCAGGGCGCCGCCCTGTTTGATTCCATGCCCGTCTGGCAAAACGTCGCCTTCCGCCTGATGCGCGGCCACCTCAAGCGCCCCAAAGCCGAGGCCCGCGAGATCGCCGTGGCCAAGCTTCAGCGCGTCGGCCTTGGCCCCGATGTGGCCGATCTTTACCCGGCAGAGCTTTCGGGCGGCATGCAAAAGCGCGTCGGCCTCGCCCGCGCCATCGCCGCCGACCCCGAGATCATCTTCTTTGACGAGCCGACCACCGGGCTAGATCCGATCATGGCCGGTGTCATCAACGAGCTGATCCGCGAGATCGTCACCGAAATGGGCGCCACGGCGATCACTATCACCCATGATATGACCTCGGTGCGCGCCATCGCCGATGAGGTCGCCATGATCCACGCAGGCAAGGTCCGCTGGTCCGGCCCCATCGCCAAAATGGACGCCGCAACAGACCCTTACCTGCAACAGTTCATCACCGGCAGCGCCGAAGGCCCGATCGAAACCCTGCGCTAGACCCGCGCCTGCCACCTTGCGGTTGAGCACCAAAGCCCCCATCTTCCCCATACGCGTCCCAGCTGGCGAGTTGTCGATGGAAATCATCCTGGCGCCCCTTTTCGAACTCCTCATGGTGATCGTCGGAGCCATTTTCCAACTTGTGCTCTACCTCCTCGGCTCTATCCTCTCGCTCGCCTGGCTCGCCCCCACGAGCGTGGCCTCAAGCGCCTTGGCTATGTCATTGCGGGCTTCGCGGGGCTCTACCTTCTGGCAGGGATCACCTCCCCTCTCTGGGCCAGCCCTGCCGTGGTGCTGGGAGGCGCCTTCTCGTGGCCCATGATGGTTGTCGTGTTCATCCTGATGATGCTCGCCGCCGCCCTGCCCGGCGCGCTCTCGGCCCGCTCCGAACCAGAGGCAGACGCCCCCCAAGCCTCCCGCCGCCCCGCCCCGCGCATCGACCGGCATGACATCTCCGGCTACGTCCTCGCCAGCTTCGCGGGGCTTATGATCTTCGGCCTCGCCGTCACCTACCAAACCGAACGACAGCGCCAAACCCTGGCCGACAAGCTCTGCGCCGCCGCCGATAATCGCATCAGCGAGACATGGAAAGCGCGTGGCGACAAGGCCCTCAGCTTCACCGAAGCCATCCTCAAGCGCGACCTGCACGGCAAAATCCCCTGTCTCGAAGGCCCCGCCGAGTAGCGCCAACGCCCGGAAAACAGACGACAAATCAGTAATTGTTCCCACTTGGGACACAATCCCGCCCCTTCTGCCAAACTGTCCGCACATAACTGCATTAACGAATGGTTAATCCTCCGCTAATCTGAAAAGGCTGGAAAAATTATGAATGCGGCCACTGCCTTACAGGCCGCCAGTTGGGTAATGGGGGTTACTTCAATGACAACGCACACCGAAACTCTGCTTGATCGCTGGTCTCAAGCTCTCCGCGCACTGTCGCTCACCGCCATGGCCGCACTCGCCCTAGGGTTGACCCTGGCCACCCTGGCCGCCGCTACCGGGCTTCTGCCCTGGCTCAGCGCCAGCCTCACCTTCGGCCAAACCACCCTGCCCGACGCGGGGGTGTATATCCAGATCGGCCTCACGCTCCTTTCGCTGTCGCTGCTCGCCTTCCTGCCCGCCAACCGCCACATCCTGTCGCTGCAAAAGAGCCACCGCGAGTTTCATCTCTCGATGGAGGATATCGCCCGCGCCTATGCCACCTGCCACGCCGCTGACCGCGAAGGCACCTTCTCGATGAGTGCCGAGTTTGATGCGGTGCGCGAGCGCATGGCCTATATGCGCCGCCACCCCAATCTGCGCGGCCTTGAGCCGGGCGTGCTGGAAGTCGCCGCCCAGATGAGCCAGGTCTCCCGCGATCTCGCCGAGGTTTACTCGGATGAAAAGATGGAGCGCGCCCGGATGTTCCTGCGCCAGCGTCAGGAAGAGATTGATACCTTCTCCGATCGCCTCACCCTCGCCCAGAAAACCACCGACGAAATCAAGCGTTGGCAACAGCAGATCAACGTCGAGGAAAGCATCCAGGCCACCCAGCTCAATTCGCTGGAGCGTGACCTGCTGGAGCTTCTGCCAGACCTCGGCTTTGACGTCGAGGAAGAGGCCCTGCCCGCCCGCACCGATGAGCGCAAGGTCGTGCCCATGCCCCACAAGCCCGCCGCCACCCCCAAAAAGCCTGCAATGGCGAGCGCTTCTGTCCCCAAGCCCGCAAGTGACCAGAAGGCCGCAAACCCGGCTGAATAGGCCACAGCCCCTTTCGCTTTGGGCGGCATCCGCCTATGTGGGCTGCACCCGTCACCACCCCGGAGCGCCCCTTGCGCCTTGCCATCAAACTTGCAAATCTCTCGCTGCTCGTGCTGTTCCCGGTGGCATGGTTTGCCCCCCTCCTGCGCGCCGGGCTGCTGCCGCTCTTCGGCCTGAGCGAGATTTCGGTGATCTCCGGTCTGCAGGAACTCTGGAGCAAAGACGTGTTCCTCGCCCTGCTGGTCACCGGCTTCGCGCTCTTCGCACCCTACCTCAAAACCATCGGCCTCGCGCTCATCCACTTCGGGCTGATGCGCCGCAAGGTTCTGCCGGTGCTGCATGTGCTCGGCAAGCTGGCTATGGCCGATATCTTCCTGATCTCGCTCTATATCGTGGTGGCCAAGGGCATCGGCGTCGGCAAGATCGAGGTCGCCTGGGGCCTCTATCTCTTCTCCGCCTGCATCATCGCCTCCATCTGCCTCTCCTGGGCCACCGAGAAAAGCCGCAAAGCCGCCGCTGCCGCCTAGCTTCGCGGCAACCCCACCCTTGCCAGCGCCGCCTTGGTCTGCGCGTCTTCCACCGCCCCCTCGGGCAGCTCACCGGCAGAGCGCGGGCGCTTCCAATCGGTCGATAGCCGCTCACAGTGGTAAAACCGCACGCCATCCACCATCGCCCGCTTGTTGAACAGATATCCCGCAACCCCATGCACATCCCAATGAAAGCGCCCCAGGCCACGGCCCGGCACAACAGCCCATTTTTCCTTGGTGCCCCGCTCCGGGGTCCAGGCCAGATCATGGTCGCCATGGCGCGCGTAGCTGCCCTGCGGCACCGCCGCGCTGCGCCAAAAGGCCGGGGCGGTGGCAAAACCCAGCCGCGCGGTCTCGGCCGCCTCATGCAAGCCCGGTCGGCCCTCATCACTCACCGCGATCTCATCAATGTCGCACTGCAACACCGAGCGCGCTTCGCTCAAGGCCCCCTGCCGCGCAAGGTTCAGCAAACCGCCCTGCAAAAACTTCGCCAACCCCCTGGGAGGCCGGGTGCCAAGCGGCCCATAGCGGCACGGCACCGAAACAACCCGTGCCGCCTTCAACCCCGCCACCCCGCGCAAACGCTCCAATATCTCGCCCGGCTCATAAAGGGTGGAAAGGTTGTCATGCAGCAAAACCGCCTCGCTGCCCTGATGGCGCACATGATGCGCCACCCAATCCACGATCCAGTCCATCTCATTGTTCTTTGAGGTGGTCACAAGGCACCGCCGCCCGTTGAACCCCTCCCAGGGCCCCTGCACCGGACAACTCAAGCGCATGTCACCATGGCTGAACTCCAACCTGTCGCCGCGCACCTCCCCCTTGAGATAAAGCTCATCGTGGC
This sequence comes from Vannielia sp., assembly GCF_029212645.1. Taxonomy (GTDB): domain Bacteria; phylum Pseudomonadota; class Alphaproteobacteria; order Rhodobacterales; family Rhodobacteraceae; genus Vannielia. The sequence continues at coordinate 66,293 of NZ_JARGND010000011.1, read as the reverse complement.
GCCGATACCGCCGCAACCGGCCCATCCGCAAAGCCGCGCCCCCGGCCCTGAACACGCCCTCTTTCAGAACCCCGCGCAGGTTCACCAGCTTGGGGCAAACCAGCACAAGGCCGCCGGGGCGGCGCGCCGCGCCATAAACCAGCGTCCACCAGTCATAGCGCTCATCAAAGTTTGCAGGCTGCTTGCGCGCCGGGATAACAGGACGCCGCCGTATCCCCGCCGCCTGCGGCAAAACCATCGGGTCCAGATCCATCACTTCAAACATGTCGCCTCCTACCCCGCCGGCGCAAATTCTCCAAGCCCCTCCCTCTCAATGCTCCCCAAATATCCCCGCCGGAGGCACAACTCTCTTTGCCACGGCCCCTTCACAAGCGCCCCGCCCCGGTGCATGAAAGCGCCATGGCCAAAGCCCTCGCCTTCACCTGCACCGCCTGTGGCGCCTCCCATGGCAAATGGGCAGGCCAATGCGATGCCTGCGGCGCGTGGAACACCGTCATCGAAGAGGCCCCGCTCTCGTCCGGCCCCAAAGGCAAGGGGCTGGGCGCGCGCAAGGGCACAACCATCCCACTCTCCGATCTCGCCTCCCCCGAGGCCCCTCCGCCCCGCACCCTCTGCGGGCTGGATGAGTTTGACCGGGTGCTCGGCGGCGGGTTGGTGCCCGCCTCGGCGGTGCTCGTGGGCGGCGATCCGGGCATCGGAAAATCCACCCTGTTGCTGCAAGCCGCCGCGCGCTTTGCTCATGCCGGTCAAAAGGTCATCTACATCTCCGGTGAAGAAGCCTCGGCCCAGGTGCGAATGCGCGCCCGGCGGCTTGGCATGGCCGACGCTCCAGTAAAGCTGGCTACCGAAACCAGCCTGCGCGACATCCTCACCACGCTGGACGCCGAGCGCCCCGACCTTGTGGTGATCGATTCGATCCAGACCATGTGGAGCGACACCGTCGAAAGCGCCCCCGGCTCGGTCAGCCAGGTCCGGGCCGCCTGCCACGAGTTGACCCAATTCGCCAAGCGGCGCGGCACCTCGGTCATCCTCGTCGGCCATGTCACCAAGGAAGGGCAAATCGCCGGGCCCCGCGTGGTCGAGCATATGGTTGATACGGTGCTCTACTTCGAGGGCGAGCGCGGCCACCAGTTCCGCATCCTGCGCGCGGTGAAAAACCGCTTTGGCCCGGCGGATGAAATCGGCGTCTTCGAGATGACAGGCGCGGGCCTCTCCGAGGTCGCCAACCCCTCCGCGCTGTTCCTCTCCGACAATGCCGAGCCTGCCCCCGGCACCGCCGTTTTTGCCGGGATTGAGGGCACACGGCCCGTGCTGGTTGAGTTTCAGGCCCTCGTCGCCCCCGCCCCCGCAGGCCAGGCGCGCCGCTCGGTGGTGGGCTGGGATTCGGGGCGGCTGGCGATGATCCTCGCGGTGCTGGAAGCCCGCTGCGGCATCCCCTTTGCGGGGATGGACGTTTATCTCAACGTCGCGGGCGGCTTGCGGGTGTCCGAGCCCGCCGCCGATCTCGCCGTGGCCGCCGCTTTGCTTTCTGCCCGCGAAGACCACGCCTTGCCCGCTGGCATGGTGGTTTTTGGTGAAATAAGCCTCACCGGTGCCCTTCGACCCTCCTCTCAAACCGAAAACAGGTTGAAAGAGGCGCAAAAACTTGGTTTCACCTGCGCAACCCTCGCCGAGGGGTCCAAAGCGACCTCCGCCGGGGATATGGCTCTGCGCCGCATGAGCGATTTGACCGGTTTTGTCGGTGAAATGTTCGGCGCGGGCTGACCAAGGGACATTTGAGGCGAGGAACAGCCAATGGACGGCTTCACCATTTTCGACGCAGGCGTTGCCATCGTCATCGTGCTTTCGGCGATCCTCGCCTATTCGCGCGGCTTCGTGCGCGAAGTGCTGGCAATTGCCGGTTGGGTCGGCGCGGCCGTGCTGGCCTATATCTTCGCACCCCAGGCGGTGCCTCTGGTCAAGGAAATCCCCGTCGTCGCCGATTTCCTCGACAACTGCGAGCTTGCCACCGGCGCAGGCTTCGTCGTGGTTTTTGCCATCGGCCTCGTGCTCTTTGCGCTGTTCACGCCGCTGTTTGCCAGCCTCGTGCAACGCTCTGCGCTCAATGCGCTCGATCAGGGGCTCGGCTTCATTTTCGGCGCGGTCCGCGGCCTGCTGCTGGTGGCAATCGCACTGGTGCTCTACGATTTCATCGCAGGCTCCGAGTCGCTGGCCTTCGTGGATGAAAGCCAAACCTCCAAGCTGTTCGGCTCGGCCAAAACCCGGATCGACGGCGAAATCGCCGATCAGGACGGCGTGATGCAGTGGTTCTCCGACCGGATGGACAACCTCACCGAGCGCTCCTGCGGCCCGACCGAGGCCATCGTCCCCGCCGATCCCACCGCCCTGCCCGACCAGCCGGTTGACGCAACCAGCAACTGATCCGCGCCTTTTTCGCTTTATTTTCAGACAAAGCGAAAAATCCGTTCACTTTCCGGGGCGATCTCCATGACAAAGGGATGACAGCCCCTGCGTCAATCGCTAAACGAAGGCCAACGCCACACAGCGAAATCGGAGCTGCCCCTTGCCCGCCACCCAGCAAGGCCAAAAGGCCATGCCCCCCGCCAATCCTTTCGACGATGACAAACTCCGCGAGGAGTGCGGCGTTTTCGGCGCGATCGGGTTTGAAGACGCCGCCAACTTTGTCGCCCTGGGCCTGCACGCCCTGCAACATCGCGGGCAAGAGGCTGGCGGCATTGTCAGCCATGATATGGAGCACGGCTTCAACTCGGCCCGCCGCTTTGGCTATGTGCGCGACAACTTCACCAAAGCCCCGTTGATGCAAACCCTGCCGGGGCCGATCGCCATCGGCCATGTCCGCTACTCCACCGCCGGCTCCAAGGGCAACACGCAAATCCGCGATGTGCAGCCCTTCTTTGGCGAGTTCGCCATGGGCGGCGCGGCGATTGCCCACAACGGCAATATCACCAACGCCGCCGCCCTGCGCCGCGAGCTGGTTGAGCGCGGCTCGATTTTTCAAAGCTCGTCAGACAGCGAATGCATCATCCACCTGATGGCCCGTTCGCTCCAGCGCGATATCCCTGCCCGCATGGAAGATGCGCTGCGCCGGGTCGAGGGCGCGTTTTCCATCGTCGCCATGACCCGCACCAAACTGATCGGCGTGCGGGACCCGCTGGGCGTGCGCCCACTGGTGCTCGGCAAGCTCGGCGACGGCTGGGCGCTCAGCTCTGAAACCTGCGCGCTCGATATCATCGGCGCCGAATTTGTGCGTGAAATCGCGCCGGGCGAAATGGTCGTCATCACCAAGGACGGTGTCGAAAGCCGCCAACCCTTCCGCTCCAAGAAGAGCCGCTTCTGCATCTTCGAGCACGTCTACTTTTCGCGCCCCGACAGCATCCTTGGCGGGCGCTCGGTTTATGAAACCCGCGAGGCGATTGGCCGCGAACTGGCCAAGGAAGCCCCGGTCGAGGCCGATCTCGTTTGCCCGGTGCCCGATAGCGGCACCCCCGCCGCCATCGGCTTCAGCCTTGCCAGCGGCATCCCCTACGCCATGGGCATCATCCGCAACCAGTATATGGGCCGCACCTTCATCGAGCCCACCGAGCAGATCCGCAACATGGGCGTGCGCCTCAAGCTCAACGTCAATCGCGCGCTGATCAAGGGCAAGCGGGTGATCCTGGTGGATGATTCCGTGGTCCGTGGCACCACCTCGCGCAAGATCAAGGAAATGATCCTTGATGCGGGGGCCAAAGAAGTCCACTTCCGCATCGCCTCGCCCCCCACCGCCTGGCCCTGCTTTTACGGCGTCGATACGCCCGAACGCTCCAAGCTGCTCGCCGCCACCATGAGCGCGGATGAAATGTCCTCCTATCTCGGTGTCGACAGCCTCAAATTCATCTCGCTCGATGGCCTCTACCGCGCCGTCGGTGAGAGCAAAGGCCGCAACGCCGAGTGCCCGCAATATTGCGATGCCTGCTTCTCGGGCGAATACCCCGTCGAGCCATCCGACATGATCGAAAGCGGCTTCGAGATGAAGGCGGCCGAGTAACGCGCCGCCATCTCACCCCCAAGGCGCTACGCGCGCGCGCCTACTCCACCACCACCCGGCAGAGCACCGTGTTGCTTTGCTCAAGGTCCGGACCCCAGATGAAACTGGCGGCCTTGTCCCACTGGATCTGGTCATAGCCGCCCTTGGGCCGCACATTGCGCTCTGAGTAAACCTCCGCCTGCGGCCATGCGCGCGCATCAAACCCGGCCTCATCCCAGCCCTCCGGCTCTGGTGAAATCTCAAAGGCACAGGCCCCGACCCCGGCCACCGGCGCATGGCTGGCAGCACAGGATTTATCGAGCGGCGCGGTGTGGATCACCTTGCACTGCCATTCGGCATCACTCACCACAGCCACCCGGCCGTTCTCGCCCTTGATCTGCGCAATCACCCCACCATCGCCCAGCTGCTGGCGCGGCGTGCCGATATATTCCAACCCACTGTCGTTCTCGACAAAATCCTTGGCCACCAGCCCAATTACAAAGGGCCGCTCGGCCTCAAAGGTAAAGCGCTCGGCATTGAATGACCGCTCGGTGGTGATCGCCACACTGTCCTCTGCCACCTGAACCCCGTTGATGCGCATCTCAAACCAGTTATCCGCCCAAACCTCGCCCATGAATCTCTCGGCAAGCAGGCAGCCCGGCATGGCCGAAATCGTCACAGCGGTGGCAAGGCGGATCATCAGTGCATCCCTTCTTTACGTCCTTCGATAATACGCCCGAACAGGCGCTCTCCGTCGGCTTTTATGCGATTCTTCGCCGAATGTCCCCTTCCCCCGCCTTCGAACCCACTCCATGACGCTCTTCGCAGGAACGTGATGTGCGTTCCGCCCCTACCGCTTTAGGCTCACTCCACGTCCAACGCGACCACCCAAGGGAGACTGCCATGACCAAGCCACAAAGCCGCATGACCGCCGCCGATTTCCACCCGAAGCTGCTCGAAATGTATGATGGTTACGTCCACGGCAAGATGACGAAGCGCGATTTCCTCAAAGGTGCCGGCAAATACGTGGCAGCCGGCGTTACCGCTGCTGCCGTCCTTGAAAGCCTCCAGCCCAATTACGCGCTCGCCCAGCAGGTCGCCCCCGATGATCCCGAGATCGAAACCGAGATCGTCGAGTATGAAAGCCCCAATGGCCACGGCACGATCAAAGGCCTAATGGCCAAGCCCGCCGGTGCCACCGGCAAGCTGCCCGCCGTGCTGGTGATCCACGAAAATCGCGGGCTGAACCCCTATATCGAGGATGTCGTACGCCGCACCGCCAAGGCCGGTTACCTCGCCCTAGGCCCCGATGGCCTCACCCCGCTCGGCGGCTATCCCGGCAATGATGATGAGGGCCGCGCCATGCAAAAGGAGCTTGATGGCGCCAAGCTGATGAATGACTTTTTCGCCGGGTTCGAGCACCTGATGAGCCATGAAGGCTCCACCGGCAAGGTTGGCGCGGTGGGCTTTTGCTACGGCGGCGGCGTGTGCAACGCGCTGGCTGTGGCCTACCCCGAAATGGCCGCCTCGGTCCCCTTCTATGGCCGCCAGCCCGATCCCGCCGATGTCCCCAAAATCCAGGCCCCGCTGCTGCTCCACTACGGCGCACTTGACGAGCGCGTCAACGCAGGCTGGCCCGCCTATGAAGCGGCGTTAAAGGAACACGGCAAAACCTACGAGGCTTACATCTACGAAGGCGCCAACCACGGCTTCCACAACGATACCACGCCCCGCTATGACGAAGACGCCGCCAAACTGGCCTGGGATCGCACCACCGCCTGGTTTGACAAATATCTCACCTGAAGCGAACGGCTCTCGACCGGAATCACGCCGAAGGCACCGGTCGAGCGCCACCCACGGGCAAGCGTTCCACCGTCTCGCGGCGGCGCGATAGGACGCCCCAGTCAAGCCCCACCGTGCGCCGCGTTAACCCGTCTTCGGCATGTCAAATGACATGCGCATGGGTTGTGCATCGCTTGTGCATGGGGTGTGGCCCCATGCTTTTTCGCGGTTAACGCCGCCGCGCCCTACCGCCCCGAAAAAAGCGTGCCAAAGATCCCCCGCACCAGCGCCTTGCCGCTGCGGGTGCCAAGCTGGCGGGCGAAACTCTTTGCAAAAACCTCGCCAACCGAGTCTGACCGGCTGGAGCGTTTGCGCGCAGGCTTGGCCGTTGAGCGCCCCACACGACTGCCCGAATAGCGCCGCCCGGCGCGGTATTCCCGCTCCGCCATCCCGGCATCTTCTTCCGCCTTTTCAGCCTCTTCCGCCGCTTTCGCTGCCGTTTCAGCGCGTTTGGCAAGCATCTCGTAAGCGCTGTCGCGATCCAGAGTCTGATCATACTTCCCAGCCACCGGAGAAGCCGCCATAACGCCGCGCCGATCCGCCACCGCAAGCGGGCCAAGCTGCGAGGATGGCGGGCGAATGAGCGTACGCTCCACCACCCCCGGCATCCCCTTTTTCACCAGGAATGACGTCACCGCCTCGCCCACCCCAACCTCACGGATCGCCTGCTCCGTCGAGAAGCGCGGATTGTCCCGATACGTCTCCGCCGCCTGCCGCAATTCACGCCGGTCCCTGGCCGTGAAAGCGCGCAGCGCGTGCTGCACCCGGTTGCCCAATTGGCCCAGGATATCATCAGGCACATCCCCCGGATTTTGCGTGCAAAAGTAAACCCCTACGCCCTTCGAGCGGATCAGCCGCGCCACCTGCTCCACCTTGTCGATCAGCGCCTTGGGGGCATCGTCAAACAGCAGGTGCGCCTCGTCAAAAAAGAACACCAGCCTGGGCTTTTCCGGGTCCCCCACCTCGGGCAGGGTTTCAAACAATTCCGACAGCATCCACAGCAGGAAGGTGGCATAAAGCCGGGGCGAGCCCATCAACTTGTCTGCCGCCAAAATGTTGATCCTTCCGCGCCCCTCGGCATCGGTCAGGAACAGGTCCGAAAGCTCCAGCGCCGGTTCGCCAAAAAACTGCACAGCGCCCTGATTTTCCAGCACCAACCGCCGCCGCTGGATCGCCCCGATCGAGGCGGTGGACACATTGCCATAGCGCAAACTCAGCTCAGCGCGGTTTTCACCAACCCACACCAGAAGCGCCTGTAAGTCCTTGAGGTCCAGCAGTGGCAGCCCTTGTTCATCGGCCACCCGGAACGCGATGTTAAGGATTCCTTCCTGCGCTTCTGATAGTTCCATCAGGCGCGACAGCAAAAGCGGCCCCATCTCGGCCACCGTCGCGCGCACCGGGTGGCCCTGTTCGCCATAAAGGTCCCAAAACGTGACGGGAAAGCCCTCATAACGATACCCCGCAAAGCCGATGGTTTTTGCGCGGTCCATGAAGGAGGCATGGGGTTTGGCGGTTTCCGAGCCTGCAACGGCCAGCCCCGAAAGGTCGCCCTTCACGTCGGACATGAAGACAGGGACGCCATTGGCCGAAAAGCTCTCGGCCAGAATCTGCAAGGTCACCGTCTTGCCGGTGCCCGTTGCGCCCGCGATCAGCCCGTGGCGATTGGCGTATTTCAGCAAAAGCTCCTGTGGCTCGCCATAATTTTCCCCGCCGCCGCCTGCAAAAATGCTGTCACTCATCGACTTCTCCAAAATCCGTTCGCGCCCAACATAAAGTATTAACCTTCATCTGCCAGTCTTCATCTTGTTCGGGCCTTGGCCTTCTTGGCCCGGATTGACTTCCTCCCTGTCAGACTGGCCGCGTCACACCTGTGACGCGGCTTTTTTTTAGCATGTTCAATTTCTTGCAGGCTTTTCTTTTAGTTGTTGACGGTCGCATTTTCTTCGCCTAGCGTTCGCTCATCAAGTCGGCCAGTCCGACAGGGAGAACCAAAATTCGCACTGGCAAAGCCAGCGCAGAGGGCGCAAATGACCCTCGACTAAGGGCCTTTCGGGGCCCTTATTTAATTGCCACATCGCCCCCTTGCCTCACGCGCCGCACGGCCACGTTCACAGCCCCGTCAGACAGGCAAGATTTCTCCCTGACATCCCCCAAAACCCATGTTAAACGGCCTGACGAGTTCAAAAGGCCATAAAAAGGTTGCTGAGGACATGCAGACTCTTACGAAAGCCCTTCCCCTGACGTTGCTTCTGGCAGCGGCTCCGCTTTGGGCACAAGATACCGAAACACCCGCCGAAGAGGCTCCGGTCGCTGAGGCCCCCGCCGCCGAAGACGCCACCGAAAGCGAGGCGCCAAGCCCCGAGGCCGGCCTTAACATGGGCACGCCCGACGGCGAAAACGAAGCCGGCACCAACGGCGAAACCTATGTATTCAGCTCGCACGGCGATTGGGAGTTGCGCTGCATTCGCACCGGCACCGACCAGCCCGAACCTTGCCAGCTTTATCAGCTGGTGAAGGACCAGAACGGCAATTCTGTAGCTGAATTCAATATGTTCGCCTTGCCTCCGGGAGCACAGGCCGCAGCGGGCGCAAACATCGTGACCCCGCTCGAAACCCTGCTCACCGAGCAGATTTCGATCTCGGTCGATGGGGCCCAGGGCAAGCGCTATCCCTTCACCTTCTGCACCCAGATCGGCTGTATCAGCCGGGTTGGTTTCACCCAGGCCGATATCACCGGCTTCAAGGGCGGCAATTCCGCAACGATCACCATTGTGCCCGCAGGCGCACCGGATCAAAAGGTGCCGCTGTCGCTGTCGCTGACCGGCTTCACCGCGGGTTATGACGCGCTCGTCGCCAAGAACTCCGGGGCTGCGGCAAACTGATCGCACCGGCGAAAGCCCGCTGAACGCAAACAAGACGCCGCTCCCTTGGGGGCGGCGTTTTTGCTTTGCCGCGCGGGTTTTCAGGCGGTGCGGATCATCTCGACAACAGCCGCCAGATCAGGCGTAAGCGCGGCCCAGCGAAAGGCAAAGATCAGCCCAGCCCGCCAGGCGGGGCGTCAAGCCTTGCGCAACGCCAGCACCGCGTTCAGCCCGCCAAAGGCGAATGCATTGGACAGCACCGCATCAACCTTGGCCTCGCGCGCCTCATTGGGCACCACGTCCAGCGTGCATTCCGGGTCCGGCTCTTCATAACCGATGGTGGGGGCGATGATGCCGTCGCGCAGCGCCATGATGCAGGCCAGCAGCTCAACCGCGCCAGTGCCGCCGATCAGGTGGCCGTGCATGGATTTGGTTGAAGAGATCATCAGCTTGTCGGCGTGCGGGCCAAACACATCGGCTACCACCGCGCATTCGGTCTTGTCATTGGCCGAGGTGCCGGTGCCATGGGCGTTGATGTAGCCCACATCCTGCGCCGCCATCGCCGCATCGCGCAGCGCCCCGCGCACCGCCCGAGCGGCCCCCTGTTTGGAGGGCACCACAATGTCAGATGCATCGGAGGTCATGGCAAACCCCGCCACCTCGGCGATGATGTCGGCCCCTCTGGCGCGGGCGTGCTCCAGTTCTTCAAACACGAACACCGCCGCGCCCTCACCCTGCACCATCCCGTTGCGGTTGGCCGAGAACGGGCGGCAGGCGTCTTTCGACATCACCCGCAGCCCTTCCCAGGCCTTGATCCCGCCGAACGACAGCATCGCCTCGGCTCCGCCCGTCACCATGGCGCGGCTCTGGCCGGAGCGCACCATCATGAAGGCCTGGCCCATCGCATGGTTGGAGCTTGCACAGGCCGTCGACACCGAATAGCTCGCGCCCTTCAGGTTATATTCCATCGACACATGCGAGGCGGCGGCGTTGTTCATCAGCTTGGGGACAACGAAGGGATGAACCCGGTTCTTCCCCTCTTCATAGACCGTGCGGTAATTCTCGTCCCAGGTGTTCACCCCGCCGCCAGCGGTGCCAAAGATCGCGCCCGCCTCATCGGCCAACAACCCATGAAACTCCAGCCCGGATTGTGAGATCGCCTCCTTGGCGGCAAGCATGGTGAACTGGGTGAATCGATCATAAAGCGCGATTTGCTGACGGTTGAAATGTGCTTCCGGTTCGAAGCCGCGCACCTGCCCGCCGATCTTGATCGACAGGCGGTCGACATCACGAATGTTGATCGGGGCTATGCCGCAACGGCCCTCGGCAAGCGCCGCCATCGTGTCGGGCACGTTTTTTCCGAGGGCATTGATCGTGCCCATCCCGGTGATCACAACGCGCTTCATTGCATGGCCTTTTTCAGCGGGGCCGTCAGGCCGCCTGCTCCCGGACAAGCCCTTGAACCGCCTTCACAATGGCAGCCACTGAGGAGATATCAAAATCGCTTTCCGAGGGTTCATTTGCGTTAAAGGGGACCTGGATATCAAAGGCCTCTTCGATGGCAAAGATGCTCTCGACCAGACCAAGGCTATCAATCCCAAGGTCCTCAAGAGTGCTGTCCATCTTCACATCGGATTTTTCGAGAACCGCCTGCTCGGCGATGATCTCGATCACCTTCTCTTTCACTGCGTCCGACATACCGCCCACCTGTCTGTTACGCCCACCGCAGATTTAGGGACTCACGGCTCATTTGGAAAGATGCTTTCTGAGGTCGGCCACCTGCGCGGCAAGCCGTGGCAGCCGCCGCAGCCCTTTATAGGCCTCGATAGAGGCTTTCATCTCCATTGCCGGATTGCCCAGCATAACGCGGCCCTTGGGCTGGTTCGTGCGCAAAAGCGTGCCCGCCCCGGCGATCACATCATCGCCAATCTCCAGGTGGTCGGTCACGCCAACCTGCCCACCAAGCACCACCCGATCGCCCAAACGGGTGGAGCCGGCAATGCCAACCTGCCCGCAGAGTAGGCAATCGCGGCCCACACGCACGTTGTGGCCCACCTGCACGAGGTTGTCGATCTTGGTGCCCGAGCCGATCTCGGTGGCGTGGATCGTGCCCCTATCAATGCAGGCATTGGCGCCAATCTCAACGCTGTCACCAATCACCACACCGCCAAGGCTGTGGATGCGCGCGTAGGCCTGCTGCGCCTTGCCGTCCCGGTCCCCCAGCGAGGCGCGCACCGCCTCTACGGCGCCCGGCTCAGGGGTCACGAAGGAAAAGCCATCCCCCCCCACCACAGCGCCGGGCTGGGCAATGAAGCCATCGCCAATGGTAACGCTATGGGCAATGCGCACGCCTTCGTGCAGCAGGCAATCTGCCCCGATCCGGGTGTTGCGCCCAATGCTGACGTGGGCAGCGATCTGGGCGTTGGGCCCAATGACAGCCCCGTCGCGGATTTCAACGAAGGGGCCAATCGCGGCCCCTGCCCCCAGCTCCACCCCTTCGGCAATCACCGCCGACGGGTGCACGCCGGGCGCAATTTGCGCGCCCTCGTCCAGCATCGCCGTGAGGCCCGCCATGGCATAGCGCGGACGCGGCACAAAGATCGCCGCCACCAGCCCCATGCCTTGCCAATCCGCCCCCTCCCAAAGCATCGCGGCCTTCGCGGCCCCCTGCTCCAGCCCGGCGGCAAACTTGGGGTCCATCGCCAGCGCCAACGCATCGGCTTGGGCGCGGGCCGGTTCGGCGGCACAGCTTACACCAAAAGCACCATCGCCCTCGTAACGGGTTGCGAGGGCGGCGGCGATATCTTCGATCCGGTGGATGACCGGCATAGGCTGTGCTCCGGCTTGCGGTTTAGCTGGCAGACCCGCGCAACCGGGTGCCAGCCTTGGCCAGCGCCGCCCAGATACGCCCGTCACGGCCATACACATCTTCGCGGTAATTCATCCGGCCCTTAGGCTGGGTAAACGCCGTGCGGTAGATCAGGTGAACCGGGATCTGGGTTTCCAGCGGCACCACGTTTTCCGAGCCGGTTTTCAGCCGCGCCTGAAACAGCCCCTGCGGATCGCGGGTTTGCTTGGCGAGCAGCGCATAGGCAAAATCAAACGGTTGTTGCAGGCGAATACAGCCATGCGAGAAGGCACGCGCCTCGCGGGCGAACAGGTTCTTTGACGGGGTGTCATGCAGGTAGATGTTGTATTTATTGGGGAACATGAACTTCACTAGGCCAAGCGCATTGCGGCGCGATGGCGGCTGCTTGATCGCATAGGGAAAGTTGCGCTCGTTGTAAGCGTTGAAGTTCACGCTGCTCCGGCTCACCTTGCGCCCCCGGTTATCGTAAAGCTGAAGGTGGCCCGCCGCGCCCGGATTGCGCTTGAACAGCGGCAGGTATTCCTTGGTCGCGATGGAGCGCGGCACATTCCAGGTGGGGTTGATCACCATATGCTCCATCACGTCCGAAAACTCGGGCGTGCGACGGTCAGACTGGTTGGACCCCACCACAGTGCGGGTCTCGAAGGTGACCTTGCCGTTGTCGATGATCTGGGCCTTGTAGCTCGGGATGTTGACCAGCACATGGCGCTTGCCGCGCGGTTTGTTGAGCCAGCGCTCACGCTCCATGGCCACCATGACAGATTGCAACCGTTGCACGGCGCTCTTGTTGATCGCGGCCATGGTCGAAGGGCCAGCCGTGCCATCGGGGTTCAGCCCATGGTCAATCTGGAAAAGCTGCACCGCTTTTTGCATGTTGGCATCGTAGCTCTGGCCGCTTTTGCGGCGCATATAGCCCATGGCGATCAACCGGTTGCGCAGCTGCACAACCGCGCCACCCGATTGGCCGGGCTTCAACGCCTTGGCCTGAACCGGCTGGCCCCAGCCACCACGGCCCACCGTTTTTTCAAGCTGCAACTTCGCCTTCATCAGCCGGGTATATTCCGGCGTGCGCGGCGCAAGGCTTTTCATGAACTTCGAGGGCGAGGTTTTTGCATAGGCATTGAGCAGCGCCACCGGGTCACGGCGCGGGATCGAGCGCACGATGCCACTGTCAATCTTGCGCGGCTCCAGCGCACCGGTTTGCAGATCACGGGCGAAGCGCACAAACATCTGCGCCGCCATCACCTCAACCTGCCCCCGCTCGCGCGGCGACTTGGCTGCGCGGAAGGCGTCCTTGAGCTTTTTGGCGGGGTAACGGGCTGTCGGCAGGCCATGATCGTCGGCTGTGCCGAGCGCCTTGAGCAGGGCCGAACGGCGGCTGCCGTCTTTGCGGCCGGTAAAAATGGGGGCGTAATCACGGGAGCGATAAAAGGTTGCCACGGCGCGGTCACGGGCGGCAGTTTCGGCCACGGCCTGCTTGAAAGCGGCACTCTGGGCACGGGCCCCTTGAGGCATTGCCAAAACGGCGGCGCTCAGGGCCAAAATGAATACGGTGATTATGGCGCGCAGCGGGCGCTGCGTGTGAATAAATGTCATGTTGTCCTCGGGACTACTGTTCGAACTGTCACGTTAACTGGCCGCAGGAATCGCAGAAGGCAGGCCAGTTGTCGATTCACATTTAAGGCAAGTCACTCGCGCCTCTCGGCCGCCCCAGTGATGGAAAATGGAGAAATTGATGAGAATCAGGTAATTATGGCCAAATTCTGGCTGGCAGACCTGTTGCAACAAGGTCTCGCCCAAGCCTTGCCGCACCTCTGCCAAAAGCAACGGGATTTTAAGCAATTTCCCGCCTATTGGTCGAGGAAACGGTGGCGCGACAGAATTGCATCTTGGCCGGAGAATCGCTTTGTGGCATAGAAACAGGACATCTGGGGATGAGAAGATGAACAGGCCAGCCTCAACGGCGGCCAGGGGCACGAGGACAGGCATGACCAGAGCAGTTGGTTCCACGAAGATTTCGCGGCGCGGGCTTTTGGGCGCTTTTGCAGCGACCGCAGTAGTCGCAGCGCCCACCTACTCCAAGGCAGCAGGCTTCCTGCGCGGCGCAGGTGATATTCGCCAGATCCGCATGCACAATGGCCGAACCGGCGAAAAGCTCGATGCGATCTACTGGATCGAAGGCAGCTACATCAAGGACGTTGAAAAAGAGATAAACTATTTCATGCGTGACTGGCGCCGGGATGAAGTGCGCGGCATGGACCTGCGCACGATTGATATCATGGCCGCCGCGCATAACCTGCTCGATATCTCCGAGCCTTACCTGCTCCTCTCCGGCTACCGCAGCCCGGCCACCAATGCGATGCTGCGCGCGCGCTCCTCTGGTGTCGCCAAGAACTCGCTGCACATGAAAGGCCAAGCCGCCGATCTGCGCATCGGCTCGCGCTCGGTCGCTCAGGTCGCCAAGGCCGCTGCCGCCTGCAAGGCCGGTGGCGTGGGCCGCTACTCCGGCTCCAACTTCGTGCATATGGATTGCGGCGTCGTGCGCCAGTGGGGTCGCTGAAGCACCGCCGATACACACGCCACCACTCATGATTAATCGCCCGGAACGCTCCGGGCGTTTCTCGTTTCGGGGTCACCCAATCAGCTTACTTTAGTTGTGGATGCGCTTCATCAGCGCCTCAACAGGTTCGATCTCCAGCAGGCTATGCATGATCCGCGTCCAGCCTTCGGGGTGGTATTGATCGGCCCTCACATAGCGGGCAAAAGCCGGCAGTTCAGCCCGCAGGATACCTCCGCCAAGTTCCTCAATCTCATGACTCTCCCCCTCTTCAACCCACAGCACCAAATGCGCCGGGTTGCGCCGATGAAGCTGCGCCGCCAGGGAGGTCACCTGCCCCCGTTCCAGCGGCTTGTTGCGTTTCACGATGAAAAGGCCGGGCTTGCGAAGCAACGTTCGGAACCTCGCTTCAAGGTGGCGCCATTTTTGCAGCTCGGCGGCGTAGACCTCAGCAAATTGCGCAGGGTCTTGCAGGATTTGCAGCGCCCCCTCTTCATCACGCTCAACCAGCTTGGAATGAAACCTGAACCCAAACCGCGCGTCTTCCACCATCCCCGGCGAACACGCTGTCAGATTATCGACATTGAAGAGTGGTGCGGGTTTTTCCAGATATGCCAGCAGGCTGTCAATCGGGGTGACCGCCCAGCGAAAAAGGCTGGAAGGCTCATAGCCGCGGTGCCGTTGCCAAAATCCATATTCGCAATTGTCGCCCAGGCTTTCGCAGACCCGCATCAACGTTTCCACGCGGGGGCTCACATCCTGCTTCACGTCCTTCACCGGCACCTCGGCAGCGGCCTGAGCCTCGGCCATGTGCAACCACTTGGTGCCCGGTTGCGGAATCTTCTCGGCAAAACGCTCAACCAGCGGCAAGATCGAACCGGCAATCTGCTTTTTCATCGCCGCATTGGGGCGGGGCGCGCGGTCGCCAGAACCGCCATGCACGGTTTCGACGGTCTCGCGCGCAATATCCTGGTTAATGTCAAAGCCAAAGTGCCCGGCCACAGCGTTCAGGAAGGCCAAGGGATCGTCCTGCAAGTCATCGTAGAGGAAGGCCCGGAAACGCTCGCCAAAAACCTGTGACCATTTCTCGATATTGCTCGCGTAATCGCTCCGCCGCCGCTGGTGGCCGGTCTCTAAAAACGCTTGCACCGTGGAAGCGGCCGCCGGGCCTCGGAACAGGCCGTGCAGGTGGTAATGCAGGTTCATCTGCGATGCCATGCGCCCCACCGGCTCGCGCAAGAAATACCCCACCTTGCTGCCCGCAGGCAGGCAAGCGGCAACCTTGCTAATCGTTCCGGGCGGCAAAATGGAATAGATCGGCGAGATATCCATCGACGGGCGGCCCTGGGCCTGCATCAGATCCAGATACTCAGCGCCATCGCGCGGGCTGCGCCCGTCAATCAGGCTCCAGCGGTCCAACCATGCAGACTGCTCTGCCGCATCTGGCAGCGCCAACGCCTCTTCGCGCAGCGGCCCGCACATCTGCACCACACGCTCCTGCGGCGGCCCACCGTTCCAATACCGCACCTCCTTGGCGATGGGCGTAAAAACACCGGGCTGGTGCTTGAGATTATTGAACAGCCAAGTCGTGCCGGAACGCGGCGCACCGATCAACAGATGAATGGGGGACCTCGCCACCGGCGCCTCCTGCTTGCCGCTTTGATCCTGCAACAATAGGGAAATCACCCTTTCAGACAAGAGGCCCTACACGCCAGCCAAGGCGCGGGCTTCGGCAACCGGACCACGCGCAAAGCCGACCGGCCCTGCCAGCCTGAAAAATCGCATTAAGTGGAATGGCGGACCCAGTAGGATTCGAACCTACGGCCTTCGCCTTCGGAGGGCGACACTCTATCCAGCTGAGCTATGGGTCCGCTTGCGGCCCCATATAGCCGCCTCGCCTTGCTCCCGCAATGGGCAATGTCAGGCAAAAAGGTCGTGGCACAGCTCCAGAGCCGAGACCAGCGTATCGACCTCGCCCTCGGTGTTGTAGAGGCCAAAGGAGGCGCGGCAGGTTGCGGTCACGCCGAGATGCTCCATCAGCGGCTGGGCGCAGTGATGCCCGGCGCGCACTGCCACGCCGCGCTTGTCGAGCACGGTGGAAATGTCATGCGCGTGCCCTGCCCCATCAAGCGTGAACGAAAAGATCGCGCCCTTATCAGGCGCATCGCCCTGCACGGTGAGCCAGTTGAGACCGTGCAGCCTGCTGCGGGCATAGTCGCGCAAGCGGGCCTCATGGGCGGCGATATTCTCCATCCCAAGGTCCATCATGTAATCGAGCGCCGCGCCCATGCCGATGGTTGCCACAATACCCGGCGTTCCGGCCTCGAACTTCATCGGCGGGTCATTGTAGCTTACCGCGTCACGGCTCACCTCGCGGATCATGTCACCACCGCCCATGAAGGGGCGCATCTCGGCCATGCGCTCGTGGCGAATGTGGATCGCGCCAGAGCCGGAAGGGCCATAGAGCTTGTGGCCGGTGATCGCGTAGAAATCCGCGCCAATCGCGTCAACATTCACCGGCATGTGCACCGCCGCCTGAGAGCCATCCACCAGCGTGGCCACCCCCTGTGCGCGGCAGGCTTTTGCGATGGTCGCCACATCAACCACCGTGCCGAGAACATTCGACATATGGGTAATCGCAACCAGCTTGGTGCGCGGACCGACGGCCTCCAGCACCTTTTCGGCGGGCAGAGAGCCATCAGGTTCCGGCTCAACCCATTTCAGCACCACGCCCTGGCGCTCGCGCAGGAAGTGCCAGGGGATGATATTGGCGTGATGCTCCATCACCGACAGGACAATCTCATCGCCCGCCTGAAGGCGCGGCGCCGCCCAACCGTAGCTCACCAGGTTGATCCCCTCGGTGGTGCCGGAATTGAAGACGATCTCTTGCTCGTCCTTCACCCCAAGGAAGCGGGCCACCTTGCCGCGCACCGCCTCGTACTTGTCGGTCGCAAGGTTGGAAAGGTAATGCAAGCCACGGTGAACATTGGCATATTCACTCTCATAGCCGCGGGTGACAGCCTCAATCACCGCGCAAGGCTTTTGCGCACTTGCCCCATTGTCGAGGTAGGTCAGCGGCTTGCCGTTCACCTCGCGGGCGAGGATCGGGAAATCGGCGCGAATGGAATTGATATCATACATTGGCAGGAGCCCCCCCGGTGACCACCACGATCAGGATAGCCAGCATGATCGACAGCCCGATCATGCTGCCCACCATTGTCAGAACGATGCCGCCCAACACAAACAGCGGACGGTTGAAACCATGTAACTCGGTGACGAACATCGTCAGCAAGTAGAAGAAAATCACGAAGTGAAAGGGCACCACCCCAGCCGCCGCGATCGGCAACAGCGTGATGATGATAAACTCCACCACATTGAGCACGAGCATGGCAAAAATCAAAAGCGCGAGCGAGCCTATCGCATCCTCCAGCCGCCCGGTGCCGCCAAAGGCCCGGCCAACCCAGTGGATCGCAAAGGCCATCAGCACCATGATGCAGCCTTGAAGCACGCCCAGCAGAACCGGATTGCCGATCAGCGCCGGGGCCAGTGCCCCTTCAACCGGCTCGGGCGTTCCGGCGAGCATCGAAAGCCCGTGGATCATCAGCAGCGTCAGCACCAGAGCCAGCGCAAAGGCCTGCCACGCGACGGCGGGGCGAAGCTCCATCGCCTTGATCGCCACAATGGCGCGGCGCGGATCATTGGCCGTGAGCCGCAACAACTCGCCCAGAGAGGGCCGCGTGCCGGTCATGCCCCTGCTCCCGCGCCAAATTCCGCCTCACGCAGGCAAAGTGTCCAATGGGCAAAGAACCCCACCGCCACGATGGTTTGCACCAGTATCAGCGCCGGTCCGG
The DNA here is from genome assembly GCF_029212645.1 of Vannielia sp. Lineage (GTDB taxonomy): Bacteria > Pseudomonadota > Alphaproteobacteria > Rhodobacterales > Rhodobacteraceae > Vannielia. The sequence continues at coordinate 48,286 of NZ_JARGND010000011.1, read as the reverse complement.
GGCCAACCAGCCCCGCCGTCAGCCCTTGCAGCAGCATCAGCGGCGAGATCACGAGAACCGTCCAGAACAGCGCCAGCCGCGCGCCATACCAGCCGCCCCGCCCGCCAAACGCGCGCATCACCAGATGCGACAGCGCCGCGAGCCCGTAAAACACAACCGGCATGATGAACAGCCACGCAAAAAGCGCGCCGCCGATCAGCATTTGCAAAGGCTGGTCCGTTTCGGCCCCCGCAGCCGTGTTCAACTCCACATCGCGGGCCAGCCGGGGCCATTGCGCGATGAAAATCACGAAGCAGCCCGCAAGCAGCAGCATGATCGCGCGGTCCTCGCGCTGCCCCGCCGAAAGCAACCCGCGCATCACCTTGCGCGGGCGCGTCCAACTGCGCAGGATCTCGGTCGTGACGGCCATGGGCGGTCAGTCCTTGCTGTGCCGGGAGAGCCAGCCGCTCAACCGCTCGGTAATTTCCGAGGCAAGCTCATCGTCCTCGATCTCCTCAATGGCCTCGGCCAAAAAGGCGAGCACCAGCAGGTTACCGGCCTCCCCCTTGGAGATACCGCGCGACAGCAGGTAAAACAGCGCCTCCTCGTCAATCGCGCCGGTGGTGGAGCCGTGCGAACAGGCGACATCATCCGCGTAGATTTCAAGCTCTGGCTTGGCGTCAAACTCGGCGTCATCATCTAGCAGCAAGGCCTGACTCAACTGGTAGCCATCGGTCTTTTGGGCGCCGTCCTTCACCAGGATCTTGCCCTGAAACACACCACGCGCGCCTTTGCGAAGCACCTTCTTGAAGACCTGGCGGCTTTCGCAGTTCACCGCATCATGGGTGATGAAAACCGTGTCATCATGCAGGTAATCACCCTCGCCCAAAGCAGCGCCAGCGATATGGGCCACCGCATCGTCGCCGGTAAACTCGATCACCGCCTCGTTGCGGGTGAGCACCCCGTTGACGGTGAGGGTGAAGGATTTGAAAACGCTCTTCTCGCCAAGCCGCGCAAACATGTGGCACGCGGCGCGGCGCTCATGGTCACGGCCCTGCGCACGAATGTGGTGAAACGCCGCGCCATCGGCGACGTCGACCTCAAGGCAGGTGTTCAGCCGGGCGGCTGCGGGGCCGTTTTCGAGCAGGGTGATCTTTGCGCCCGGCTCAACCTTCACCACATGGTGTAGGATCACATCCGAGGCGGTATCACGGCGCAAATAGGTGATGTGCACAGGCCGCTCGACCTGCCCGGTGACGCGGATCAGCACACCGTCCTGCGCCAAGGCGCTGTTAAGAGCGGCCAAGGGCCGGTTCACCGGTTGCTGCCCACGGGCTTCCAGCGTGCCATAGAGATCCTGCGCCCAGTGGATATCGGCGGTTTCGGCCTCGGCAAGGCGGGCAATCTCGATCCCCTCGCCCTCCAGCGGATCGCTGGCCTCGGCGTCAAAAACCCCATCGGAAAACACCAGATGCAACCGCTCATGCTGGGCAAATATCAGGGTTTCCTGCGGGTCAAAGGTGGCCGCTTCAACCGGCTCAGGCTGGGCGAGGCTGGTTGGATCGGTATACTTCCAGTACTCGTCCCGCCGATGCGGCAAACCCATGTCCAACAGCCGGGCGCGCGCGGCATCCCGCGGCGCTTTTGACCAGCTCGAAACCGCAGGCACCGCCATCGCCGCGAGCCGCTCGGCGGCCTGCGCACGGCGTTGCTGGGCCATGGTTTCCTTGCGTGTCAGCGCTGCCATTACACCGCCTCCGCCAGAATATCGGCATAGCCGTTCTCTTCCACCTCAAGGGCCAGTTCCGGGCCACCGGTTTTGACGATGCGACCATCGGCCATGATATGCACCACATCCGGTTTGATGTGGTTCAAGAGCCGCTGGTAGTGGGTGATCACAAGGAATGAGCGCCCCTCGTTGCGCAGCGCGTTCACCCCTTCGGCGACCAGTTTCATCGCGTCCACATCAAGGCCCGAGTCGGTTTCGTCGAGGATGCACATCTTCGGCTCAAGCATCGCCATTTGCAGGATCTCGTTGCGCTTTTTCTCACCGCCCGAAAAGCCCATGTTGACGGGGCGTTTCAACATATCCGCATCAATCTTGAGGCTCTTGGCGCGCTCGCGCACCAGCTTCAGGAAATCGCCCGCGCTCATCTCCTCCTCGCCACGCGCCTTGCGCTGCGAGTTCACGGCGGTGCGCAGGAAGGTCATGTTGGACACGCCCGGAATTTCAACCGGGTATTGGAACGCCAGAAACAGCCCCTCGGAGGCGCGCTCTTCGGTCTCCATTTCCAGCAGATCCTTGCCTTCAAGCTCGGCGCTGCCCTCGGTGACAACATAGCCATCACGCCCCGAAAGCACATAGGACAGCGTTGATTTGCCCGAGCCGTTCGGCCCCATGATCGCATGCACCTTGCCGGTCTCTACCGTGAGATCAACGCCTTTGAGGATCTGCTTGTCTTCTTCTTCAAGTTTTACGTGCAGGTTTTTGATTTCGAGCATTTTTTTACCTTTGCATAGCAAGCCGCCCGGGGGCCTTTTGGCCGCCCGGGAGCAATGGTTCAAGTGTTGGGGAAACGCGGCCTGCAGGCCGCTGAAGCTTCAGAACGGAAGGTCCGGGAAGCTGAGAAACAGGATGCCGTTGCGGTCGGTGCTGGTGATGATCTGGTTCACCCACTCCGGCGAGAACAGCTCGGTGAAGAGGTCGGGCGCGCGATGCACGAGCAGATGCATCCCCACAACGCAGGCCGTCACGCCAAAACCCTTGGCCAACATTTGGCTGGCCGATTTCAGCGCCGTCATCTGGCCGATGACGAAGCCAAGCGCCATCGCCAATACGCCGTCGATCAGCATGGTTTCTATCGCCACATCCGCGCCGGGGCTTTGCAACCCGTAGATCGCAAAGCGCGCCCAGCGGGCGATGATCACCGAGACGACCCCGATGCCAAAAGCCATTGGCAGGGAAATCGTGCGAAACAGCCGGGCAAAGACCCCGTTGCGCCCTTGGCGTTGATGAGCCGTTTGATGAACAACGCCCTCGGGCACCCATTGCTTGCCGCTGTTGATCCGCGACAAGCGGTCGTTGAAACTGTTGATGTCTGTTACTGCCACGATGCCACCCACGTCCTTCTACCTGTGAGCAGCTTTTCGCAAACTCACGGCAAGAGTATGACGACACAGCGAAAACCCCGAGGCAATTGGGGTGGAGAAGCCGCTGTGACGGCAAGGATATGGCTGCGTGGAGAGGCATGGCTCAGGCGTTAACCTTATCGTCTTCGGGGGCCAGAACCTCAGCAGGGAGGCGGTTGACATAGGCCGCGATCACCTTTGGCTCCAGCACCTCGCGCTGCACCAGTTGCTCAAGGCAAAAGGCGCAAAGATCATAGCTTTGGCACAGCGCATCGGCGGCCAGCGCCAGCGCCTTCAGCTGATGCGTGCTCACCTTTTCAGGCGCTTCGAGATTGCGGATATAAACCGCATCCCCATCCAGAAGCTGGCTGCCCGCCCCCTTGGCAAACTTCTTCCAGCGACGCGACCGCAGGGTCACGGTTTTTTGGTGCAGGAACTTGTGCAAAACAAAGCCCTGCTTGCGCATTTCGCCATCAAGATCGGCCCACATCGGCTCATCCTGATACATCCGGTAAAACCGAACCTCGGGGATCACCATCACCGTTTCGGCCAGCGTTTTCATGCCGCCTTGCATGATATCAAGCTCCGCGCCCTGCACATCCATCTTGAGGATATCGAGCTTGGGAAAGCCCTCCACCTCATCAAGCGCTACCAGCTCCACCTCCATCTCGGTGATCGGGCGCTTCACCCAAAACCCCTTGTTGAGATACTCCGCACAGGCCGGGGCAAACTTGAAGATCGACGACAGCGAACCAATGTGATGGGCAAAGAATGTGGCCTTGCCGGGCTTGCCCACCGCTACGTTGTAAAGCGTTGCATAGTCCGGCTTGCTCTCCTCCAGTTCCTTGAAGGCTTTCGGCTCCGGCTCGAACGCGTGCAGCTTGCCCGCCTCAAGCTGGAGAATGCGGCGATACACCGGCTTCTCGTTTGAAATGCGCGCGCCGATATCGGCAATCTGGAGCGGTGCCTCCAGCTCCAACTGCTTGATGAGCCACTTGGCTCGCTGCTGTGGGCCGATTGCCATAACTGTTCCCTACCCCAATTTAACCGCAGTGCCACAGGCCGAGACCATCAGCTTGCTATTGATCACTTCAAAACCCAGATCGACGTAAAGCCTTGCATCAGCCGCAGAGGCCGGCTGATACGCCGCCCCCTGAAACGCGTGGCCCCGCGTGACCAACCCCACAAGCATCAGCCCACGGAGCCTTCGAGCGAGATCGCCACAAGCTGCTGTGCTTCCATGGCAAATTCCATCGGCAGAGCTTGCAGCACCTCCTTGCAGAACCCGTTGACCACAAGCGCCACGGCCTCTTCTTCGTCCATGCCACGCTGGCGGCAATAAAAGAGCTGGTCGTCATCTACCTTCGATGTCGTCGCCTCATGCTCTACCCGCGAGGAGCTGTTCTTCACCTCAATATAGGGCACCGTATGCGCGCCGCAGTCAGAGCCGATGAGCAGGCTGTCACATTGGGTATAATTACGGCTGTCCTTCGCCCTGGGGTGCATCGAAACGAGGCCGCGATAGGTGTTTTGCGCCCGCCCGGCGCTGATCCCTTTCGAGACGATCCGGCTCTTGGTGTTTTTCCCGAGGTGGATCATCTTGGTGCCGGTATCGGCCTGCTGCATGTTGTTGGCGATGGCGATCGAGTAGAACTCGCCCTGGCTCTCATTGCCCCGCAGGATGCAGCTTGGATACTTCCAGGTCACGGCAGAGCCGGTTTCAACCTGTGTCCACATCACCTTGGCCCGATCGCCCCGGCAATCGGCCCGCTTGGTGACGAAATTGTAAATGCCGCCCTTGCCGTTTTCATCGCCGGGATACCAGTTTTGCACGGTGGAATATTTCACCTCTGCATCGTCCATCACCACGATTTCCACCACGGCGGCATGCAGTTGTGAGATATCGCGCTGCGGCGCGGTGCAGCCCTCAAGGTAGCTCACATAGGCTTCCTTGTCGCAAATGATCAGCGTGCGTTCGAACTGGCCGGTATTTTCGGCGTTGATGCGGAAATAGGTGGAAAGCTCCATCGGGCAGCGCACACCGGGCGGCACATACACGAAGGACCCATCTGAAAAGACAGCCGAATTCAGGCAGGCGTAAAAGTTATCCGCCTGTGGCACCACGCTGCCAAGGTACTTTTTCACCAGTTCGGGGTGGTCCTTGATCGCCTCGGAAATCGAGCAAAAGATCACGCCCGCCTTGGCCAGCTCTGCCTTGAAGGTCGTGCCAACCGAGACACTGTCAAACACCGCGTCAACGGCCACCTTGCGGCCCTCGGCGGGGGCGTCCTCTGCCCCCTCAACCCCGGCCAGGATCATCTGCTCCTTCAGCGGGATACCCAGCTTTGCGTAGGTCGCCAGCAGGGCCGGATCAACCTCATCCAGGCTCTTGGGCTTTTCCTTCATCGAGGCGGGCTTGGCGTAGTAATACTGGTTCTGAAAGTCGATTTCAGGGTAATCGACCATCGCCCAATCCGGCTCTTCCATGGTCAACCAGCGGCGGTAGGCCTCGAGCCGCCATTCGGTCATCCACTCCGGTTCTTCGTTGTTGGCCGAGATCAGCCGCACGATTTCCTCGTTGAGGCCCATCGGGGCGAAGTCCATCTCGATGTCGGTTTCCCAGCCGTATTTGTAGGCCCCCATGGCACGCACGGCTTCCACGGTTTCAGCATCGACGCCTTCTTTCACATCAAGATCGTTCATTTCGTTTCCTTTCGGTAGCTTATGCGGCGTTCTTCACGCAACGCGAGCCATGTGTCTTTCCCATTGCGCGCCCCAGCAATCTGCAAAGCGCGCGATTTCTTCATCCGTTGTGTCCGGCCCCAGCGACACCCGTATCGCCGAGCGGGCAATGTCTTCGCCGTAGCCCATGTTTCGCAGCACCCGGCTTTCGCGTACCTTGCCCGAGGAGCAGGCCGATCCGGCGCTGATGGCAAAGCCTGCAAGGTCCATCGCCATCACCTGGGTTTCCCCCTTCCACCCCGGTGCCGCAAAGCAGGAGGTGTTTGGCAGGCGGGGCACGTCTTGCCCTATGAATATGGCGTCCGGCGCGGCTTCTGCCACCCGCGCCTCCAAAGTATCGCGCCTTGCGGCAATGGCCTCCCAGTCACCGCGCTCAAGCCGCGCCTGAGCCGCTTCAACTGCGGCACCGAAACCACTGATCCCAATCACATTTTCCGTGCCAGAGCGGCGGCCCATTTCCTGCCCGCCGCCCAGTGAAACCGGATCAATGTCGAGCCCCTCGCGCAGGATCAACGCGCCTACGCCCTTTGGCCCACCCAGTTTATGCGCCGAGATGATTGCCATATCGGCCCCCGACCAGCCAAAGGCAAAGGGCATCCGCCCCACCGCCTGCGTGGCATCCACCAGCAGCCAGCGGCAGTGCGTGCCGTCCACCTCAAAGCCGCCTTGCGCGTCACGTTTTGGCAAGGTGCTGATCACCCCAGTTTCGCTATTCGCCAACCCCATCGCATAGGTCACGGCAGCCTCGCCCGGAGCCTCAGGAGACCGATGCGCCCAAAGCGCGTCATGCGCCGTTGGCTGCACCAGAACCGCGCCGCCATGGGCCTTCGCATTGGCCAAAACCCGCACAGCCTCGGTTGCGCCCGAGGTGAAAACCACCTCCTGCGGCTTGCAGCCCACCCCGGCCGCCACCTGCGCGCGCGCCCGCTCAACAGCCGCCTTGGCCGCACGCCCCTCGGCATGGACTGACGAAGGGTTGCCCGCGAGGCCCATCGCGGCAAGCATCGCGGCGCGGGCCTCAGGCACCAAAGGCGCGGTGGCGTTATGATCTAGGTAGCAGCGTTTCACAGGACCACTCCACGCGCCGTCATCCCGCTAGGAAACCGCGCCCTCATGTGCGCGCCTCATCGGTCTCGGCACCATCCACGCATTCATCAACCACTTCAAACAGGGTCGGCACGGCGGGGCACGGCATCATCGCGTTGGAAACCACGTCCGAAAGCCGCGCCTGATGCAGAAACACATAAACCTGCGCCGAAAGCCCCTCCCAGAGCCGGTTGACCATGCTCTGCGCCCGGCTCCCCGAGACAGCGCCCTTGGCCCCCGCCCCGGTATGCATTGCGCTCACAGTCTCATCAACCGCCTCAAGCACCTCAACCACGCGAATTTCCGAAGGGCTGCGCGCCAGCTTGTAGCCACCGCCCGGCCCGCGCACACTTTCAACCAGCCCGGCGCGGCGCAGCTTCACGAACAGCTGCTCCAGATAAGACAAGGACACCTTCTGCCGCTCGGAAATTGCCGCCAGCGACACAAGCCCATCGCCCTGGCTCAAAGCCAGGTCAGCCAAAGCCACCATCGCATAGCGCCCCTTGGTCGAAAGTTTCACGAGCAGGTCCTCATCTCGGCTGCATATGCAGCGATTTACCAATATCCATTGACGGCGAGGGCTTGGGCCATTACCTCCCATGCGACCCGTCCGGGTATGTTCGCATCAATTTAGAATGTTTCTAGGTTTGGCGCGGCACGGCGTCAACCGTTCCCGGCAAAAAGAGGACAAAAAAGGTCAGGTATGCCTGAAGTGATTTTCCCCGGCCCTGAAGGCCGGCTAGAAGGCCGTTATCACCCGCAGAAAAACGTGAAGGATGCGCCGATCGCGATCATCCTGCACCCCCACCCGCAATTCGGGGGCACGATGAATAACCGCTTGGTGTATAATCTGCATTATACGTTCCACAACATGGGGTTCACCGTGCTGCGGTTCAATTTCCGTGGCGTGGGCCGCTCGCAGGGCGAGTATGATCAGGGCATTGGCGAGCTGTCAGACGCCGCCTCGGCGCTTGATTATCTCCAGTCGATGAACACCAACGCCAAGCATTGCTGGGTCGCGGGCTTCTCGTTTGGCGCGTGGATCGGGATGCAGCTTTTGATGCGCCGCCCCGAGATCACCGGGTTTGTGTCGGTGTCTCCACCGGCCAACATGTATGATTTCTCCTTCCTCGCCCCCTGCCCCTCGTCCGGCCTTATCATCAACGGCACCGCCGACCGTGTGGCCCCGCCGAAAGACACCCACCTGCTGGTCGACAAGCTGCACGAGCAAAAGGGCATCACCATCACCCACACCGAGATAGAGGGTGCCGGCCACTTCTTTGAAGAGCCGCACATGGATACGATGCTCGGCGAGGTGGACACCTACGTGCGCCGCCGGCTGACAGAAACCAGCCGCTAGGAGGCCAGAATGGGTGTTCTCGAAGACCTCGCTGACAAACTGGCCGCCGATACCCTGGCCAGCGCCGCCAAGCTGGGCGACGAGGATGATGTGGTGCGCGCCGTTGCAAAGCAGCTTGGCGCAACCTCGACCACCATGGAAGAAACCTTTCTCACCTCGATCCGCGTGCGCACGGCAGAGCGGCGCGCCCGCCAGTTCCTCGAAAAGCAGGTCGAACAGGGCTTCCTCACCAAGGATACCGGGCCGCAGATGATGGACGATGGGCACTAACATGTCTGCCCTCGACGCGCAGATCGCCTTTCTCACCGAGGCCTGCAAGCTGCGCGGGATCGAACGTGCCTCACGCCTTGCCGATAACTCCCGGCAGGAAAACTCCGCCGAACATAGCTGGCACCTCGCTCTTTTTGCGCTGGTGCTGGAGGGTGAAGCCCCGGCGGGCGTCAACATCAACCGCGTGATCCGCATGGCGCTGATCCATGATCTTGTTGAAATCGACGCAGGCGATGCGCCGATTTTCGAGGCGGGTCTCGACCAGGCCGCCATCGAAGCTGCCGAATCCGCCGCCGCTGATCGTATTTTCGGCCTGCTGCCCGAAGCCCAGGCCCAAGAGCTTCGTGCCCTTTGGGATGAGTTCGAGGCCGCCGAAACCGCCGATGCCCGCTTTGCGAAGGCCCTCGACCGCTTTCAACCGCCGGTGCTCAACCTCGCCAACGGCGGCGCGAGCTGGACCCCTTACAACGTTGATTATGCCACGGTCGAAAGCCGCCTACGCCCGCCGATGGAGTGCGGCGCCCCCGGTCTCTGGGCATGGGTCGGCCCCAAAGTACGCGCCTTCTTCGGGGCTTGATGCTCGCAAAATTGACCACGGTCATTTTGCATTTTCTTGCCAGAAATATCCCCGCCGGAGGCTCAATATCTCTTCTGGCAGCGCCGCCCGTCAGCTCACCGGCGGCTCCGCCTCATGCTGCACAAACTCCGGCCCCAAAGGCTCTAACGCGGGCGGGCGGTAGCCGCTGTCCTCCAGCCAGCGGCGGCGCGCCGGCTGCGAAATGTCCCACACGTAATCCGGCCCGATCGGCACCTCTCTGGCCTCGCCCGTTGCGGGATCAGGCACCGTGAGCCTGCCCACCCGGTCCAGCACCTTGCGGCGCATCAGCTTTGTAAAAAAGCTCGGCGGTGCCGTGGTGTTAAACAGCGCCGCGTGATGGTCTTCATCGGCGGCAAGCACGGCCAATCGGGTCGCGCGCATCTCAAGCCCCTGCTCCACAGCACCTTTGGCCACCCAGCGCAGCGCGATGTTTGACAGCCCCACAATATCCCCGCCGCCGCCAACCGAGCCGTGATCCCCGGCAAACCATAGCTGCTGGTAGCTGCGGCGGCGCTCCGGCGTTTCACGGTTCAGTTCGCCCAGGTTCCCCCACAGTGTCGGCGGAAAGCTCTTGCGGCGCTCATCAATCGAAACCGCGTGGCGCGCCGCCATCACCATTGAAGAGAGCTGCGCATCATGGAACCCCTGGCTTTTGTTGAACAGCCCCGCCAGCAGCTTGTAATGCCCCGGAATGCCAAGCGCCCCCACCGTATCCCACACCCCAAGGTAGGTGATCGTCAGCAGCGGTGGCTCCGGGTGGCCTCGCGTCACGCGCCAATCCACCTCCTTTTGGCTGGTGGCAATATCGGGCGAATATCCCAGCCGAAACTCATGGCTTTCGTCGCTAGAGGGCCGCGTGGCAGGGGCACCGCTGCGATAGCGCCGCAGCGCCTCGCCCACCCGATGCGCCTCACCATGGCGCGGCAGGCCAGAGGCGCGGATCAACCCGGCCAGCGAACGCGCCGTGAAGGCCCCGCGCGAAAAGCCGAAAATGTAAATCTGATCGCCCGGCTCATAATGCTCGGCCAGAAAGGTATAGCCAGCAAGGATCTTGCCCGTCACCCCCACGCCAAACGCCCCGCCCGCCACGCGATCCCACGTTTTAGCCAGCCCCTCCTTGCCAAAACCGGTGCCAACGCCGGGGATATATTTGAGCAACTGAGTCGTGCCGTCTTTGCCGGTTTGCCGGGTGATCCCGTGCAGATGATACACATTCGTCGGATCGGGGGCGTCGGGGCGGTTCCACGTTCCATCACAAAATATCGCAATGCGTTTCATTTTGAATATGCCTCACACCAAAAGGGCGAGTATAGCGGGGTTTCTCTCGCCTGTCGCCTGCGCCGCCTGCGACGGTATACCAAAGCATACCGGCTTCCCCCGGCTCCGTTTTTCCGATACAGACAGCACAACAGTCGAATCCCGCCGCCGCCCGCACCGGGCTTGGCGACGCTCATATCCCAAGCGCAGAAAGAGGGCTCACCGATGGGTAACACCGAAACTCCCGATATCGTCTACACCAAGGTTGATGAGGCTCCCGAACTGGCCAGCGCCTCGCTGCTGCCGGTGATCCAGCGCTTTGCCAAGGCGGCTGGCATCTCGGTCGGCCAGAAAGACATTTCGCTGGCCGGTCGCATCCTTGCCACCTTCCCCGAGAGCCTCAGCGCAGAGCAGCGGGTGAATGACGATCTGGCCCTGCTGGGCGAGCTGGTCAAAACGCCCGAAGCCAATGTGATTAAGCTGCCCAATATCTCGGCCTCCGTGCCCCAGCTTGTGGCCGCCGTGAAAGAGCTGCAATCTCAGGGCTTTGCCATTCCCGACTATCCCGAAACCCCCGGCACCGACGAAGAGAAAGCCGTGCGCGCCAAGTATGATGGCCTCAAAGGCTCGGCGGTGAACCCGGTTCTGCGTGAAGGCAATTCTGACCGCCGCGCCGCCGGTGCGGTCAAGAAATTTGCCCAGGCCAATCCGCACCGCATGGGCGAGTGGTCCGCCGATAGCAAAACCCGCGTCGCCGCGATGGACGGCGATGATTTCTTCTCCAATGAGGCCTCCACCACTCTGCCGGATGACGCCACGGCCAAGATCGTGCTTGAAAGCGGCTCCGGCGAGACCTTGCTGAAAGACGGCCTCTCCTACCCGGCGGGCACTGTGGTTGACGCAACCTTCATGAGCGCCGCCGCGCTCGATGATTTTCTCGCCGAGGAAATCGAAAAGACCAAAGCCGAAGGCGTGCTGTTTTCGCTGCACATGAAGGCCACCATGATGAAGGTCTCCGACCCGATCATCTTTGGCCATGCGGTCAAGGCATGGCTCGCGCCGGTGTTCGACACCTTTGGCGACAGGCTGGCCAAGCTTGGGGTCAACCCCAACTCCGGCCTAGGCGATCTGCTGGAGCGCGTCAAAGGCGAGTCCGAGATCATGGCCGCGATTGATGAAGTCACCTCCGCCCGCCCGCCGATGTATATGGTGAACTCCGACAAGGGCATCACCAACCTGCACGTCCCCTCCGATGTGATCATCGACGCCTCCATGCCCGCGCTGATCCGCGCAGGCGGCAAGGGCTGGGGCCCCGATGGCAAAGAGGCCGACACCGTTTGCGTGATCCCCGACAACTCCTACGCACCGGTCTATGACGAGGCGATCAAGTTCTTCAAAGCCAACGGTAAGCTGAACCCCGCCACCGCTGGCACCGTGCAAAACATCGGCCTGATGGCACAAAAGGCCGAAGAATACGGCTCCCACCCCACCACCTTTGAAATCCCCGAGGATGGCGTCGTCAAAATGGTGCTGGGCGATGGCACCGTGATCCATGAGCACAAGGTCGCAAAGGGTGATATCTGGCGCTCGGCCTCGGCCCGCAAGGCCCCCATCGAAGACTGGGTGAACCTCGCGATTGACCGTCAAAAAGCCACCGGCTACCGCGCGATCTTCTGGCTCGATGCCAGCCGCGCCCACGATGCCGAGCTGATCGCCTATGTGAAACCAATCCTCGAAGCCAGGGGCGTGGCCGACAAGTTCGAGATCATGGCCCCGCGGGAAGCCACCCGCGCCTCGCTGGAAACCATCACCAAGGGCGAGAACACGATTGCCATCACCGGCAACGTGCTGCGCGATTACCTGACCGACCTTTTCCCGATCCTTGAGCTGGCCACATCGGCCAAGATGCTCTCCATCGTGAAGCTGATGAACGGCGGCGGCCTGTTTGAAACCGGCGCTGGCGGCTCGGCCCCCAAGCACGTTCAGCAGCTTCTCGAAGAGAACCACCTGCGCTGGGACAGCCTTGGCGAGTTCTGCGCCTTGGGCGAAAGCCTCACCTTCCTCGCGGACCAAAAGGACAACGCCAAGGCCCGCGTGCTGGGCGATGCGGTTGAAGCCGCAACCCAGGGCATCCTCGATAACGGCCACTCGCCCTCGCGCAAGGTTGGCGAGCCTGACAACCGCGACAGCCACTACTGGTTTGCCCGCTACTGGGCCGAAGCGCTCGCGGCCCAGTCCGATGATGCCGCTCTGGCCAAAGAATTTGCGCCCATCGCGCAGGCACTGGCCGAGAACGAGGCCAAAATTACCGGCGAACTGGCCGCAGTTCAGGGCAAACCCGCTGATATCGGTGGCTACTATCACGGCGACGGCGCAAAACTGGCTGGGGTGATGCGCCCGAGCGCAACGTTCAACGCCATCATCGACTAAATCAACAAAGCGGCGGCCGGATTGAACAATCCCCCGCCGCTTTACTGCAAGCGGCGACTCTAGGCAAAAATCCACCAGGCCCCCAGGGAGACAACGCGATGTCCAAGATCAAGGTAGAAAACCCCGTCGTCGAGCTGGACGGTGATGAAATGACCCGCATCATGTGGCATTTCATCAAGGAAAAGCTGATCCTGCCCTATCTGGATATTGATCTACTCTATTACGATCTCGCCATGGAAGTGCGCGACGAGACCGATGACCAGATCACCATTTATGCCGCCGAAAAGATCCAAGAGGTTGGCGTTGGCGTGAAATGCGCCACCATCACCCCCGATGAAGCGCGGGTCGAGGAATTTGGCCTCAAAAAGATGTGGCGCTCGCCCAATGGCACCATCCGCAACATCCTTGGCGGTGTGGTGTTTCGCAAGCCGATCATCTGCCAGAACGTGCCGCGCCTCGTGCCCGGCTGGACCTCTCCCATCGTGGTTGGCCGCCATGCTTTTGGCGATCAGTACAAGGCCACCGATTTCCACTTCCCCGGCAAGGGCAAGCTAACGATGAAGTTCGAGGCCGAGGATGGCGAGGTGATCGAACGCGAGGTTTATGATGCGCCCTCCGCCGGGGTTTACATGGGCATGTACAACCTTGATGACAGCATCGCCGACTTTGCCCGCGCCTCGCTCAACTATGGGCTCGATATCGGCTGGCCAGTGTACCTCAGCACCAAGAACACCATTCTCAAGGCCTATGATGGCCGCTTCAAGGACCTGTTCCAGCAGATCTACGAGGCCGAATTTGAAGAGAAGTTCAAGGAAGCGGGCATCTGGTATGAGCACCGCCTGATTGACGATATGGTCGCCTGCGCCCTCAAGTGGAACGGCAAGTTTGTCTGGGCCTGCAAAAACTACGATGGCGATGTGCAGTCCGATACCGTGGCACAGGGCTTTGGCTCGCTCGGCCTCATGGCCTCTCAATTGATGACGCCCGATGGCAAGATCGTTGAGGCCGAGGCCGCCCACGGCACCGTCACCCGACACTACCGCCAGCACCAGAAGGGCGAGGCCACCTCAACCAACTCCATCGCCTCGATCTACGCCTGGACGGGTGGGCTGAAGCACCGTGCCAAGCTGGATGACAACGACAAGCTGATGCACTTTGCCGAAACGCTGGAAAAGGTGGTGATCGACACGGTCGAAGCCGGGTACATGACCAAAGACCTCGCCCTGCTCGTCGGCCCCGAACAAAGCTGGCTCACCACCATGGGCTTCCTCGAAAAGATCGACGAGAACCTGCAAAAGGCACTGTAAAAATCCGGGCGGTGGGCGTTGCGCCCACCGCACCCCACCCACGCCGCCTGGCCCCAAACCACAACCGCCCCCACGCCGGGGCGTGGCCCATCGGCTACGGTTGCCCGCCAACCACCGGCCTAAGCGCGGCTCCCGCGATCTTCCTGTTGGCCCGCCCTGCCCGCGCCCCTATCCTGCCGCCATGACCAGCCACACCAAAACCCCGTCCACCCGTATCCTTCCTCTCGCCGTGGGCTTTACCGTGGCTTACCTCATCGTTGATTTGGCCCTCTCAGCCCTTGATGTGGCCGAAAGCTTCATGCTCTCCGGCCTGCCGCCTGATATGCTCTACGAAGACGCGTTGAGTGACGGCCTATTGGCGCTCTACGGGGTGTTAGCCATCGCCGCGATGGTCTTCTTTGCGGTCTTTGTCACCTGCATCGTGATCAACGCGATATTCCTTTACCGCGCCGGTGAACTGGCCAAACTGCTCTCCACCAACGAGGCGCGCTCGGGCGGGCATGCGCATTGGCTCTGGTTCATCGTACCCATCGCCAACCTCTTCATGCCGTTCAAGAAAATGCGCCAGCTTATCACCTTTGCCACCGAGGGCGACGAAACCCTAAAGGCCCCCGCGCCGGGCTACCTCAAAACGCTCTGGGCCTGCTGGATCATCGGCAATCTGGTGGCCAACCTCGGCTTTCGCAGCTTCATGGGGGCCGAAACCGTGGCCGATGTGACCTTCAGCAACTGGTCCTCGCCCTTCGCCTCGGCCTTCACGGTGGTTTCCGGCCTGCTCTTCATCCGCTACATGCGCGAGGTGAGCGCCGGGCTGGACGCGCAGGCAAGCCGCACCGCTCGCCGTGGCACCGCGTTCTGAACAGGGCCAAAGCACCGGCCCTCATCCCCCTTCTGCCCGGAGCGCCCCATGCCCACCCATTACCTCTACCTGATCCTCGCCATCATCACCGAAACGCTTGGCACGACCGCCCTGCCCGCCACCAAGGGCTTCACCCGCATCGGCCCGGCGGCAATTGTGGTGCTAAGCTATGCGCTGTCGTTCTACTTCATGTCACTGGCGCTCAAGGTCATGCCGGTGGGCGTTGTCTATGCCATCTGGTCCGGCGTGGGCATCGTGCTGATCGCGTTCATGGGGCTTATCATCTATGGCCAAAAGCTCGATCTGCCCGCCATTATCGGCCTCGCCCTGATTATCTCGGGCGTTCTGGTCCTGCATCTCTTCTCGGCAACCACCACCCATTGAGCCTGCCCGCCCGCTCGACAGGCCCAAACCAACCGGCAGGCAAGCGGCTCGCACCCCGTGAGATGCAATCTCCGCCCTTTCTGGCACCTCCCCTTTTTGGGAGACAGTCATGATCACCAATGGCCGCTTTCTCTGCGCGTCGCAGCGCAACCCTGTCCTCGCGCACCCGCAAGTCATCCGTTAACGCTCATTCGCGCTGGCCTTTCGCTGCGGTGCCGTATATGCGCGGCGCGAGCAGACAAAGGACGCGCTTCAATGGATCTTCGCAATATCGCCATCATCGCCCACGTGGACCATGGCAAAACCACACTGGTGGACGAGCTTCTCAAGCAGTCTGGCGCGTTCCGCGAAAACCAGGCCGTTGCCGAGCGGGCGATGGACAGCAATGACCTTGAGCGCGAGCGCGGGATCACCATTCTTGCCAAGGCCACCTCGGTGGAATGGAAGAGCACCCGGATCAACATCGTTGACACCCCCGGCCACGCCGACTTTGGCGGCGAGGTCGAGCGCATCCTGTCGATGGTCGATGGTGTGGTGCTGCTGGTGGACGCTGCCGAAGGCCCGATGCCGCAAACCAAATTCGTCACCTCCAAGGCCCTCGCCCTTGGCCTGCGCCCCATCGTGGTGCTCAACAAGGTCGACAAACCCGACGCCGAGCCGGATCGCGCGCTTGACGAGGTGTTTGATCTCTTCGCCGCGCTCGATGCCGACGAAGACCAACTCGACTTTCCGCACCTCTACGCCTCCGGGCGTAACGGCTGGTGCGACGCCGAGCTTGATGGCCCCCGCAAGAACCTCGATGCGCTGTTCCAGCTGGTCGTCAACCACGTCCCCAAGCCGCGCCAGATCGCGCGCCAGGACGAAGACTTCCGCATGCTGGCCACCACGCTCGGCTCTGACCCCTTCGTTGGCCGCCTGCTGACAGGCCGCGTTGAAAGCGGCAAGCTCAAGGTTGGCGCCACCGTTCAGGCGCTCACCCGCAACGGCCAGAAGATCGAGCAGTTCCGCGCCACCAAAATTCAGGCCTTCCGTGGCCTCGGCCTGCAAGACATTGATGAAGCCCAGGCGGGTGACATCGTGTCCATCGCCGGGATGCAAAAGGCCACCGTGGCCGATACGATCTGCGCCCTCGCCGTTGATGAGCCGCTCGACGCCCAGCCGATCGACCCGCCCACCATTACCGTGACCTTCGGCATCAACGACAGCCCCCTGGCTGGCCGCGATGGCAAAAAGGTGCAGTCCCGCGTGATCCGCGAACGCCTGATGAAAGAGGCCGAGCAAAACGTCGCCATCAAGATCGCCGACACACCGGGCGGCGAAGCCTTTGAGGTGTCAGGCCGCGGCGAATTGCAAATGGGCGTGCTGATCGAAAACATGCGCCGCGAAGGGTTTGAGCTTTCAATCTCCCGCCCGCAGGTGATCATGCGCGAGGAAGACGGCGTGAAGATGGAGCCGATCGAAGAGGCCACCATCGACGTGGATGACGACCACTCCGGCGCCGTCATCGAAAAGCTCACCGGCGCCCGCAAAGGCGAACTGGTCGAGATGAAGCAAGCCGGTGCAGGCAAGACCCGCATCGTCGCCCACGTCCCTTCTCGCGGGCTGATCGGCTATCATGGCGAATTTCTCACCGACACGCGCGGCACAGGCGTGCTCAACCGGGTGTTCCACGGCTGGGCCCCGCATAAAGGCCCCATTCCCGGCCGCCGCGCCGGTGTGCTCATCTCAATGGAACCGGGCGAGGCCGTGGCCTATGCGCTCTGGAACCTCGAAGACCGTGGCCGCATGTTCATCGGGGCGCAAACCCCTGTTTATACAGGCATGATCATCGGCGAGCACTCCCGCGAGAACGATCTTGAAGTGAACCCGCTGAAGGGCAAAAAGCTCACCAACGTGCGCGCCTCGGGCACCGATGAAGCCGTGCGTCTGACCACGCCAATCACCCTCTCCCTCGAAGAGGCCATCGCCTATATCAACGACGATGAGCTGGTTGAGGTGACCCCCAACGCGATCCGCCTGCGCAAGCGCTACCTTGACCCACATGAGCGCAAAAAAGCCGCCCGCTCCTAGGGCTGACAGGCGCTCCAACGCCACAACACGGATCACAAACGCAAAAAAAGGGCCCCGCATCGCGGAGCCCTTTTTCTTATCCGGTTGCGGCTGCGCGAACGCCCCTCACTCCGAGGTTTCAACCACCATCAATTCGCGCTCCGAGGCCCCCTTCGCGTGGCTCAGCGCCTCTTGATATTCGGGCGAGTGGTAGCACTCAACCGCCGCATCAACACTGGGGAAACGCGCCACCACATTGCGCGGCCGCTCCTTGCCCTCAAGCTGCACAAACTTGCCACCACGGGCGATAAAGCTGCCCCCATGGGCGGCAATCGCAGGCCCGGCAAGCTTGGCATATTTGCCATAGGCCTCGTCATCGGTCACGGTTACATGGGCAATCCAAAGTGCGGGCATATCAGCCTCCTATCACGGCTTCGGCAGCGGCAATCGCGGCCTTTGCATTCGAGGCGTCACGGCCACCGCCCTGCGCCAAATCGGGCCGGCCACCGCCGCCCTTTCCGCCAAGCTCCACCACGGCGGCCTTCACAAGGTCCACCGCCGAAAGCGTGTCGGTCAAATCACGGGTGACCCCGGCCGCCACAGCGGCCTTGCCTCCCGCATCGGCGATCAGCAACACAGCCCCCGAGCCAAGGCTCTCCTTGTGGGCGTCAATCAACCCCGGCAAATCCTTGCCCGTCACCCCCGACAACACCTGCGCAATAAAGGGAACCCCGTTAATCTCGGCGATTTCCGCCTGGGCCTCGCCCCCGCCCGAAAGCGCAAGCTGCTGGCGAAGCTGCGCCACCTCATTGGTGAGCGCCTTGCGCTCCTCGATGAGGGACTTCACCCGCGCAATCACCTCCGGCCCGGAGCTTTTCAACATTCCCTCAATCTCAGCCAGCGCCTTATCACGCCCACGCAACTCGCCCAAAGCGGCCTGCCCCGTCAGCGCTTCGATCCGGCGAACCCCCGAGGACGACGCCGTTTCCGCGGTCAGCGCAAAAGCCCCGATATCACCGGTGCGCGCCACATGGGTGCCACCGCAAAGCTCCAGCGAATAGGTCTCGCCATCACTGCCCTTGCCGGTGCCCGCGCGGCCCATCGAAACCACGCGCACCTCATCCCCATATTTCTCGCCAAACAACGCCTGCGCTCCAAGCGCACGCGCGTCATCCGGCGTCATGATGCGGGTTTCAACTGGCGTGTTCTGGCGGATAAATTCGTTCACCTCAGCCTCGATCCCGGCGATCTCTTCGGCGCTCAGCGCCTTGCCGTGCGAAAAGTCAAACCGCAGCCTGTCAGGCGCATTGAGCGACCCGCGCTGTGAAACATGCTCACCAAGCGCGTTGCGCAGCGCCTCATGCAGCAGATGCGTGGCCGAGTGGTTGGCCCGGATCAGCGTGCGCCGCCCGTGATCCACCTCAAGCTCCGCGCCCTGCCCGGCCTCGATCTGCCCCTCTTCAACCCGCGCAAAATGGATGAACACGCCCGCCGCCTTCCGGCAATCCGTCACCACGGCGCGCCCCGTTTTCGTGCGAATTGCGCCGGTGTCGCCCACCTGCCCGCCGCTTTCGGCATAAAACGGCGTTTGGTTCAGCACCAGCTGCAACTCTTCCCCCGCGGCCGCCGATTTGGCCCTGTCGGACCCCTTCACAACGGCCAGGATCTGCCCCTCCGCCGCCTCGGTGTCATAGCCCAAAAACTCGGTGACCCCATGCTCCTCGGCCAGATCAAACCAGATCGTCGCATCCGCCGCCTCACCCGAGCCGGCCCAGCTTGCCCGCGCCTTGGCCTTTTGCTCCGCCATCGCCGTGTCAAAGCCTTCGGTATCCACCGCACGGCCCTTTTCGCGCAGCGCATCCTGCGTCAAATCCAGCGGGAAGCCATAGGTATCATAAAGTTTGAACGCCGTCGTACCCGGCAATTCGGCCCCTTCCGGCAGATCCACAATCTCTTCATCGAGCAGCTTCAAGCCGCGATCCAGGGTCTGGCGAAAACGGGTTTCCTCGGCCTGCAATGTCTCTTCAATGAGGCTCTGCGCCTGCCCCAATTCAGGGTAAGCCGCGCCCATTTGTTGCACCAGCGCAGGCACCAAACGGTGCATCAACGGGTCTTTGGTGCCCAACAAATGCGCGTGCCGCATCGCCCGGCGCATGATCCGCCGCAGCACATAGCCACGCCCCTCCGCCGAAGGCATCACGCCATCGGCGATCAGGAAAGAGGTCGAGCGCAGATGATCGGCAATCACCCGATGGTGTGTGCGCCCCTCGCCATCCGGGTCACTGTTAGACGCATGGCCGCTCGCCTCGATCAACGAGCGCATCAGGTCGGTCGCATAGTTGTCATTGGTGCCCTGCAACAGCGCGGCCACCCGCTCAATCCCCATGCCCGTATCAATCGACTGCGCCGCCAGATTCTCCCGGCGGCCATCCTCGAACTGCTCATACTGCATGAAAACGAGGTTCCAGATTTCGATGAACCGGTCACCATCCTCATCCGGCGTGCCCGGAGGGCCGCCCCAAAACTGCTCGCCGTGATCGTAAAAGATTTCGGTACAGGGGCCGCAAGGTCCGGTTGGCCCGGCAGACCAGAAGTTGTCATCGGTCGCGATACGCAAAATGCGATCATCCGAAAGCCCAGCAACCTTCTTCCAAATCTCCACCGCCTCATCGTCGGTATGGTAAACCGTCACCAAAAGCTTGTCTTTGTTGACGCCAAGCTCCTTGGTGATCAACTCCCAGGCAAAGGCAATCGCATCGTCCTTGAAGTAATCCCCAAACGAGAAATTCCCCAGCATTTCAAAGAACGTATGGTGCCGGTTGGTATAGCCCACATTGTCCAGATCGTTGTGTTTTCCGCCGGCACGCACACATTTCTGCGCCGTTGTGGCGCGGCTGTAATCGCGGCGCTCAACCCCGGTAAACAGGTTCTTGAACTGCACCATCCCGGCGGCGGTGAACATCAAGGTAGGGTCATTGCGCGGCACCAGCGGTGAACTGTCGACAACCTCATGCCCCTGTCGGGCGAAATAGTCGAGAAAAGTGGTGCGAATGTCGTTCAGCGTGCGCATGTTTCAGGCGGCCTCGAGGGTGGTTTCCATGGGTTCGGAAAGGTGTATCGCCACCGTCAGGGCCTGTCCACGGGCGAATGTGAAAAGGGGCGGCACCATCACTGGCCCGCCCAAAAAAATCAACGCTGTGGCAGGGTCACGCCTCCAGGATATCCTCACCTTCGCCGGTGTCAGCATCGCTCATGTCGCCATCAAAATCGAGGCCATGGGCGGCGCGAATCTTGTCTTCGATCTCCAGCGCAACATCCGGGTGCTCCTTGAGGAACAGCTTGGAGTTTTCACGCCCCTGCCCAATCCGCTCATCCCCGTAAGAGAACCAGGAACCGGATTTTTCAACCACCCCCGCCTTGACACCAAGGTCCAGAAGCTCGCCGGTTTTCGAAATACCTTCGCCATACATGATGTCGAATTCCACCTGCTTGAAAGGCGGCGCGACCTTGTTTTTCACAACCTTCACGCGCGTCGCGTTGCCCACAACCTCGTCACGGTCCTTGATCGCGCCGATGCGGCGGATATCAAGGCGCACCGAGGAGTAAAACTTCAGCGCATTGCCGCCGGTCGTGGTTTCGGGCGAGCCGAACATCACGCCAATCTTCATCCTGATCTGGTTGATGAAGATCACCATGCAATTGGAGCGCGAGATCGACCCGGTGAGCTTGCGCATCGCCTGTGACATAAGCCGGGCATGCACGCCCACGCTGCTATCGCCCATATCACCTTCAAGTTCCGATTTCGGCGTCAGCGCGGCAACGGAATCGACGACAACCATGCTCACGGCACCAGAGCGCACAAGCGTGTCGACAATTTCCAGCGCCTGCTCACCAGTGTCGGGCTGCGAGATCAGAAGTTCATTAAGGTCCACGCCGAGCTTTTTGGCATATTGCGGGTCAAGCGCGTGCTCGGCATCCACAAAAGCGCACACCCCGCCTTTTTTCTGCTCCTCGGCCACGCAATGCAGGGTCAGCGTGGTCTTGCCCGAAGATTCGGGGCCGAAAATCTCAACAACCCGGCCTTTCGGAAGCCCGCCAATGCCAAGTGCGATATCGAGACCCAGGGAGCCGGTCGAGGTTGCCTCGATGTCAGGCAGGGCGTTCTCGCCCCCCAGTTTCATGATCGAGCCCTTGCCAAACTGCCGTTCGATCTGCGCCAGAGCGCTATCCAGCGCCTTTTGCTTGTCACCGCTCTTCTTGTCGCTCATGCTGAGAAGGTCCGCCGTTGCCATGTGGTTTCCATCCTTATTTCATACGCCGCTAGGGGCGGCAATGACTGCTATTGTTCACCTCTTGTTCCAATCCGTATCGGACCAAAAAGAGAACAAAGCAAGACAAATCTTACCGAACCATCCTGCGCGCCCCTTGGTTAATGAAGCGTGAACGTTTACGAAAAACCTGAAACCCAACAGGGAATGGTTGTAGTAGATGCTGATTTTTTGGGACGCCGGGCTCGTCTTGATGGCCACACCAAAGACCGGAACTCATGCGCTCGAGTTGGCGCTTGCCGAACACATTGATGTGATGTTTCGCCACCCTCCAAAAATCAAACATATGACCTACTCTTGGGCGCAAACCGCGCTGCCGCGATTACTGACGCACGATGAGTTCAGCCGCTTTCGGTTCGTTGCGATGATGCGTGATCCAATTGACTGGTTGGGCAGTTGGTATCGCTATCGTCGGCGCGACGACCTCAACGGCAAGCTCAATTCCACCCGGGAAATGGATTTTTCCAGCTTCCTCAGCGGCTACCTGACAGACCCACAGCCCCCTTACAGTCGCCTCGGGCGACAATGGCGTTTTCTGCGAACCGAGAATGACAAGGTCGGCGTTGATTACCTCTTCCCCTACGAACGGATGGAAGATTTGGTGGCCTTTCTCGAAGAGCGTCTCGACTGCAAACTCGACCTGCCCCGCGCTAATGTCTCCCCACCGGGTGATCTTAAAATCGCCGAGGATTTGCACGCGCCGTTGGAGGAAAACCTCAAGAAAGACCTCCTTCTCTACCGCACACTCGTCTCCGGTGGGGATTGGAAATCCGTTTAGGTGGGGATTGGAAATCCGTTTAAGAGCCTAGAATACAACTCTGGTGAAGCGGCGCTAATGGATCTGTTGGTGCACCGTCGCCGTCAACTCGTTGAGGGAAAAGGGTTTCGGCAAGAAAACGGAGTTGGGAATCAGCGCTTGATCACTGTCGAAACTATCCTCAGCATAACCCGATACGAACACCACCTTGGTGCCTGGGCGCACTTCCAGCGCCTTCTTCACCCAACTCGGCCCATCCATCCCCGGCATGATGACATCTGTCACAAAAACATCGATCTCAAGCGCGTTGTCCTCAAGAACCACCAGCGCTTCCTCCGCACTTTCGGCCTCCAGCACGGTGTAGCCGCGCATCCTGAGCGCGCGGGACGCAAAGGCACGGACCGGCGCCTCGTCTTCAACAAGCAAAATCACCCCCTCGCCCTGTAGCGCGGCCTGTTCCAGCACCTGCTCGGGCACCACCTGCGGCGGTTCGGCCGGGCGATCATAGGCCGGGAAGAAGAGCGTGAAGCAGCTCCCCTCCCCCAGCACACTGTCCACAAAAATGTAGCCGCCCGTCTGTTTGACAATACCATAGGCTGTCGAAAGCCCAAGCCCCGTGCCCTTGGTGCCTTTGGTGCTCCAAAAGGGTTCAAAAATCTTGCTGATCTTATCAGGGTGGATGCCGCTACCCTCGTCGCGCACCGATACTACCACATACGCCCCTGGCGGCACCGTGACCCGGTCACGCTGCATCTCTGTGTCCAGCTGGCGATTCTCGGTTTCAACGGTGATACAGCCGCCATCCGGCATGGCGTCACGGGCATTGACCACAAGGTTCATGATTACCTGTTCCAACTGCCGTTTATCGGCGCGAATCGGGGCGAGCTCGGGATCATGAGTGAGGGATAGCCGCAACCGCTCGCCAACCAAGCGGTTCAATAAATGCCCAAGGTCCGATAGGGTGTCACGCATGTCGAGCACTTCCGGCTGGAGATTTTGCTTGCGTGAGAAGGCCAGAAGCTGGCCAACGAGAGAGGCCGCGCGATTGGCGTTTTGATTGATCTGCACCAGGTCGCCATAGTCAGGGTCACCCTGATCATGGCGCAGGAGCAGCAAGTCACAGTGGCCTGAAATTGCCGTCAGCAGATTGTTGAAATCATGCGCCACCCCACCGGCTAGCTGGCCAATCGCTTGCATCTTCTGGCTTTGAACGAATTGCGCCTCAAGCGTTTTCAATTCGGTCGCATCGTTCAGCACGGCCACGAGTGATATTTCACCGTCTTCTGTTACCCGCTTCAGCGATATCTGCAGGAACACGTCTTTCACCGACTTGCGGGCCCGCACGACTTCCGAGCGGATCGGGCCGCGCCCATCCGCAACTTCGGCTAGCCAATCCAGCACCGAGCGGCCAAGGCCTTCTACCAGTTCCGAAAATGCTGTGCCCTCCATCTGTTCTTCGGCCAACAATTCCCGCGCTTGACGGTTGGCCATGCTCACCATGCCATCGCGGCGAATGCGCAATAGAGCGACAGGCATTTGATCCATAATCGCCGCGCTAGCACCGTTCAGGACAGAATCCTGGGCCTCTTCGGCAGGTAACAGATAAATCTCCCGCCGCCCGATCTGCCCTGCGATTTCAACAACATGGCAGGCCAGATCGCCGCCTTTGCCGTGCAGCACCATCGGCCCCGAAAAGCGATCACTGGGAGCCTGCAAAAACACTTCATCAAGCCGTTTGAGCCGCCCGCCAAGCACGCGTTTCAACGCCTCGTTCATAAACAGGATCGCCCCGGATTTGCCGACAGTCATCATCGGCAGACTCAACGCATCGGCGCCGCGGCCAGTGTCCCGCTCAGCAATCTCTTCCAACCGCCAAAGAAACCCCTCCTCCCCGAGGCGATGCACAACGATGCGCATTTGCCCTTTGCGTGTGACCACATCTTCCGACGCATGGCCTCGCGCCTCGGCCCGGTTTTGCAGCCGAGACAGCAGCGCGGCGGGGTTTGCAACCATGTCACGCAGAGCGCGGCCAAGAGTATCGCCATGCTCAGCCGGAAGCTTGGCGCGGGCACTGCTGTTCATTGTGCGGATGGCGCCATCCATATCAGTTGTCACCGAGGGCGCGTTGTCATGTTCGATAAAGCCTGAGATCGTCTCCGAAAGGGCTTGTTCGGCCGCCACCTGGCGACTTGAGATCAACCGCACCAGCAGCGCCAACGCCACAAGAGTGCCGCCCGATGCCAGAAAGACCAGGGTGAGCGACGGGTGCGGGAGATAGAGGCCGGCACAGATCAACACGGCGGAAATTCCGCCGAGGATCCAGAACTTTTCACTTAAGACCTGCGCCATACGGGCAACTGGTTGTGGCGACAGCGCGGGGTGCGACACGGCACGGGACTCCCTTGATTCGGTTCACAACACAATCGCCCGAAAATCGTTAACCGGGGATTAAAACCTCACCGAAGCACAACTTAGAGACGCATCAAGCCTCACCGCATCTCCGCAGGAGTGCAAGAAAAAACCCGTCTCCCCCCTCAAGCGGCGAGAACCTCCGCTCGGATACCATCTCGAAAGCGCTGTTACGGGCCAGAAACGCGGAAATCTGATCGCCATTTTCAGCGTTCAGCATCGAACAAGTCGCGTAAGCCAACGTCCCGCGCGGCGCAACGAGGCGCGCGGCGGTGTCCAGTATTTCCTGTTGAACGGTCAGCAGCCCATCGAGGGTGGCTTGGTCGAGCGCCCATTTCGCCTCAGGTTGGCGGCGCCAAGCCCCTGAACCCGAACAGGGAACATCTGTGAGGATCACATCGTAAGCAACTGTTTCGACGTCACTTTCAGAAACCAGCCGCGCGTCAACACCCGCCCGCTCAGCGCGAGCTGGCAAGTCTTTCATGCGCTTTGGAAAAGCATCATGGGCGGCGTAGCTCAAACCGGGCGATCTCGCGGCCAGCGCCAGCACCTTGCCGCCACCTCCCGCACAATAATCCAGCACCTTGCCCGTTTCTGGCAGCGGGATGTGCGCACAAACCGCCTGTGACGCGGCATCCTGAAGCTCGACCAGCCCATCAAGGTAGGCCTGCGAAAGCTTGATCCGCCGCGCGCCCTCCACCACCTTCAGGCACTCGGGAGCAAGCGGGCCGGGCTCGGCTACGATCCCTTCATCAGCGAGCGCCTGCGCGGCCTCCTCCCGGCTGGCACGCAGCACATTAGCCCGCAAAAACACATCAGCTCTGCGCTGCAAGACCCTCATAACGCTTTCAAAATCATCGCCAAGGCTGGCCAGCAACGCACCCGACACCCATGCCGGGCAATCAAGCGCCGCCATCCCCTCTGGTGCGCCACCAGCCGCAGTTTCAGCCTCGCTCAACGGCTCCGGCGCATGGCCTTCACCGTTAAACACCGTGGCCGGGTCACGGCCCTCCGCCCGCAGCATCCCCAGCATCAAAGCACGGCCCGTTTCTCCACCACCCCAAGCGGCAAAACTGGCGCGGCAGCGCAGCGCGTCAAACACATGATCCCGGATCGCGG
This sequence comes from Vannielia sp., assembly GCF_029212645.1. Classification (GTDB taxonomy): domain Bacteria; phylum Pseudomonadota; class Alphaproteobacteria; order Rhodobacterales; family Rhodobacteraceae; genus Vannielia. The sequence continues at coordinate 22,223 of NZ_JARGND010000011.1, read as the reverse complement.
CGCGGTCTTTGGAGCCGGCAAAGCGGTGGCCACGCCCCCAGCGGGTGAGCGCAGGCTCTGCCGCCACACCTCCACGGATTTCATCTAGCACCTCAGCGGCGGCAGCAATCCGGGCAGCAGGAGTCATTACGCTTTAACCTCGCCTCACAAGTCCCTCAGGACATACGGTAATTCGGGCTTTCCCGCGTGATCTGAACATCATGCACATGGCTCTCTTTCAGCCCGGCCCCGGTGATCCTTACGAAGTTGCAGTTCTGGCGCATCGCTTCCACCGTCGGGCAGCCGGTGTAGCCCATTGCAGCGCGCAAACCACCAACCAACTGGTGGATCACCGCGCCCGCCGAGCCCTTGTATGGCACCTGTCCCTCAATGCCCTCTGGCACCAGCTTGTCCGAGGCGGCATCCTTCTGGAAATACCGATCCGCCGAGCCGCGCGCCATCGCGCCAAGGCTTCCCATGCCGCGATAGGCCTTGAACGAACGGCCTTGGTAAAGGATCACCTCGCCCGGGCTTTCATCGGTGCCCGCAATCATCGAGCCGACCATGGCGCAGGAGGCCCCGGCCGCAATCGCCTTGGCAAAATCGCCCGAATACTTGATCCCGCCATCCGCAATCACCGGCACATCGCCCGCGGCCGCCGCGCAGTCCATCACCGCCGTCAGCTGGGGCACGCCGACGCCCGCTACCATGCGGGTAGTGCAAATCGAGCCCGGCCCGATCCCTACCTTCACCGCATCCGCCCCGGCATCTATCAGCGCGCGCGTCGCCTCTCCCGTCGCCACGTTCCCCGCGATGATCTGCACCTCGTTCGAGAGCGCCTTGGCGCGTTTCACCGCCTCGATCACCCCGTCAGAGTGGCCGTGCGCCGTGTCGATCACCACGATATCAACGCCGCTGTCGATCAACTCGCCGGTGCGCTCATAGCCCGAATCCCCCACTGAAGACGCCGCCGCCACCCGCAGCCGCCCCAGATGGTCCTTGCAGGCTGTCGGGTTCAGCACGGATTGCTCGGTGTCTTTCAGGGTCAACAAGCCGGTGAGCTTGCCGTTCTCGTCGGTGACCAGCAATTTCTCGATCCGCCGCGCCTTCATCAGGCTGATCGCCTCTTCACGGTCAGCCGGCTCGTGCAGGATCGCCAGGTTGTCCGAGGTCATCACCACCTTGACCGGCGTATCATCGCCCGGCGAAAACCGCATGTCCCGGTTGGTGACGATCCCAACCACCCGGCCAGCCTTGTCAACCACCGGGAAGCCGGTGAAATTATAGCGTTCGATCAAGGCCTTGGCGTCAGCAATCGTTTGATCCGGGGTCAGCGTGACCGGGTTATAAACGATCCCGCTCTCAAACCGCTTCACCCGGCGCACTTCACGCGCTTGCTGCTCCACGGTGAGGTTCTTGTGGATCACCCCGATGCCGCCCGCCTGCGCCATGGTGATCGCCATGCGGCTCTCGGTCACCGTGTCCATCGCTGAGCTTAACAGCGGAATGTTCATCGAGATTGAGCGCGTCACCCGCGTCGCCGTATCGGCCGTCGAGGGAAGCACCCCGCTTTGGGCTGGAACAAGCAAAACATCATCGAAGGTCAGTGCCTCGCGAATCTCCATCACGGCTCTCCTTGGTGTGGGATCGGTTGGCACGTCCCTATTTCACGAAATGCAGTGAGGGAAAAGAGAGAATACGCGATATATTGACATCCCGGCCCCCACGGCCCCGGCAACCCGAGGCGCGGCACCGCCAAAAAGCCCTACGTGACCGGCCTCGCCCAGCCCGCTGGCGCTGCGCCGCCTCAACGATAGAGCAGCGAGCGCCCGTTTGCGAAAAGCTGCACCTTCTCCGGTGCCGCCGTCAGGCACACCTCCTCGCCGCGCATCCCGTTGTGAATGCCCGGCAGCTTGGCAATCACCGGATCCCGCCCGCCCTGCGCCTTGAAGTAAAGCAGCGTCACCTCTCCCAGCTTTTCGGTGATTTCCACCACGCCGGTAAACGCCGCCTCATCCGCCCCGCAGGCCTGCAAATCCTCGGGCCGGATGCCCACGTTCACCTGCAATCCCATGTGCGCATCCGTGGTGGGCACGGCAGAGGTTGCCACCCCGCCCTCCAGCTTCACTCGGGTCTGCGCGCCGGTGCCAACCACCTCTCCGGGGATCAGGTTCATTGCGGGGCTGCCGATGAACTGCGCCACAAATTCGTTCTCTGGGCGCTCATACAAATCCAGCGGAGAGCCAACCTGCGCGATGCCCTTGTCCGCCAGCACCACGATCCGCGTCGCCAGCGTCATCGCCTCCACCTGGTCATGTGTCACGTAAACCATCGTGCTCTCGGGCATCTGCTCCTTCAACTGTGCAATCTCGATCCGGGTCGCCACCCGCAATGCGGCATCAAGGTTGGAAAGCGGCTCGTCAAACAGGTAAACCTTCGGGTCCCGCACGATGCTGCGGCCAATCGCGACCCGCTGGCGCTGCCCGCCCGAAAGCGCCTTTGGCAGGCGATCAAGGTACTCGGTCAGTTGCAGCTTGTCAGCGGCCCGCTTCACCGCCGCGTCAATCTCAGCGGCAGACTTTTTGGCCAGCTTCAGCGCAAAGGCCATGTTGTCGCGCACCGTCATATGCGGGTAAAGCGCGTAGGACTGGAACACCATGGCGATGCCGCGCTGCGATGGCGGCACGTCGTTCACCACCTGCCCGTCAATCTCCAGCGTGCCCGCAGTGATCTTTTCCAGCCCGGCGATCATTCGCAGTAGGGTGGACTTGCCGCAGCCAGACGGGCCGACAAATACGATCAACTCGCCGGTTTCGATCTCAAGGTTGATGCCTTTCAAAACCTCAACCTTGCCACCATAGGTCTTGCCCACATCGGTCAGTTTCAGATCAGCCATCGTCTTTCCTCCCTCAGCGCGCCAACAGGGCAAAGCCCCACGGCCCAAGCGCCACTTGCCTGTTTAGCGGCGCAACCGCGCCCAGCGCGCCTGCCTTCTCGATCGCCGCCCAGCCCTCACCCGCTTCTGCCGTGCAGGCCGTTTCACTCAAGTTGAACAGGCACAGCATCTCTTTGCCCTCACCGTGGCGTGTGATGCGCAGCACATCGCCCTCGGCCTCGATCTCCTGCGCGCCCTTGGCCAGCACAGGATACCCCTTTCGCAGAGCCACCGCGCGGCGGTAGTGCGCAAGCATCGAGGCGCTGTCTCCCTCCTGCTCGGCCACGGCCTTGAGCAAATGCTCCGGGGCGACCGGCAACCATGGCCGCGCGGCGCTCGCCTCGCTGAAACCGCCATGCACGCCCGCGTCCCACACCATCGGCGTGCGGCAGCCATCGCGGCCCTTGAACTCGGGCCAGAACTCAATGCCATAAGGGTCTTGCAGGTCTTCATAGGCCACATCCGCCTCGCCCAGCCCCAGCTCCTCGCCCTGGTAAAGGCAGGCCGAGCCGCGCAGGCACATCATCAGCACCGCATAGGCCCTGGTTGCGGCGTCGCTCAGGCCCCAGCGCGATGTGTGGCGCGGCACGTCATGGTTGGAAAACGCCCAGCAGGCCCAGCCATCGCGCGCCACCCGCTCTACGCGGTGCATCACATCGGCCACGTATTGCGCCGTGGGCAGGTCTTTGGCCAGCAGCTCAAAGGCGTAGCACATGTGCATCAGATCATCGCCGCGCGTGTATTGGCCAAGGATCTCAAGGCCACGCTGCGCATCGCCCACCTCGCCCACCGCCGCCGCGCCGTAAGGGCGCATCACCGCCCTCAACTCCCGCAAAAACCCCAGATTTTCCGGGCGGGACTTGTCGTAAAGATGTTCCTGCCAGTTGTAGGGGTTCACCGCCGGGGCGGTCTGATCATTGCGCAGGGCCGGATCAAGCGCCGGGTTGTCGCGCAACTCTGCGTCATGGGTGTAAAAGTTGATCGTATCGAGGCGGAAACCATCCACCCCGCGCTCCAGCCAGAACTCCGCCACCTCCAGCAGCTCCGCCTTGACCTGCGGACAGTGGAAATTGAGATCGGGCTGCGAGGTCAGGAAGTTGTGCAGATAGTATTGCATCCGCCCGCCATCCCACTGCCAGGCCGAGCCGCCAAAGATGCTGAGCCAGTTGTTGGGCGGCGTGCCATCTGGCTTCGGGTCGGCCCATACATACCAATCCGCCTTCGGGTTGGTCCGGTCGGCGCGGCTTTCCTGAAACCACGGATGCTGATCCGAGGTGTGGCTCAGCACCAGATCAATAAGCACCTTCACCCCAAGCTCATGGGCGCGCACGATCAAGGCATCAAAATCCGCGAGCGTGCCGAACATCGGGTCAACATCGCAATAATCGCTCACATCATACCCGAAGTCCTTCATCGGGCTCTTGAAGAACGGGCTGATCCACAGCGCATCCACCCCGAGCGAGGCAATATGACCCAGCCGCCGGGTGATCCCGGCAAGATCGCCCACCCCATCGCCCGTGCTGTCCTGATAGCTGCGCGGATAAACCTGATAAATCACCGCCCCGCGCCACCAATCCGGGTTTGCCACACGCGCCTCGCGGGCCGCTTCCACGCTCGAAATCATCGTCATATGCGCCTCATTTTACGGAGCCGGCCAGCAGGCCGCGCACCAGGTATCGTTGCATCAGGAAGAACACCGCCAGCGGCACCGAGATGGAAACAAAGGCCGCCGTTGCCAGAATTTCCCAGTTGCCGCCGCGCGTGCCCAATAGCTCCACGATCTGCCGGGTCATCACCGTGGTCTCGCCGCTGGAATCGATCAGGAACACCATCGCCACCAGCAGGTCATTCCATGTCCACAGGAATTGAAAAATCGCAAAGCTCGCCAGCGCCGGAAAGCTGAGCGGCAGCACGATCTTGGTGAAAATCTGAAAATCCGTCGCCCCATCCACCTTGGCGTTCTCGATGATATCGCGCGGCAGGCCGACCATGTAGTTGCGCAGCAGATAAATCGCCAGCGGCAGGCCAAAGCCGGTATGCGCCAGCCACACCCCCAGGTAGCCCTTGCCGATGCCGATTTCGTTGTGAAACTTCAGCAGCGGGATCAACGCCAGTTGCAGCGGCACCACCAGCAGCGCCACAATCGCCGCAATCAGCAAAGCGCGCCCCGGAAAATCCATCCACGCCAGCGCATAGGCCGCAAAAGCCGCCACAAGGATCGGTATGATCGTCGCCGGGATGGTCACGGTGAGCGTGTTGAAAAACGCCTTGGCCATACTGTCGGTTCGGTCCCCCGAAAGCAGCACCCGCTCATAGTTGTCCAACGTAAAGCTCGGCGGCACCGTGGTGCTTAAAAACACCCGCTGCCCGCGCCCGCTGAGCTGGTCTTCATTGCCGCGCCACTCATAGCTGCCATCGGCCTCTACACGCATTGTCTCGCCATCGCCCAGATCGGCCAGATCGCCGGGCGCATAGGCCGCCACATCCCGGCTGGAGGTGCCCCAGGCCGTCACTTCATTGGCGCCGCCCTCGGGGCCAAACAGGTTGCCACGCACCACATAGCCGGACCCATCCGGCAGGCGCGCCTCATCGGGATCATCGGCGCGGTATTGCACGATCTCCTCGGTTGGAAACAGCGCCTTCCACCAGCCCGACGCACTGATCTGATCGCCGGTGCGAAACGAGCTAACAAACAGCCCCACCGTCGGGAAAATCCACAGCAGCACCAGCGCCACCACCGAGATATGAACCGCCCAGTTCAGCCCGCTCTTGCGCCCTGCAATGTTATCCATCGGTTGCCCTCCCCACGACGCAGGCCATCAGCGCATCTCCTTGCGGGCGTTGTAAACGTTCCACACAAGGATCGGCGTCACCAGCAGCATGATCACCATCGCCGCCGCCGAACCAACGCCCCAGTCATTGGCGCGAAACAGCTTGTCATACATGTAATTCGCCAGAACCTGCGTTTCCCACTGGCCGTTGGTCATGGCGAATACGATGTCGAAGATCTTCAGCACCACGATGGTGATCGTCGTCCAGACAACCACGATTGTGCCCATGATCTGCGGCACCTTGATCTTGAAGAAAATCTGAAACGGGTTTGCCCCGTCCACAATCGCGGCCTCCACCGTTTCTTCGGGGATGCCACGCAGCGCCGCACTCAGGATCACCATGGCAAAGCCGGTCTGAATCCAGATCAGCACCGCCATCAAAAAGAAGTTGTTCCAGAACGGCACCGTGAGCCAGGCATGGGGATCGCCGCCCAGCCCCACCACAATCGCGTTGAGCACGCCAATCTGGTCTTGCCCCGCGGGGCGATAGTCATAAACCAGCTTCCAGATCACCGCCGCGCCCACGAATGAAATCGCCATCGGCATGAAGATGATCGACTTGGCCACGCTGCCCCATTTGATCCGGTCCGTCAGTTGCGCGGCCAGCAGGCCAAAGGCGGTTGAAAGCGCCGGCACCACGATCAGCCAAAGGATGTTGTTGAACAGCGCCTCGCCAAACTTCGGATCGTTCCACATTTGAACGTAATTCTGAAACCCGGCCCACTCATAGCCGCCCCCCGGCACCCGATCCGTCAGCGATAGCCGCAGTGTTTCGACCACCGGGTAAGCAAGGTATAACCCAAGAGCCATCAGCGCAGGCGCCAGAAACAGCCAGGGGCGGATCAGGTTGGCGCGGTTGATATTGCGCCCGGTATGGGGGCCTCTCGCCGGAAACAGCACCTTGTCGAGGAAGATATTGGAGAGGTAAAAGTATCCAACGCAGCCCCCAACCCCAATGAGGATGGTCAAAAGCCCCTGTAGTGCCGGATGCATCTGGCGGCCCTCCCCGGTTGCCATATCCGCGCCCTTGCGGCGCAGCTTGGTAGGGGCTGCCCCCTACAGCGCCGCCCGATGCCCTCGCACCGGGCCACGCAGGTTAGATCACTTCACCGCGTCCCAGCTTTGCTGGATTTGCGCAGCCACCTCGGCGACAGGCTTGCCACCGACATAATCCACCATCCCCGTCCAGAACGAGCCTGCGCCCACCGCGCCGGGCATCAGATCAGAGCCGTCAAACCGGAAGGTCGTCGCGCCAAGCAGGATTTCGTTCATCTTGCGCAGGGTCGGATCGCCAAAGGCATCGGGGTTCACCCCCTTGTGCGGCGTCAAAAAGCCCTTGCGGGCCATCCAGATTTCATGCGCTTCCGGGGTCTTGAGAAAGTCGATCAGATCATGCGCGCCGGGGCTGTCCTTGGTGATCGCCCAAAGCGTGCCCGCACCCAGCACCGGCTGGCCCAGATCGCCCTCACCACTGGCCGGGAAGTAGAAAAAGTCCACATCCTCGCCTACTTCGCTCCCCTCGGGGAAGAAGCTGGGGATGAAGCTCGCCTGTTTGTGCAGGTAGCACTGCGGCGGGGCTTCAAACAAACCCTTGGGGCTTTCCCTGAAGTCGATGGTCGCCACCGCGTCCGAGCCGCCAGCCACATAGGCATCGTTCAGCGCAAACTCACCAAAGGCTTCAATCGCGCCAATCACCCTGGGATCGGTGAAGGGGATCTCGTTGCTCACCCACTGGTCATAGACCTCAGGCGGCTGGGTGCGCAGCAGCATGTCTTCCACCCAGTCGGTCGCGGGCCAGCCCGTCGCCCCGCCAGAGCCAAGCCCAATGCACCAGGGCGTGTCTCCATCGGCCACGATCTGATCGCTGAGCGCCTTCAGTTCTTCCAGCGTTTCAGGCACCTCATACCCGGCATCTTCAAAGTTCTCGGGGATGTACCAGACAAGGCTCTTCAGATCGACCTTGTAGAAAAACCCGTAAAGCGCATCCCCGCCATCCGGCCCCGCATAGGTGCCCAGATCAACCCAGCTTTGCCCGGCGGCGTAATTCTCTTTCAACCAATCGTCGGTGCCCTCGGCCAATGGCGTAAGAAAGCCGCGCTCGGCCATCACGGCGGCAAGGCCGGGCTGTGGAAACACCGCCACATTGGGCGCCGAGCCCGCCTCGGCATCAATCACGATCTGCTGTTCAAAGCTGTCAGAGCCGGTGTAGCGCACATCATGGCCGGTCTTCTCGGCAAAGAGCTCCAGCATCACCTGCACATGCTCCTCATCCACCCCAATCCACGGCCCCGCCACCGTAACCCGCTCGGCCATCGCCGGGGCGCCCAGCAGTGCCAGAACGGCGCAGGTTGATTTGATGTGAAGCTTCATGGCATTCTCCTCCCAGTTGTATCAGACCTAAGCGGCATCCCGCCAAGGTCCAGGTCTGGCGTCGGTTGTGGCAGGCCGTTCACGACTCGCAGCACCAAACCGCTTTGGATACCAAAGCCTACGCGCACCTCAGCCAAAAGGTCAACCGGCACGGTGGAAAACCCCTTCACCGCAAGGGTTATCTCGCAGGTGCAGCAAAGTTGATTCTGCGCTGCCCCTTTGACGCGCCCTCGCACGCCCGCTAAATTGACCGCAGTTTGAAAGCGCTTTGAAAGGCAGCTGCCCCATGAATCTCAAGCAACTCTCGGCGAATCTGGGGCTATCGCAAACCACGGTCAGCCGGGCGCTGAACGGCTATCCCGAGGTTGCCGAAGCCACCCGAAAGCGCGTGCTTGACGCTGCGGCGCAGCACAATTACCGCCCCAACACCCGCGCCCGCAGCCTCGCTACCGGGCGTTCGATGGCGATCGGGCATGTGATCCCGATCTCCACCAACCACGAGATGATGAACCCGGTGTTCGGGGATTTCATCGCAGGGGCCGGCGAGGCCTATGCGCAGGCCGGATACGATATGATGCTCTCGGTCGTGCCCGATAGTGACGAAGACATTGCCTATCGCACCATGGCCCACCGCCACTCGGTGGACGGCATCGTCATCCACGGCCCGCGCACCGATGATCCCCGCATTGCCCTCCTGCGCGAGGTTGGCCTGCCCTTCGTGGTCCATGGCCGGGTGCCCGGCATCGAGGACGAGGCAAGTTATAGCTGGATTGATGTGAACAACCGCCGCGCGTTTGAGCGCGCCACCGCCTTCCTGGCCGACTTGGGGCATACCCGCATCGCCCTGCTGAATGGTCTTGAGCGGATGGATTTTGCCCAGCGCCGCCGCGAAGGCTACCTGAGCGTGCTGGCCGAGCGCGGCCTCACCGCCGATCCCGCCCTGATGCGCACCGACGAAATGACCGAAAGCTACGGCCACCTCGCCACCCGCACCATGCTCGCCCTGCCCAACCCGCCCAGCGCCTTCATCGCCTCTTCGCTCATCACCGCCATCGGCATCCGCCGCGCGGTGGAAGACGCCGGGCTGGAAATGGGCCGCGATGTCTCAATCATCACCCATGACGATGATCTCAGTTACTTCAAGAACGGCGCCGAAGTGCCCCTCTTTACCGCCACGCGCAGCTCTGTGCGCCTCGCAGGCACCAAGGTCGCCGAGGTGCTTCTGGCCATGATCACAGACCCAACAATCGGCCCCAACCAGCATCTGCTGGAGGCAGATCTCATCATCGGACGGTCCACCGGCCCCGCCCCCACACGCTAGGATCCGCACATGCTCCACCACAGCCGCGCCGATTTTCCCGAGGGGTTCCTCTTTGGCACCGCCACCTCCGCCTATCAGATCGAAGGCCACGCCACGGGCGGCGCCGGGCGCACCCAATGGGATGATTTCGCCGCCACCCCCGGCAATGTGGCCGGCGCTGAAAATGGCGCTCTGGCCTGCGATCACTATCACAAATGGCCGCAAGACCTTGATCTCATTGCCGATGCGGGCTTTGACTCCTATCGCTTCTCTATCTCATGGGCGCGCGTTCTGCCCGATGGCTTTGGCCCGGTAAATGCCGAAGGGGTCGATTTCTATGACCGGCTGGTCGATGGGATGCTGGAGCGCGGCATCAAGCCCGCCGCCACGCTCTACCACTGGGAAATGCCCTCCGCCCTGCTTGATCTTGGCGGCTGGCGCAACCGCGATGTGGCCAAGTGGTTTGCCGATTACACCTATACCATCATGTCCACCCTCGGGGACCGCATCTGGTCGGCCGCGCCGATCAATGAGCCATGGTGCGTCAGCTGGCTGTCGCATTTCCTTGGCCAGCACGCCCCCGGCGTGCGGGATATCCGCGCCACCGCCCGCGCCATGCACCATGTCCTTCTGGCGCATGGCCACGCCATCGAGGCAATGCGCTCGCTCGGCATGGATAACCTCGGCGCGGTCTGCAACCTCGAATATGCCGAGCCGGTCGATGACACCCCCGAGGCCGCGCAAGCCGCGTCGCTTTATGATGGCCTCTATAACCGCTGGTTCCTCTCTGGCCTGTTCAAGCAGGAATACCCCGAAGACGTGCTCACCGGCCTCGCCCCCCACATGCCCGCCGGATGGGAGGATGATTTTGGCATCATCGCCCAGCCTCTCGATTGGTGCGGCCTCAATTACTACACCCGAAAGCTGATTGCCCCCGATCCCGGCGCATGGCCCTCGCTGCGCGAGGTCGAAGGCCCGCTCGACAAAACCCAACTGGGGTGGGAGATTTACCCCGACGGGCTTGAGCACTTCCTCAAAAACACCGCCGCTACATACACCGGCGATCTGCCACTTTACGTCACCGAAAACGGCATGGCTTGGGATGATACCCCCGGTCGTGCCGACGTTGAGCGCATCGCCTACCTCAACAGCCACCTCGATGCGGTGCAGCGCGCCCTCGCGGCGGGCGTGCCTTGCAAGGGCTATTATGTGTGGTCCCTGCTTGATAATTTTGAATGGGCCTTCGGCTATGCCCCCCGCTTCGGCCTCGTCCACACCGACTTCGCCAGCTTGCAACGCACCCCCAAGGCCTCGTATGACGCGCTCAAGGCAGCCCTTTCGGAGCGCACATGACCCACACCGCCCTCATCGCCGATATCGGCGGCACCAACACCCGCGTCGCCCTCGCCCACGGCCCCGAGATTGATCACTCCACCATCCATCGCTACGCCAACGCGAAGTTTCCGGGCTTTGAAAGCGTGATCGCCGAGTATCTGCGCCAAACCGGCGGCGCCAATGTGCAGCGCGCCTGTGTGGCGGTGGCCGGGCCGGTGCGCGATGGCGCGGCCTCCATGACCAACCTCGATTGGCAGCTCGACCGCGAAACCATCTCCCGCGCCACCGGCGCCCCGGTCGAAAATGTCGCCGTGCTGAACGATCTTCAGGCGCAGGGCCACGCCCTTGGCCACCTTGAACCCTCCTCGCTTACCCCGGTTGTCACCTCCAGCGCCACACCGGGGCCGAACGCCGCGCAACTGGTGATCAATGTCGGCACCGGCTTCAATGCCGCGCCGGTTCTGGCCACTGCTTCCGGGCGCTATGTGCCCGCCTCCGAAGCTGGCCACGCCAACATGCCCATCCGCACCGAGGAAGAACTGCGCCTGTGTCGCTACGTCGAAACCGCCCATGGCTTCCCCGCAGTTGAAGACGTGCTCTCCGGGCGCGGGCTGGAGCGTGTTTATCAATGGCGCGGGACTGAGTCCGAGGCCAGCGCCGAGCTGCGCGGTGCCGAGATTATCGCCGCCGCCTGCGATGGCTCCGATCCCCGCGCGGTTGAGGCCGTCGAGGTGTTTTTGCGCATCCTTGGCACCGTTTCGGGCAATCTTGCCCTCATTCACCTGCCCTTTGGCGGCATTTTCCTCGTGGGCGGCGTCGCGCTCGGCCTTGCCCCGCTGCTCACCACCCCCACCTTCGCGACCGCCTTCCGCGACAAGGGCCGCTTTGCGGGCTTCATGGGCAATTTCTCGGTGACATTGGTGCAGGATGATTACGCCGCGCTGATCGGCTCGGCGCACCACCTCAACAGCCACACTCTAACCTGATCCCCCAGGCAGCGCTGGCTGCTCCCCCCGCCCTGGCGGGCCGTTTTCCCGTGGACCGGCCCTTCGTTTTGCGCTGCGGGCGATTTCCTTACTTTCCGTAAGCCAATCTTAATTCATCTGGGGCATCCCTCAAAGATGACCCTGATTGGATGAAGGAGCCGTCCCATGCTCACAGCCATCACCTCCCGCCTTTGGGGAGCCGCACCATGAGCGATGCATACCACCGCCTCGCCCTGCCCGCTCGGCTTGATCTCCCCTCCGCCGGGCCGCTCGCCACCGATCTCAAGGCGCATGTCGGCAAGCCCCTCACGCTGGAGGCCACCGCCTGCGAGGCTATCGGCACCCCCGGCCTGCAGGTCTTGCTCTCTGCCGCCGCCACCTGGCGCAAAAGCGGCCTCCCCCTCTCGCTGGAGGGCCTCTCCAAGGAGTGCGCCGCCCAACTCGCCATATTCGGGCTCACCCCTGACGATCTATGCAGCAAGGAGCCCGCCTTATGAGCCTCTCCATCCTCGCCGTGGACGACAGTCGCACAATCCGCGACATGCTCCGCCTCGCCCTCACACAGGCCGGGTTTGAGGCCACCACCGCCGAAGACGGGGTCGACGGGCTTGAAACGCTCAAAGACATGAGCGAACAGCCCGATGCCATCATCACCGACATCAACATGCCCCGCATGGATGGTTTTGGCTTCATTGATGCCGTGCGCGCGCAGGATACCTATCAGGCAATCCCGATCCTCGTGCTCTCCACCGAAAGCGCCGACGAACTCAAAAGCCGCGCCCGCACCGCCGGTGCAACCGGCTGGATTGTTAAGCCATTCGATCCTTCCAAGCTGATCCGCGCCCTCAACATGGTCGCCGGAAAGGGAGCCGCCTGATGGCTGATATTGATCCGATGGCCGAAATCCGCGCCTCGTTCTTTATCGAATGCGAGGAACTGCTCGAAAGCCTGCAAGACGGGCTCACCGCCATGGATGATGGCGATTTCGACAGTGAAACCATCAATGTGTGCTTCCGCGCCGTCCACTCTATCAAGGGCGGCGCCGGGGCCTTTGGGCTGGAGGCCCTCGTGCGCTTCGCCCACCGCTTCGAAACGGTGATGGACGAAATCCGCAACGGACGCCTTGAGCCCACCCGCGATACCATCTCGCTCTTCTTCCGCGGGGCCGATGTGCTCTTCGATCTGGTCCGCGCCTCGCGCGATGATGAAAGCCTCGATGACGCCACCGTCGAGTTGATCCTCGTTGATCTTGAGGCACTGGTCGGCGCACGGCTGGCCGAGGAAGAGGCCGAAGAGGCGGAGGGCGCCGATTTCACCCCAATGTCCCTCTCGCTTGATCCCATCGACGGCGATGACCACAGCGGCTTCGCCCTGATGGACCTTGACGCGCCCCTTGATGACCCCGCCATTCCGCCCACCTCTTCCGCCCCTGCGGGCTTCAAGATCGCCTTCCACCCTGCCGCCGAACTCTTCGCCTCAGGGAACGAACCCCGCCACATGCTCGCCGCCCTGCGCGATTTTGGCGAACCGCACATCACCTGCGATCTCTCCAACCTGCCAGATCTTACCGGCCTTGTCCCCGAACAGGGCGTCGTCGGCTGGCACATCACGCTCGAAACCTCCGCCCGCAAAGAGGAAATCGCCGAGGTTTTCGAGTTCGTCGATGGCCTCTGCGAACTCTCCATCGAGGCCACCGGCAGCGCCCCGGCCCTGCCTGATCTCGAGAGCATTGACCTTGAGAACATCGTTATCCCCGGCCCCCGGCCCGATGATGACACCCCGCCCCAGGACGCCACGCCAGAACCCGCCCCCGCCACGCCGCCCTCGGCCTCCAGCCCCCCCGCTCCGGCCAAATCCAAAGACAAATCCACCGGCAGCGCCAAAGCCACCGTCCGCGTCGATCTCGATCGCATCGAGCGGTTGGTGAACCTCGTTGGCGAGCTGGTCATCAATCAGGCCATGCTCTCCCAAAGCATCACCGAGGCCGGGGTGCCCACCAATTCCGCCGTCGGCTCCGGGCTTGAGGAATTCCTCCAACTCACGCGCGACATTCAGGAAAGCGTGATGATGATTCGCGCCCAGCCGGTGAAATCCCTGTTCCAGCGGATGAGCCGCATCATCCGCGAAAGCTCCGCCATGGTCGGAAAATCCGTGCGCTTCGTCACCGAAGGCGAGCAAACCGAGATCGACAAAACCGTGCTGGAGCGCCTCGCCGACCCCCTCACCCATATGGTGCGCAACGCGGTCGATCACGGGCTGGAAAATACCGATGGCCGCCTCGCCGCTGGCAAAAGCGCAGATGGCATCGTCACCCTCACCGCTGCCCATAAATCGGGCCGCGTCGTGCTGGAGGTCAAGGATGATGGCTCCGGCATCAACCGCGAGCGCGTCAAACAAATCGCCGAGGATAAGGGTCTCATCCCCCCCGGCGTGCAGATGCAGGATCAGGAAATTGATAACCTTCTGTTTCTCCCCGGTTTTTCTACCGCCACGGAGGTCTCCGATCTTTCCGGTCGCGGGGTCGGCATGGATGTCGTGCGCTCTGCCATTCAGGCACTTGGCGGGCGCGTTACCATCACCTCCGAGCCGGGCAGTGGCACCACATTCTCCATCTCCCTGCCCCTCACCCTCGCGGTGCTCGATGGCATGGTCGTGGAAACCGGTGGTGAAACTCTCGTGGTCCCCCTCGGCTCCATCGCCGAAACCCTCACCCTCACCGCCGCCGATATAGAGCAGCTTGGCGCCGATACCACCCTCGTGCGCATCCGCGAAGAATTTGTGCCCATCCTCGACCTCGCCGTAGAGCTGGGTTTCCGCACCCCGCTTGAAGGTTACGAGGGGCGCTCGGTGCTGTTGATCACGTCCGAGGACAACTCCCGCACCGCGCTGGTGGTTGACCGGATCGTCGAGCAGCGGCAGGTCGTGATCAAGGGCCTTCAGGAAAGCTACGGAAGGGTCGCCGGCATCGCCGCCGCGACCATCCTGGGCAACGGTCGCATCGCCCTGATCCTCGATCCCACCGACCTGATCGCCAGTGCTGGCTCCAGCGGCCCTCACTCCGCACAACCCTTTGCCATTGCAGGATAACACCATGAACATACCCGCAATAGAAGATACCGAACAGGACCCTTCCCGCCAAGAGCTTCTCAGCTTCCATGTCGGCCTCCAGGAATACTCGATCGACATTATCTCGGTGCGCGAAATCCGCAGCTGGACAGAGGCCACCCCCCTGCCTCACGCGCCGCCCTACGTGCGCGGGGTCATCAACCTGCGCGGCACGGTCCTGCCCATCATCGACCTCGCCAAACGGCTGGCCATTCCGGCGGGCGAAAAGACCGACCGCAACGTCATCGTCGTGGTTCAATCCGGCGACAACACCGTTGGCCTGCTGGTCGATGCCGTCTCCGATATCTTCACCGTCTCCGACAGCGAGCTTCAGGCCCCGCCCGATATGTCCTCCGATGGTTCGCTGAAATGCGTGCGCGCGCTCACCATCTACGAAGACCGCATGTTGCGCGTGCTTGATCTCGCCGCCGTCCTGCCGCAACCGGATAGCGAAGCCGCATGAGCCACGCCGCCCCCATCCCCTACCCGGATGCGCGTCCCACCTCGCCGCCACCCGCCGCAACACCCCCCTTGTCGGCAGACCAACGCGCCCAGTTCGATGCGATTGCCCGCATCGCGCACACAGAGGCGGCCCTCAGCATCCTGCCCGAAAAGGCCGCCGTGGTTTTCTCGCGGATCGGCAAGCGCCTGCGCGCGCTCGGCTTGCCCGATGCCGCCACATATGTTGCGCTGATCGAAGGGCCAAACGGCACGCAAGAGCGTGAAAACCTGATCTCGGCGCTCACCACCAATGTCACCAGTTTTTTCCGCGAGAACCACCATTTCGAGCATTTCGCAAACCAGATTCTGCCCACCCTGGAACGCCGCGCACGCGCGGGCGGGCGCGTCCGCCTCTGGTCAGCGGCCTGCTCATCGGGGCAGGAGGCATATTCCCTCGCCATGGTCATATTGGAGCAATTCCCCGAAGCCTCCAGGTATGATCTGCGCATCTTGGCCACCGACGTCGATCGTCAAATCCTAACCGCCGCCCGCGCTGGTATCTATCCCGCCGATCTCGCCGAGCAAATCGCCCCCGCCAGACGCAAGCGGTTCTTCAACCCTGCGGTTGGTGAGCACGAAATCGAAGCCGCGCCAGAGCTCAAATCCCTGATCGCGTTCAACCGGCTCAACCTGATGTCAAACTGGCCCATGACCGGTCGTTTCGACGCCATCTTTTGCCGCAACGTGATGATCTATTTCGATCAGGGCACCCAGAAAAAGCTGATTGATCGCTTCGCTGGCGTCTGCTCGCCCGGCGCCGCGCTTTACCTCGGTCACTCCGAACGGATTGATCCTGCCTCAACCCGCGATTTCCAGCAGGTCGGCCAAACGACCTTCACCTATCTGCCCAACACAGAGCCTGGAAAATCCGGGCCACAGCAGGAGTAGCCTGATGTCCCTTCGCGAAAAGCTCCACGTCATGGTTGTCGATGACATGTCCACAAGCCGTGGTCTCATCCTGCAAGCCCTCGATGCGATGGGCGTGACCAATGTGCGCTACACGACTGACGGAAATGCCGCCATGGCCGAACTGGAAAAAAAGCCGGCCCATCTTGTGATCTCCGACTATAACATGCCTGGGATGGACGGCCTGCAGCTGCTCAAGGCGCTGCGCACCCACGCACGGCTCAAGGCCATCGGTTTCATCCTGATCACCGGCAAAGCAGACAAGCAGATCATCGATACTGGCCGCGCCCTTGGTATGAACAACTTCATCAAGAAGCCGTTTCAACCCAAAGACTTGCAGAACTGCATGGAAGCCGTGGTGGGTCGGCTGTGAACCCGCCTTCCCGCCCAGCGCCTGCCGATGCTGCCGAACTGCCAATGGCAGAGTTAATGGCGCGGTTGGCCACCACCCTCGATGGGCTGGCCGGACGCACGGCGCAGATGCAGCAAGACTTGTCGCGCTTTCTGGACGGTGCTGGGCATCCCAGCGACGCCCAGTTGAGGGAGTTGCAAGGTCTTGATCTCATTCACCAAACGTTGGATGACCTGCGCGCAGCCGCTCACCTTGCTGCCGAAAGTTCCGGTGCCGACGAACGTATCTGCGTCGCCACCTTGGCCGGACTCCTACGGCTTGAAAGCTGCCGTATCGCGCTCTTGTCCGGCGGAGAAACGGCCTTGGAGCAAGAACAGCCGCCCGGTGATATTCACCTGTTCTAAGGCGTTCTCGCGCGCGAAGATTGCCATTTCAATCTCCCCATTTAGCTTTGTTACCCCTCAGGGCCGCCGTCAACCGGTGCAATCGACAACATGGCGGCTTTTTCCTGCACCGCATCGCGGAGTGCCTTTTCACCCTCTCAAAACAATTCCAAGTCGCTGCCAGTCTCCGCTTGCGTCGGCAGAGGCACATTCGCCTCTTCATATTTGGCGATCAGCAGTTGGCGCGCCCGTCCGCTCTCAGGCCAATACTGCACCCTCCGCCCTTGCGTCCCGCCAAGGCTTTCTCCAGTCAGCAAAATGCCCTCGCGCCGCAAAAACTCCAGCACAAACGTTCCGTTGCGCGCGCCGATATCACTGGTGGCCCGGATCATGCGCGCCCCGCCAAAAACCTTCGCCTCCAATCGACTGCGCTCGGCCCCGGCTTTCAACATGCCATTGATCAACAATTCCATCGCATTGGCACCAACCGCCGTCTTGTAAAGATCGGTGCCATCACCGCCGGGAAGCAAAATGTGATTCATTCCCCCCAGCCGCGCCTGCGGTTCCCACATGCAAACCGACACACAGCTGCCAAGGATCGTCGTCAGCATCACCTCGCTATCGCAGCTCACCCGATGCTCCCCTTGCGCCACATGAATCGCATTGCGCCGAAGATCGCTCATAACTGGGCCACCCGTTCTGTCTGGCCGCACAGGTCCAGCAGGGCCGCCGCCATGTGGTCAAGCGAAACTTGCGCCTCGGCCGCACCAATTTCCCAAGCCACACGGGGCATGCCCCAAACGGTGCTGGAGTGTTCATCCTGAGCAAGGCTGCTCGCCCCGGCCCTACGCAGCGCCAGCATCCCCTCGGCGCCGTCCCGGCCCATCCCGGTGAGCAGCACCGCGACAACGCGCTTCGCAAAAGCCTGCGCCGAATAAAACAAATGATCGACCGAGGGCTGATGACCATTCACCAGCGATCCTTCCTCCAAAACCGTGCAAGGCAGAGCTTGCGGGCAGCGACCAGGGCGCAACGCCAGATGGTGCGGTCCGCCAGGGGCAAAGGCGATCATCCCCTGTTCCAGTTCCAGCCCATTGCGCGCCAACACAACGCGCGGCGTAAGTCGTCCTGCCAAACGGCGCGTCAGGCTTTCCATGAAATGCTGCGGCATATGCTGCACCACCACCACGGGCGGAGCGTTCGAGGGCATCCCGCCGAGCACCCGCTCAAGCGCCTCCACGCCCCCGGTGGAAGAGCCGATCATGATGATCCTTCCGTTCCAACGAAACTGCGCGTGGTCCACCCATGGCGCGCGCGTTATCCTTTTGACAACCCTTGCCTGGGCGGCATCGTGGATCCGGTCACAAAGGTTTTGCACCGCGCCGGGCTCGGCCAGCCGATCCTTGCCGACCGCATCGACCGCGCCCATGGCGAGCGCCTCAATCGCCATCGCAGAGCCACGGCCCGTGGTGGAAGACAGCATGACCACCGGCAAAGGCTTCAGCGTCACAATCTTTTCCAGAAAGCATAGCCCGTCCATTCGCGGCATCTCGACATCCAGCGTCACCACATCAGGCGGCGCACGGCGGATCACCTCGCGCGCCTCATAGGGATCGCCCGCCTCGCCGGTCACCACAAATCTTCCATCTCGTTCAAGGAGTTGGCGCAGCAGAGCCCTGAGGCTAGCGCTATCATCCACGATCACAACACGTTTTCTGGGTTCCATCGGCGGGGCTATTCCTGTGGACTCGACCTTAAGGGATCGCGGCGGGATCTCTGCTTTTGTCATTTCGGGCTAAAACGACCGTTCTGGCCTAGCATTGCCCTAGAACTCCTCCCATCTGTCGGTTTCTGGCTCAGGGGCCAGCGCCGCGCTACCTGCCGGCACCGGTCGCCGGGCGCTTTGGAAAGTTGGTGGCGGCGGGATTGACGCAGGGGCGTCCGTTCCCACCGAAGCCTCCTGCCGGCGCAAGGTCGGCTCTGGCGGTGTCGACATTTCGCTTACATCGCCAAGCCGGAATTGCGCCATGGTTTCCCGCAACCCATCCGCCTCATCCGATAGCGCCTGGCTGGCGGCGTTGGTCTCTTCAAACATTGCGGCATTTTGCTGGGTCACCTGATCAAGCTGATTCATCGCCGAATTGATCTCTCCCAACCCTGCCGATTGTTCCTGGGCAGAAGCGGCAATTTCGCCCACATTGCTGGCAACCCGCTTGACGCTCGCGACGATGCCGCGCAGCGCGTTACCAGTTTCGCCCACCAGATCCACACCGCGCCGCACGCTATCACCCGAGGCCGAAATCAGCGCATTAATCTCGCGCGCCGCTTCCGAGCTGCGCTGCGCCAGCGCTCTAACTTCCGAGGCCACCACGGCAAAGCCGCGGCCCGCCTCACCCGCCCGCGCGGCCTCAACCCCTGCATTGAGCGCAAGCAGGTTGGTCTGGAAAGCAATATCATCGATCACATTGATGATCTTGGTAATTTTCTCCGAACTCTCGGCAATTTCGCTCATCGCCGACACCGCTTCACTCACAACATCGCCGCCCTTTTCGGCATTGCCGCGCGCATCATTGGCCATCTGGTTGGCCTGCGTCGCGCCCTCAGCAGCAGAGCGCACCGATGAGGTGAGTTGATCAAGCGCGGCTGCCGTTTCTTCCAGCGTGGTCGCCTGTTTCTCGGTGCGCCTCGATAGATCATCCGCAGAGTTTACAATGCCCCGAACCTCACGGTGAATCGTGCCGCTATTGTCGAGCACCAGCGCCATGGCTTGGCGCAGGCCGGTAGCAGCATCGTTATAATTATGGCGCAACTCTTCATATTCCGGCGCAAAGCTCTCATCGAGCGTCAGAGTCAAATCGCCTTCGGCCAGCGCTTTCAAGCCGCTGCGCAGCCTGTCAACGACCAGCTCCTGCGCCACCGTCTTGCGGGCCTGTTCCTCTTCGGTGGCCAGCAGTTTTTCACGGTCCACCGTGATATCGGAGCCCACGAACAGGAACATCGCAGGCTTGCCATCGGTATCGAGTACCGGGCTGAATCCCCCTTGCAGCCAATAGCGCTTGCCGTCCGCGCCGCAAAGCTTGAACAGGCCAAAAACGTCTTCGCCCTTGTCCAGCCGGTCGAGCAGCGCGCCGCGCTCGGAGGCAAGTGTTGCGTCAAAGTCGAACACGTCAAGCGCCTGCTCACCTCTCAGCGAGTCTGACTGTCGTCCAAGCACCTTCGCCATAGTATCGTTCACGGAAAGAACGCGCCCCGCCCGATCCATCCGAATGGTGGCAAGGAAGCGGTCGATCGAGTTCATCAACGCCCGGTCAAGAAAGTCCTGCGTCGCGTTCGCCCATTCGGCCACCGTGCCGATCACCTCGCCGCGCTCATCGCGAACCGGCGCGATCTTGAGTGCAAATCGCGTGTCTTCGATACGGAAAAACACCGTTGTCGGCAGTTCCTCCGGTCTAGCGAGCGCCGCTTTCACCTGGCTGGCGTTCGGCATCAACTCACCAAGGGGGCGGCCCACCATGGCATCGCGCCCAGCCGCTTTTCCGGCCTTGGCCAGCATCGCGGCGTTGCTTTCAAAAAAGTCGAACATCGCCTCGTTGGCATAGGTCACCGTCAAGTCGCCATCGAGCAGCATCATCGGAGACGAGCCCGCCTGAAAGCCCGCTCCACGGAACGTATTGTCAAGCTCTGCGGCCCGCGCTTCGACGAGCTTGTGCCGCAGGGATTCGGCGCTTTCAGCCATCTGGCCAATCTCATCCTGGCGCCCGCCTGCCCCCATAGGGCTGTCATATTGGCCCTGGGCAAGCCGCTCCAAGCCACTATGCACCCGATTCACTGGAAGCGTGATCCCGCGCGACATCCACAGCGCCGCCGCCACACCCACGAGCATCAAGGCGGCGCAACCGATTGCGATATGTTGCAACAAGCGGTTTGAGCGCGCAAAAATCGCGCCATAGCTCTGCTCGGCCACCACGGCCCACCGAAATCCGGCCAGTTCAACCGGGGCGTAGAGGCCCACACCCTGTTCTCCGGTCATCAACAGGCCCTTGACCTCGCCACTTTGCCCCGCCAGCGCCGCTTCAATTGCCGGACTTTTGACCAGTGCGGTGCCTTCATCAAACGCGCGGTCGCGCGGCAGATGATCGCCGCCAATCAGGCTCACATTCACCTTTTTCAGCTCAGATCCGCTATGGCGCAGCAAGGGCGTGATCTGATCGGTAGGAACTTGCATCACCATCACGCCCAGTGTCTCGCCCGCCTGCCCCCTCAGCGCAATCGCCGCAAAGCCCGCAAAAGCCCCACCCGACGGGTGGTAGGGCGCGAAATCCACAAAGGCCACCGGCTGTGCGCTGCCCGCACGTTCCATCGCGCTGCGATAGGCGTCGCCCAACCCACTGTCAGCAAACGGCCCGGCGTTAAAATTGGTGGCAAAATCCGCCTGTTTGAACACGCTGTAAACAAGGTTCCCATCGGTATCGAACAGGAAAATATCGTGATAGCCGCGCACCTGACGCAACGTGCGAAACAACGGATGGTAGCGCCTATGTGTAATGCTGTAGGGACTGCGGTCATCAGCATAATCCAGCAAATGCTTTTGGCCCGTCGGGTGCGGATTATCGACGATATAAGCCTGCTGCAGCGTCTCGGTCGGGGTGTCACCAACCGATTCAAAGGCATGATCAAACCGTTGCAGCGCCTGCGTGACTTGCGTTTCCTGCGCGTTCCCCTCCAGATCGTTTCGGATGGTATTGACCCAGCTTTGCAGCGCCGCCGAATCCTCTGTCACGATCCGCCCCAGCGTGGCCTCGGCCACCTGCAATTCGGCTTGACGGCTTTGCCAAACAAAGAACGCGGTGAGCGACAGACAAGCCAGCGCCAAAAGGGTGATGATCATCAAGGGGAGCTTGCGGCTCAGCGGCATGTTTCGCAGCAACGTCACAGGGATATCTCCAGCACAGGGGGGCCACGGACCACGGAAGGGCCGCAACAAACGCACCTAAGGGGTGTGCCCTAAACGGCCTAAAATTGGCTTAACCGCAGCAAAAAATCCCGAACCTTCCGAAAAACCCCTCCGCCCGATACTGCTCTTCGCTCACGTCTCCTCGTAAAATCATCTCTCCTTCGCCCGTCCCGACGAGCATGACTTTGAGGCACCAGCCTGGCGCCTTCGTGGGAAGATCCTGCGCGGTTCAACGTCCTCTTGGCCGAGTTTGCAATGCAGGTGCAGCAAAAACCTGCCGCAGGTG
>NZ_JARGND010000065.1 GCF_029212645.1 Vannielia sp. | reverse complement strand
TCAACAACTCCGGCCTCGGGGCGGCGCATGGCGAATACGGCTTCAAGGCCTTTTCCCATGAAAAAGCCGTGCTGGAGGAAAAGCACTCGATCACGCACATGCTTTTCCCGCCTTACACGGGCTTTGTGCGCCGCCTCATCAATATCGTGGTCCGGGTGCTTGGCTAACGCCGCTCTGAGCCAATAGGGAGAGAAGAAATGTACGACTATATCATCGTCGGAGCCGGATCCGCCGGTTGCGTTTTGGCCAACCGGCTGTCGGCAGACCCGGCAAAACGCGTCGCGCTTATCGAAGCAGGCCCAAAGGACAAGAGCCCCCTGATCCACATGCCCCTGGGGATCGCCTTGCTCGCCAACAACAAAAAGCTGAACTGGGCCTTCGACACTGAGCCGCAAGAGCACCTGAATGGCCGCCAGCTGTTCTGGCCCCGCGGCAAAACGCTGGGCGGTTCGTCGTCGATCAACGCCATGGTCTATATTCGCGGGCACAAGGACGACTACGATTACTGGGCGTCGGAGGCAGGCACCGAGATCTGGGGCTGGAACCGCATGACAGACCTGTTCAAGCGGATCGAAGACAACCATCGCTTCGGCGCAACCGACACCCACGGCAAGGACGGCGAGCTTTCTGTGAGCGAGCTGAAAACCGTGAACCCCCTGAGCCGCGATTTCGTGCAAGCCGGGCGCGAACTGCAAATCCCCCACAACGGCGACTTTAACAGCGGCGCCCAGGAAGGCCTGGGCATGTACCAAGTCACGCAAAAAGACGGGCGGCGCTGGAGCTCAGCGCAGGCCTTTTTGCGCGGGGCTGAAGCCCGGTCCAACCTTGAAGTCTTCACCGATGCCCGCGTGACCCGCGTCGTCATGGAGGACAAAACAGCAACCGGCGTCACCCTGCGGATCGGCGGCGAATATCGCCAACTGCGCCTCAATGATGGCGGCGAGGTGATCCTGTCTGGCGGGGCCATAAACTCACCGCAGCTTCTGCTTCTGTCCGGAATCGGGGATGCTAAGGAAATCAAAAAGCACGGCCTTTCGGTGGTTCACGATCTTCCCGAGGTGGGCAAAAACCTGGCCGACCACCTTGACGTGACGATCATGCACGCCGCCAGCTCTCGCCGCCCGATCGGTGTCGCGCTCAGCTTCTTGCCGCGTGGCATTGGCGGATTGTTTTCCTACATCTTCCGGCGCAAGGGGTTTCTCACGTCGAATGTGGCGGAAAGCGGCGGGTTCATTAAGTCCTCGCCTGATCGCGACAGGCCGAACGTGCAATTTCACTTCTTGCCGACGTATCTTAAGGACCATGGCCGCAAGATCGCATTTGGCTATGGCTACACCCTTCATATCTGCGATGTATTGCCCAAAAGCCGGGGCCATATTGGGCTCAAAAGCCCGGATCCAATGGACGATCCGCTCATTCAGCCGAATTACCTGAGCGATCCGGAAGATATGAAAACGATGGTTGATGCGTTCAAGGCGGCGCGCAGGATCCTCGACGCTCCGGCAATGTCTGCGCATAGCAAATACGAAGTTCAGCCCGGCAAGTCCGTCCAGACCGACGATGAAATCGCGTCCTTCATCAGGAAAGGCGCCGAGACGATCTATCACCCGGTCGGCACATGCCGGATGGGGGCAGACAAAGAGTCGGTTGTTGACCCCGAGCTGAAAGTTCGCGGCGTGTCGGGATTGCGGGTGGTGGATGCCTCCATCATGCCAAGCCTTGTTGCCGGAAACACCAATGCCCCCACCATGGTTATCGCCGAGAACGCGGCCGAGATCATCCTGGGGCAGGTGCGCGTTTTTGATAGGAGCCGGTCCGTTGCCTGATCACAATGAAAAGCATAGAGAACCAGACACGTGTCACGGATGCGATGGAGTTTGCTGCAAGAAAATGCAAGCCGCGACCAGCAGTTTGCAGGCTCTCCAGGGCGACCAGAGCACAGTCAAAAATCCAAAATCTAGTGAGGAAGTCAAATGCACGGACAAATGATGGAGATGCCACTGACGATCCACTCTCTTATTGATCATGGTGCTCGCTACCATGGAGACACAGCGATTGTGTCGGTGGAAACAGACGGCTCAAAAACAAAGACGACCTGGAAAGGTATATCTGACCGGGCGCGGCAACTCGGCTCAGCGCTGGCCAAACTGGGGCTTTTCAAAGGGGATCGCGTCGCAACGATTGCCTGGAACAATGCCCGCCATCTGGAGTGCTACTTTGGTATCTCCTGCGGCGGGATGGTGTGCCACACGATCAATCCGCGCCTCTTTCCCGAGCAGCTGGTCTATATCATCAATCACGCAGAAGACCGGGTCATCTTTTTTGACAAAACGTTCCTGCCAATCATCGAAGCGATCAGAGAAAAGCTGACAACGGTCGACACCTTCGTTCTTATGTCGGAGCGTGACGACGAAGCCGCAAATAAAGTCCCCGGACTGGTATTTTATGAAGATTTCCTGACCACAGGCGATGAAAATGCCGATTGGGTGGATGTTGAAGAAACCGACGCCTCCAGCCTTTGCTATACTTCCGGCACCACGGGCAACCCCAAGGGCGTGCTTTATTCTCATCGCTCCACTGTTCTGCATTCGATGGGCGCCGCCTTGCCGGACACGCTGAACTTTTCCGCGCGCGAAGTGATGATGCCGGTGGTTCCAATGTTCCACGTCAATGCCTGGGGCGTTCCCTATGCGGCCGCGATGGTCGGCGCCAAGCTGGTTTTGCCGGGGCCGGGCCTTGATGGTGACAGCCTCGCACGGCTCATCGACGACGAAGGCGTAACGGTCGCGCTTGGTGTTCCAACCATCTGGCAAGGCCTGCTTACATCGCTTGAAAAGCTTGGCTCCAAAGCCGAGTCGCTCAAAAGAACCGTGGTCGGAGGAACGGCCTGCCCGCCTTCTATGATCACCGAGTTCCGCGACAAATACGGCACAGAGGTTGTCCACGCCTGGGGCATGACAGAAACCTCACCCCTCGGGACGGCAAACGCCCTGCTTGAGCGCCACGTGGGCATGACCGAGGAACAGCAGGCGAAAGTGCGTGAAAGCCAGGGCCGCCCGCCCTACGGCGTGGAGCTCAAGATCGTCGACGATGAAGGCAACATACTTCCCGAGGATGGCATTGCGCAAGGCAATCTGCGCATCCGTGGCCATTGGGTGGTGGACAGCTATTTCGGCGCAGAAGCCGGCACGACCTTGGAATCCGATGGATGGTTCGAAACCGGCGATGTCGCCTCGATTGATGCCGATGGGTTCATGACCATTCGGGACCGTTCCAAGGACATCATCAAATCGGGCGGCGAATGGATTTCCACCGTCGAACTGGAGAATATCGCCGTCGGTCACCCAGGTATCGCCGATGCCGGTGCCATCGCCGCGAAGCATGAAAAGTGGGATGAACGCCCGCTCCTTATTGCGGTTCGCGCCCCTGGAGCAGACCTGACGGAGCAGGATCTCATCGCCTACTTCTCTGACAAGGTCGCCAAGTGGCAGATCCCCGATGCCGTCGTTTTCGTGGAGGTGCTGCCCAGAAACGCGACTGGCAAGGTGATGAAGAACAAGCTGCGCGAAACCTACGGGGATATGCTTTTGGCATAGCCTGAAAACATGCAGGCGGAATTGCAGATCGCATTTTCCGCCTGCATGTCGCTGCGCATGACGCGCAGAAAATCAACCAAAGGGAGGAAGAAATGAAACACACTTATTGGGTGTCTAAAATACCTTGTGCCGCGAAAGTCATGGCGATCATGACAGTTGGCTGCCTTGCACCGCTCCACGCCGCAAATGCGGAGTCGCTTTACGCCAAAGGCGATTGGCTCCTCGGCGTGAACGCAGCAAAGGTATTTACCGAGGAGTCTCTGGATTCAATTACCGCAGGTGGGGCTGCGATACCGGGATCTGAAATCGAAATCACCAATGACATAACCCTGAGTTTCGATGCCTCCTATTTCCTGAGTTCCGCTGTAGCGATAAACTTCTTTGGCGGTTTGCCTGCGAGTGCCAATTTAACAGGGGCAGGTAGCCTGGCAGGAATGCCCGTTGGAGAAACCCAATACGGCCCTGCCATCTTATCGCTCCAGTATCACTTCGCGACCAAATCATCTTTTAGCCCCTATGTCGGCGCCGGCATCGCGCGAATCCTGTTTCTGGAAGAAGACGGAAATGCGCTGGCAAATCTTGATCTGGAAGACGCCTGGGCACCCGCTCTGCAAATTGGTGTGCGTTATCAGGTAAGCCAGAATTGGTTTGCCAATGCGGATATACGCTACGTGCCGTTCGAAACCGATCTCTCCGGAACACTCGGCGGAGCGCCCGTCAAAGGGACGGTATCGGTGGACCCAACGATCCTGAACTTGGGCTTTGCTTACCGCTTCTAGGCTCTGAACAAGTTGATTGTGGCCGGGCAGCATGAGTCACCGCTCAAAGAGCGAGCGGTGGCATGTCTGGCCTCTTCTGGCAGAGCGATGCGCAAGTGGCGCACCTGCAACTCTCATCTCTTGGGTATGCGCCCAGCCCCCAACAGGATGGGGTCCAGCGCTGCCCGCCCCCCTTGCAAGCCCACAATCAGCCCGCCCCAATGAAAAAGGCCGCCCGAAAGGGGCGGCCTTCTTAATACATCGGATGGGAGCAGCTATTAGCTGTTCACGCTGTCCTTGAGAGCCTTCGCGATGGTCATCTTGACCACCTTGTCGGCCTCTTTCTTGATCTGCTCGCCAGTGGCAGGGTTGCGCACCATGCGCTCGGGGCGCTCGCGGCAGTAGATTTTGCCAACGCCGGGGAGGGTCACAGCACCGCCGCCGGACACTTCGTCGGTAATGATGCCAGTGATGGCCTCAAGCGCGGCCGCAGCCGATTTCTTGTCGCTGTCCATCTTGTCAGCCAGTGCAGCCACCAGTTGAGTCTTGGTCATCGGTTTCGTTGCCATGTATCTGTCTCCTCGTCAGGTGACCCATCTTGGGCCTTATGTTCGGTATTTCTACGCCATGTAGCGGCGTCCCACAACGTTTAGTGGCACTGTAACCAAGGTTTCAAGGGGTTTTATGCGTTTTTCAGCCCTATATTCGGGTCAGAGAAAGGCCGTCTCGTCAAAACTTCGCAATTTGCGACTGTGAAGCCGCTCCAAGGGCATGGTGCGCAAGTGTTCCATGGCTCGTATCCCAATGAGCAAGTGGTTTGCAACCTGCCCCTTGTAGAACTCCGAGGCCATGCCGGGCAGCTTCAGCTCGCCATGCAGCGGCTTGTCGGAAACGCACAAAAGCGTGCCGTAAGGCACCCTGAACCGAAAGCCGTTGGCGGCGATGGTGGCGCTCTCCATGTCCAGCGCAATCGCCCGCGATTGGCTGAGCCGCTGCACCGGGCCAGACTGGTCGCGCAACTCCCAGTTGCGGTTGTCGATGGTGGCCACAGTGCCTGTCCGCATGATGCGCTTCAGGTCAAACCCTTCCAGCCGGGTCACCTCGGCCACAGCCTTCTCCAGCGCGATCTGAATTTCGGCCAGCGGCGGGATCGGCACCCAAACCGGAAGGTCATCATCCAGCACATGATCTTCCCGCAGATAGGCGTGCGCCAGCACAAAATCCCCAAGGCTCTGGCTGTTGCGCAACCCGGCACAATGCCCCACCATCAACCACGCATGCGGGCGCAGAACAGCAATATGGTCGGTCGCCGTCTTGGCGTTGGATGGGCCCACACCAATGTTCACCAGCGTAATCCCGGCACCATTCTCGGCCTTCAGGTGATAGGTCGGCATCTGCGGCATCTTTACCGGCCGCTCGATCTCGGTCGCCGGATCGGTGATCTCTATGTTCCCGGTCGACACGAATGACGAATACCCGCTCTGCGGATCGCCCAGCGCCTTGCGGGCATAGGCTTCAAACTCCTCCACATAGAACTGGTAGTTGGTAAACAGCACGTGGTTCTGAAAATGCTCCGGGCTGGTCGCCGTGTAATGGCTGAGCCGCGCCAGCGAATAATCCACCCGCTGCGCGCTGAACGGCGCAAGCGGGCCAGAGCCATCTTCATTGAGATAGCCAAAATCATCAACAATCGCATCATTCGTCGTCGCCAGATCGGGCACGTCAAACACATCGCGCAGCGGATAAGGCAGCGCACCATCCTGTGGCACGGCAACATCGGCATCGTTGGCCACCGCAAAATGCACCGGAATCGGCGTTGCCGAAGGGCCAATCATCACCGGCTGGTCATGGTTGAGAATGAGCAAACCGATCTGCTGCTTCAGGTATGAGCGAAACAGATCAGGCCGCGTGATCGTGATCGAATATGTGCCCGGCCCCGCCACATGCCCAAACGACAGGCGACTGTCGTTCTTGGCATGGCTCGTCGTGGTCAGCCGCACCTCGGGGTAAAACGCCCGGTAGCGCACTGTGGGCAAATCCCCAGTCACCGCCTGGTTGAAGTTACGCGCCAAAAAGCGGGTCGACTCCGCATAAAGCTGTTCAAGCCGCGCCACCGCCTCGCCCGGATCGCTGAACATTTCCGCACTCTGCCCCTCGGGGCTGATAACGGGTGTGATCTGCTCGCTCTGGTTCACGTTGCCCCCTTCTCAAAAAGCTCGGTCAGCTCGAACCTGGTTACATCAACCAGCCCAAGATCCGAAATCCGCAACTCGGGGATCACCACGAGTGCCAAAAGTGAATGCTGCATATAGGCGTTGTTCAGCCTGCATCCACAAGCCTCCATCGCGCTTACCATCTTTGCCGCCTTTTGGGCGACGTCCTGCGCGGGGCTGTCACTCATCAAACCGGCAATCGGCAGCTCCACCAGCGCCAGCTCTTGCCCGTCCTTCCAAACGGTCACACCACCGCCAACCTCACCCAGCCGATTGGCCGCCATTGCCATCATCTCGCGGTCCGTGCCGACAACAATCATATGGTGGCTATCATGCGCCACGGTCGAGGCCATCGCCATTCGCCCCTCGTAACCAAAGCCCTTTACGAACCCATTGGTCACGCCGCCGGTGCCACGATGCCGCTCAACCAGCGCAATCTGGCAGGTGCCATCGGCCCCCTCAACCACCCCGTCGACCACCGGAAGATCTTCGGTGAGCGCCTTGGTGGGGGCTTGGTTTTCAACCACCCCGATCACCCGCGCGCGCACAGTGTTTTTCCCCTCCGGCGCCGTGATCACAAAATCTTCTGCGGTGAGGGTCTTGCCAAGATGCACCGTGTCCCTCGCCGCCTCGGGCCAGTCCAAATGTGGAAATTCGACCCTAACCTGCCCATTTTCGGCCACAAGCACCCCTTTCGCCCACACCGCCCCAATCGGCAGACTGCGCAAATCAGAGGTCAGGATCATATCCGCCCGCCGCCCGGGCGTAATGCTCCCCAACTCCCGCTCCAGCCCAAAATGGCTGGCGGTGTTCACCGTCGCCATCTGAAGCGCGATCAGCGGATCAAGGCCGCAGGCGATTGCATGGCGCACAACGCGGTTCATGTGTCCCTCATTCACCAGCGTCCCCGAATGGCAATCATCGGTGCAAAGGATAAAGTTGCGCGGATCAAGCCCCTTCTCTGTCACCGCCGTCACCTGGCTTTCCACGTCATACCAGGCAGAGCCGAGCCGCATCATCGCCCGCATCCCCTGGCGCACGCGCGCAATCGCATCCGCCTCGCAGGTGCCCTCATGGTCATCCGCCGGGCCACCGGCCACATAGGCGTGGAAGGCCGGGCCAAGATCGGGCGAGGCATAGTGCCCTCCCACCGTTTTGCCCGCGCGCTGAGTCGCCGCGATTTCGGCCAGCATCTTCGGGTCCCCGGCAGACACGCCGGGAAAATTCATCATCTCGCCCAGCCCAATGATCCCCGGCCACTCCATCGCCTCGGCCACATCTTCAGGGGTGATCTCAAAGCCCGTTGTCTCAAGACCCGGCGCAGAAGGCGCACAGCTTGGCATCTGCGTGAAAATGCTCACAGGCTGCAAAAGCGCCTCGTCATGCATCAGCCGCACACCTTCGAGGCCCAGCACATTGGCGATCTCGTGCGGATCGGTAAACATCACCGTCGTGCCATGCGGCGTCACCGCGCGGGCAAATTTCGCAGGGGTCAACATGCCTGACTCGATGTGCATATGCGCATCACACAGCCCCGGAATCAGGTAACGCCCTTCAGCTTCTACCACCTCGGTGCCCTCGCCAATGCAATGGCTCGCATCCGGCCCAACATAGGCAAAACGGCCCTGTTTCACCGCTATTTGCCACCCGTCCAGCACCTCGCGGCTCTGCACGTTCACCAGCTTGCCACCCCGGATCACCAGATCCGCAGGCAAGCGCCCCGCCGCCACGCCCACCAACTCGGGTGCCGCTTCGGCCCATGTCATAAATTCACGCTTGTTCATGGGCCAATTGTCCACGGGCGCGGTCCGGGCGCAAGCAATACCTCCGCCATCTTGGTCGGGCCGCCTTTCTCTCCGCGCAAAAAATACACCGCCCTGCCCGGCAAACGCCCTCGCGAACGGCACCGTGCCACCCCGGCACTTGACCGCCTTGCGCGAAAGCGCAAACGTCCAATCATGCAAAAGGCTCTTTTCTCCTCCCTGCCAAGTATCAGCCATTGGCCCACCCGTGTGGACCTCGCGGCGGCCTGCCATTGGGCGGTCAACCACGGGGCAACCGACCCCGGCGGTTTTGCCGGTGTGATCACAATTGAAGGTGGGGTTCTCGCAACGCCCCCGGCGATACCGCTCGCCAGTGTTACAGCAACAACGCTCCTCGAAACCCCCGATCAGGCGGATCTGCTCCTTGCAGCCCTCGCGCCGCTGGTCGCCTCGCCCTGCCTGCTGTTCGCGCGCACGCCAAACAGCACAGCCTTGGCTGCATTGGCAGAAAGCCAGCTTCCACCAATCTGCGCGGATTCGGCTCTATTCCACCGTAAACACGTCATCGACCCCAATTTCGGTGGCCGCTCTCCCGCCGATGAGGCCACCCGCCTCTCCGCGCTTCTGGCCGCGCCTGGGTGCCTTATCGCCGTCATCGGCAACCTCGGCCTTCTTGCACTGGGCAACTCGGTTGCAGAAGCTGTGCGCCACCTGCATCTCTTTGAACGCGCCGCGGGCACCTACCTTTCCGCGTTGGCGACTGGCCGCGCTTTGCGGATCATCCCCGAGGACATCATCGGCACTCGGACCATGCCACATGCCGAACCGATACTGGCCCCCTACCGCCCGGTTGAAGGTGCTGGGCGTGACTGAACCAGCCCAAAAATGTCTGCTGTCGCTCGGCCATGGCTACTCGGCCCGCGCCCTCGCACAGCGTCTTGCCCCCGAGGGATGGCAGATCGTCGGAACCACGCGCAGCGAGGCCAAACTCTCTGCGCCCCACGCCGAGATGCACCTTTGGCCCGGCACCGACCTCACCCCATTGATCGCCCGCGCCAGTCACATCCTGCTCAACGCTGGGCCAAACGTCGAAGGTGATCCGTTCCTCCCTCAAATCGGCTCGAACCTTGCGCAAAACCCCCCAAAATGGCTTGGCTACCTCTCGACCACCGGCGTATATGGCGACCATGCCGGCGCCTGGGTCAGCGAGGCGACCCCGGTTGCGCCCTCCACCCGCCGGGGCGCGTTGCGCACCAAGGCCGAGACCGCGTGGCAAGCCCTCGCCGCCGCCCACTCCCTGCCGCTGCATATCTTCCGCCTTGCCGGAATTTATGGCCCCGGTCGCGGCCCGTTTTCAAAGGTGCGCAACGGCACCGCGCGGCGCATCATCAAGCCCGGCCAGGTCTTCTCTCGCATCCACGTTGATGACATCGCGCAGGTGCTCCACGCCTCGATGATGGCACCAGACCCCGGTGCTATCTACAACCTCTGCGATGATGATCCCGCCCCACCGCAAGATGTGATCGCCCATGCCGCATCGCTGCTGAACATGCCTGTTCCGCCCGAAATTCCCTTTGAGCAGGCCGATCTTTCGCCCATGGCGCGCAGCTTTTATGCCGAGAGCAAACGGGTGAGCAACGAGCGCATCAAGCGGGACTTGGGGATAAAGCTGCTCTACCCCTCCTACCGCGACGGCCTCGCCGCCCTGCTGGCAGAGGAGCAAGGCTAAAACACGTCAGGCGCGCTTTTCACCGATCTGGCTCACACCCAGCACATCAAGCACCTTCGCTTCGATCTGTTCGGCATTCATCGCGGCCACATCATACATGTCGCGCGGGCTGGCCTGATCAATGAAGATATCCGGCAACACCATCGAGCGGAACTTCAGCCCAGCGTCAAAAATGCCTTCTTCGGCGTAAAGCTGCGCCACATGCGAGCCAAAGCCACCAATCGCGCCTTCTTCAAGTGTGATCACAGCCTCATGCTCGGCGGCAAGCCGCAGGATCAGGTCTCGATCAAGCGGTTTGGCAAAGCGGGCATCGGCGATTGTGGGCTTGATCCCCTTTGCCGAGAGGGACTCAGCCGCCTTTTGCGCTTCATCAAGCCGCGTACCAAACGACAGGATCGCAACGCGGCTCCCCTCCTGAACGACCCTACCCTTGCCGATTTCCAGCGGAATGCCCCGTTCCGGCATCTCAACCCCGGTGCCCTCGCCGCGCGGATAACGAAAGGCGATCGGCCCGCCATCATGCGCAGCCGCGGTGGCAACCATATGCTTGAGCTCGGCTTCATCAGCCGCGGCCATCACAACAAAACCGGGGAGATTGGCCAGAAAGGCCACGTCAAACGCCCCCGCATGTGTCGCCCCATCGGCCCCAACCAGCCCGGCACGATCAATCGCAAAGCGTACGGGAAGGCGCTGAATCGCCACATCGTGCACTATCTGGTCGTAGCCGCGCTGCAAAAAGGTGGAATAAAGCGCGCAAAACGGCCGCATCCCCCCTGCGGCCTGCCCGGCGGCAAAGGTGACAGCATGTTGCTCGGCGATCCCAACGTCAAAAACCCGATCAGGGAACCGCTGGCCAAACAGGTCAAGCCCCGTGCCATCGGGCATAGCGGCGGTGATCGCGGTGATGCGCGGATCGTCCTGCGCCTCGGCGATCAAAGCCTCGGCAAAAACCTTCGTATAACTCGGCGCATTCGAAGGAGCTTTCTTTTGCTCGCCTGTGATCACATTGAATTTGGTGACCCCATGGCCCTTATCCGCCGCCTCTTCGGCAGGGGCGTACCCCTTCCCCTTTTTTGTGATCACATGAATGAGCACCGGTCCGTCAGCCCGCGCCTTCACTGTGCGCAGCACCGGCAAAAGCTGCTCCAGGTCATGCCCGTCGATCGGCCCGATGTAGGAGAAACCCAGCTCCTCAAACAGGGTGCCTCCCACCGTCATGCTTTTGACCATCTCCTTGGCCCGTCGCGCCCCTTCCTGAAACGGCGGCGGAAGCAGGCGCACGGCCCCCTTGGCCGCCGCCTTGAATTCCTGAAAGGGCGCTCCGGCATAAAGCCGGCTCAAATAGCTCGACATGGCGCCGGTTGGCGGCGCGATGCTCATCTCATTGTCGTTCAGCACCACGAACAGCCGCTTGCCAAGATGGCCTGCGTTGTTCATCGCCTCATAGGCCATCCCGGCGCTCATCGCGCCATCACCGATCACCGCAATCGCATCCCCCAGCGCGGGCTCCACCGCACCGCCCAGATCATGCGCCACGGCAAAGCCAAGCGCCGCGCTGATCGAGGTGGAGGAATGCGCCGCGCCAAACGGATCATACGGGCTTTCCGAGCGTTTGGTGAACCCCGATAGCCCGTCCTTCTGGCGCAACGTGCGAATGCGCTCGCGCCGCCCGGTAAGGATTTTATGCGGGTAGCATTGGTGCGAAACGTCCCAAATCAGCCGGTCGCGAGGCGTATCAAACACCGCGTGCAAAGCCACCGTTAGCTCCACCACGCCAAGGCCCGCACC
>NZ_JARGND010000064.1 GCF_029212645.1 Vannielia sp. | reverse complement strand
CATCGCGGCCAGATTGGAGATATTGAGCAGTGGTCAAAATGGATGACATAAAGGCAGGGGCCGCGAGTGCGGACGAGGTCGCCGCGGATAAACCGGCGCCGTCCGGCCCTCCCCGGCGCAGCCGCACGAGATGGACCCGACTGATCGTGATCGGCGGCGTGGTCGCCGTTTCCGTTTGGTTGGCCGCTCCGTGGGTGGCCGCGCGGTTCACGCAGGTGCACATCAACGATGCGCGGATCGCGGCGAAGGTCGTCACGGTATCCAGCGAGGTGGCCGGGCGGGTCATGGAGATGCCGGTGCTCGTCGGGGACACCGTTAAGAAAGGCGATCTTGTCGCCGCAATCGACCGCGCCTATTCGCAGCCTCAGCTTGATGCCGTTCTGTCGAGACTTGCCGCAACTGACGCACAACTGGAAGAGCTTCAGGCGCGCAGGGTGTTGCTTGAGAAGCAGTTGTCTGCGCGGCGGGACGCGGCCTTGGCCGGGATAGCTGCCGCAAAAGCAAACCATGAGGCATCGCTTGCCGTGTTGACAAACGCCCACGCCCGTCATCAGAGGGCGATCAGGCTTGCCGAGCAGAATATCACGTCGCAACAAACCCTGGACGAGTCACAGGCAGCTTTGGACACGGCCACACAGCAAGAGCGGGCCGCTTTCGCGGCGATTGAAAGCGCGCAGGCCAGTCTGGCCATCGTCGAGGCCGACGGCGAGCAGATGAATGTGCTGGAGTCCCAGATAGCGTCCGCCCTTGCCGGACGTGCGGGCACCGAAGCCGACCGCAGCCTGAAGGAGATCGACCTCGCGCTCCGCACGATCACGGCCCAGTTCGACGGCATCGTTGATGGGACCTTTGTCGATGTCGGAGAATATGTGACGCCGGGGACCCGCATTGCAATGTATCATGCGCCGGATGCCGTTTGGATCGACGCGAATGTCAAGGAGACCGACCTTGGCAAAGTTCACGTCGGTTCGCGGGCAAGCATCTCCGTTGACGCCTTTCCGGGCCGAACGTTCGAGGGCGAAGTGATCGGGATGGGCGGGGCGGCAACGAGCCAGCTTGCGCTCCTGCCCAGCCCCAACCCCTCGGGCAATTTCACGAAAGTGACACAGCGTCTGCCGATCCGTGTGTCGATCGACGCTGCCGACACAGAGCTTAGGCCTGGTATGATGGTCGAGGTTTATGTCGATGTCACAGATTGACCGCTACTTCGAGCGTTACGGCCCTTCCTACAAGTGGTTTGCGACCGGCACGATCATGGTCGCGACCATCTCGGTTGTGTTGTCCACGACAATCGTGAATGTCGCCATCCCGGCGGTTATGGGGGCGTTTGGCATCAGCGCGGTGCAGGCTCAATGG
Source organism: Vannielia sp. (assembly GCF_029212645.1). GTDB lineage: Bacteria > Pseudomonadota > Alphaproteobacteria > Rhodobacterales > Rhodobacteraceae > Vannielia. Next base: position 10,848 of record NZ_JARGND010000064.1, on the reverse strand, counting down.
ATATCGACCGGCTTTCTGGCGGCGATGACCGCCACGATGCTGCTGGCCGATTGGGCGAACCGCGCTTTCGGGATGCGGCTCACGATGAGTGTCGCGATGGGCGTATTCCTTGCGGGTTCGATCCTTGGGGGTGTCGCGCCGAACGAGACCGTGCTGACGCTGGCGCGCGTGGTGCAGGGAGCGGCGGCGGGCGTTGTCCAGCCGCTGGCAATGATCATGCTGTTCAAGGTCTTTCCGCCTGACAAACGCGGCGCGGCCATGGGGATTTATGGCGTTGGCGTCGTGCTGGCCCCGGCTTTGGGTCCATGGATCGGTGGCGTGCTTATGGATGCCTTCGACTGGCGCTTTGTCTTCTACCTGGGCCTGCCCTTCGCCGGCATCACCATCCTGCTGTCCAACCTGTTCCTGCCCAGTCGCGAAGAAAGCGGGCCGATTCCGGCCTTCGACTTTGTCGGGGTGGCGATCCTGTCGATCTTTCTTGCCGTCTTGCTCAGCACATTGTCGAACGCGCAGCGGTTGGGATGGGATTCCAACATCATCCTGTCGGGTTTCGCGATTTCCTTTGTTTCGGTCATCGGTTTCATCGCCTGGGAGTTGCATACATCCAAGCCGATGCTCGACATGCGGCTCTTCGCGAATTTCGCCTTCTCTTCAGCCTCGGTCATTGCCTTCATCATGGGGGCGGGGCTGTTTGGCTCTACCTATCTGCTGCCGGTCTTCGTGCAGCAAATCCAAGGACTGACACCCACGCAGGCGGGTCTTCTTCTGATGCCGTCGGGCTTTGCAATGCTGCTGGTCTTCCCCATCGCGGGGCGTATGTCCGACAAGGTGCCTGCACCGATCATGATCGGCATCGGCATGGCGGTTTTTGCCGGGGCCTCCTGGCTGATGGCATCTGCAAATGTCCATACGGCCTTCTGGACCCTGGCCTGGTGGACGGTTCTCTCACGGGTGGGGCTTGGTCTCGTGTTTCCTGCCATTTCATCGGGGGCGCTCAAGGTTCTGCCGCCGCATCTTCTTGGCCAGGGGTCCGGTGCGTCTAACTTCATCCGGCAGCTTGGCGGTGCCTTCGGGGTGAACCTTCTGACCGTGTTCATCGAACGGCGCACGATCATGCACGCGGATGCCCTTGCCGCGACCCAGACCAGCGACAACGCCACGACCATGGAGCTCTTGCAAAAGGTTGCCAGCCTTTTGCACGCCTCTGGGCTGCCGGACTCTCAGCTTTTGCCCGCTGCGGCATCGTTCCTGGGGCAAACCGTGATGATCCAATCCTCGAACGCAGCCTTCCAGGACGGCTTTCTTATCGTATGCGGTATTTTCCTGCTCGCGCTCGTCCCAACTTGGTTCATGTGGCGCGCCACGTCCTCCCGCACCTAGGCGCCATGGTCGCTTGCGGTGCGGCGCAAAATGACACGTTGAGCGTTTTCTCTGTGCCTCATGACGATAGCTAAAACAGTGTTCTTGTTGGTGCCGAGGTTTCGGGTAAGAATCTGTGGGCAAGTCTTCGCGTGCGGAGCGGCCTAACCACGATGATACATGCCCGCATCGACTTGTGCGGCCGGTCGACCCCGTCTTCCGCCGCTCGCCAGGATAGCCTGCAAACGCCGAAACGGCATCGAGCGGCTCACCTAAAGCTCGCCCTGACGCGGATCTGGTTGCGGGTTGATGAACCGGTGCTCTAGACTAGCCTTGATTGCTGGATGGGACGAGGTTGTTTTGAGATGCGTCATTGGATTGTAGCGATTTTGCTGCCGCTTGCCCTTGCGGCATGTGGCGCGGCAGAGCCAAGATGGGCTACGGATGAGCAGGTGGCGCAGGCGATCTATCGGCACAATGGGCCGCCGTCGCTGACGCTGGTTACTGTGATTTCCAACGAGAACGGATCGGGTGGCCATAGCGGGCTGATCGTGAACGGCAGCCAGCGTGTGGTTTTTGATCCTGCGGGTAGCTTCAAGGCCGATATGATTCCCGAGCGCAATGATGTGCTGTTCGGCGTATCCCCCAGGGTGCTGGATTTTTATATCGACTATCACGCGCGACCTGAGTGGCATGTGGTGTTGCAAGAGGTGAAGGTCAGCCCGGAGGTCGCGCAAAAGGCTTTGGCGTTGGTGCAAAACTACGGTGCAGTGCCAAAGGCGCAGTGCGCCAATAGTATCACCGAGATTTTGGCGCAGTTGCCCGGCTTCACCCAAGTTGGCAATACGTGGTATCCTAAGCGCGCGATGGCGGATTACGCCAAGGTGCCCGGTGTGAGCCAGCGCAAGATTTACGACAATGAAGAAGAGCCGGACGGCAAGGTCAGGTTTTAAGCCCCCTCAGGGCAGCAGGCTCATGCTGGCGTAAAAGCTGATCAGCCCTGCCAGCACGGCCCAGAGCAAGCTTTTGGTGCGCCATCCTACCAACACCGTCAACCCCGCCGCGATGAGGCGGGCGGGATCGGTTTCACCGCCAGTCGCGGCGGGCCATGCCAGCATCGGGGCGACCAGCGCGGGCAAAACAGCCACCGGAGTGTAGCGCAAATGGCGCAGCAACCAGGGCGGCAAAGGGCGATTCCCGATCAATCCGATAAAGCTGTAGCGGATCAGGAATGTGCCCACCGCCAGCGCCGCGATGATCGCCCAGATCGGATAGCCGCTGACGGCGCTCATACGGTGGCCTCGCGGCGGCGCTCAAGCTCGGCCCCGGCCGCCATGCCGCAAAGGCCCGCGATGACGACCCCGGCGGAGTAGGGCATCCACGCCAGCACCAGTGAAACCACCAGCGCCACGAAGGCTGCAATCAGGTGTGCTCGCGTGCGCAGGCCGGGCGCGACCAAGGCCAAAAACGCCAGCGGCACCGCCACATCCAGCGACCAGTCTTCGGGGATCGCTTGCCCGGCCAAAGCGCCAAGCAGCGTTCCCATATACCACATGAAGGCAACGGGCGTGGCGGTGCCGAAGAGATAGAGCAGCTTTTGGCGCAGGCTCCAGCCCGGATTTTCTTCATAACGCAGCAGCGAGGCGGCGTAGACCTGATCCATCAGCAGGTAGCTGACAGCGGCCTTGGCCCAGCCGTTGGCGGCCGAGATATGCGGGGCGATCGAGGCGGAATACATTGCCATCCGGGCATTTACCGCCAGTGCCGTGGCGATCACCACCAATGTGGGCGCGTTGTCATCCATCAGTTGCAGGGCCGTGATCTGGGCGGCACCGGCGATGACCAGCACGGTGAAGGTCATGACCTCAAGCAAATTCAGCCCTGCTTCGGTGCCGATCACCCCAAAGATCACCCCAAAAGGCGTGACCACAAGGGTGAAGGGGAGCGAATCGCGGAAGCCCCGACCGTAGGTTGATTTCGCTGTGGTGGATGCCATCAAGGGCCTTTAGCATGCAAATTAGGGTGGTAAACGGGCCCAATAAACCGGGAAGCGAGGTTGGGACGATGGCAGAAAACTTGAGCGAGTCAAGCAACCCCATCCTGGGGCCTGATCCGGCGGACGAGAGCCTCACCCGCGCCGTGGTGGGCAGAGATCAGACGGGCCGGAAGGTAGAGATGCGGGTGATCGAGGAACGCCCGTTGACGATTTACCTCAACCGCACCGAGGTGGTGACCGCGATGACCATCGGTGACCACCCAGAACTGCTGGCGTTGGGCTTTCTGGCCAATCAGGGGATGCTGGCGCGGGGCGAGGCCACGGCGGTGGAGTATGATGATGATCTCGCCGTTGTGGTGGTCCGCACGGCGAAGGAAACTGATTACGAGGCCAAGCTCGCCCGCAAGGTGCGCACCAGTGGTTGTGCCGTTGGCACGGTTTTTGGCGATATGATGGAAGGGCTGGAGGGCCTGCGGCTGCCAGAAGCGCGCGTTCGTGTGGCTGACCTTTATGCGCTGGCACATAAGATCAACACCATGCCGAGCCTGTATCTGGAAGCGGGAGCGATCCACGGCACGGTGCTTTGCGAGGGCACGAGACCGTTGGTTTATATGGAGGATGTGGGCCGCCACAATGCCGTCGACAAGGTGGCGGGCTGGATGCTGCAAGAGGGTGCAAACCCGGCGAACAAGGTGCTTTACACCACCGGGCGGCTGACCAGCGAGATGGTGATAAAATGCGCGCTGATGGGCATTCCGGCGCTTGTGAGTCGCTCGGGCTTTACCGCCTGGGGCGTGGAAATTGCGCAAAAGGTGGGCCTAACGCTGGTGGGCCGGATGCGTGGAGAGCGGTTTATCTGCCTCTCGGGGCAAGAGCGGCTGGAGTGGCCGGAATGAGCGACGCGCCGATCCGCCTGCGCTGCCGGATGAACCCGGAACTCAGCATCCGTGCTATGCGCGCCGGGATCAAGGAGAAGCCGCCGAGGGTGCGCAAACCCTGGATGCGTTTCGCGGTCCTTATCATTTGTGGCGTGCTTGGCATGTTTGGAGGGAATGCCCTGGCGCGGCTTGGCTGGATGCCGCCCGGTGAGGTGGCCCTTGGGTTTGGGCTGGGGTTTCTGGCGGCGTTGGTGCTGTGGCAGGTCACTTGGTCTCGCCAGTCGCGCAGGGTTGCGCGGCGGTTTGAGAGGGCCCAGCAGATCGCCGGGGAGACTGAGATGGAGCTTGGGCCGGAGGGCTTTACCATGCGTTCGCAGCTTGGCGAGAGCCGGATGCGCTGGGCGGCGGTTCAGGCGGTGTTTGCGCTGGCGGGCGGCTCGGCGCTGCGGATTGGAGCGACGACAATAGCCATGCCCGACGAGGCGCTGCCAGAGGGCATGACGCCGGAGGATCTTCGGGCGCGGATCGAGAACTGGAGGGCGGCGGCATGAAAATGCTGGGGGTGATCCTTGCCGGAGGGCAGGCTACCCGCATGGGCGGCGGTGACAAGGGGTTGCTGCGCCTTGGGGGGGTGAGCCTGTTGGAAAGGGTGATCGCGCGGTTGGCGCCGCAGGTGGAGGGCATGGCGCTGAACGCCAATGGAGATGCGGCGCGGTTTTCCGAGTTTGGTCTGCCGGTGCTTTGCGATCCGATCAGCGGGCATCCGGGGCCGCTGGCCGGGGTGCTGGCGGGGCTGGAATGGGCGGCGGGTGAGGGCGCGAGCCATGTGCTGAGCGCGGCAGCGGATACACCGTTCGTTCCGCAGAACCTGGGCGAGAGGTTGCGTGCCGCAGGGGCACCCGACGCACCGGTTTTGGCGGCCACCGAAGAAGGCGGGAAGATCTGGCGTCAGCCAACCTTTGGCCTCTGGCCGGTGGCGCTGCGCGACGATTTGCGCGGCGCGCTGGAGGGTGGATTGCGCAGGGTGGTGCAGTGGACCGACGCGCATGACGGGCGGGAGGTGACTTTTGCCGATGCGAGGGCGTTCTTCAACATCAACACGCCAGAGGATCTGGCGGCGGCGGAGGCGATGCTATGAAGGTGATGGGCGTGGTGGGCTGGAAGAACAGCGGAAAAACCGGGCTTGTGGAGCGGCTGGTGAGCGAGATTGCGGGCCGTGGCTTTTCGGTGAGCACCATCAAGCACGCGCATCACGGCTTTGATCTGGACCAACCGGGGCGCGATTCATTCCGCCACCGCGAGGCGGGCGCGCGGGAGGTGCTGATCGCTTCTGCGCGGCGCTGGGCCTTGATGCATGAGTTGGATGAGGAGGAAGAACCGGGGGTAGAGGAACTCATGGCGCAGCTTACGCCGGTTGATCTGGTGATCATCGAAGGTTTCAAGCGCGAGGGACATATGCGAATCGAGGCGCATCGCAGCGAAACCCGCAAAACGCTCTTGGCGGAGGAAGATGAGGGGATCATCGCCGTGGCCTCTGACGAGCCGGTAGAGGCGGCGGTGCCGCTGTTTGCGCTGGATGACACGGGCGCAATCGCGGATTTTGTTTTGCAGCGTGTCGGGCTGGGGCCAAGGGGTGAAAACGGCGATGTTTGACACCTTCGTCATGGTCGACTGGTCCGGCGGGAATGACCGGGGGAAGGCTGCGAAGAAGGATGCGATCTGGATGGCGGTTGCACGGCGGGGCGGGGGCGTTGAGGAGCCGGAATATCTGCGCAACCGGGCGGTGGCCGAGGCAGCGATTGGCGCAGTGATCAAGGCGGAGCTTGCGGCGGAGCGGCGGGTAATGATGGGCTTTGATTTCCCCTTCGGATACCCGCGCGGCTTTGCCGAGGCGCTCTGCGGTGAGCCTGATCCAATGGCGCTTTGGGATTGGTTGGAGGCGCGGATTGAGGATACGCCGACGGGTAACAACCGGTTCGATCTGGCCGGGCAGATCAACATGAAGCTTACCGGCGGATGTGGACCCTTTTGGGGCAATGGACTGAAGCGCGATGTGTCGGGCCTGTTGCGCAAGAAAGGCGGTCGGGAGCCACGGTTTGCCGAGCGGCGGGCGGTGGAGGAGCTGGCGAAGAGCGCCTTTACCTGCTGGCAGTTGAGCGGCGCGGGGGCGGTCGGATCGCAGGTGCTGATGGGCCTGCCGGTACTGGCACGCCTGCGGCGGCGTTTTGCCGGGGAAGTGGCAGTGTGGCCGTTCGACCCGGTGGACAAGGCGGTGGCGCTGGTTGAAATCTGGCCCTCGCTGGTACTGCCACCCCGGAAAACCGGCGATGACATCCCCGACCGTGAGCAAGTGCGCGGTGTGGCGGCGCGATTGGCCGCTTTGGCTGAGGCGGATATGGCCGAGATGCTGGATGTGAGCGCGGCTGAGGAGGGCTGGATCTTGGGCGTTTTGCCGGATGGTCGGGTGAGCGCGGCGTTGAGTGCGGCCGAGAGTACACTGGTGCCGCCTAGGCTACGGGATGATTGCTTTGCCCTGCCGCCGGGGGTTGATTGGGTGCCGGTGGACGCGGCACTGGAACGGCTGCGCGGGGCTGTATCGTCGGTGACGGGGGTTGAGCGGGTAGCCGTGGGCAAGGCCGGAGGCCGGGTGCTGGCAGAGGTGCCACTGGCGGCGCGGGCCAACCCGCCGGGGCCCAACTCGGCGGTGGATGGCTGGGGCTTTGCCCACGGTGGCCTTCCCGCGCCGGATGCCAAGGGGCGCTATGAACTGCCAATTTGCGAAGGGCGTGCCGCAGCGGGGGCGAGTTTCGCGGGCAGAGTGCCAGGGGGCATGGCCTTGCGGGTGCTGACCGGGGCATTGCTGCCCAAAGGGGTCGATACCATGGTGCTGCAAGAGGACGTGGCGAGCGACGAAAAACGCGTGGTGTTTGACCGGGCGCCAAGGCCCGGCGCCAATGCGCGGGCGGCGGGCGAGGATGTGAGCGCAGGCGAGGCGCTACTGAGGGCAGGGCACCGGCTGCGCGCGCCCGATTTGGCGCTGCTTGCGGCGGTGGGCCTGCCCGAAGTGACGGTGCGCCAAAAGTTGCGGGTGGGCGTTCTTTCAACCGGGGATGAGATTGTGGAGCCGGGGGCGGCAGAGGGGCCGCACCATACCCATGACGCCAATCGCCCGATGCTGCTGGAATTGCTACGCGGCTGGGGCCACGAGGCGGTGGACCTGGGCTGTGTGGGCGATAACCGCGCGGCTGTGCGCGCGGCTTTGGACGAGGCGGTCGTAGATGCGGTAATCACCTCCGGCGGGGCATCGGCGGGGGATGAAGACCACCTTTCGGCCCTACTACGCGAGGAAGGCAAGCTGACGGCATGGCGGATTGCACTAAAGCCGGGGCGGCCCCTGGCGCTGGCGCAATGGAGTGGGATGCCGGTGTTTGGTCTGCCGGGCAACCCGGTGGCGGCGCTGGTATGCGCGGCGATCTTCGCGCGGCCCGCGCTGGAGGTTTTGGCCGGGGGCGTGTGGCTGGAGCCGGAGGGCTTTGCGGTGCCTGCGGGCTTTGCCAAACAGAAGAAGCCGGGACGGCGGGAATATTTGCGCGCAAGGCTCAAGGAGGGGCGGGTGGAGGTGTTCCGCTCGGAAGGGTCAGGGCGGATTTCGGGGCTGGCCTGGGCCGGGGGGCTGGTGGAACTGGGCGACGAAGCGACCGACATTGCGCCGGGCGATCTGGTGCGTTTCATCCCCTATGGCGCCCTGGGGATCACATGAAGACCAAGCGGGGGCTGGAGGAAGCGCATCGCGGTGCGGCGGCAGCGCTGTTTTGGGGGGCGTTCAAGGGCAAGCTGGGGCGGATCATGCGGCCTGATGCCAAGGCGCTGAGTTTCATAACCGAGATGATACAGCCGGGTTTTGCCCTTTCGGCGGTGGAAGATGGAAAGCTGTTGGGCGTGGCGGGGTTCAAGACGCGGGACGGTGGATTTCTGGCCGGTGAGTTGAGCGATCTGGCGCGGCATTACGGCGGGTTTGGTGCGGCCTGGCGGGGTCCACTGCTCGACCTGTTTGAACGCGAACTTGCCGAGGGGCAATTGCTGATGGACGGGATTTTTGTTGCGGAGGATGCACGCGGGCGCGGCGTGGGAACGGCGCTGATTGACGCGGTAAAGGCCGAGGCGGTGGCGCGGGGGTGCAGCGAGGTGCGGCTGGATGTGGTGGAGAGCAACCAGAGAGCAAGGGCGCTGTATGAACGCTGCGGGTTCGTGCTGCGCGGCGAGGTGCGGGCCGGGGTGATGGCGCCGCTCTTGGGGTTTCGCCGGGCGGTGACGATGGTGGCGCAGGTTTAGCGCCAGAACCTACTCGCCGATGCCGGTGAGTTCGGTGAGCACAACGTTTGCGATCTTGCCCTTCTTGGCCTCGTCATACGGCGAGTCGTTTTGCGCCAACCAGTGTTCGCAGCCTTCCTTGGCGCGGGTGCGGGCGATGAAGCCCTCAAGAGCATGGATCAGTCGAAGGTGCCAGAGACCTTGCCGAGCAGCATGAAGGCGCGTGCGGTGCGGGTTTCTGACACCGATAGAATTTCGGTGTCAGAGGCGGTTTCCGCGAAGGCGGCGAAGGTTTGGTCGAACTTGCGTAGAAAGTGGTGCACGGCGTCGCGGAAGATCGGGTCAGCGCGCATCCGCCCGGAGGTGAGCGCAAGGCAGGAGCGATCCCGCACGCCATCCATGCCACTGATCGCCTCACCGCGCTGCCCTTGGCCAAACTTGCGCCAAACGGCGGGGCGGGCGGGCTCCGGCGTGAGGTCATCCATGTAAATGCCGTCTTCGGAGAGCAGGGTGAGCACATCTTGGGCCGAATGGATCAACCCGGCAATCTTTGGATCCCGCAGGGCTTTGCGAAGGGCAGCGAAGCCTGCCTTGTCTTTCTCGTTTTCCGGGAAGTTCAGCGCGCGGGTGAACTCCTCAACCGAGATCGGATCCCCTTGCGGCACAGGCGCGGCACCAAGATCAAAGGTCGGCTGCGCCTCGGTCAAGGCGGCAGGCGCGGGCTCGGGGCGGCTGAGGGCAGGCTTTCCGGGCAGCGGCACCTCGGCGGCCAGCCCGGCGCGTGAGGCAATGCGGGCAAGTGCGGCCTCGGAATTGCGCTGGGCTGTTACCAACTCATCAATCTTGCGCTCCATGCCGCCGCGCACAACCTCGGAGCCGGGGCTTTGCTGTTGGGAAACGTAGCTGTGGCGCAGCGCATCCACCGCCGCTGTGAGGCGGGCACTTTCATCGTGCATGATGCGAGCGGATTTGGCGGAGCCGATGGCGATCCAGATCAGCGCGATGGGCATGAAGACGGCGAACAGCGTCATGACAAACATCAGCGGATCGAAACTGGTTTCGTCGCTGGGCACGAGCAGGAAAAACCCGCCTGCCGCGACGATCCAAAGCACCGTGAGGCCGATGCCGATGAAATCGGCCGAGCCAAAGCGCGGGCCCGCAGGTTCGTCGCGCGCCCCTTGCGGTGTGCGGAATGGGGCGCCGGTGCCCGTTGTCAGCTTGTTTTCCGTGTCGCTCACCGTCGCAACGCCCTCCGCGCGATCAGATCGTTCAGACGTATTTCACCGTCAGCACTTCATAGCTCTTGTCGCCACCCGGCGTGCGCACTTCAACGCTATCGCCTTCTTCCTTGCCGATCAGGGCGCGGGCGATGGGTGATTTGATGTTCAGCAGGCCCTTGTCGATATTGGCCTCGTGTTCCCCGACAATTTGAAACGACTTCTCCTCATCGGTGTCTTCGTCAACGATGGTCACTGTCGCGCCAAACTTGATGGACCCAGAAAGGCGGGACGGGTCAATCACCTCGGCCAGCGAGAGCACGCCTTCGAGTTCCTTGATCCGGCCTTCGATGAAGCTCTGCTTCTCCTTGGCGGAATGATATTCAGCGTTTTCAGACAGATCGCCGTGCTCACGGGCCTCGGCGATTGCCTTGATGATGGCAGGGCGTTCGACGCTTTTCAGCGTTTTTAGCTCGGCGTCCAGAGCGCTGTGGCCAGCGCGGGTCATCGGTATCTTGTCCATCGGAAACCTTGGCTTTTACCTTGGGAGAAATGGTAACACTCCCCGCCTTAACTCAATCGGGGTGGGGAAAGTCAATAGTCCCGAAACGGTTACCCCGGCGGGGTGGCGGAAAAACGGTCAGGCACGAGGCAACAGGCGGAAGATGAGCAACCTTCTGAGATTCGTGGCGCGGTATTTCCCGGCGAGGCTGTTTTTTGTGGCGGTGGTGCAGGGCAATTCGGTGGCATGGGTCATGGAGATGGGCGCAACGCTGCCCGGCTCAAGGCCGTTTTTCGTCCAACGCGGATGATGGCTTGCCCTGGCTGTTGCGGCGCCGCTCTTTGTGCTGCCCAAGAGCGAGTTGATCCACGCGGTGGGCTTGGCCGGGATTGGCCCCTCATCGCGCAGAGCGGGCTATCGGTTGGGCCGATTTTCCATGTTCGCCTTTTGTGCGCCAGCGGCATTGCCCATAGCACCGCAGGGCAGGTGCAGGACTTTTTGAGGCCCACCTATCAAAGCGCCGCCAACACGCCGGGGCTGCCTGCAAATTGCCAGAATTGAGCCCAGAAACCATCTGATTGCCTG
>NZ_JARGND010000063.1 GCF_029212645.1 Vannielia sp. | reverse complement strand
GATTCCAACGCGACCTTGGCCTTGAACTCTGGATGATGTTGCTTCCGTTTCGACATTCCTGATCTCCTTCGTGTCGAAGATCAGCAGACAACAAATCACAGCTTACGTCAGTGTCCCAATTTCGGGGGGTAGCTCACTCCATCTCCTTTACGGTGATACGCACCGTCACCGTGTCTCCCAGGCCTACCGGGCGGCGAAAGCTGAGGTTCTGGCTGAGGTAAATCGTTCCGGGGCCGGGCAGCTCGGTGCCCAGAACCGCCGAAATCAGCGCGCCGCCCCACATGCCGTGGGCGATCACCTTGTGAAAGATGTCAGACTTGGCAAACTGCTCGTCTACATGCGCCGGGTTCACATCGCCCGACATTAGGGCAAACATCTCGATGTCCTTCGGTGTGAGCTTGCGGATCAGCTCAGCGGTGTCGCCGATCTTCAGCTCATCGTAGGTCTTGTTTTCTATGAATTGCATGGTGTGAGGTTCCTTTGACCAAACGCGCTATTGCATATACCCGCAGCCGTTTACGTTCAGCGTCGCCCCAGTGATCAGATCGAACTCAACATTCATCGAAAACGTCATCCTCCGCGCGATATCCGCTGGCTGGCCAAGCGGCCCAACGAGTTTTGCATCAACGATCTACTGGATGGTTCTATCGGGCACCTCCGTCACCGTCGCGGTGTCCCAGGTATTGGGCATTATCGCGTTCACCGTGGTCCCTTTCGCGGCGTTCTGTGGCGCCAACGCCTTGGCAACGGGGTAGTTCGTCCGGTCAAACTGCCCCTTCTCTCCGTTGAACGAAGACACTTTGACAATGCAGCCATAGCCGCGCTCCTTGAGCATTCCGGCGTATTCTGCCCGCAACCACCTCGTGCCACCGACAAACACCACGATGCGATTCATCGCCTATTCTCCGGAAATAAATATCGCGCTAGGCTCACGACGTTACCTTTGTGTTGGTTCGCAGCGTGCCAGGCCCAAGACATCACTCCGCCCTCGCACAGCTCGCCGTGATCCAGTGCTCATTGGAGATGCCAAGAACCAGCCCACGCGTGCCATCAAGAAATGTGTCGCACATCGCTCTCACTCCTGAAAAACATAGGTGCCGGGTGCGTCACAAAGCGGCGGATAGCCCCGCTCCTTCGATCCGAGCGGCGGCGGGGTGGTGAGCTTGCCGGAATTGTTGGCCAGCCAATCGGTGAGCGCGGGCCACCATGATCCATCGGTCGGCTCCGTCTCTTCCACCCAGCGCTCCGGGTCGATGTAGGGCGCGTCCTTTGTAGTGCTGGCGATCCGGTAATGGCGGCGCGGATGGCCAGGCTCCGAAACAATCCCCGCATTGTGCCCGCCGCTCGTCAGCACAAAGGTCACATCTGTGTCCGACAGAAGGTTGAACTTATAGACCGAATGCCACGGCGCCACATGGTCCCGCTCTGTGCCTACAATGAACACCGGAGCGCGGATATCCGAAACCGTCACAGGATCATCGCCAACCTTGTAACGCCCTTCTGCCAGATCGTTGTTCAGATAAAGGCGGCGCAAGTATTCCGAGTGCATCCGGTAGGGCATCCGCGTGGAGTCTGAGTTCCACGCCATCAGATCAATCATCGGGGTGCGCTCACCCATCAGATAATCGTGGATCATATAAGACCAGATCAGGTCATTTGAACGCAAAAGCTGGAATGTCCCGGCCATCTGGGTCGAATCCAGATAGCCTTGTTTCCACATCATGTCCTCAAGGAAGGTCAGCTGGCTATCGTTGATGAATAGCTGCAACTCCCCGGCATCGGTAAAGTCCGTCTGCGCAGCCAAAAGGGTGAGCGTTTTCAATCGCATGTCGCCGTTCCGCGCCATGGCCGAGGCCGCAATCGACAAAAGCGTGCCGCCAAGGCAGTAACCAATAGCGTGCAAATCCTTGCTTTGGGTGATCTGCGTGGTGGCCTCAACCGCGTCCATAACACCAAGCGAAAGGTAATCATCCATGCCAATTGCGCGGTCCTCGGCACCTGGGTTCATCCACGAAACCATGAACACGGTGAACCCCTGACCGGTGAGGAAACGCACCATCGAGTTCCTCTCGCTCAGATCAAGGATATAGTATTTCATGATCCATGCTGGCACGATCAAAATCGGCTCAGGGCGCACCGTGTCGGTGGTCGGGGCGTATTGGATCAACTCGATCAACCGGTTGCGATAAACCACCTTGCCGGGAGTCGTTGCCAGGTTTCGGCCAACCTCAAACTCCTCTGCGCCATAAGGCTTTTGGCCAGTGTTCTGTCGCGTCGCATCCTCAACAAAGTTCCGCCAGCCGCGCACAAGGTTCCACCCGCCTTCGCTGATGGTCTTGCGCAGGATATCGGGGTTGGTCAGCAGCGAATTGGAGGGTGAAAACACGTCCAGAACTTGCCGCGCGGCAAACTCCACAACGTTCTCATGCTGCTTGATCATGCCCTCCACGCCTGTTGTGGCGTTGTGCCACCACTGCTGGTTCAGCAAAAAGCTCTGATGGATCAGGTTATAGGGCCATTTTTTCCAACCTTCGCTTTTGAACCGCCTGTCCTGCGGCAAAGGCTCAATGCAGGTCTGAGGGGCATCCGGGTGGGTGGCGCAGGTGGCGGCATAGCTTGCGAACTTGGTTGATTTCTTGGCCGCTTTTTCGACAAGTTGAAGCTGTTTTCCCGGAGAGGTTGCAAGGTGCAAAACCCAATCCGAATAAGCTGCGGCCAGCGCAATGGGCGAAAGCCCGGCGGTTGTTTTGGCAATCGCCGCCTTCAGACCCTTGTCCAGCGCCTCTTCCATGGTCGTGTGAAGTTGAGGTTCTTGGCCATTTTCCGTTTTGAGTTCAACATCTTGTTGTTTCCGTCGTCGAGCTTTTGCGGGGGCAGTGCGCTGGGAAGCCTCGCCATGTAGTGGGGTGACGTCTGCCATAAGATGACCCTTCCGAAAATCTGGCAAAGCGCGCTTGGAGCGCGTTTGCTCTTTGGCTACTACCACAAGCCTTTTTTGCGATTGACCTTAATCAATCCTCAAACCGATGGGAGTAGCAAATACACGCCATTAATTGATACGCGGCTGGCTGCCGCCGGTTTTGAACGCGCAAAAAACTGCTGACAATGCCCACGGATCCCGCGCGCCGCTCTCAGCGCCACACCGTTTGTTTATCAAGCAGCAGGCTCAAAGGTCGCCGGTAATCTTATACTTCTCGTGCGAATGTAGGTCGATCAGGCCCCGGCGTTTTAGCTCTGTAAATGCCCGGCTCACGCTCTCCATTGAAAGCCCTATGTGGTCGCCAATGTCACGCCGACACATCGGCAGCGCAATATAGCCATCACCCGAGCGGCTGGCGGCAAAGTCCTTGAGAAACTCATAAAGCCGCTCCCATCCTTTCGAGCTGATCAACGCCAATAACTGCTTCTCGCGGCGTTGAAGGAGGGCGCTTATATGGGCTCTTACTTCCTCACGGAGTGTTAGATTGACAGCAAGTGCTTGCTCAAGCGTCGTTCGCGGCAGGGATTTCACAATCACATGGTCCACCGATTCCGCCGTGAAATGCCACACAACCAGATCCGAGAGGCCCAAAAACTCGCCCCTTTTTGTAAAGGTGAAGATCTGGCGGTGTCCTTCCGCATCCACAGTACAACACCGGACCGTGCCCGAAACCACTAGATAAACGGCATCCGCTGGATCTCCGTGCAGCAAAATGGTGCTGCCCGGCTGGAAATGCTTATCAAAGGAATGCGCCTCAAACAGAGCGTGCATCTCGCTGTATTTCGACATCGAAGGAGGCGCGTTGAATCTCTCCAAGCTCTTACGAATTCCGCGTTTTCCAGCCCCTGGGGCATGGACGTCATGCTGCGTCGCGGCCCGATGCTCAGACCGGTTGCTTGCCAGAGGTGTTATCGTATCTCTCATGCGAATACTTTCCATTCTGGATGGCTCAGCCAATCACATAACGGCCATGTTGAAGCGATATCCTGCACATCGGTTGTCGCGTGTTGTCGCGCACATTTAATGCAACGAGAATGTGGGTTTACAATGCGTCAATGCTCCTCGGGATGAACTTAATACGTTTGAAGAGCGTTTGAAGGGAGTCACAGTGCGCAAAGAGCAAGAGGGCGCGGATTCGCGCCGATTTGACCTGTGGCAAAGCGAAGCGGGCGACGGATTTGAAACTCGGTCCCTATCTGTTGCACGATCTTGTCACGGCGCAACTGTCCCTCATGGTTGGCAGTCGGCAGTGTCGCAAGGCGCCCCGCTTTCTATCTTTTGACGCCACCCAAAGCCTCGCCGGGCGGTTTGATTTAGCGAAAAGCTATTCCACCTGCCTGAAGGTCTTTGGATAGGACACAAACTTTGATCCGCAGGCCGACACAATCGTGCGCGTGCAAGCCGGCGACCCGCGCCAAAAAACCCCATCAGCAAAACCGTCGAAAGGTTGCCGGCGACCCCTCGAAAATCGTCATCGCAAACGGCGGATATGATCTACAATTCTACCACGCCGCATGTAACAACGGCTCAGAGGTGCGCTATATGCAGAGCGAAACCTCGGCGCTCAGCCCCGAACAAGACCAACATCACTTCAGCGGCGCTGGAACAGGATCACCAACAGCGCCAGCAGAGATGATCCGAGCATCAGCAGCAGCGATACGGCGTTGAGCAGCGGGGTCGAGCCCTCTTTCAGCCGGTCAAACATTGCAATGGTGAGCGGCGCGTCAGAGCCAACCAGCATCAGCGTGGTGTTGAAGTTTTCAAAGCTCATCAAGAACGCCACCACGACCGCGCCAATCATGGCGGGCATGAGGAAGGGGATGGTAATGGTGCGCACCGCCGTCAGCCGCGTGGCACCAAGGTTCAGCGCGGCATCCTCAAGCGTGCGATCAAACTTTTGCAGCCGTGCGGTAATCACCAGCGTCGCAATCGTGGTGATGAAGGAAAACTGCCCCAGCACCACCAGCAACAAGCCAGGCCGCAGCGCCTGAATGTCCAACTGCGCCACATCCCAAACCCCATTTGCAAGCGTTGACGAGGCGATCAGGATCGAGATGCCCAGCACAATGCCGGGGATCACCAGCGGCAAGAGCATCAGCACATAAAGTGCACCCTTCCCGCGAAACTCATAGCGGTTGAACAAAAAGGCATTGGTCATGCCCACGGCCACCGAAAGCATCGCCACGCACCCCGCCACAATGGCCGATGTGCCCACCGCCCGCAGGATGCCCCGCTCATGGAAAACGCCGATCTGCGGATCGCTGTCGCCAAAGAACCAGTTCCAGGTAAAGCCCTGCCATGGCAGCGAGGGAAACTGGCTGTCGTTGAAGGCAAACACGGCAACCACCGTCAGTGGCAGGGCGAGGTAGAGGAAAAACAGCAGCACATAGCCGCCGTAAACAAGGCGAAAGCTGCGGGATTGCGGAATGGTCGGGATCATGGCCTAGCCCATCGTTTCTTGCAGGGTGCGGCCCGTCAGGCGCAGCATCCCCCAAACAATCACCGACGACAGCACCAACAGCATAAAGCCGAAGGCCGCGCCAAGCTCCCAGTTCGAGCGCACGATAAACTGGTTATAGATCATCTCGGTGAACCACAGGCTATCTTTGCCGCCCAGCATGGTGGGCGTCAGATAATTGCCCAGCGACAGCATGAACACCACAATGCACCCCGAAACGATCCCCGGCATCGCGTGTGGGATAATGATCTCTCGCAGCACCGAGAAGCCCCCGCCACCAAGGTCATAGCCCGCTTCAATCACGCTGTCGTCAAGGCTTTCGAGTGTGGTCACAAGCGGCACCACCATGAACAGCATCGAGGTATAAACCAGCCCCACCATCATCGCCGCGTCATTGTAGAGCATCTCCACCGGCTGATCCGCGAGGCCTGTCCATTGCAGCAGGTTCGAGACGATCCCGGTCTCGCGCAGCAGGATCATCCAGCCAAAGGTGCGCACCAGTTCAGATACATAAAACGGAATAAGGCAAAACATGAACAGCACCTGCTGCAACCGCCCCTTGGCCATTTTTGCGATGTAATAGGCCACCGGAAAGGCGATCAGCAGGGTGATCCCCGTCGCCAGCACCGACATGACAGCCGTGCGCCAGAAGGTGCGCAAATATAGCGGCTCGGTCAGCGCCTTTTGGTATTGCGCGGTGCTCGTCTCATACACCCCAAAGCTGATCCGCTCTCGCAGCGAAATCAGCAGCATATCAATGTGCGGGATCACGATCAGCAGACCCAGCCACAGCACCAGCGGCGTGAGCAGCAGCACAAATCCGATGCGGGCATGAGAGCGCATCAGGCGCCCCCCCCAAAACAAATGGCCTGCGCCGCGCCCCAGCCGATGTGCACCGTGTCACCGCGATGCAGCCCCGAAAACTCGCCCGATTGCGGCAGCGTCACCTCCAGCGTTTCGCCCACGCTGTCCTGCACCAAAACCCGTGAAGCCGCGCCGTTGAACAGGATGCTCGTCACCGTGCCTTGCAACTGGTTGTCAAAGTCGGCAAGCGCGTCGGCACTGGCCGCAAGGCGGATCGTTTCGGGTCGCACAAATATCTCGGCCATGTCACCCGCCGACAGGTCGTTCGAAGCCGTGGCCCGCATTGCAAGGCCGGTCTCAGTGCGCATTTCCAGCACCGCGCCCTCAACCCGCTCGATCCGGCCCTTCCAGCGGTTCGCATCGCCAATGAAGCCCGCCACAAAGGGGGTATCGGGGCGGTAATACAGGTCTTGCCCGGTGCCAACCTGCTCAAACCGGCCCGCGTTCATCACCGCGATCTGGTCCGACATGACCAGCGCCTCTGATTGGTCATGGGTGATGTAAACGAAGGTCGTGTCAAAGGTCGCTTGAAGCGCCTTCAGTTCTATTTTCATGTGCTCGCGCAGCTTCAAATCCAGCGCGCCAAGCGGTTCGTCCAGCAGCAGCACGTCCGGTTCCAGAACCATGCAGCGGGCAATCGCCACACGCTGCTTTTGCCCGCCCGAAAGCTCGTCCACCTTGCGCCCACCAATCCCCGGCAGGCCAATGCGATCCAGTGCTTCGTCCACTTTTCGGCTGATCTGGTCTTTCGGCGTCTTCTGCCGCCGCAGCCCGTAGCCGATGTTCTCGGCAATCGTCATCATCGGAAACAGCGCAAGGTGCTGGAACACCATGTTCACCGGCCGCTTGTTGGGCGGCGTATCCAGCACCGATTTTCCCTTGATGCGAATGTCGCCCGAGGTTGGATCAAGAAAGCCCGCGATCATCCGCATGATCGTTGTTTTGCCGCACCCCGACGGCCCCAGAATCGAAAAAAAGCTGCCCGGCGGGACAGCGAAAGACACGTTATCAACGGCGGTGGTCTCGCCAAACTGCTTGGTCAGGTCAGCACATTCAAGATCGGGCGTCATAGGGGGTCCGTTCGTATGGCGACACCCGATTGGCCGGGTGCCGCCTTGAAGTTGAAGTTAATTGGCAGCCTGAACGCGGTCCAGCACTTCACCTTCGATGGATTCCAGCCCGGCAGGCACTGGCGGATACCACTTGATGTTATCCACGGCTTCCGCCGGGAAGCTGGCCTGATACTTGGCCTTCAGCGCATCTTCCGCAAACTCATCCGCCCCGGCGGAGGCGGTAAAATTGCCAGCCCCGGCGGTGATTCTGGCGGAGATTTCCGGCTGCATCACGAAGTTGATCCACTCGTAGGCCACATCATCGGCCTGGCCCTTGGCGGGCAGCACGAAGGTATCGATCCAGCCAAGCGCGCCCGAGGCGGGGGCCACAAAGGTGATGTCGGCGTTGTCTTCGTTCAGCTTCCAACCGCCGGTGTCCCATGCCATCGCGGCGGTCACTTCGCCCGAGCGCACAAGGTTCATCAGCTCATCGCCGCCACCCCAGTAGGTTTTGACGTTGGCCTTGCACTCGATCAGCTTGGCCTCAACCTTGCCCATGATCTCGGCGTATTTGGCCTCATCACCGTAAGCCGCAAAGGGATCTTCGCCCATCGCAAAGGCAAAGCCGATCAGCGTCGGGCGCTTCAGGCGGTAAGACACCTTGCCAGCCACATCGGAGGCGCAAAGGTCAGTGTAGTCCTTCACCACCTCGCCCGCCTCGGCGGTGTTCATCACAAGGCCCGAGGTGCCCCAAACGTGCGGCACACCATAAACCTCACCGTTCACGGTGGTGTTTTCCATCGTTGCCTTCAGCATCGACGGGATGAAAAGATCCTGGTTCAACTTTGAAACATCAATCGGCTTGTAGATGCCAAACTCCATCTGCGGGCCCATGATCCGGTCTTGTGAAGGCTGCGCCAGATCAAAACCACCGCCACCGGTGGCGCGCAGCTTGGCGATCATTTCCTCGTTGTTGGATTTGGTCACCTCAACGGTATGGCCGGTCTGCTCTTCGAACATCTCGACAACCTCATCAGGCGCGTAACCGCCCCATGTCAGCAGACGGAGCGTATCGGCCGAGGCCGCCTGTGCAAGGCCCAGCACGGCAAGGCAGGTCGTGGTCATAAAAATCTTGGTCATGGTCTTCCTCTCTGATGGTCGGATCGTGTTTTGCCATAGGATGCGCGTCCTTTACCGGACGGTCAAACTCTTTCACTGACAGCCGCCTTATCAGCGGGCTTCTTGACAGTTTTGTAAAAGATACCGTTTTTCAGGCATTTACACGCTCCGATTGCGCACCATTGTTTTCATGGCAATGGGCTGGGCAGCTTATATCACATCATGAGGAAGACCGCAGTTCGGTGTTTGGCCCGGCCGGGGCGGTCTCACGCTGGCCGGGCAGTTGGGATCGGGCGGGTGGCTCATGCGGTAATTCGCAGTCACCCCTGCCCGCCCGCCCTTTGGATCAGCCCTTGGGCCGGCCGCCTTTGGGGGCGCAAACCATCGCGTTGTCACGGCCCCGCGGCGGCTCCTGGCAGGTGCCTTCCAGTGTCTCGCCGCCGTTCAGCGAAACCGTGCAGGCGTCGTTCACGGCCTTACTCTCGCAGGCTTCAAAGGCTTCGCGCGGCGGGCGTCCGCCCTGTGGACCGCCCTTGGATTGGGCCAGTTCAAAGGACGCAGGGGCGCTCGTGTCCTGTGCCGTGGCCGCCAGCGGCAGGGCCATCATGGGGATGAGGGACAGGGTTGTTACGCGCAGCAGGTTCAATGTCATGTTGAAGTGCTCTTTGTTATTTCAGGTAGGCTCCACCCGTTCACGGGCGAGCAGGGCGACGGCTCGCATCGCAAACCGTCTGCCCTTCAACGAGCACGCATCCGGTTTCCGCCGCATGACATCCCAAAATCTGGTTCGAGCCCGCAGAACCGGCATGATAATGGTAAGACAGGGCCTCGGTTTCATGGCCAAAGCACTGGTCAAGCCCTTCAGGTTCCTCACCATTTTCCATCAGATGCGCAAAAATCGGATAGCCGTCCATCGCAATGCCGATCTGCCCGCCTTCCTTTGCCACTTCGGCCAGGTCGGCTGATTTCAACGTGGTGGGTGTGCCGTGCAGGCAGTCGGTCACGGCGTGGTAGTGATAGCCAACATGGGTGTTCACATGGCCGCCGCAATCATCGAACGGCGCAATGGTATGCGCGCCAAGGATCGCGTCCACCGGGGCCGGGCCATCAAGGCGCACGCCGTTCAGCGCCACCCCGGAGCCGCCGAAGTTGGTCGGCGTGCCGCGCAACACCGGAAAGGGCTTCATCGGGATCACATAGGTGATCGTGGCACCTTCGGGCATGTATTCCGGCAAGCACTGCACGCAGTAGTTTTCATAGTCCGGGTCCACATCGGGCCGCGCCGCTGCTTCACAGGCTTCGAGCGTGCCGGTAAACCTCACATCTCCGGTATCCGGGTCAAAAAGCTGCCATTCGCTATCGCCATAGGTCTCCGCGAGATTGGCAATGAATTCACCGTCCACATCTACCGCTTCGCCCTCAAGGAACCAGATGCCGCCCTTGTCCGCCCCGTCCGAAATGTTGGTCGGGCACCAGGGACCCGGGGTGTAATCCAGCGGATTGGGGCGCACGGTGATCGAAAAGCAGGTCGTTTCCGTGCCGCCCGACAGGGTGCAATCAACAAGGATCGGCCCGTCCACCACATCCGCTGAGGTGAAGAAATTGGCGATCAGCGCCAGATCCGCTTCGCTTGCCTGATCGATGCCGGTTGATTGTGCGGTAGCAGAGCTGGCCATACCGCCGCCAGCCACAATCAGGGAGAGCGTCAGTTTCGAGGAGTTGTAAGCGCGCATTTCAGCCTCTGCGATTGGGGATACAGGGCCACGTTATCCTTGCAGCCGCCAAAATGATAGGATATTAACTATTAACATGAAAAAGCCACAGAACGACTTCCACGGCCTCCTCCACAGTGCAGACCTCGTAGAGGCGGAATTGCGCCGCCGGCTGGCCCCGCTGAGCATCCTGCCCCGTCAGGCCCGCATATTGGAGGCAATGGGCCGGATCGGCCCGGCGTCACAGTCTGATCTTGCTTCGGCTTTCCGCGTGTCCTCCGCCAGCATGAGCACGATGACAGATCGCCTGCTTGCCAACGGATATATTACCCGTCGGGTTGATCCCACCTCGCGCCGCCGTCACGTTCTGGAGCTTACCGAAAAGGGACAGGTCCTGCTCACCGGCATCATTGAGGCATGGGAAGCCGTGGATGAAACCATCCGCCAGGCCCTTGGCCCCAACGCCGAGCCCTTCTTTGAGATGGCCCGCCAGTTGCGCGATAGCCTTGGAGGCACCATCCCCGGTGCCCAGCCCGCCGAACCCGACGCCGAAGGCTGACGCCGCGTTCTCGTGCCTCTTTCCCGTTGTGGGGCGCGGTGCTTGATCCAGATCAGATCACGCTTGGCGAAAGCGCCATATCTGGTATGTCAGAGTGAACTTTAGAGGCCACGCTTGCCCCCCCAACCAGATCGCCAATGCCCCGATGCGGCGGCCGCCGCCCCCGACGATTGGCTTGCCCCCGGTCGCGCAGGGCAGGCGCGTTCGGCGCGGCTTTCTGTGCTGGCCAATCTGATCTGGCCCGCTCAGGCCGCGCTCATCGCCTTGGCGCTCGGCGGCCTGCTCACCGGGGATGAGGTTTCTGCCTGGCTGCTCGTGGGCGGTTTTGTCGCCCTTGGGGGGGTGCGGGCGTTTCTGTCCTTCATCGCCGATGGCATTGCTGGCAACGCCGCCATGCGTGTGGTGCGCGCCGCCCGTGCACACATTGTGGCATGCGAGGCGCGGCGCGGCGATGACAGCGCCTTTGGTGGCGCAGGCAGCATCGCCGCACTCGCGGGCGAAAAGCTTGATCTACTAGTGCCCTACCTCACCCGCTACGCCCCGGCGCGCGCCCGCGTGATGGTGGTGCCGTTGGTGATCCTCGGCTTCGCGCTCTGGCAGTCCTGGGCGGTCGCCTTGGTGCTGCTCATTTCCGGCCCGCTCATCCCGCTCTTCATGACGCTGGTCGGCATGGCCGCCGCCGAGGCCAGCCGCCGCCAGATGGCCGAGATCGGCACCCTCAATGATCTTCTGGTCGAGCGGCTCTCCGCACTGGTCGATATCCGCCTCCTCGGGGCCTCCGAAGCGGTGCTTGAAGGCTTCGCCGCGCAGGCAGGCGATCTGCGCACCCGCACCATGGCCGTGCTGCGCGTGGCTTTCCTCTCGTCCGCCGTTTTGGAGCTGTTTTCCGCCATCGGCGTGGCAATGGTGGCTGTCTACGTCGGCTTTTCGCTATTGGAGGCGATTAGCTTTGGCACATGGGGCGGCGCCCTTTCGGCGCAGGCCGGGATCTTTCTGCTGCTGCTCGCGCCCGAGTTCTACCAGCCTATGCGTGATCTTTCCGCCGCTTGGCATGACAAGGCCGCCGCCGATGCCGTGTTGGCCGATCTCAAGGCATGGGAGGCGTCGCAAACCGCTTGGTTACTGGGGCTGGGCGGGACGGCCACGCCGCTCTCCGGCCCCGCCAGCCTGTCGTTGCGCGGCTGCGTTTTGCCCGGTGGCCTCGCGCTGCCGGATATCACTGTGCAACCGGGGGAAAGCGTGGCGCTGGTGGGGCCAAGCGGCGCGGGCAAAACCTCGGCGTTGCGGGTCATGGTGGGCCTGCTTGTGCCACTCTCCGGCGAGGTGACTGTCGCCGGGAAGCCGCTCTCTGACAGCACCGCCGATAGCTGGCGCGCCCGCATCGGCTGGATGCCACAAGCCCCCCATTTCCTCAATGCCAGCCTACGACGCAACCTCACCCTGGGCCGCTCCGGCGATCTGCAGCGCGCCCTGGACCAAGCCGCCATCACCGATGTCG
>NZ_JARGND010000010.1 GCF_029212645.1 Vannielia sp. | reverse complement strand
AAAAGATCGGTCATGGGGCGGATGCGCTATGGTTGGGCTTGGGTCACATCCACAAGCCCTCGCCGGTTGTTTCTGGGGTTTTGTTGGAGGAGCCGCCCTCGCGCCACTACTCTCGGTGATCGAGCGAGCGATGGGAGCAAAGGCGGCGAATGGGTGGGTTGGCAGCGTGAGCGTTGCGCGCAGATCGCGCCGCAAATTGGGGGGCCCGCTCCGCGCCCCCTGCCCTTTTGCGGGCGTCCCCAAGGCGGCGGCGTTAAGCTGGCCGCTGGCCTTACACGTTTTTTTGGGGGGTGGGCCTTGCCTGTGTTTGCACGCAAGGCCCATGTCTAACCCGGTTCGGGCTGTCACCTAAGCAGGATCAGGAGGGGGACATCGTGGCCAGGAAGGCCGCAATGTCTTCGCCACCTTTCCTGAGCTTGAAGGTCATCTTGGTTTTCACGCTATCGTCTTCAAGCACCTCTTGCAGCCAGGCCTTGGGGTCGGTCACGTAACGCGCCAAGTTTTCTTCGTCCCAGACAAGGCCGGTAGCCCCGGCAGCTTCAATCGATTCGCCGTAGGAAAAGCCCTCAACCGATGCCACTGGCCGCCCAATCACATTGTAAAGATTCGGGCCGGTCTTGCCGCCTTTGATGATGGCGGTGCCGTCCTCAGCCGTGATTGCGTGGCAGGCTTTGCATCGTTTGAAGGTCTTTTCGCCCTTTTCAACATCACCCGCCTGCGCGGTGCCAACCAGCAACGACGACAGGGCCGCAATGGCAAACAGCTTTCTCGAATTCATGTATATTCTCCTGTTTTCCCGTTGTTCAGGTGGTTGTCTGCACGCTTTCCAAAACTGCGTCGTTGTGATCGCGCAACAACCGTCGGGCCTCGTTGGCATCCCTGACAACGCACAACCCGGTTGAAATCGCATCCGCAAATGCAGCGCTTTTGGCGCTGACAGTCACCTGACGGATATTGGTTATATGCGGTGCCGCGCCGCGAGGATCAAGGATGTGGCCAATCTGCCCCTCTGCGCTCAGGCGTGTTCCAAACGGGGCCGAGGTGGCCATGGCGCGGCCAGACAAGGCCCGCGCCTTCACCTCGCCAACAATGGTGACAGGCCAGGCCGCTTGCCCCTTTGGGGCCCCCATCGCCACGATTTCACCGGTATCCACCAGCACATCGCTGATCCCTTCGGCGCGCATCAACAGCGCGACCCGGTCGGCGATGTAGCCTTGGGCAATCCCGTTCAAGGTGAGCTGCTGGCCCGCCGAGAGGATGATTTTGCCGGTATCAAAGGACACACGGTCAAACCCGATTTTTGCCCGCGCATCGGCAATTTCAGCCGCATCTGCGGCACGGCCCGCGCCATAGGCCTTTGCCAGAAGGCGCCAGAGCGGCTGCACTGTCGGGTCAAACCGGGCTTCGCTCAACTGGTGGGCATGGCGGGCGATCGACAGGCATTCGAGCAGTTCAAACGACGGGGCCTGCAACTGGCCATCCGCATTCAGCCGCGCAATTTCCGAGGTGTCGCGATAGAGGCTGAAGATATCTTCCAGCCGGGAGATCTCGGCAAGGGCGCGCTCGGTGATCCGCTCGGCCTCCGGGTGGTCAAGGATGATCCGCGCCCGCGCGCCCATCGCCGTGCCCTGCCATTGGAAGGCATGAGCAGTGGCGGCGGGGGCGATCAGGCAAGCCGCAGAGGCCAGAGAAAGAAATCGACGGCGGGAGAGAGACATATCAGTTGCTCCTGTCTGCTGGCGTCAAGGCGCGCAAGCGGTCGGCAATATCGGATGGGTTCGTATCAGCAGGGTTAGGTTTGGCACCGGCCAAAACATCTTCTGGTGTGATCTCGTCAAAACGCAGCAAGGTGCCACCATGGCGGGCGATAAAGCTGGCGGCGGCGGCCTGGTTGGAAAACGGCACGAGTTCCGGCGCGCCCATGCCGCCCATCTGGTCAGAGCCAGTCACATAAAGCGCGTCGCGCGCAAGGATCCACGCCCCCGGCTCAGACCAGCTTTTGGCATCTGCCATATCCTGCACATAGGCCACCTGCACCGCGTGGCTTTGTTCGGGCATATGCAGATAGGCGATCGTGTCTTTTGCCTGCGAAAAGAAAAGCGGCTCAGGCAGCCCGGTGAGGTGGATTTGCCCCTTCGGCCCATCATGCTCCAACAGGTCCATCTGGCAATAAAAGCCAACGGCCTCTGCCGACATCTCTACCGGTTTCGGCAGCTCGGCGGTGTCTTCCTTGCAGGCGCTCAAGACGAGCAGTGCCAGTGCGATCATGATGCTCTGCTTCATGGTTCAACCCTTTCAAAGGCGATCCGCGCCAGCCCGGCCGCCAGCACCACCCAGATCAGCAGGGAGGCCAGCGGTTTCCAGAGCGCGATGGATTGCGCCGCCCCCGCAAGGCCAGACGCCGCGCCAACCGCATCGGAGGCGGCGAGGTTGTAAATGCGCAAGGCGTCTGCCGGGTTGGCGACCAGGAGCCAGGGGAAGATTTGCGTGGTGAACACGCCGCCATCGTCTGCAACAATGGCCGCCAGAAGCCCCAGATCATAAAGAACCACCGTCACCAACCAAAGGGCAATGGCAAGCCCGGCCGCCGCCGAGGGCCGGCGTGACAGGCCCGACAGCATTTGCCCGAGAGACAGGAACACCGCCCCCAGCAACACCGATGTCCACACCAGCCGCCCCAGCGCCGCCAGCCCCTCCATCGCGCCCCAGCCGCTGAACCAGAAGGCAACCAGCGCGGCGGCACCATAGCCAAGGCAAACGGCAACGATGATCAGCACCAGTTGCGCCCCGAGCTTGCCGACCAGCAATTCGCCCCGGCTGACCGGGTAGGCCAGATACAGCGGCAATGTCCCCCGCTCGACCTCTCCGGCGATAGCGTCAAACGAGATGATCAAGGCCATTAGCGGCACCAGATACACCGAAAGAGACGTGAGGCTGGCAACGGTGACCGACAGGCGATCCGCCCCCACCGCACCGCTTGGGGCTGATCCGGCAATCGCCAGAACCAGCGAAAACAGCACCATCATCACAACCGCGATGCTGAGCCAACGGTTGCGCAGGGCAATCGCAAATTCGATGTGGAAGGTGGAGAGAACGCGCGACAGCATCATGCGGCACTCCTGCTGATGTGAACGTAAATATCATCAAGGCTCGGCGGCAGAAAATCAAAGTCCTTGATGATATCGCGCAAGGCCGTCAGCCGGGTGAGAACGCCCAGCTTTTCGTCCTGCGCGCAGGGCATTGTCAGGATGTCGCCGGTTTGCCGCGCCTCTGGAAAGGCGGCGGCAAGTTGCGCGGCGCAGCCATTTTTGGGGCGCATCTGCACTGTCAGGGGCAGTTCGGCGGCGCTGCGCAGCCCACTCAGCGAGCCGTCGGCAACCTTGCGGCCCATCGACAGGATGGCAATGCGATCAGTGCGCACCTCCACCTCAGACAGCGCGTGCGATGACATCAATATGGCCGTGCCCTGCGTGGCAAGCTCGTCCAACAGGGTGTAAAACGCCCGCCGCGATACCGGGTCGAGCCCCGATGTTGGCTCGTCGAGCACCATCAGCGCCGGATTGCCGATCAGCGCCTGCGCCAGGCCAACCCGCTGGC
Source organism: Vannielia sp. (assembly GCF_029212645.1). Lineage (GTDB taxonomy): Bacteria > Pseudomonadota > Alphaproteobacteria > Rhodobacterales > Rhodobacteraceae > Vannielia. Next base: position 77,599 of record NZ_JARGND010000010.1, on the reverse strand, counting down.
GCATCCCTTTGGAATAGGTCCCGATCCGCCGCCGGGCGGCATCGGCAAGCCCGACCTTGGCCAGCAAACCATCGGCCTCTTTCGCCGGGCGGCCCCGCAAGCGCAGGAAGTGGCGGATTTGCTCGCGCCCGGTGAGTGCGGGGTGAAAGGCTATGTTTTCCGGTAGATAGGCCGTCACATCGCGGGCGGCGCGTGAGCCTGGCGCATGGCCCGCAATCGTGATGGTGCCAGAGGAGGGCACCAGCAGCCCCAGCACCAGCTTCATCAGCGTGGATTTACCGGCACCGTTGTGGCCCAGCAGCGCCACACGTTCCCCCGGCGCAATCGCAAGGCTCACGCCGTCCAGTGCGGCCTGCCCCCCGTAGCGCTTAGTCAGGTTGGAAATGTGTAGCATCGTCATCGCTTGCTCCGGTGGCCCAAAGCGGTGTTGCTTGGGCGAGTGACAAAAATTGCGGCGGCACCGCCAGATCGGGCGCAGCGATCAGCGGGTGGCTGTCGATCACACCGCCCGTCGCGGTGGCCGGAAACTGCTCCTGGCTCCAGCGCACCAGTTGAACCGCCGGCGATCCGATCAGCAGCTTGGCCGCGGGCTGCGACCACAGGATGTGATCCATCAGATCGTTGGGGCGATAAATGCTGTCGGCGCGATCATCCCCGTTCAGATCAAAGCTCGGATGATCCGACCAGTAGTTGCCACGGCCATCATAGCTCCACTCGACATCATGCATGCCGACGTATTTGACCTGCGTGCGATTGGCGATAAAGGCATTGCCGGTGATGGTGTTCCGCTCTGACCCGGCGGTGAAATGGATGCCGATATCGCACCCATCAAAGCTGTTGCTGGCCAGCAGGTTGCGGTGCGAATTATAGACAAAAACGCATTTCTCCGCGCCGCCGCTCACTTGATTTTCGAAGATATCCGACTTGTTGGTATAGTTCAGCATCACCCCATAGTCGCGGTCATTGAGCGAGATATTATCGCGCGCGACGATCCTGTCAGAGTACATCAGCGCAAAGCCAAGGTGGTTGCCGATGCTGATATTGCCGGAAATCTCGCTGTCGTTGGTATACATGTAGTGCACCGCAAACCGCAGATCGCGAAACAGGTTGCCGCGATAGGTGTTGTGCTTGGAAACGTTGGAAAATATCCCGTCGCGGCCATATCGGATGTCGTTGTCCTCAACGATAGAGCCGGGTGCGTTCCAAACATAAATGCCGTTGCCGCGATCATTCATGCGCGGCAACCGCAACCCTTCGATCCGGTTGCCGACAACGCGCGCATCACGCGCGCCGTGAATGTCGACGCCAATCAAATTGCCCTTCAGATCGTTGCCCAACACCTGCGCCCGGAGCGCCTTTTTGGTGAGCTTCACACCCGCATCACCCGGCTCATGCACACGGCCCGAGTTGATGAGCGTGAGCGACTGCACCGTGACATCGGGCGCATCCACCAAAACGACAGAGCCGGTGCCGCCCGCGTCGATCACGGCGCCTGTGGTGCCGGTCAACGTAAGCGGAATTTCAAGGCGCACCGGGCCCGCATAAAGGCCCGGTGCAAGAACAATCTCGTCCCCCTCTTGCGCCCGCAGCAAGGCGCGCGCCAGCGCATCCTCGCCGGGGTGCACCTCAATCCGGGCCGCCAAGGCAGGCAGGCTGGCAAGGATCAACGCGATCACAAGGGAGACGAGGCGGGCCATCAGGCTTTGGGCTCCACGAGCATCCGGCCGCGCATTTCCATGTGCAGCGCGTGGCAGAACCACTGGCAATAATACCAGTAAACGCCGGGTTTGGAGGCGATGAAGGTGACCGACGAGGTCGCCTGCGGGCCAACTTCCATCGCAACGCCGTGGTTGTTCAGGGTGAAGCCGTGGGTCAGGTCGTCGATGTCATCGAGGTTGGTCACATACACCGTCACCTCGTCGTCCTGCTTGACGGTGAACTGTGACAGCGAGAACTCCGGCGCCTGGCTCGACATCCACACACGGACCTTGTTGCCATCACGGATCACCGTGTCTTGCCAATCGTCGATGTCGATCCCATCGGCCTCGGCCTGCGCCCGCGCATCGGCCCACATCGGGTCATTGCGGTCCCACACGTCCACCGGGTTCACGATATCGCGCCGCACCAGGACCACGTCATGCGGTTCGGCAAAGGTCGGCCCGTCATGCACCACCTTCATATCGTCGGTCGAGATGTCGATGATCTGCTCATTCTCGGGCTTCAGCGGACCAACGTTGATAAACCGGTCCTTTGAGAACTTGTTGAGCGAAATCAGCCAGTTGCCATCAGCCTCCTTGGTTTCCCCCATGGTGGTGTGGTTGTGGCCGGGCTGATAATGCACATCAACCTTCGACACGATCGGGTCCACATCCGCGCCGCCGTAGGCCTCAATCGCCTTGGCGATGTCCCACTTCACCATCTGGCTGTCGAGGAACAGGGTTGTATAGGCATAGCCCTTGCCATCAAACGCCGTGTGAAGCGGCCCAAGGCCAAGCTCCGGCTCGGCCACCACGACCGAACGCGGATCGGCATCTTCCTCAAACAGCGCGTCCATCTTGGTCACATCAAGCACCGAGCAGGTCGGTGAGAGCTTCCCGTTGACGACAACGTGCTGCATGTCTGGCGCGGTGTTGATGCCGTGCGGGCTGTTGGGGATCGGAACGTAGCGGGTGTATTTCTTGTTTTTCTCCTTACGCCCGTCGATCACCTTGACACCATTCAGCTCAATATAGTCCCCCGCAGCGATGCCCGCCTCGATTTCAGCGAGGTTGAAGATCACAACGTGATCGCGCTCGGCTTCCATCATTTCGGGCAGGGTCATGCCCATTTCCGAGTTGTAAGAGGTCGAAAACGCGTATTTGCCCTGATAATCGCAATCGGTGTTATCAAGGTTGCCCGACACCATCACCTGCCACGCGATCTCCATCGTGTCGCCGTCAAGCGCGGTGAAGAAGTTGACGTACTTTTCAGGCTCATCCAGCACCGAGCCGTCATTCACCATGGGGGTTTCGTCTTCGCCATTGGCAAACACATAGCCGGTGCGCGGGAATTTTTGCGGGCGCAACCCGTGGATCGCCTTGGCGTTGGGAATGTCGACAACCTTGTCGCATTTCATCACATCACAGCGCACGCGGGCCACGCGGGTGTTGGCCTTGTCGTTCATGAAGATGAAGCGGCCATCATAGGTGCCATCGGTGAACGACATATGCGGGTGGTGCAAATCGCCGTTGTCATGAACCTTCTTGCCCTGAGCCGCCAGAAACTCCTTGGTTTCGGGCATCATATCCTGGGTCAAAATCTTGAGGCTTTCGTTGGTCTGGCCCCAGCCGGTGGCGGAACACCGGTTGAAAACCGGCACGCGCATCAGCTCGCGCATCGACGGGAAGCCAAGGATGCGCAACTCGCCGGTCTGGCCGGAAGACCAGAAGCCATAATAGTCATCCAGCTCACCCGGCACCGGGCTAAGGTGGTCGGTGGCCTGCGCGCGTGCGGTGTTGGTGCTCGCCATCGTCGCAACTGCGGTGCCGCCTGCCAGCAAGCCCAGCTTGCCGCCGGTGCCGCTCAACATCGCAGCGCCGGTGGCCGTGGCCCCCATAAAGCCGCGCCGGCTCAGGCCGTTTTTGCCTTGGTCAGACATCTTGTATCTCCTTTCCAGAGTTAATCACGTTGGGATGGTTGGCGATCCGGGCATCCAGGGCCGCAGCAGCAGAGCTGGCCTTGGCGCGCCGTTTCATTTTCTTGATGACAACCGGGCACTTGGCCTCGGATTGGTAAAGCACCTGGCAATGCAGGCAGTTGATGCACTCGTTCGGGTTGATCTCGCCGGTCGGGTGGATCGCATCGACCGGGCACTCATGGGCGCAGGTCTGGCAGGGATTGCCGCATTCGTGGTAGCGCTTCAGCCAGTCAAACATCCGCAACCGCGCCGGAATGGCCAGCGCCGCGCCCAGTGGGCAAAGGTAGCGGCAAAAGAACCGCTCCACGAACAGCCCGGCAATAAGCAAGGCCGCAGCATAGGCCACAAAAGGCCAGGCCCGCATGAATTTCAGGATGATAGCGGTTTTGAACGGCTCAACTTCCGCCAGATGTTCCGCCTGCTCGATAGAGTAAAGCGACACCCCGAACAGCCCGAGGAAGATCATGTATTTGATCGGCCACAGGCGCTCGTGCAGCCCCCAGGGCAGTTGGATCTGCGGAATGTGCAGCGCGCGGCCAATCCGGTTGGTCAGCTCTTGCAGCGCGCCAAACGGGCACAGCCAGCCGCAATAGGCCCCCCTCCCCCAGAACAGCAGCGCCGTGGCAACGGCAAACCACAGGATAAAGGTGAGCGGATCGAGCAGGAACGCCTGCCAGCTGAAATCGGTGACCAATGCGCCAAACAGCGCCATCAGGTTCACCACCGATAGCTGCGCATTGGCATACCAGCCCAGAAACACCAGTGTCACCGTCAGGAACGACATCCGGAACCAAAAGTAAAACCGCTCGGACCGGGTGAAGAAATGCTGAAAGAAGAACACCAGCGTCAGAATGGCGAGCATGGCCATCACCCCGGCGATCTCGGCGGTCTTGTCCTCCCAGATCCGCTTCCACAGGGCGGATTGCGCATCTTGTTCGGCGAGGTCTCCGGCCAGCGGGGCGGTGGCTGGCGCAACCGCCTCCGGCGCGGTTTTGCGCTGGTATTGCGGCGGCAGCTGATAGCCTAGCTCAAAGGTGATAAACACCTTTTCGATGGCCGCAACTTCCCGGTGCACCAGAAGCTGAATGCGAAACGGCAAGGTTGGATCAAAGCCACTGTCAGCGGGGATTTTGAACAGGTCACGCTCAACAAACTCGGGCGCATCGCTGGCCGCAACCTGGCCCATCCGCCGGTGCCCCCGGTCCCTGAACCGCACGGTCACATCGTCCTGGATCAGCACGATCCGGTCAAAGATGCCGCCGCGCACGTAGCCCGATCCCTTGAAGGAATAAAGCCCCCGCCCAAGGATGGCGACGGCGCTTTCCCCCGGCTCCAGCCACGCCTGAAGACGCCGGTTTTCCACCTCACCCAGAACGGCCTCGCCGATCCCCGGCACGCTGACCAGCGCGGCCTGCATATCAATGAAGGTGGTGTCCGGCGGCTCTTTCAGGGCGTTTTTTTCGGTGCGCGGATCGCCCATCGCGGCAAAGGCGGCGTTGATCTGGCCCACATCCAGCGAGAGCCGCCGCACGGTGCCATCGCCCTCCATTTCCACCCAGCTTTCGGGGGCGGTGGCCTCGGGGTTTACCTCAGCGCTATGGTCCGCCGTCGCCGCCGCTTCCAGCCCGCCCAGCCCCAGAGCGCGCGCAACCTTGAGGCCCGCCCGGATGATGCCATCGTCGATCACCATCACGGTCACCGTCGCGCCCGAGATGATATCCAGATCATGCGCAGAGCCACGCGCCTGCGCCTCTGCAACCAGATCAATGCCGCGATAGCCATGCACCATCGTCTTGATCTTGCTGTCGGGGATACCGATCAACACGATCGGTTCGGAATGCTTGACCAGCTCAACGCCCAGAACCCGCGCATCATGATCAACCGCGACCATCGTATGGATCGGCTTGCCCGAATAGCCGGTGGTGCCAACGAAATCGGATGTGATGAAAACATATCCAATTTCAGCCCCTTGCTTGAGCAAGGGGGCCACCGGAATGTCATCGCGGATGGCGCCAAAGGCATCGCTTCCCTCGACAATGTCACCGGGATCGAGCTTGGAGATATACTGGGAGAGCACAGTTTGCGCGGCTTGCGCCAGCGCGGGATTTGGAGGGAAAGCCGCCAGCAGTGCCAAAGCCAACGGTGCAATCAGGCGCAGGAGTGCCATGTATCGAATTTTACGTATCATATCAGGAAATGGCCTTGCTGGGGGGCGCACGCGGCATCTTCAGGGTTTGGCGCGAAACCATGACGATTGCTTGCGTGACAGGCTGCACAGTTGAGCGCGCCCGAACGGCCTTGCCGAGCGAAGCGTCAACGCGTGGCACATCGAGCCCTGAGATCAGCGAACAATCGACACAGTGATCGCAAACGCTGCCCACCGGGGGAACAGGGGCACCGCTTTCATCAAGCGTCACCTCCGACACACCATTCTGGCCACAAATGACCAGCGTGGTTTGCCCGGCGCGCGCGATTTCATGAGAGGTCTTGAAATACCCATCCATAGATGTCGCGACCGCGAGACAGGCGATCAAAAAGCAACCAAGGGGCAGAATCAAAGAGTGTCTCATGCGCGTAGTTTAAGGCCGCCGCGCACCGCTCACGTTGCGTTTGCTCAACGTCAGGGAAAAATGATCGCCAAGGCGCTATGCAGGGATGCCATCGGGCAGGCCCGCAACGGCCGCTTACCCCTAAGCTAAAGCGTCCGGCCTGCCCTTCCCCAGCCCGCCGAACGGGCGGGCGTTTGAGCGCCTTTGTTGAGCCCCGTTCGCCCGCCGCTAAAGCTCTGCGGCGAGGCGGGTGCCCTGGTCGATGGCGCGTTTGGCGTCCAGTTCGGCGGCCACGTCTGCGCCGCCGATCAGATGGGGCGTTTTCCCACCCGCCACCAGCGCTTCATAAAGGTCGCGCCGGGAATCCTGCCCGGCGCAGAGCACCACGGTATCGACCTCGATCAACTGCGGCGCGCCGCCTTTGATAACGTGCAGCCCCTCCGGCGCGATCCGCTCATAGCTGACCCCGCCCACCATCTTCACCTGCGCCATTTTCAGGGCGGCGCGGTGGATCCAGCCGGTGGTTTTGCCCAGCCGCTTGCCGGGGCGCTCGTCCTTGCGTTGCAGCAGGGTGATCTCGCGCGCGGGCGGCTCTGGTTGCGGGCCTTCGGGGGCAAGGCCGCCACGGTGCTTTGCCGGATCGGCAACGCCCCACATTTCCATCCACTCGGGCAGATGCTCGGTGGGGCTTTCACCGCTGTGGGCAAGGTATTCGGCCACGTCAAAGCCAATGCCCCCCGCCCCCACAATCGCCACCCGGCGGCCCACTTTGGCCCCGCCTGCCAGCACATCCACATAGCTCACCACATTGGGTGCGTCCTCACCGGGAATGCCCGGATCACGCGGGGTGACGCCGGTGGCGATGATCACCTCGTCAAACCCGGCCAGCGCCTCGGGGGTGGCGCGGGTGGAAAGCTGCAGATCAACCTCCATGCGTTCCACCATGGTTTGATACCAGTCCACCAGCCCATGAAACTCTTCCTTGCCGGGGATCACCCGCGCCATGTTGAGCTGCCCGCCAATCCTGTCAGACGCTTCAAACAGGGTGACGTTGTGGCCGCGCTCTGCCGCGGTTATCGCCGCCGAAAGCCCGGCAGGCCCGGCCCCCACCACGGCCACGGATTTGGGGGTGAGCGTGGGGGCGATGATCAGCTCGGTTTCGTGGCAGGCTTGCGGGTTCACAAGGCAGCTCGTCATCTTGCCCGAGAAGGTATGATCAAGGCAGGCCTGGTTGCAGGCGATGCAGGGCGCAATGGTTTCAGCCTCGCCCTGCATTGCTTTCAGCACAAAATCGGGGTCCGCAAGGAAGGGGCGCGCCATTGAAACCATATCGGCGCAGCCCTCGGCCAGCACCTCTTCCCCCACTTCGGGGGTGTTGATCCGGTTGGAGGTGATGATCGGCAGGCTCACATGGCCCATCAGCTTTTTCGTCACCCAGGCAAAAGCCGCGCGCGGCACCGAGGTGGCAATCGTCGGGATGCGGGCCTCGTGCCAGCCGATCCCGGTGTTGAGGATCGACGCGCCCGCCTGTTCCACCCGTTTGGCCAGTTCGATCACCTCTTCGGTGGTAGACCCGCCGGGGATGAGATCAATCATCGACAGGCGGTAAATCACGATGAAATCATCGCCCACGGCTTCACGCACCCGGCGCACCACCTCAAGCGGCAGGCGCATCCGGTTTTCATAAGAGCCGCCCCAGCGATCATTGCGCTTGTTGGTATGGGTCACGAGGAACTGATTGAGGAAATACCCTTCCGAGCCCATCACCTCCACCCCATCATACCCGGCCTCGCGGGCGCGGGCGGCGGCGGTGGCAATATCGGCGATCTGCTTTTCGATGCCCTCCTCATCCAGCTCCTTTGGCGGAAAGGGCGAGATCGGCGATTTGATCGGCGAGGGGGCCACGCATTCAGGCCCGTACGCATAGCGCCCGGCGTGCAGGATTTGCATGGCGATCCGCCCGCCGGCTTCCTGAACGGCGGTTGTCACGCGGCGGTGGTTGGCAATGTCTTCGGGGGTGAACAGCCCTGCCGCGCCGGGAAACACCCCGCCCTCACGGTTGGGCGCCATGCCGCCTGTCACGATCAGCCCGGCCCCGCCCTTGGCCCGCGCGGCGTAAAACGAGGCGACACGTTGCCAGTCTCCGGTTTCTTCCAGCCCGGTGTGCATCGAGCCCATGAGCACGCGATTGCGCAGCGTTACATGGCCGAGATCAAGCGGCGCAAGAAGATGGGGGTAAGTCATGAAGCAGTCCTCCTGTGCGCCAGATTGCCCCTGGCGCTACCAGAAGTCACCCGCCAACGCGGCGTCATACCAAAGCGGCGGCTTGGGGCGGCACGCCTCACCGCCCCAAAGGGGAACAAACAGCCGGTTAGTCAGCGGCCTGCACGATGGTGCGCGTGGGGAACGGAATGTCGATCCCGCCCGCATCAAACGCCTCTTTCACCTTGCGGGTCATGTCGGCCTTGTACTGGAAGTAATCGCCACGCGGCACCCAGGCCCGCACCAGAAAATCAACCGAGCTGCCGCCCAGATTGGTGACCTGGAAGAACGGCTCCGGATCGGTGAGCGTGCGCTCATCTGCCATCACCGTGTCACGGATGATCTTTTCGGCATCCGCAAGGTTCACCCCGTAGCCCACGCCAAAGGTCCACTCGGCGCGGCGGGTCGGGTTGATCGAGTAGTTCTTGATGGTATTGCCCCACACATCGGCGTTGGGCACGAACACCTGCACATTTGAAAGGTCTGCCAGCTCGGTGGTGTTGAGCGAGATGTCCTTCACCGTGCCCATCTGGCCGTTGATCTCAACAAAATCACCCAGCTTGAAGGGGCGGAACACCACGATCATCACGCCGCCCGCCACGTTGGAAAGCGTGCCTTGCAGCGCCAGACCCACGGCCAGACCGGCGGCACCAATGGCGGCGATCACAGAGGTGGTTTGCACCCCGAAGGTATTGAGAACAATGAGGAAAGCGAAACCAAGGATCACCCAGCGCACGATGTTGCCCAGCAGGTGAAACAGCGTTTCATCCAGCCGCTCCTTGCGCTCCGAAATGCCAATGATCCGGCGGCGCACCCAGCTTGCGACGATATAGCCAATGAAAAGGATCAGCAGCGCGGCGACCACATTGCCCAGCATCTGCGCCAGAAACCCGATTGTCAGGTAATCGCCCAGCACCTTGTCGGTGCCAACCGGGGTAGAGAGCAGTTGGTCGAGATATTCCATAGGTATCAGTGTCCCTTGTTTTTGTGTCTTGCTGCCCGTCCGGCGCATGTCCTTTGACAAATATGGCCAGTAAAATCACGCATTTTCAGCGCCTCAACGCATAGGTGGCAAAATCGTTCCCGCCAGATGCGGCCGGGCGGGTGGCATTTGCCGCGCAAACGGCTTATCTGATCCTCATGCCACAAACACAGGCGATCACGACGGAAAGTACGGCCATGGACGAAAAAGGCGGACGGCTCACACGGGATGGCATTCGCATCCACGAAATTGCTGAATTTGAAGGGATGCGGGTGGCGGGCAAGCTCGCTGCGGAGATTCTTGATGCCTGCATCCCGCTGGTAAAGCCCGGTGCCACCACCGGCGAGATCGACGCCGAGATCGAGCGCATGGTCAATGACGCTGGCGCCAAATCGGCCACCATTGGCTACAAGGGCTATAAACACGCCTCCTGCATCTCGGTGAACCATGTGGTGTGCCACGGCATCCCCGGCGGGAAAAAGCTGAAAGACGGTGATATCCTCAACATCGACGTGACGGTGATCGTGGATGGCTGGTTTGGCGATAGCTCGCGGATGTATGTGGCCGGCAAGCTGGCACGCCGCTCCGAACGGCTCATTGAAGTGACCCACGAGGCGCTGATGCGCGGCATTGCAGCGGTGAAGCCGGGCAATACCTTTGGGGACATCGGCCACGCGATCCAGAGTTTTGTTGAAAGCCACCGCATGTCGGTGGTGCGCGATTTTTGCGGGCACGGGCTGGGGCGGGTGTTTCACGCGCCGCCCAACGTGCTGCACTATGGCCGCCCCGGCACCGGCCCCACGCTGGAGCAGGGGATGATCTTTACCATCGAGCCGATGGTGAACCTTGGCCGCGCCGAAACCAAGGTGCTCGCCGATGACTGGACAGCGGTAACGCGCGATAAATCCCTTTCGGCGCAGTATGAGCATTCGGTCGGGGTCACGGCGGATGGTGTCGAGATTTTCACCCTCTCGCCCGCCGGGCGCTTCCACCCCACCTATGAGGTTTAGGGCACGCCTCACTTGCCTGCCCGCGCTGCTTTTGGCGCTTCTCTCGCTCAGCCTGCCCGCTGCCGCGCAAAGCCGCAGCGACGGGATGATCGCCGCCTGGGCCGCTTGGGTGAAATCCACCAGCGTGCCCTCCTCCACCATCGCCGTGGCGCAAAACGGCAAGATCGTGGCCACCCGCGGGATCAATGCCGAGGCCAGCCGCCCCTATGATCTGGCGTCGCTGTCAAAGGCCGTCACCGGGGCCTGCCTTGCCCAACTGGTGCGCGAAGACCGGCTGGCGCTGGATGCCTCGCTGGGCCTCATCCTTGGCCCCAAGGAGGCAGGCCGCCACGCTCGCACCCCGCTTTCGGCCTTTGTGACCCACTCGGCCGGGCTTTGGCCCGATGCGACCCAAAAGATGAACACCAAGGTCTTTGCCACCACCACGCCGCACCACGCGGCCATCTCCCGTGCGGCGCTGGCCCGGTCGCCCAAGGGGGCTGGCAAAACCCGCTACAGCAATGAAAATTACATGGTCCTTGGCCGGGTGATCGAAAAGGTCACCGGCGAAAGCTATACCCGCGCGTGCAGCCGCCGCCTTGGGCTGCGCGGCCTTTCCATCAGCCCGCGCTGGGGCGGCATGGGGGCGGCGGGCGGCTGGCGCGGCTCTGCCGAGGCCTACACCCGCTTCATGGTGCGCCACTTTGGCCCCGGCTCCGCCATCGGCGGGCGGCCCGCGGCCTGGCCCCACAACTCCGCCGGAAAAGGCGCCGATTATTCCATGGGCATGGTCTATTCACCCGGCCCGGTCTTTCATCACGCGGGGCTGGTTTGCTCCAACCGGCGCACAGGCGCGGGCGGCTACGGGATCATCATCAAGGGCAAGGTTGCGGTGACGGTGCTGTTTACCGGATGCGCCTCGGAGCGCGCGTTGCAAGAGCTGGGCGCGGCGCTGACCAAGGCGGCGCTGCGCTAGGCAGGCACTAGTCCCTTGGGGGGCGCGGCTCATCGCCAGTTAAATCCCACAGGCCCGACATGCCGCTTGGCCCGCTGGTCAACGGTTCGGCGACGATGCCGCCAAAGCGGGCTTCGCGCAGCACCACCGGGCGGCCCCGGATCAGCGCAATCACGCCCCGGCAGGTGATCGCCCCGGCAGGGTCATCCTCCTCGAACCGCCAGGCAAACCCACCCGATGCACTCACATTCCCGGCGATGATCTTGCGGCCCGCCCGGTCACAGGCGCTTTCGCGGCAGTCATTGCAAAAGTGCCAGGGGTAGCGCGGGAAGGCTTTGCGCGGGGTGGCGCAGCCGGGGCAGTGATGATCGGGAAAATCAGCCAAGGCCCAGCGCCTCCAACTCACCCCTCAGTGCCGCCATTGAGGCCACCATCGTGACCCCGAGCGCCTGCATCGCGGCCGCCTGCCCATGCTCGACATAGCCCAGAAAGCCGGTGCCCGCCGCCTTGGCCGCCGCCGCCCCAACCGGGGTGTCATCCACCATTATTGCGCGCGCCGGGTCCACCCCCGCCTGCGCGCAAGCCGCCAGCAGCAGCCCCGGCTCCGGCTTGGAGGTGCCGTGATCATGGGCCGAAAAGATCCGCCCTTCCAGCCGCGCGAACAACCCCGAAGGCCCCAGCGATCCTGCCATCTTTTTCATCGGCCCGTTCGAGGCCACGGCGACCTTGCTGCCCTGCGCCTCGATCCAATCGAGCACCTGATGGGTCCCCGCGCTCACCGGCATCCCGCCCGCCATCAGCGCATAGGTCTTTTCATAGATCCTCGCTTCCCAATCTGCGGGCAGGTCGGCCCCGGCCACGCGCAGGCGCTCCTCGATATTGGCCATTGTGCCGCCAACGAACCGCTCATGAAACTCCCCCGGCCCAAGCAAAAACCCATGCGCGGCAAGGTCTTCAACCACCAGCGCGTCCATCGGCCCCTCGCTATCCACCAACACGCCGTCACAATCAAAGATCACAAGCTCGGGTGTCATGCCGGGGCCTCCATCAGGGTGATATGGGTGTCCCCGTAGCTGCGCCGATCCAACAGCGCAAAGCCCTGGGGCGGCTCCATCGGGGCGCTCTCTTCCCAGACAATCATCGCGCCGGGGGCGAGCCAGCCGCCCTTCATCGCGCCCACCAGCGCCCGCTCACCCAAGCCCTTGCCATAGGGCGGATCGAGGAAGATCAGATCAAACGGCAGGCCCTGATGCTCCCCCAGCTTGGTCGCATCGCGCCGGTATAGCTTTACCTCCGCCATGGCGCGCAGCTTTTCAACGTTCTCGCGCAGCAGGGCACGCGCCTTCACCCCGTCATCCACCGCCGTCACATGCGCCGCCCCGCGCGACAGCGCCTCCAGCCCCAGCGCCCCGGTGCCGGCAAACAAATCCAGCACCCGCGCGCCCTCAAAGCCGCCCCGGCTGGCCAGCACGTTGAACAGCGCCTCGCGCACCCGGTCTGACGTGGGGCGCAAATGCGCGCCCGCATCGCCCTTGCCCAGCGCCGCAAGTGCCGTGCCGCGAAATTTTCCGCCAACTATGCGCATTCTGCCCTCATCCGCGCATCAGCGCCTTCAGGTCGCTGGCCGGATCACCGATCGCCGCCTTGGCGGGGCTTTTGCCCATTTCGATCAGCCGTTTGCCCACCATATAGGCGCGGCTGTCGTTCATCGCGTCCACCGCGCGCAACTCATCGCCGCAGTAGTACCAGAACGACACCGCGCCGCCCTCGCCGGGGCGGGTGACGATATCATCATAGCCGGTGTTCAGCCCGGCGATTTGCAGCTTGGTGTCATACTGGTCTGACCAGAACCAGGGCTTTGCGATGTAGTCTTTCTCGGCGCCCAGCATGTTTTCGGCCACCACCTCGGCCTGATCAATCGCATTGCCAACCGATTCAAGCCTGATGCGCCCGCCCTTATAGGGAAACGAGGCGCAATCCCCCGCCGCATAAATCGCCGGATCAGAGGTGCGGCCCTTGGCATCGGTCTTGATGCCATTGTCGAGCAGCACCCCGGCCAGTTCGGCAAGCTGCGTGCAGGGGGTGATGCCCACGCCCACAATCACCACATCGGCGGCCAGGTCCTCACCATCGCTCAGCACCGCGCCGCTTACACGGCCCTCGCCGGTAAGCCGCTCCAGCCCGGTGCCCTCGCGGATATCAACCCCGTGGCGCTGGTGCAGACCGCGGAAATAGTCCGAGGTTTGCAGCGCGGCGACCCGCTGCAAGATCCGGTCGGCCATTTCCACCAGCACCACCTGCATCCCCAGCTTTGCGCACACCGCCGCCGCCTCAAGGCCAATGTAGCCGCCGCCGATGATCAGCGCGCGGCGCCCCTCGCGCAGCTCCGGCTGCATCCGGTCAATATCGGCCAGGCTGCGCACGGTGAACACGCCCTCAAGATCGCCGCCAATCGCCGCAGGCAGGGCGCGGGGCTGTGAGCCGGTGGTGAGCGCCAGCGCATCATAGCTGATCCGCTCATCGCCCAGATGCACCTCGCGGTTTTCCCGGTCGATCGCCGTCACCTTGCCGCCCAGCCTCAGGGTGATGCCCTGATCGGCATAAAACGCCTCTGGCCGCAGATAAAGGCGCGATTCCTCCATATCGCCCAACAGATAGGCCTTTGAAAGGGGCGGGCGCTGATAGGGCGGCACCGGCTCCTCGCCAATCAGGGTGATGCTGCCCTCATGGCCAAGCGCCCTCAGCTTTGCCACCAGGGACGATCCCGCCTGCCCTGCGCCAATTACCACAATATCCATCACAGGCTCCCTTGCCTTTCGCTCATTCCAAGCATTTCATGGCCACAACCGCTGGAACAGGAAATAGGACAAGGAAGAGACCCATGCAAATCTCAAAAGGCGACACGATCCCATCGGCAACACTGCTGCGGGTGGGCGCAAAGGGGCCAGAGCAGATTGCCCTGAAAGACCTCACCACCGGCAAGAAATGCGTCATTTTCGGGCTGCCGGGGGCCTATACCGGCGTTTGCTCCACCGCCCATGTGCCGAGCTTCGTGAAAAACATGGACGCGCTGCGCGGCGCGGGCGTGGCCGAGGTGATTTGCGTCACCGTGAATGACCCCTTCGTGCTGGACGCGTGGGGCCGGGAAACCGGCGCGACAGCCGCAGGCATCCAAATGCTGAGCGACGCTGACGCCGCCTTCACCAAGGAGATCGGCATGGCATTTTCCGCCCCTCCGGCGGGGCTGATCGATCGCTCGCAGCGCTATGCCATGGTGGTCTATGACAACGTGGTGCAAACCCTCAACATCGAAAACACCCCCGGCGAATGCAATATTTCGGCGGGCGAAGCCATACTGGAGAGCCTCTGAATGCCGGGCGAAATCGAGCGCCGCCTTGCCGAGCTTGGCGTCACCCTGCCCGCCGCCGCTGCCCCAGCGGCCAACTATGTGTCTTACGTTGAAGCGGCCGGGCTGGTCTATGTCTCGGGGCAAGTCAGCATGGCAAACGGCGAGCTGGTCAAGGGCAAACTGGGGGACACGATGGAGCTGGCCGAAGGCGCCGCCGCCGCCCGGCTTTGCGCCATTGCCCTGCTGTCTCAGGTAAAGGCGGCTGCGGGCGGGGATCTTGATCGGCTGAAGCGGGTGGTCAAGCTCACCGCCTTCGTCAACTCCACGCCCGATTTTGGCGATCAGCCTGCGGTGGTCAACGGCGCCTCTGACTTTCTGGTCGAGGCGCTGGGGGACAAGGGCCGCCACGCGCGCTCTGCCGTCAGCGCCGCCTCGCTGCCCTTTGGCGTGGCGGTCGAGATCGAAGGGATCTTTGAGCTGGCATGACAGCACTTCCCCAAAGCCTGCTCGCCCGCCCCATCGCCCACCGCGCCTTCCACGAAAAGGCGGCAGGGCGGGTCGAAAACTCTGCCAGCGCCTTTTCGGCGGCCATTGCCGCGGGCTACCCGGTGGAATGTGACCTTCAACTTTCCTCCGACGGGGCGGCGATGGTGTTTCATGACTACGCGCTTGGCCGCCTCACGGCTGAAAGCGGCCCGGTGCGCCAGCACAGCGCCGCGCAACTGGGCGAAATGGGCCTCACCGGCGGCGATGATGCGATCTGGACCCTGCCCGAAATGCTCAAGCTGGTCGCAGGCCGGGTGCCGCTGCTGATCGAACTAAAGGATCAGGATGGCATCCTCGGCCCCAATGTCGGCGCGCTCGAAGAGGCCACCGTTGCCGCGCTGGCCGATTACAGTGGCGATGTGGCGCTGATGTCCTTCAACCCGCATTCGGTGGCCGCCCTGGCCACCCTCGCGCCCGATATCCCGCGCGGCCTCACCACATGCAGCTTTGATCCCGCCCATTGGGCCACCATCCCCGCCACCCGCCTCGCCGAACTCGCCACCCTCCCCGATGTCGCGCGCACCGGCGCCAGCTTCATCTCGCACCGCCACACCGATCTGGCCAACCCGCGCGTTGCTGCGCTGGCCGCCGAGGGGCTGCCCATCCTCTGCTGGACAGTCCGATCCCGCAGCGAGGCCACAACAGCCAGCACCATCGCCCAGAACATCACTTTCGAGGGCTACGCCGCTTGACGCCCCCCGCCGCCGCCCCACCCTAGGCAAAGCCCATGGACGATACCGCAGAGCAGATCACCATCGAAACCCACGCCTCGCTGGCCGATATCCCGGCCAGCGAATGGGATGCCTGCGCCTGCCCCGAAGCCAGCAATGGCACCCGCCCGATTGATCCCTTCACCACCCACCGCTTCCTGCTGGCGCTTGAGGCGTCGGGCTCGGTGGGCGGGCGCTCCGGCTGGCAACCCACCTATCTCACCGCCCGCGCCGGGGGCACGCTGATCGCCTGCGCGCCGATGTATGGCAAATACCACAGCCAGGGCGAATATGTGTTCGATCACGCCTGGGCCAACGCCTTTGAGCAGGCGGGCGGCGACTATTACCCAAAGCTGCAAATCGCCGTGCCCTTCACCCCGGTTCCGGGCCGCCGCTTTCTGGTGAAACCGGGCTATGAGCACATCGGTATGCCCGCGCTGGTGCAAGGCGCGCTGCAAGTGGCCGAGCGGGCCGGGCTTTCGGGGGTTCACGCCACCTTCTGCACCACCGCCGAGGCCAGCACAGGCGAAAAGCTTGGCCTGCTGCACCGCCGGGGCCAACAGTTTCACTGGCAAAATGACGGCTACAACAGCTTTGATGATTTCCTCGCCGCCCTGTCCTCGCGCAAGCGCAAGATGATCCGCAAAGAGCGCCGTCAGGCCCAGGGCTTTGGCGGCGACATCCTCCACCTCACCGGCGATCAGATCGAACCCGCCCACTGGGAGGCATTCTGGCGCTTCTACCAGGATACCGGCGCGCGCAAATGGGGCACCCCCTACCTCACCCGCGCCTTCTTCGAGCAGGCCCAGGCCACCCTGCGGGATGATATCCTGCTCGTCCTCGCCCGGCGGGAGGGCGCTTGGGTAGCCGGCGCGATGAACTTCATCGGCGCCGAAGCGCTCTATGGTCGCTACTGGGGCTGCACCGAGCACCACCCCTGCCTGCACTTCGAGCTTTGCTACTACGCCGCCATCGACGAGGCCATCGCTCGTGGCCTCGCCCGCGTGGAGGCTGGCGCTCAGGGCGAGCACAAATTGGCCCGCGGCTACCTGCCGCGTGAAACCCACTCCCTGCACTGGCTGGCAAACAAGGGTTTCCACCGCGCGGTCGAGGACTACCTCCATGAAGAAACCCGCGCCGTAGATGAAGAGATCGACATTCTCACCAGCTACGGCCCGTTCAAACGCGGCCCCGACCCGGAGGAGCAAGACTGATGCCCAACACAAGCGATCTGGAGCAAAACGGCTGGAGTGTTGAGGGCGAAACCCTCGTCAAACAATTCAAATTCAAGACCTTCGTGCAGGCCTTCGGCTGGATGAGCAGCGTGGCGCTCGAAGCCGAAAAGGCCGATCACCACCCCGATTGGTCAAACAGCTACAACACCGTGACCGTCCACCTCACCACCCACAGCGCCAAGGCCCTCACCGAGAAAGACACCGCCCTCGCCCACAAGATGGATGCCCTCACCTAAAGGGCCACGCCTTTACCCTGAGACATCAGAAAAGGGCGAGGCGCGCGCACCATTCCCGCCTCGCACTGCGCTCCGCCAAAAGCTGTGATTGAGGTTATTGGCGGAACGCTTTCACCCTCTCAATGCTCCCCTAAATTTCCCCGCCGGAGGCCCAAATCTCTTTTGCGGCCCAAAATCCGCAGCGACCGGCCGGTTAACCCCACCCAGCCCTGCAAATTTGCATATGCATAGGTTGTGCATCACATGTGCATCGCTTGTGGCTGTGATCTTTTTGCGGTTAACGCCGCTTTCCGGCCCATGCCATTCAAAAATGCAAAGCGCCACAGGCCCCATCGCCTCACCAATAAAACAGCCTTTTCAAACCCTTACGCCCGCTTAACTCTCTCGAAACGCCCGGTTGAAATAATCAGCCAGCGGTTTCACAAGGTAGGCTAGCGGCGTGCGGTCCGCGGTGCGGATAAAACTCTCCACCGGCATCCCGGGGATAATCTCATGGCCCGCGAGCTTGCCCATCTCGCCGGGTTCCAGCCGGATTTCGGCGCGGTAATAGGTGGCTTGGGTGCGCTCGTCGATAAAGCTGTCGGCGCTCACCTGTACCACCTGGCCAAAGATGTCAGGCATGTGCCGGGTGTCGAGCGCGGTAAAGCGCAGGGTCACTTCCTGGCCCACATGCACCTCGTCCACATGGATCGGGTCCACGCGGGCCGCAATCACCAGCGGGCGGTCTTGCGGCACGAGGTAAAGCACCGGCTCGGCGGCGCGGACAACAGAGCGCGGGGTGTTAACGGTCAGGTCATAAACGATGCCCGAAACCGGGGCGCGGATATCAAGGCGCGACAAGCGCTCAGACAGGGCAAAGCGGCGTTCTTCCAGCTCCGCCTGGTTCACCCTGAGATCCCGCAACTGGGTGATCGCCTCTTCCCGGCGCGTGGTGCCAAGCTTGAGCACCTCGATCTCAATTTCCGTGGTGCGCCCCTCCGCCTCGGCACGGCTGGCGGTCAATTGGCCGATTTCGCCCGCAAGGCTGGCCTGCTCACGCTCAAGGCCAAGCACATTGTCATAGGAAACAAGGCCCCGGTCATAAAGGCTACGCTGGTTTTCAAGCTCCTGGCGGATCAGCGCGAGCTGGTCGTTGAGCGAGGTCATCTGCGCGTCAATGCCCTCGATCTGGTTGCCGATCTGGGCCTTGCGCTTGTCAAGCTGCTCGGCCTCCTTGGCAAGCGATACATTGCGCGCCGCAAAAAGCTGCCGCTGGCCTTCGACCAGTTCCGCAACTTCTGGCAGCGCCTTGGCCTCTGCAAGGAGTTCATCCGAGAAAACAATGGCTTCCGCCTCATCCCGCTCGGCTTTCAGGCGCGCGCCACGGGCCATGACCTCAAACAACTGGTCCTCCACGATCGCCAGTTCCGAGCGGGTTTCGCTGGGGTCCAGCCGGATCAATACCGCCCCGGCCTCCACCGTGTCCCCCTCATCCACCAGCACGGCCTCAACCACACCGCCGTAGGGGTGCTGCACAACCTGCCGGTTCTGGTCGACCTCAATCGCCCCGGAAGCCACGATCGCGCCCGAGATATTGGCCAGCGTCGCCCATGTTCCAAACCCGCCAAGCAGCACGATCAGCGCGATAAATCCCAGTATAAGCGGGCGCTTGGCCGAGGGTCCGGCGGCGCTCATGTGAGGGCCCCCTGCCCGGTGGAGCGGGTGATTTCCTCGTGGTTTTTCACCATCTGCTTCAGCACCTCATCGCGCGGCCCAAAGGCCTTTCTCAGGCCGCCATCAAGCACCATCAGCACCTCACATTCCTGAATCGCGGCAGGTCGGTGGGCCATGATCAGCACGGATTTGCCCTCATTCTTCATCCCCCGGATCGCCCGGTTGAGCGCCATCGAGCCTTCGCTATCAAGGTTCGAATTTGGCTCATCCAGCACCAGCAGGATCGGGTCGCCGTAAAGCGCCCGCGCCAGCCCGATCCGCTGCATCTGCCCGCCCGAAAGGCGGCCACCGGCGGCGGCAACGCGGGTGTCATAGCCCTCGGGGAGCTTCAGGATCATCTCGTGAGCGGCGGCCTTTTTGGCAGCGGTTACAACGGCTTCGTCGTTGGGCGCTTCGGCGAGGCGGGCGATGTTTTCGGCGATGGTGCCATCAAACAGCGTTACCCTTTGCGGCAGGTAGCCGATGTAGCTGCCAAGCACGTCAGGGTCGTATTGATCCAGCGTTGCCCCATCCAGGCGCATCTGGCCACCGGCAATTTTCCAGGTGCCGGTAATGGCCCGCGCAAGGGTGGATTTGCCAGCGCCAGACGGCCCGATGATCCCCATCGCCTGCCCCGGTTTCAGCTGAAACGTGATCATCCGCAGCGAGGCCTGGCTTTCGCCCGGTGGCACCACCGTCACCTGATTGCCCTCCAGCAGCGCCCTTGGCGCGGGCAGCGCGGTGCGCGGCGCTTCGGGCTGCACGGCGGTGAGCAGGTGGCTCATCGCTTTCCAGCCCTTCGAGGCGCGAGACACAAGCTCCCACTGGCCGATCAGCATTTCAACAGGTTGCAAGGCCCGGCCCAGCATGATCGAGCCTGCAATCATCGCCCCCGCCGTGAGCTGACCTTGCAGCACAAGGTAGGCGCCAAGGGCGAGCATTGCGGATTGCAGAAAAAGGCGGAAGGTCTTGGAAAGGGTCGCATATCCGCCCGCCCGATCGGAGGCATCAATGCCGCGCAACAGCGCCGCGCTGCGGGCCTTTTGCCAACGGTTGAAGGTGGCTCCGCGCATCCCGAGCGACTGGATCACCTCGGCCTCGTGGCGCAGCTGATCTGCCATCCGCTCCGCCCGTTCGCCCCCGGCAGCGGCCTCCAGCGCCGGGCGGCGGGTGCGCCTTTGGTTGAGCAGCGCCACCGCAATAAGCAAGGCCCCGCCCCCCACCGCCAGCACGCCAAGATAGGGGTGAAAGATGAAGATCGCGGCCAGAAAAAGCGGTGTCCACGGCACATCGAAAAGCGCCATGAGGGCGGGCGAGCCAAGGAAGCGCTGCACCGAATCCAGATCGCGCAAGCCACTGGCGGAAAACTCGTTTCCCGGCTGAAGCCCCTCAGCCTTGAGCATCGCAGAAAACACCCGCCCCTCCATTGCCGCCTGAAACCGTGCCGCAACGCGGGCCATCACGCGGCCCCGCGCATAATCCAGCAGGCCCATCATCAAGTAAAGAAAGGCGACCAGCACAAAAAGCGCGACCAGCGTTTCCTCGGAGCGCGAGCCAAGGACCCGGTCATAGATTTGCAGCATGAAAAGCGGGCCGGTCAGCATCAACAGGTTGACGAATATCGAGAAAAGGAAGGCAGAGCGAAAAAGCCCACGGGCTTTGGCCCGAGCAGCGCGCAGCTCTGCCAAGCCTTTGGCCGCGTCATTCCCTACCATTGCTGCATCACTCCTTGGAAACCTGCACCCAGCCCCTGTTGTGACCTGTCGCGTGGATCGTTATCTTGCGTCGGAAGGCCAAGCGGGGCAGCCCGTCCACCATGCGCGCAAGATATGAAGAACTGATTGGGAATACCATTGTTTCATCAACAGAAACGACAGGCCCGTGCCCTCATTGCACTGGCCCTCACTGCCCTGGCCCTCTCGGCCTGCACGCCCAACACCACCGGCGAGGCAATTTTTGATCCCTATGAGGATCGTAACCGCAAGGTTCATGCCTTCAACAAAAGCGTTGATCGCGCCTTTGGCGGCGGCAAGGACAACGGGGGTGGGGTGGCCAAGGCCATTCCGCGCCCTGTCACCCAGGGGCTGAGCAACTTTTCGAGCAATATCGACCAGCCCGCCGCGATGATGAACCATATATTCCAAGGGGATATGGAAAGCGCGCTGCGCAACTTCTGGCGCGTGGCGGTGAACACGACCGTGGGCATTGGCGGGCTGTTTGACCCGGCGAGTAAAATCGGCCTTCACGATGACCGCACCGATTTTGGCGTAACGCTGGCCAAATGGGGCGTGCCGGAGGGGGCCTATGTGGAACTTCCCTTCATTGGCCCGACCACCGAGCGCGATGTGGGAGGGCGGATTCTGGATACGGTGCTGAACCCGCTGCAAGGCGTGATCGACGCGGAAGACCAGCGCACCATCACCGGGGTAAAGATCGCCGCACGCGCAGGTGATCGCGCCCGCTATTCGGAAACGGTCGATTCCGTCCTATATGACAGTGCAGACAGCTATGCGCAGTCTCGCATCATCTACCTGCAAAACCGCAGGGGCGAGGTGGGTGACACAGCCGCATCCGACGTAGAAGCAGACGACGTTTATGACGCGTATGAGGATTATTATGACAACTAGTCACCCCACGTTCCTGAGCCGCCGCAGCCTGCTGGCAGGCCTTGCCGCCCTTCCTGCCGCCACGCTGGCCCTGCCGCGCAGCGCCATGGCGCTCTCCTCCGGCGCATCCGAAAAGCTGGTGCGCGCCGCGGTGGATGATATCAACAAGGTCATCAACTCGGGCAAATCAGAGCGCGCGATGTATGGCGACTTCGAGCGCCTGTTCATCAACTACTCGGATGTGAATTTCATCGCCTACTCGTCGCTTGGCGTGGCTGCTCGCAGTGCCTCGAAAGCGCAGATGAGGGCCTATGTCCCGGCCTATACCGCCTATGTCAGCCGCAAGTATGGCCGTCGCTTCCGGGAGTTGATCGGCGGCAAGATCGAGGTTGATGGCGCGCGTCCGGTGAAAAGCTGGATCGAGGTTGATACCACCGCACGGCTGCGCGGCGAAGCGCCGTTTGATGTGACCTTCCTCGTGAGTGACAAGAGCGGCAAGCACAAGTTTTTCAACCTGTTCATTGCCGATGTGAACATGCTTTTGACCGAGCGCACCGAGGTTGGGGCCATGCTGGACAGACGCGGCGGCAACGTGGATGCGCTGATCCAGGACCTGAAACGCGCGTGAGCAAGCACCGGCTTCTGGCGGCGTTTCTGGCGCTTGGCATCGCGGCCCCCGCTGCGGCGCTTGAGGTGGAGGGCCGCTACAAGGCCACACCGGAAGCCGATTGTGCCGGGCCGGATGATGCCGAGGGGCTGATCCGCATCGAAGGCGGGATCTTCAGCGGCATCCGCTCACGCTGCGAAATGCGCAATCCGGTCAACGTGGTGGGCATGAATGCCCAGCTTTTCGATATGCACTGTGAGGGCGAAAACGAAACTTGGACAGAGCGCGCGCTGTTCATGGAAGGGGCCGAGGGCGGCCTCATACTCGCGTGGAACGGCTACGCCTTTCGATATGAGCGGTGCCCGCTGCCAAGCGAAGAACCCGCCACCGAAGAGACGCGCGCCGAGGATGCCAGCGCCGAAGAGCGCCCTGAAACAGCCGCCGATTAAGCTTGGCGACCCTCGCGACCCTGTGGGCGATCAGTTATTGCCGCCCAGCAGGTTTTTCAGCACATCATCAAGAATCCGCTCTGCGAGATCGCCGTTTTCCTTGCGGCGTTGCTGGCGCTCCTGTCGGCGTTTATCCCGTTCGGCCTGACGCTGGGCACGCTCTGCGGCGCGGCGCTCGGCGGCGGTTTGTTCCCGCCGGGATTGCTGGGGGGCTTCGGCAACCGATGGTTTTGCCGCCTCGGGCACCTTCATCGGCAACGCCCGCACCGGCAGGCCCTCGTTCACCCGCAACATGGTTTCGCGCCAGATCTCGGCGGGCAGCCCGCCACCGGTGACGCCGGTGAGCGGGGTGTTATCGTCATATCCCATCCACACGCCTGCAACGTAATCGGCGGTGAACCCAAGGAACCAGGCATCCCGCGCCGCCGAAGTAGTGCCGGTTTTGCCAGCAGCGGGGCGGCCGATCTTGGCGCGCCTGCCGGTGCCAGACTCAACCACCTGGCTCATCATATAAACCAGGTATTGCGCCGCCTCATCGGTGATGACGCGCTCGCCAATGCCGCCACCCTGGCCCATCAGCGGGGCGTCATCGCCCTTGATGCGCAACTCGATGATCCCGTAGGGCGTAACCGACTGGCCGCCATTGAGAATGCCCGCATAGGCGCCAGACATCTCCAGCAACGACGATTCGGACGCGCCCAGAGCCAGCGCGGGGCCAGCGGCGAGATCACTCTCGATGCCAAAGTCCTCGGCAATGTTGCGCACGTTTTCACGCCCCACAGCCTCAGAGACCTTCACGGCGGGGATATTGTAGCTATGGGCCAGCGCCTCGGTGAGCGTGACCCGGCCGTGGAACTTTTTGTCATAGTTCTTGGGGCTATAGGGGCCGGAGCCGGGCACATTGATGGTAAGCGGCTCATCCACCACCGTCGCATTGGGGGTATAGCCCAGATCAAGCGCGGCGGCGTAAACGAAGGGCTTGAAGCTGGAGCCGGTTTGCCGCTTGGCCATGGTGGCCCGGTTGAACGCACCGCTGACCTTGGTTTGCCGCCCGCCGACCATGGCGCGCACGGCACCATCGGCGCTCATCACCACAATTGCCGCCTGCGCCTTGGAGCCTTCGCGCACCTTGGTGGCAAACACCTCTTTCATCGCGGCCTCGGCAGCCTTTTGCAGCCGCTGGTCGAGGGTGGTTTTGAGAATCACGTCCTCGGCGGTGTCTTTCGTCAAAAAGTCGGGACCAGCCTCCATCACCCAATCGGCAAAGTAGCCGCCAGCCCGCGCTTGCGCCGCTTGGCTGAGGGTTGCCGGGGTGTTGGTGTTTTTCTGGCGCTCGTCCATGGTGATATAGCCCTGCTCCTGCATCAGCTTGAGCACGGTTGCGGCACGCGCCTGTGACCGCTCCAGATTGTTGGTTGGGGCATAGCGCGTAGGGGCCACCAGAAGGCCCGCCAGCATGGCCGCTTGCGCCGGGTTCAACTCTTTGGCGGGGATGCCGAAGTAGCGCTGCGAGGCGGCGGCAAACCCACGCGACGAGGCCCCAAGATACGCCCGGTTGAGGTAAATCGCGAGCACCTCATCCTTGGTGTAGCGGGTTTCCAGCGCCATGGCGTAGATCATTTCCTTCAGCTTGCGCCACAGGGTGGTTTCCCGGCAATCCGCCTCATAGGCGGCTTCGCTCTCCCATGCGCTGGGATCATAAGGGGTGCCGAGGCAGAGCAGTTTGGCGGTTTGCTGGGTGAGGGTAGAGCCACCGTGCCCCGAAAGCGGCCCGCGCCCCTCCGACAGGTTGATCTTGATGGCAGAGGCAATGCCGCGCGGGCTGACGCCGAAGTGGCGATAGAATCGCTTGTCCTCGGTGGCCACCACTGCGTTTTTCAGGTGGGGGGAGATATTATCAACGGTGACGGCACCGCCAAAGGTTTCTCCGCGCCAGGCAAAAACCTTGCTCTCCCGGTCAAGCAGGGTCACGGAGCCACGGGTGCGGGCATCAAGCAGCGCGTTCACATCTGCGGGAAGCTTGGTGTAAAAATAGGCAACGGCCCCGGCCACGATCAGGCCAGTCACCACCCCGGCGCGCCAGGAAATGCCCCAGATCAGCCGCACGAAGAAACCGATCACCCGGCGCACCCATCCGGCAAAGCCCTTGGGCGCGGGGCGCTTGGCCCGCGGTGCTCTCTTTTTCTTCGGGGGTTTTGCCTTGGTCTTGGCCGGTGCCGCGCGTGAATAGCGCCGATCCGCCCTCAAAGGCGTCTTCTTGTTTCCGTTCCCGCTCATGCGTGCCTCGTTCGCATTTTTGCCGCACCATAGCGACCCCAACACCAAAAGGGGAGACAAAGCAGCGCGATCTGGCCTCTTTTAACTTCGCTTAATTTTTATGCATGACCATCAATTTGTGCAAAAATTGTGCAACTGCACCCAGATTCAGCCCCCTTTCCCCCCTCCCGTTCCTTGAAGCTCCCCCCCTTCCCGGCGTGACTGACCTCCGTCAACCCGCCGGGGGAGCCTGGCAAATTGGAAGGGGACATCAGTGAAACTCATCATTGCAGCAATCAAGCCGTTCAAGCTGGAGGAGGTCCGGGAAGCCCTGACCGCCATTGGCGTGCGCGGGATGATGGTGACCGAGATCAAGGGTTTCGGATCGCAATCAGGGCATACCGAAATCTACCGTGGCGCAGAATACGCGGTGAACTTCGTGCCCAAGGTAAAGCTCGAAATCGCCGTGGCGGCCTCGATGGCCGACCAGGTTGTAGAGACCATTCAGACCACCGCGAAAACCGACAAGATCGGCGACGGCAAGATCTTCGTGCTGGACATCAACCAAGCAGTGCGCGTGCGCACCGGCGAAATGAACGAAGAAGCGCTGTAAGGCGCGACGGGACAACGGAGAGACCGAGAACCATGAAAGCGATCAAACTCCTTATGGCCAGTGGCGCGATTGCGCTATTTGCCAGCCTTGCGAGCGCCCCGGTGGCGATTGCGCAAGAGACAGCCACCGAGGAGCCTGCTGCGGAAGCTGCGGCTGATGGCCCCTCTGCTGCGGCCCTTGCGGCTGCCGATGCGGCCTATGTGTCGCCCGAAGAGATGCTGAAAGCAAAGGCCGCCGCCGCTGCACAGGCTGCGATCGACGAGGGTGAAGACCCCGCCGAAGCCGCTGCTGGTGTGATGTCGGCAACCTATCAGCCCTTCATCAACGGCGACTTCATCCTCACCAGCTTCCTGTTCCTCGTGGCAGGCTTCCTGGTGTTCTGGATGGCGGCTGGCTTTGCCATGCTCGAAGCGGGCCTTGTGCGCCAGAAGAACGTGACGATGCAGCTCACCAAGAACGTGGCGTTGTTTTCGCTCGCTGCGATCTTCTATTACCTGATCGGCTATAACCTCATGTACCCGTTGGGCACATGGTCGGTTGATGGTGTGTTTTCGGGCGTTTGGGGCCCGGGTGTTCTGGAAGCTGTGGGCGTTTCGGCCGCAGATGCCGACGACATCGGCTATGCCTCCACCGGCTCGGACTTCTTCTTTCAGTTGATGTTCTGCGCCACCACCGCTTCGATCGTTTCCGGCACGCTGGCCGAGCGTATCAAGCTGTGGCCTTTCCTGCTGTTCACCATCGCGCTGACAGCCGTGATCTACCCGCTTCAGGCTTCCTGGAAGTGGGGCGGCGGTTTCCTCGATGCGGCAAACTTCCAGGACTTCGCCGGCTCGACGGTTGTGCACTCTGTGGGTGGCTGGGCCGCTCTGACAGGGGCGATCATCCTTGGCGCCCGGATTGGCAAGTATAAGGACGGTCGTGTGCATCCGATGCCCGGCTCCAACCTGACACTCGCCACGCTTGGTACGTTTATCCTGTGGCTCGGTTGGTTTGGCTTCAATGGCGGCTCGCAGCTTGCCATGGGTACCGTGGGCGATGTGGCTGATGTGAGCCGGATCTTCTCCAACACCAACACCGCTGCTGCGGGTGGCGCGATTGCCGCACTGGTGATGACGCAGATCCTCTACAAGAAGGTCGACCTGACGATGGTTCTCAACGGCGCTCTCGCGGGCCTCGTTTCGATCACCGCCGAGCCGCTTACGCCTTCTCTGGGCATGGCAACGCTGATCGGCATGGTCGGTGGTATCATCGTGGTCTTCGCGGTGCCGTTCCTCGACAAGCTCAAGATCGACGACGTTGTGGGCGCCATTCCGGTGCACCTGATGGCCGGTATCTGGGGCACCATCGCGGTTCCGATCACCAACGGCGACGCTTCGTTTGGCGCACAGCTTTACGGCATCGTTGTGGTGGGTATCTTCACCGTGATCGCCTCCGGTCTGGTGTGGTTCATCCTGAACCTCGTGATGGGCCTGCGGTGCAGCGAAGAAGACGAGATCAACGGTCTCGACACTTCGGAGCTGGGCATGGAAGCCTACCCCGAGTTCGCAAAGGGCTGATCCGCCCCACCGAACCAAAGCAAACAAAAATGCCCCGGGTGCCTATGGTGCCCGGGGTTTTTCTTTGCGCGAATGCATGGGTGCGGGCTGTTTGTGGCTGTCCGTGGGGGCTGGCACGGATCAGCGGCGAAGCGCGCGCCCTCGGCCCCGGGCAACGCGCGCGGGGTTAGAGCGTGCCGCGTTCATTCGAATTCACGAGACACGCTCTAACTTATTGATTTCGCGTGTTCGAGAAGCTCAAAACCGGTTCCCACTTTTGAGCAACATGCTCTAGCTGGTGGCGTAGGCTTCAGCCGTCGGGCGCAGCTCTTCGCGGCCCTCTTCACCGAGCAAAAACACCTGCCCGTCTTCGATCACCACGCCAGAGAGCGGCCCGCCGTAAGCGGCGGCGCTGTCGATGTTGAGGCGGTTTCCGTAATGAACGGGGCTGCGCACGGGCGAGTGGCCGTGCACGATGAGCGGGCCATGGTCGCGCGGGTCCGAAAGGAACGGCTCGCGAATCCAAACCAGATCATCCTCAACCTGCTCGTCAAGCGGCACGCCGGGGCGGATGCCTGCATGCACAAAGTAGAGGCCCTCCATCGCAAGGACGTTTGGCATGGCCGTGAGAAAGGCGATGTGTTCTTGGGGCACCGCGGCGAGGGCATCCGCGTGGATTGCCTCCTTGCCACGGTCGGGGTTGGTATCCACCCCATAGCTTTGCAGGGTTTCGCTGCCACCGATGCTGAACTGCAGCCAATGCAGATCAGTGCGCAGCTGGTCCCGCAGGCGGGCAGGATCAAGGAAGCGGCTCATGAGCCTGTCATGGTTGCCTCTCAGCGCCTCCCAGGGTTTGCCTGCGTTCATGCCTTCCAAAAGGTAGGAGATCACGCCCGCCGAATCAGGCCCACGGTCCACAAGATCACCGACATGCACCACAAGGGCGTTCGGGTCATTGACCTGCGCCCTGTCAGCCGCGATGCGGCCGTGGATATCCTTGAGCTTATCGAGATGTCCGTGAACATCCCCAATCGCATAGACACGCATACCGCTTTGACCTTTCAACAAAAATCGGGCGACACCGATCAACCGACACCGCCCGATAAAACACACCTGGCTGTGAGGTCAACCGCGAGGCGATTGATCCCACAAAACCGTTACGAAACGTCGAACGCAAGCGGCTTGATTTGCTGGAACAGGCCGGTATCGCGCAGCTTGCCCTGCACCTCTGGCGAGATCACCCCATCAACGTAGAGCAGCGCAATCGCATCGCCGCCAACATCGGAGCGGCCAAGCGTAAAGTTGGCGATGTTCACGCCGTTTTCACCCATGGTTTGCCCCAAGGTGCCGATAATGCCCGGCTGGTCCTTGTTGGTGGTGTAGAGCATATGCGCCCCGATCTCGGCGTC
This sequence comes from Vannielia sp., assembly GCF_029212645.1. GTDB lineage: Bacteria > Pseudomonadota > Alphaproteobacteria > Rhodobacterales > Rhodobacteraceae > Vannielia. The sequence goes on along the minus strand of NZ_JARGND010000010.1, from coordinate 48,943 downwards.
GATGTTGATGCCCTTGATCTGGATGAAGCGCGGCTTGTTGTCGGAAAACACCGTGCCCGCGATTGAGCGTTCACGCGTTTCGGTCACCACCGTCACCTTGATGTAGCCCTCGAACACGCCGGACTGGTCCTGGTTGGTGGTCGACAACTGCACACCGCGCTCTTTGGCGATAACCGGTGCGCTCACCAGGTTCACGTCGGGGTTCGAGCGCTTCATGATGCCCGCCACCACGGCGCAGTTGAGCGCCTCAAGGTTCATCTTGGACGCCACACCATCATAGAGGATGTTGATCGCCTTGATCGGATCATCGGTCAGCTGGCCGATAAAGCTGCCGAGGTGATCCGCAAGCTTGACCCACGGCCCCATGACCTTGGCTTCTTCGGCGGTCATCGACGGCATGTTGAGCGCGTTTTCAACAGCGCCGGTGAGCAGGTAGTTCGACATCTGCTCCGCGACTTGCAGCGCCACGTTTTCCTGCGCCTCGGTGGTGGCCGCCCCAAGGTGCGGGGTGCAAACCACGTTGGGCAGGCCAAACAGCGGGTTCTCCTTGGCGGGCTCTTCGGAAAACACATCAAAGCCAGCGCCAGCCACATGGCCGGATTTCAGCAGCTCGGCCAGAGCGACCTCATCAACAAGGCCACCACGGGCGCAGTTGATGATCCGCACGCCTTTCTTGGTTTTGGCGAGGTTCTCGGCCGAAAGGATATTGCGGGTGCTATCGGTGAGCGGGACGTGCAGGGTGATGAAATCGGCGCGCTGGAGAAGCTCATCAAGCTCAACCTTCTCGACCTGCATCTTTTGCGCCTTCTCTTCCGAGAGGAACGGATCAAAGGCCACAACCTTCATGTGCAGGCCACGGGCGCGGTCACAGACGATCCCACCGATGTTGCCCGCGCCGATCACGCCAAGGGTTTTGCCGGTCAGCTCAACCCCCATGAACTTGGACTTTTCCCACTTGCCCGCATGGGTCGAGGCAGAGGCCTCGGGGAGCTGGCGCGCGACGGCGAACATCATGGCGATGGCATGTTCGGCGGTGGTGATCATGTTGCCGAAGGGCGTGTTCATCACGATCACGCCCTTCTTGGAGGCGGCTTCCTTATCGACATTGTCGGTGCCGATGCCAGCACGGCCCACCACCTTGAGCTTGTCGGCATGTTCCAGCAGCGTGGGCGTGACCTTGGTGGCGGAGCGGATGGCAAGGCCATCATACTGGCCGATCACTTCGGCGAGCTTTTCCTTGTCTTTGCCCAGCTCGGGCATGAAATCAACGTCGATCCCGCGATCGCGAAAAATCTGCACAGCGGTTTCGGAAAGTTTGTCGGATACGAGTACTTTAGGCGCCATTTTGCGTGGTCCTCGGCTTTGAGTCAGGGGTCAGTTCTGTCCCTTGCGTGGGGTCAGCACGCGCGGGCTTTCAGGTCGGGGTGCCCTCCCCTGTGGCGGGGAGGGCGCGTGTTTTACACGGTTGGCACAGGAGCCGGGGGCGTGGCAGCCAGCGGGTCGGGACCAAAACGGTTTGGCCCTTCGGTGCCCTTGGTGCAGAACCACACGATCAGAATGATCGCGCCAACCAGCGGGATCAAACAGATCAGCAGCCACCAGCCGCTTTTGTCGAGATCATGCAAACGGCGCACGCTGACTGCGATACCAGGGATCAGCAGCCCGAGGATCACCACCAGAACGATGATGGCACCAATGAGCGCTGCGGTCTGGCCCATGGCAGCGAAAACGCCCATGAGAACCTGCGCGACGATGTTCACAATCTGTGTAAATAGGAACCACCACCAAAAACCCGACCGCGGCGTGCGATCGCGAAAGTTGGTGTAATTGCTGAAACCGTTAGAAATTGCTTCTCCAAAAGTCATTTTATTGTAACTCCTTAGTGGATAATTTAATTTAGACCTGTTCGCCCAGAACTGACTCAAGGCCAGTCCGGGCTACCAGAGGTCTTAAATTGAAGCAACTTCAACGTTATAGGCCCACTCCAGCCACGGCAGCATCGCTTCCACGTCTGCGGTCTCTACCGTGCCACCGCACCAGATACGCAAACCTGCGGGCGCGTCACGGTATGCGCCCACATCCAGGGCCACATTTTCGGCCTCCAGACGCTTGGCGACGGCCTTGGCGAAGGCCGCACCATCTGTGATGCGCGGATCGGTGAACTTGACGCAAACCGAGGTGTTGGAGCGGGTCGCCGGATCGTTTGCGAGGTTGGCGATCCAGTCGCGGCTGTCGCAAAAATCCCATACGGCACGGGCATTTGCATTGGCCCGGCCCATCAGGCCCTCAAGCCCGCCAACCGATTTGGCCCATGCCAGCGCTTGCAAATAATCCTCAACGGCGAGCATCGACGGGGTGTTGATGGTTTCACCCACGAAGATACCCTCGATCAGCTTGCCGCCCTTGGTCATGCGGAAGATCTTGGGCAGCGGCCATGCGGGGGTGTAGCTTTCAAGCCGTTCCACCGCGCGGGGGCTCAGGATGAGCATCCCGTGGGCCGCCTCGCCGCCCAGCACTTTTTGCCAGGAGAAGGTGGTGACATCGAGCTTGTCCCACGGCAGATCCTGCGCGAAGGCCGCCGAGGTGGCATCACAAATGGTCAGCCCTTCGCGGTTAGCCGGGATCGCCGCGCCATTTGGCAAGCACACGCCAGAGGTGGTGCCGTTCCAGGTGAACACAACGTCGGTGTCAAAGTCGATCTCGGCAAAGTCGACGATCTCACCGTAGTCGGCGGTTTTGGTGGTCGCGTCGATCTTGAGCTGCTTGACCACATCGGTCACCCAACCAGCGCCAAAGCTCTCCCATGCCACCATGGTGGCGGGGCGGGCACCGAGCATCGACCACATCGCCATTTCAACGGCGCCGGTATCGGAGGCGGGCACAATCCCGATGCGATAATCGGCAGGAACGCCAAGAATTTCGCGGGTGGTCTCGATCGCTTCTTTCAGCTTCGCCTTGCCAATGGCCGCACGGTGCGACCGGCCCAAAGCGGCGTCAGACAGCTTGTCGAGTGTGAAAACGGGGGGTTTGGCACAGGGGCCAGAAGAAAAACGCGGATTTGCCGGGCGCGTTGCCGGAGCTTCGATAGCCATTGATGGTATCCTTACAGATATATGCCCTTCGTTGGGGAAGGGTGTCCCACCCCCGCCCATAAAGCCGGTTTCACAGAGGCGCAAGGCGGAAATTGCGGCAATGTCGACGCATCTGGGCGCAAAAGCGGCAGCGGCGGGTGGGATCGTCAAAAGCTTGGCGTGGCGCGCGCTAGTGAGTCGGCGGGCCGAACCGTGCCCTCATGCGCTCCACGAGTTGATCGCGCACCTGCCGGTAGACGGAAAGCTTGGCATCGCGGGTTTCACCCAGGCCGCTTGGGTCCATGATCGGCCAATACTCCACCTCTAGGTGGTAGATCCGTGTCAACTCAAGGACTTGGCGCTGTGACGCGGGCGAGAGCGCGACCACCAGATCAAACCCCGAAAGATCATCGCCCCACTGCTGCATCTCTTCGAAACTGCGCGATTTGTGCCGCTCCAGTTCCACCCCGATCTCGGCGCAGACGGCAATGGCGAAGCCGTCAATATCAAGGTCGTTATACACCCCGGCAGATTGCACATAGGCATCGTGGCCATAGAACTTCTTCATCAGCCCTTCGGCCATAGGCGAGCGTATGGCATTGTGATCACAGCAAAAAAGCACTGACGAAGGGAAGTTTTTGCCCAACCCCTAGCTCCCGAAGTGCAACACGCAGATGAGAGTAAAGAGCCGGCGGGCGGTGTCGGTATCAACCTCGGCCTTGCCTTCAAGGCGCTCTTGCAGCACGCGCGCGCCCTCATCGTGGATGCCACGGCGGGCCATGTCGATCGCCTCGATCTGATGCGGCGGCAGCTTTTTGACAGCGTCGTAATAGCTTTCACAGATTTGCCAATAGTCCTTCACGACCTGCTTGAAAGGCGACAGCGAAAGGTGGAACGCGCCAATCCTTGCGCCGCTTTCATCAGCGATATCAAACACAAGGCGACGGTCGCGGATAGAAAGGTGAAGCTGATAGGGGCCCTTGGGCACGTCTGCACCATCGCGGGCCGCGGGCGTGAAGCTATTGCTTTCCAGCAGGTCAAACACCGCAACCTTGCGCTCTTGCTCGATCTCCGGCGTGGGCGGAGGCAGATTGGCGTCGTCGATCTCGATCCGGCAGATGCAACTCATGGGCGCACGTCCTTTAGCAGTTGCCAAAGGAGTAGCGCGGCTGGGCGCATACTGCAATGCAGCGAAGTCCTAGCGATTGAGCTTGTCGAGCCGGGCACGCACCGAAAGCCCGTGGGCTTCAAGGCTTTCCGACTTTGCCAGTGTTTCCGCCGCCGGGCCGATGGCGGCGAGCGCCTCGGGGGTCATCCTGGCGACGGTGGTGCGCTTGAGAAAGTCCATCACCGACAAGCCAGAAGAGAAGCGGGCGGAGCGGGCGGTGGGCAACACATGGTTGGGGCCGCCGATGTAATCGCCGATGGCTTCGGGGGTCCACTGACCAAGGAAAAGCGCTCCCGCGTGCTTGATGCGGGCGGCCAATGGCTCGGGGTCGGCTACGCAAAGCTCCAGGTGTTCGGGGGCGATGCGATCAGAGAGTTTGGCAGCTTCTTCAAGGGTTTGCACGGTAATGACCGCCCCGAAATCGCGCCAGCTTTTGCCAGCGATCTCGCGGCGCTCCAGCGTTTTCAGCCGTTTCTCAACCGCTTCGGCCACCTTGCGGCCAAAAGCGGCGTCGGTGGTGATGAGGATGGATTGCGCGCTTTCATCGTGCTCGGCCTGCGAAAGCAGATCAAGGGCGAGCCAATCCGGGTCATTCTCGGCATCGGCGATCACGAGAATCTCGGAGGGACCGGCGATCATATCAATCCCGACGCGGCCAAACACCCGGCGCTTGGCGGCGGCCACGAAGGCATTGCCGGGGCCTGTGATTTTATCCACTGGATCAATGGCTTGCGTGCCATAAGCCAGGGCCGCAATCGCCTGGGCGCCGCCGATGCGGTAAACCGTTTCCACCCCGGCCAAACGGGCGGCGTAGAGCACCAGCGGGTTCACCACACCGCCCGGCGTGGGGCAGGCCACCACCAGCCGCTCCACCCCGGCAACCTGCGCGGGCACGGCGTTCATCAACACCGAGGAGGGGTAGCTGGCCAGCCCGCCGGGCACATAGAGGCCCGCCGCCGAAACCGCACCCCAGCGCCAGCCAAGGGTTGCGCCCTCGGGATCGGTCCACTGGGCATTTTCGGGCATTTGGCGAACGTGATAGGCGCGGATGCGCTCTGCCGCGAGTTCCAGCGCCTCGGCCTCTGCCGGGGGGACGCGGGCGCAATGCGCCTCGATCTCGGCCTCGGAAAAGGCCAGCGTCTCAGGCGTGAGATCGAGCTTATCGAACTTTGCCGTCAACTCGATCACCGCTGCATCCCCACGGGCGCGCACATCGGCAATGATCCCGGCGACGATATCATCGACATCCGGCGCATCTTCGCGCTTGGCCCCCAGCAGGGCGGTGAAAGCGGCCTCGAAGCCGGGTTCGCTGCTGTCGAGATAGACGGGCATGGCAACTCCTTTGCCCGCCTCTTACCCGCCCTGCGGAATGCGCTCAAGCGGTGAGATCACCATCAAGACGCCGTATCATATGCCATTCATCGTGAAACATATCGTTAACGCGCAGCGCACGGGGGGCCACGCCCACCCTCTCAAAGCTGTGCCGGGCATAAAACGCCTGGGCGCGGGGGGCGGCGGAGGAGACATAAAGCTCTGCCTGAAGCACGCCATCCGCGCGGGCCTGGGCAAGCGCGGCCTGCATCAGCGCATCGGCCGCGCCGGTGCCGCGATGGGCAGGGCTGACATAGGCCGACATGATCCAGGCGCGATGGTCAATCTTGAGGCCGTCTTCGCGGACATAGGCGAGGAAGCCCGTGAGCTTGCCCGCAGAAAAGGCCCCGAAGAAGGTGAGCATTTCCAAGCGGTTGACGAAGTGCGACAGCGGCAGGCGGCGGGCCTCATCGTAAGAGTCGCCAATGGCTGGGGGGAAATGGCGCTGGGCCTCACGCCGCCGCGCGCTAACGGCTTCGCCGTCGCGGGTGGTGCGGCGCGGCTGGCTCACACGGCGGGGTGGGTGGGGGCGTGGCCGGAGGGGGCGATGTAGGGGCGGGTGACATCTTTTAACACGATATCAAGGCATTCCACGGTGAGCTTGATCGCGCCGTCGCCTGCCAGTGTGAGCACCACAACCCCGGTGCCATCTTCGCCCTCCTGCCACGTGATATCGAGCAGGGAGAGGATGGTTTCACTATCGTGCCGGTCAATCCCCATCGTGGAAACGCCTGTTACATCGCCCAGCCGCAGCACCGATTGAACCCGCTCGTAGGGGCGGCCACTGGCCTCGGCGCGGGGCTTGTCTTCCCAGCGGAAGCGATTGAGAAGAAGGGCAAATTCGCGGTGCGCGCGATCCCATTTCATCTCGGTGATGGGAAAGATTGCATCCTGCACCAGTGACGCAACGATCGGCACAGAGCCTGCATCCATCGCGGCGATATAGATCGGGCGTTCGTCGCCGTCTTCAAATTTGGCATCGTCAGACAAAGCGGGCCTCCGGGCGGGATGGGATGGGTCACGTTGTCAAAGACATAGGCGCTAAGCGCCCCGGTCTCAAGCGGACAGGCGGGTTAAGATCGGAACAAAGGGGGAGGATTGTGGGGGCCACAAGCGATGCACAAGGGATGCACACCCCATATGGGCGACATTTGCGACATTTCATGGTGAAGGCGGCGGGCGGTGCCGCAGGGGAGTGGCAAGGATGCTTGCCGGAGCCTCCGCCACAGGCCAGCGGCAGGAGCGCGGAGCGCGAGGCGCGTGGGGTTTTGTGTCCGGTTGATTGCTCCCGCGACCTGGCGGGCAATTATTCGCCGCTGATCCGCTCGATATTTGCGCCGATGCCGGAGAGTTTGCGCACCACGTGCTCGTAGCCGCGATCAAGGTGGTAGACGCGGCTGACAACGGTTTCGCCTTCGGCGGCAAGGCCCGCGAGGATGAGCGAGACCGAGGCGCGCAGGTCGGTCGCCATAACAGGGGCGCCTTTCAGCCGCGCCACGCCCTTGACGGTGGCGGTGCCGCCCTGAACCTCGATCTCGGCACCCATGCGGGTGAGTTCAGGGGCGTGCATGAAGCGGTTTTCAAAGATCTTCTCTTCGAGCACGCTCTCGCCCTCGGCGGTGCACATCAGCGCCATCATCTGCGCTTGCAGATCGGTCGGGAAACCGGGGAACGGCTCTGTCACCACATCAACCGATTTCACCCGGTCGGTGGTGCGCTTGACCTTGAGGCCACGGGCGGTTTCGGTGACTTCAACGCCCGCCTCTTCAAGCTTGTTGGCGAAGCTTTGCACCAGCGAGAGCTTGCCGCCGAGGCACTCAACCTCGCCGCCGGCGATCACCGGGGCCAGCATATAGGTGCCAAGCTCGATCCGGTCGGAGACAACGGGGTGGGTCGCGCCGTGCAGGCTGTCAACGCCCTGAATGGTGATTTCAGAGGTGCCGTCACCCTCGATCTGCGCGCCCATCTTGCGCAGGCAATCGGCCAGGTCCACGATCTCTGGCTCGCGGGCGGCATTTTTGAGAACGGTGGTGCCCTTGGCCAGCGTGGCGGCCATCATGATGTTTTCGGTCGCGCCGACCGAGGCAAAGGGGAAATCAACCACAGCGCCTTTGAGGCCCGAGGGGGCCTTGGCGTGCAGGTAGCCCTCTTTCAGCTCGATCTGGGCGCCAAGGGCCTCAAGGCCGTGGATGTGAATGTCCATCGGGCGGGCGCCAATGGCGCAGCCGCCGGGCAAGGATACAACCGCATGGCCCAGCCGCGCGATCATCGGGCCAAGCACCAGGTTGGAAGCGCGCATCTTGCGCACGATGTCATAATCGGCCTTGTGGTTGTTCAGATCATGCGAAGACATCGCCTGCACCTGCCCGGCCTGAAGCGAGGTTACCTCGCAGCCGAGCGACTGCAAAAGCTCGGTCATCGTCGCGATATCCGACAGGCGGGGCGCGTTGGTGAGGGTAAGCGGCTCATCCGAAAGGAGCGTTGCGGGCATGAGGGTAAGGCAGGCGTTCTTTGCCCCCGAAATCGGAATTTCTCCCGAAAGCGCGCCGTTACCTTTGACCAGAATCCTGTCCATCACTGCCCTCTTTACTACTCGTGGCCCGCTGCCCCGCATCATCCGGTGCGGCGCGTGCGCGAGCCTGTGCCTTACGGCGCGCCATATTTGCCTTGAGCGCCTGTTTCAGCCGGTCTTCGCGCGAGGGCTTTTGGGTCTTCGCCATGCGCTCCCCATAAGGCATGGGGCTTGGCGCGTCCAGAGTCTGGCGTCAGTGCGGGGCGGCAATCCATGCGGCGGCGCGAGACATGATTGCGGCGCCCGCATCGGAGAGGTCACCATGGGCTTCAACCACCGAATACCCTGCGGCAAAGTTCGCACGGTCTTCTGCCGCGCGGTTCAGCGCGTCGGTGCGTTCTTCGGGGGTAAGGTGCGGCGAGGCGGCCAGATTTTCCATCGCCCAGGCCATGCGGGCGGAGACATAGGCGGCGTGGTAGATGCCATCCATCGGGCGATCATCGGCGCGCAGCGGCGACGGGTAAAGCGCGTCGTCCGGGTTGAACACCAGCGGTGCGTCGATGGTTAGCCCAAAGAGCAGGCTGTGCGAGATTTCATGAGTCAGCACCTCGGCCAGTGCGAGGCGGGTGGGGTGGAAGGCCGGGTTCAGCAGCAACATGCCCCAGAACTGGTAGTGCGATGCGCCATCGAACTGGAACTTGCTGTCCTTGCGCCCTTCTGCAGCGACGACCCTGTGGGTGATTGCGGTCAACTCGCCATGCAGATCCGGCAGCGCTTGTTTCATCAGCGCGAAGGCTTCGGCGAGGCGGGCCTTGAGGGCTTCGGCCTTGGCCGCACTGGAGAGGGCAAAATCGGCGGCTTCTGCGCCCATGCGCAGCTCCATCAACGCATCAAGCTCGCCCGCGCCGCCGCGTGGCACGACGGTGAGGCCCCCGCGCGGCGTGGCAATTTCGCGGGTCAGCGCGGCGAGGTGTTCGGGCAGGCCGCTCGGTTCGTCCGCGAGGAGCTGGGCAGCGATCTGGAAGTAGCGGGCGAAGGCTTCGGGGCCAACAAGCTGGCCCGCCGCGAGGCGTTGCGCGGCGTCAGCGAGCGGGGCGGCGACATCCGGCGTTGCGGCGCTGGCTTCGGCCAAATGGCTCAAGCTGGCGGCGAGCTCGTGATGCATCCGCGCATCAAGGAAGCGGCCTCGCGCCGGGTCTGGAACGAAGCCGTAGAGGATGTCATCAGAGGGCGGTGCTGGTGCCACGCCCGAAAGGCCGCTCATTTACGACCGGGGGGCAGCGACGGATTTCACACCTGCCTTGGCGCCGACTTTACCGCCAAGTTTAATGCCAGCCTTTTTGCCCATCTTGAGGCCTTCGGCTTCTGCCGAATCGAGTTTGAAGCCGAGCAGCTTGGAAGGGTCAATCTTGGTCATGTTATCGGTCCTGCATTTTGGGTTAACGTGCGAAAAGTAACGCCGATTCACCACGTTCTGTCAAGGATAACCCAATGCCAGCCCTGCCCCGCCTCCTGATTTTCACCACTCGGCAGCGGCGCAACACCTTTCGCGCGATGCGGGCAGGGGCCGGGCGACATGGCTATCGGATCGAGCTGATCGGCTATGAACAGGCGGTGCGGCGCTGGCATCTGCCGGGGGGCGCGGCGATATTTACCGACTTCGAGCGGATGTCGCCGCCCTGGCTTGAGGTGGCCGCCCGCTTGCATGCGCGGGTCAAGGCGGCGGGCGCACCTGTCCTGAACGATCCAACGCGGTTCCTGCCGCGCGCGGCCTTGTTGAAAGCGCTGCACCGGGAGGGCATCAACCGCTTTACCTGCTGGTTGCCAGCCTTGGGCGAGGTGCCAGAGCGGTTTCCGGTTTTTCTGCGGACGCTCTGGGCGCATCGCGGGGTGATCGGAGACCTGTTGGAAGGCCCGGACGCCGCCGCTGCGGCATTGAAAAGCGCCCTGGAGGAGGGGCACACGCTGAGCGATCTGGCCTTCATCGAATATACTGGAGTGGCGGAGCAGAACGGGGTGTTTCGCAAGCTGTCGGGCTATGGCGTTGGCGATGCGATCATCCCGGGGCTGACGGTGAGCGATCATCACTGGGTGGCGAAATCCGGCGTGGAGGGAGCGGCCGGGGCCGAGGCCTATGCCGCCGATCACGCCGCCCTGGAGCCATGGCCGCATGACGGGCTGGTGCGCCGGGTGATGGCCGTTACCGGAATGGAGTTTGGCCGGGTGGATTTTGCCGCGTCGCAAAGCGGGCACGCGGTGTTCGAGCTGAACACCAACCCCTACATCCGCGCAGTTCGCAACCATCCAGATCCGAATCGCCTGAAAACCAGCGCCTGGATCGAGACCCGCCTGCACGAGTCGCTGGCCGATCTGGCGCGACAAGGCGCCGGGACCGGGCGGATTGATCTGCGCGCGGCATTTGGCTGACGCGGGAAGCTGCGAAAGCCACCGAAAATGCCATAGAGAAGGCTTGCACTTCAACAGGACTGATGTAAAAGGCCCCTCACGCCGCGCGCTGCATCCGCAGAGGTGGCGGAACGGATGCTGTGGTAGCTCAGTGGTAGAGCACACCCTTGGTAAGGGGAGGCTCCGGGCGCAGAGGCGGCTGATACTGAAGGGCTTTTCCAGAGCCCGCTTGATCCGGGGTAACGCCCGGGGTAGCTATCTGGAAAACAGCGGGCTGCTGTAGCTCAGAGGTAGAGCACTCCCTTGGTAAGGGAGAGGTCGAGAGTTCAATTCTCTCCAGCAGCACCACCCACCCCACGAAATCAAGCACTTACGGGACCGGCAACGGGTCAATTCTGCGTTACCCCAGCGTTACCCGGAGGCGACTCACGCCACCTCGCCCCAGTCAGGGTCGATGTCGCAGCCATTGCCGCCGTCCGCCTCGACCATGATGCCGTTGTGGCCGCCCCCAGCCTCCATCACAGCGTCAGCGATTGCCCAGCGGAGGTCGGGCAGCCAGAGGCCGGGCCGGACGGTCACCGTGTAACAAGCCCCGGCATTTGAATCGCACCAGATTGTTTCGAGACGGCGCGCCATAAGCTCGGGCATCGCGTCGATGATCCGGCGCATGGTGTCCAGCTCTGCCATGACCGCCCACCGGCTCTCAATCTGGACGCCCCGGTAGCGGAAGCTGGAAACCGGGGCCTTTGGTCCGGCGTCGGCGCGGTCAATGTCATACTGGCGCTGGATCAGCTCAGCCGCCTCGGGCGGCAGGTCAGTGTATTCTACCATGCTTATCTCCTGTGAACTGTCGTGCCCCGCGAAGCTCTGTCGCAGGGCACGACGATGGCCGTCACTTCTTCTTGATGGTCTCCACCACGTGGGTGGACTTGCGTTGCGTGGCCTTCTTGACCGTGGTGAAGCGGCCAGTCTTGGCGCTGCGGCCAACTTTGAACGATTTCGATTTCATCTATTCTGCTTTCATTAGTGCATGGTGGGTGGGAGGCACGCTAATCGCGCCTCCCGTTGATCTGGGTGGGGTGTCTATTCCGGGATCAGAATAGGCCACGCCCGCAGCCCAAACGCTTTCGCGTAGAGCCGGGTGCCGGTCTTTGGGCATGTCCGCCAAGGGCGGAAGACATACCGGTATCCCGGCGGAGGGGGTGTGTGACGCTTGGTCATTACACTCTCCACTTCGGGGCGTATCTTGCCTTTAGACCCAGATTGCGCTATGTGCAGTCTTGCTTAGGAGACTGATTTGCGCTTCCGGGAGGCTCTGCATCGTCAAGCCCCTGATGCACGATGAAGAAATCTGCGAGGAGGCTCGGGCGCCAACCTGAGCCTTCTTTCGTTAGAGCCTCCCGTTTTTGTGGAGGTAGCGCAGCCGGTTGCGCGCCGCCTCCCACGAGACGCCGAAGCGCTGTATCAGGTCATCCTCATCGTCCAGAGCGTCAATGAAGCACTCCGGCATCAGGAACTCTGCGGCAAACTGGTTCGCCTGCGGCTCGGCCAGACGGAAGGACGGGGTGCCATCCCCCCTCCGCGCCCGGGCGAGCGGGATGTTGGTATGCATCGCCCAGTGGCCCAACTCATGGGCGGTGGTGAACCGTGCGCGACCCTCACCCGCCCAGACACCCTCATAAACATCCTCGCGGAGCATAATGAATTCGCCCTTGGGGCAGGTGTAGCCCTCCGCACGGCCCATTTCCTTTTGGCTCCCAACCTCAAAGTTGAGGAGCCCGAGCCGCTGGTCCAGCACGCGCTCAATGATCTCGATCACCGGCACACAGGGCGTTTGTGCCTGCCCGAGTTGGTGGCGGAGGTTGTCCGCGATGCCGCCGATTTCCGCCCAGCGGCGCGGCGGCACAATGAAGTCATTCGTCTCAGTCATTTCGCGTCCTTCTTGCTGAGGATTTGGAAGATGTTGTTGAGCTCATCCTCGGACAGCGAATTCATCCGGCGGGCCATCAGCCCTGCGGTGTCCCTCGCCAAGAGGCTGTCTGCCTCCAGAGTAAAGTTTTTGCGTGATCTGTCGGCGGCCCGGCGGAGAGATGCTGCGGCATCCTCAGCCAGCCTGTAGGCCCGGATCACAAGCTCAACAAAGCCTTCGGGCGGGGTCTTAGTCCCCCGCTCTACGGCGGAGATGAACGCGGAGGACTTCTCAAGCCTTGCGGCCATATCCAACAGTCGTTCATCCTCATCAATTCGCAGTTTCCGCAGCTCCTTCCCGATTTCTGTGGTCATGGTTGGTCTCCTGGTGGTTCGACACCCAATATGTGGTGTCCGCGCGGAGCTGTCAACCTTGTTGGTTAATTTTTCCTCCCCAAGAGGTTAACAGCCCAACCGTCGCACTAATCCCCGCCGGAACCGCGCCCGATTGGCGCGACCGACACGGGGCGCGCGGTGTGGCAATTCTCCTTCCACTGGCCAATGGGGCCGGATGGAAAAGGAGAAGATCAATGGGAGAGAACACCAAACGCGAACTGACCTTCGCAGAGGTCATCGAAGCGGCAAGGCGGGTCGATCAATATTCCAGACGCCTCGCGGGACATTGCACGCTTCATATGGACAGCAAGGAAGGGTCCACTTTCTGGGCCACGCCCGAGAAGTCACCCGAAGGCGACCCATACCTCACCCGCGCAATTGAACGGATGAACGAGGCTGTCGCGGTGCTGAATGCCGCGACAGCCGACAATCCGAGCGTCCGCGTGTCGATGGACGGCGAGCGCGTGACTTTCAATTTCAAGTCAGCCTGAAGCCCCGCGCCGCCCGGCGCGGTGTCGGGCGGCGCTCCGCCCAAACACGAAAGGAACACTCCCGTGGATATGAAGGAGCATGAGCAGGCCATTGCCCGGCTGATGGAGCAGATCAAGGCCGCGCCGGAACACGATGGCATCGACTACCACTTTCTGGCGCTGGCCGGGCTGGAGGTCGCGGAGCTTGCCTTGGCTGCAATGCGCGATGACCTCTGGCCGGTTGACCATGCGGCGGCGATCTTGGGTGATGCGATGGCGGAGGCGGCGCACACTGGGCCGGAGCGCTGGATTGGCCGGATTGAAGGTCCCGCGCGGGCACTTGCCCAAGCCGGGCGCAACGGCCAGCGTGACTGCGAGTGGGATGATGTGGAGCAGGATGGCTGGACTGAGGCAGCACCAGCCCCAGCGCAGCGCGTCCTGCATTGACGGTCACCCCGAAAGGGCCGCGCCGGGGACGACCTGCGCGTCCCTGTTTCCTTGGATTCACGGCGGGGCAAGGTCGCCACCGCTGAAAGCGGTCGGTTTGAGGGTCAGTGCAGGACCGGGGAGCGCAGGCGAAGCCAGCCCAGATCGGTCGTGGCGCAGAACCATCCGAAGGCCCGGACCACCTTGTGGTCGTGCTGGCGGATCAGGTGCGGCGTGGCCTTGTCTGGTTCACGGACAGCATCGACCCAGACCGCGCGCCGGTCCGCCACCGGCTGGCGCGACAACATTCCAACCAAGGCCCCGAGTGGGCCGCGCGGCACACCGTAGAGCCGCGAGAACCGTTCCACATCCGAGGGTGTGGGCCAGCCGTCAGGGCTGGCCTCCTCGGCCCAGGCGACAAGCGCCATATGGGCCTGACGAAGGCGGCACGGGAAAAGGGTCGGGTATGCTTCTGCGATCCGCCGCGACCAGACCAAATCCATCACCCCAACTCCACAGCCGCGCCTGCGTTCTTCGCCGCGTCCCGGTCGGCCAGCGCCGATGCGATCCGGGCGGTGGCGTTGCGGCGGCCAGACGCAAACTCGCGGTCAGCGTTCAGGGCGCGCTGGTGCGCCTGTTTCACCGCCGCGATGGCCGCGCGGGCCTGCCGCACATCGTCACCGATCAAGCGTTCGGCCAGTTCCTGCGGCGACACGATCCGCTGCTTTGCGTGCATCCGGTCCAGCAGGGCCGCTACACTGGCGCCCAGAACCCTGTCCAGCGTGGCGGCGGCCAGCGCAGCCGCCGTGCGCAACTCCGCCGGGCCAGCGCCCGAAAGCTGCGCCATATGGTTCGTGCGCTTGTCGCTGCCCATCCCGGCGCGGGCCAGAGCGACCACCGGCGAAGCCCAGAGAACATCCGAGGCGGACAGACCCGAGGCCAGCGCGTCGAGCTGGCGCAGGATCGCCCAGCGGTCATCGTCAGACGCGGCGCGCACGTCATTGCGGGCCTTCGCGGCCATCTTGGTTTCGGCGTTCTGGGCGTCGAGCTTGCCAAAACCCGCGCGGCGCGCACTGTTGGCGGCATCCTGCGCCTGCTTCAAGATCGCGGCCTCAAGCCGTTCGATCATCGCGCGGTGCTTCTCTTCCATCTGGATCGCGGTGGCGACTGCCTCGGCCAGTTCGGGCAGGCCATAGAGCGTCCCGGCGCCGGGCAAGGTCGGGGGCGTGTCGTCGGGGGAAAGCGTTGCGGTCATCGGTCGGTCCTCTCAGGTTTGGGGGCCGACGCGCTGCCACTGCGCTGTCAGGGTCGCCATCGCCCCGGATGCGCAACTATAGCGCGAGCGCTTGGGGCGGCAGAGCGGTATTCGTTGCTGTTCAATCTCGGAAGACTGGGTAAACTAGAGAGAGGCGGCAGACATAAGCAACCCAAAAGGCGAAGTTTACGAATGGACTTGTCAGAACTCATAAAACCCCAGTGGGTTTTCCGTTCAGAGGATAACGGAGATTGGGACGTATATTTCTATTCTGTCAACGCTGCCGTAGCCATCGAGAAGCACCTTGAGAGCGATCAGCCGAACTCAATAGACGCAATCCGAGCGCTTATGGGAATAATGCTCAAGAGCCACGTCGAAGATCAGGATCAAGGAGACGGCGAAAAGTCGAGCGAACCGACAGAAGGCGAACTTGCCGCGTTCACCGACGAAGACGTAAATAGATTCGCGCACGAGTTTCTCGCGAATGACAAGTCGTTCGAGCAGGAAACTGAGATCGAAAGAAGCGAAGATCAGTCAGATTCGGATTTCTTGCTCAAGGTGCTAGAGGCGGAGAACAAGAAGCAAAGCGCGAAGATGGCCGACATGTTCGCAGGCCTAAAAGGCTCACTTGGCGGTCTTCTCGGCAGCAAGAATCTTGGCATTAGGAGCGTCAGCGAAGACCTTCTCAAACAGAGCGAGGGCCTTGAGAGCATCTATGGCCCGAAACCAAGTATATGGGCCCCCTCACCCGCGACATTTGAGCCAATGGATTTCCCGCCGCACCCGGCTCACGAGACGAACGAGCGTTTGGGCGACATGACAGATCGGCTCGAAAATCTCGTTGGCTTCGGGGAGAACGCGCTTAGGATCATGAATGGTCTACAAGTTGCGGCGGCAGAGTTCCTCGATAATTTCTCGACAGAAGCAGAGAAGAACAGCAAGGCCGCCAATAAGGCTATCCTCGTCGGCATCTTCGCAGTTGTCTTCTCGGTCGCGCAAATCGCCTATACTGAGTATTGGCGAGTTCCGCAGGATTCTGCGGTCATGGACGCGGCTCTCGAAAGTATCCGAGGCGAGATAGACGAACTGCAAACGGCATTGGGAAACGACTTAGGCACTTCTCAAGCCGCAATAGAGAGCGTTTCCGCCGCCGTTGCGGATGCGGTTCAGGCAACCGGCGAAACCAATGCTGCCCTACTAGCAACAATCGAGCAATTGCTCCGGCAGCAACAGGCGCGGGATCAGGCTATCATAGAAGCGTTAGAAGGTATTGTTGCGACCCCGTCTTCGCAACCCGACTAGCTTTTCCCGATAGTCAGTCACCCCGTTTGGTCTCAGGGTCCAGCACCGCCTCGATGGTGCGCTGTCCGGGGATGCGCTCCACGGTGTCGGGCCGGACTGGGCTGTCATACAAGCCCGCCTGCCGCTGGGCCTCAAGGAACTCCTCCATCGTCATCTTGTTCGGCACCACCAGAACGCCGCCGGTGTCGATGTTCACGTTCACATTCGCTCCGGCCTGCTCGCCCTCGCGGTATCCGTGGCGGGCCTTCAAGAGGAACATCGCCGGGACATACTGGCCCGCCATCGCCAGATCATGCAGGACACCCACGAGCTTGTCGTGTTCGGTCGCGCGGCCCCGGTCGATTGCCTCCTGCACCGCAGGATCGCGCCGCTTCGCAGCGCGAAAGGCATCCTTGCCCATCCGCAGGGCCTTGGCCATCGTCGCCTCGGCAACGCCGCGCGCGGCAAGCTCTTCCACGATCTCCAATCCACGCTTGCCGACGCGATAGGCCGGACCGCCGGGGGTGCCGTCCGACACGCGGCGCGCCACCGCGTCAAAACTGTCTTCATCCATCTGCCGTCTCCTTGTCAAACTCTTGGCAAACCCTCTGGCTCAGGCCCTTGCCGCATTTCAGGTTGCGCGCGATCCGGTCCATCCCCATTCCGTCCGCGCGCAGGGCGCGGATCGCGTCGATCAGCGCGTCAGAGGCCGGGGCGCGACCGATCTGCTTGCCGCGCGCCCGGGCGCGGGCCATCCCGGCTTTCGTGCGCTCCACGATCATCGCCCGCTCAAACTCAGCGAACACGCCCGACATTTGCAGGAGCGCGCGGCCCGCCGGTGTCGAGGTGTCGAGCGCCTGCTGTTCCAGAAAGAGGTCGCAGCCGACGCTGCGCAGCGTCTCGAATAGGTCCACCAGATCGCGCAGGGATCGCCCGAGGCGCGATACATCCCAAGCCATCACCACGTCGAACCGGCGGCGCGCGGCGTCCTTCACCATCGTGTCCAGTCCGGGCCGCGCGCGGCTGGCCCCGGATGCCGTCTCGACATATTCGCAGACTATGGCCCACCCCGCGCGCTCCGCCACCTCTCGCAGGCGGATAAGCTGGTTTTCGGGCGTCTGTTCGCCGGTCGATACCCGGGCATAGATCGCAGCCTTCCTCATCAAAATCTCCTCTTGCAGTAATTAGCACTATTAGCTATTTATAGACGGTAAGCAGAATCGGAGAAAGCTATGAATAGGACCATCTCAGTATCGACGGCGGTTTTCGCGGCAATCTGGGCACAGCGGCAGGCGGGGGAAGACACGGAGGACGCCATCCTCAACCGATTGCTCAAATGCGGCGAACCCGCACCGATGCAGAACAAAGACACACCGAAGGGCAACGGCCTCACGGATAGGCGAAGCGGCGTCCATTTCGCAGAAGGCTTCGAGGTTTTCCGCAACTACAAGCGCAAACATTACACCGGCGTGGTCGAAGGCGGCCAGTGGATCAGACCGGATACCGGAGAACGCTTTCCGACGCTCAACCAGCTCAACCAGTCGATAGTGGATGGCAACGAAAACGTCTGGAATGGGAACTGGAAGTTTCTCGGAACAGATGGCACCCAGCGGTCAATCGCGGAACTGCGATAAGCGCAGGCCACCCCCTGCCGGTCGGTCCGGGGGTGGCTTTCTAGGCGGGGATAGACGCCTGCGAATATGGGCTTTCAGGGGGCCAGATCGCGCGACCCTTGCGGGGTGGCCATTGCCCAGCAAGATCAGGCTAAGGGGATCGGCGCGGCGGATCGCGGATCACAGCACCAAGACCAACTCGGCGGGGCGCAGGATCAGGAGCAGCCTTTTAAGAGGGGCGCACAACGCGGGTTTCGGTGTTTCGGCCACGACGGCCCATGCCACACGCAAACTGCCCAGAGGGGCCAGCGAGGCACGAACCCGGTAAACCCGGTTAAACCCGGTAATCACTTTTCCCTTATCTCTCTTATACTTAACCGGGTTAACCGAGTTAACCGGGAATAAAGTTCGGAAACAGAACCGCCGGATTGTCTCGCCCTCTGGGCATAGAGGCCCCGCGAGCTGGGGGAACGGAAATGGGACGGCTAACCCGGCTAACCCGGTTAATGGCTTGTTCTCGAACAGAAAGGCATTACCGGGCTCACCGGATACAGCCCCGACCCGGTAATCAGCGGCACGAACTCGGCAATCAGGCCCGTTCACCACGGCTCACCTCCCCCAGCCCAGTCAGCAGCATCATCCCAAATCTGGGCAGGCAGGTCCGGCTGCGCATCCCATGTCGCGCGCGCATCGCTCAACAGCGGCAGGACGTAGCCCGAGGGGCGACGCTTGCGGTTCTTCTCCGCGCCGATCTTGTCCAGCACCTTCGACACCTCGACGGAGGTTATCACGGCCCGGGTCTGGCGCTGAACGAATGCTGCCAGCTCACCGGTGGCGACAAAGGGTCGGGCGTCGGTTCCTCGCGCGTCGGCGGATATGTCGGACGGCAGCGCCCCCTCGCGCAACATGTCGAGCGCCGCCGCGTGGACGGGATCAAGGCCGCGCGACTTCTGGTCGTTCAGCGCGTCAGTCTTCGGCACGTCCTCGCGCGGGTGCCAGCGCCCTAGGTCCATCTCCAGCAGGTCATGCAGCATCGCCGCCAGCCCGCCGGATTCAAGCTCGGCAAAGAGCGGCGCAAAGTAGTCTCGCCTCTGGCGCTGGGTGGCCGACACGTCAAACACGGCATAGCGGCGCTCGAATGGACCGGCAGGGACAACCCACTCGCTGTTGCTCGAAATGATGACGTGCAGCATATTCGGCCACGTCACCGCGTCCACGCCCTTGCCCTCAATCATAAGCGTTGGTTCGGTCAGGAAGGTCTTGACCTTGGCCTCCGCCTTCCTGTCACCGTCCCAAACCACCTCGTCAGCGAACAGCAGGCAGCAGTCGCGGAAGTGCTTGTTGAAGCGGCCCGTGATCATCTCACTGCCGCCGGTGTGCAGGCCGTGCTGCCCAAAGAGCTGCGCCATCGTCCTGCCGAACACGCCCTTGCCGGTCCCGGGCTCGCCCCGGAAGGTCAGCGCGACCTCCGCCGGTTCATCCGGGTTCTGTAGGGTCCACGCCATCCACCGGATGATGTAGCTGTCGGACGCCTCGTCACCGCTGGCCAGCACATCGCGGATGTGGGCGCGCATCAGGGACCAGTCGCCCGGCGCGGGCCGGACGGTGAAGCCCTGCCAGAGGTTCAACTGGCGGGTTGCGCCGGTGCCGACCTCCTCGCCATCGCGGGGCCGGAACGTCAGAGAGTGGAACTGCCGCCGGGCCGCATTCTGTAACCACCACTTGCCGAGGGCCATCTTCACATCGTTGCCGTCCTTGTCCCGTCCGACCACCACGCTGCGGTTCAGGAAGCGGTTGCGGAAGTCCTCGAAGCTCTGGAGCGTCACCACGGATCGGGTCTTGCCCTTCACGCCAGTCGGCATCTCGACAAACTCAAGGATGCGGCACTTGCCGCCCTCGTTCTCAAGAACCGTGAACTGGTCGTTCAGCTCGCGCAGCGCGGGGTCAATCGCATGGTCGTGCGCGCGCTGGATCTGCCTCTGGGCGTATCGGCGCGGGTTGGGCTGTTCGAGCACGTGGGCGCTTATGCCGTGGTCCGGGTCAAGGATCACCGCAGCAATCACATCGTCGGGCACCTCCGCCCTGACCAGTTCACACAGCACGGCGAACAGGACCTCAGACCGGCTCGGATACTTGGTCGGGTCGTCCGGGTCGTCGCCATTCGTGATCAGCATCTTGGTCCGGTCACTGACGGCGGCGGGCAGGCTTTCGAGCCCCTCCACCTTGGGCAGGTCCTGCGACAGGCTGACCCGTGCAGTGCCACTGGCAGCGCCCGCCGCCACCATCTGGCTCCGCTCGAAGTCCTCCAGCGTGTAGGACCGCGACCAGTCCGCCGACACCACCCGCGCCAGCGCGGGCGTGCGCCCCTTCTTACGCTTCTTTTCCCCGGGCCAGTTGACGGTCCCGGGCAGCCGCATAATGCGGTCGATGTTGTGGCAGCTATCACCCTGCAAGGCCGTCTCAATCTTGAGGTTCCGCTCTTCAACGGGCAGGTGGCGGGCCTCGTCACTGGGCTCGCCCGGCAGGTCCAGCTCCCCGCCCAGCCGCCAGAAGCCTTGGAACCCGCCCCCGCTGTCGATGATGACCGTGGCCGCAGGGCTGTATTCCCTCAGCACCTTCTCCGCCCGGGTGCGCTCGCTGTCGAAGTCCTCTCCCGGCCTCGGGTCCACGTCCACATGGAGGCCCGTTGCTGACGCCAAATCGTCCTTGGTCGGCTTCTTGCTGACCGGCTTGCGCGTCACGTTCACGGTGAAGTAGAGGTTCCAGCGCCCGCCGCTGTGATCTAGGACCCAGCGCCGCACCTCGTCAGCCGTGGTCAGGGTCACGGTCGGGATGCGGGGTTGCTTGGACTCGCCGTCCCTGCCCTTGGGCGGGTCCACCTCAATCGCGGTCAGGACCCAAGGCCCACCGGGACGCCACGCCTCAAGGAAGCCCACCGCCGCATCGGCGTCAGGCAACAAGTCTTTATGGTCGGCTCCGGTGCCATCCGGGGCTATACTATCCCCGATGATGTCAGGGTTGTCTTCGACATGCTCCCCTTCGCCCCCGGTCTGCTGTCCCGCGCCGGGGGCGTTTTCTTCATCTCCCCTCATACCGCAGTCCTCGCCTCAGCTCGGGCCGCGACCCATGCGCTGACCTCGCGCTCAAGCCACGCAACCTTGTTGGCGCAGAGGCGGAGCTGGCGGGGAAAGTCCCCCTGCCGGATCAGCTTGTAGATGGTGGGCTTGGAGAGGCGGGTGCGCACGGCAACCTCCTCAATCGTCAGCAGTGTGTCTGCGTCTGGCATGGTCTTTATCCCCGGATATGGCGTCATCTGGGGAGAGACTACGGGGGCCTAGACCATAGGTCGGTCGCGCCAATCGGGGGTGGAAACGCTCGACATTAGCGCGACCGCGCTCGATGAAGCTGGTCAACTTGGCGCCAGCAATCATGCAACAGACGGCGCTTTGCGTCCGGCCACTTCATCATGCGGTAGTGTTCGGGGATTGCCCGCAAGACACCGGCGGCGACAAACCGCACAGTCGGTGTAGGGCGCATGGGCCGTTCCCCCGGATGCTGTCGGCCATCCGTGGTGTAGAGCCTGCCCGGCTGGACCGTCCCGCCTTGGTTCTTCCAAGCCTGCATCAAGGTCTGGACCGCCTCTCGCAATCCGGGGAAATCCGGCGGGTTGCCCTCACGCCCCCTCGCGTTCTCGACAATCATCTGCGCCGCCGCGCCAACGTCGATTGCCAGCGTGTCCGGTATCTCTCCGACCTGCGCTGACAGGACACGGTTGAATTCGTCACGCTCGGCAGGCGTCATGTTGGACCAGATCGCCGCAATCTTAGCGGCTGCCCCAGCGGCAGTCGCGGGCGCGATTGCATCGTCACCGAACGTGGCGGCTGCGATCCGCTCCCACTCCGGGATGTCAGCGACCGAATGGAACGCTTGCCGGGCCTTCGCCACGTCTGCCTTGGTCAGCCTCGGTTTCACACCCATTCCTGCCCCCATGCGTCCAGCGCCGCCCGCTTCTCCGGCAGGTAGCTGTATCGGTTGTAGGTCCCCGCCACGCCTTCAATCGCATGGCCCAGGACGCGCTCGATGTGTTCCTGCGCCACCCCGAGGCGCGCCATGTGCGTTGCGGCGGAGCGGCGCAGGTCGTGCAGCGTCCAGCCCTCCACCTCGGACAGCTTATCGAGCCGGGCCTTGGCCTTGGAGAAGCCGGAGACGGGCCGCTTGCCCGCCGTGGTGGACAGCATGAAGTCCCCGCTGTTCCACTTGGGCAGACCCTCGACAATGGCCAACGCGGGCGCTGAAAGCGGCACCACCTGCGGGCGGTCGGTCTTGTAGTGGCTGGCCGGGACCTCGAATGCCTGCTGGTCGGGCAGCAGCCATCCGCGCTCAAGGTTGGCGACCTCCGCCCGGCGCTGCGCGGTCAGGATCAGCAGCCGCACCATCGGCCCGAACGGGTATCCCATCTTTCCCGCCGCTGCCCAGACGGCGCGCAGCTCGTCCATCGACAGCACCCGCTCGCGCGGCGTGTAGCCCAGCTCGGGGCGGCGCATCCCGGCCACCGGGCTCGCAGCCAGCAGTCCCCGGTCCACCGACCAGTTGAACAGCTTGGTGATGTGCTTCCGCACCTCGCGCGCCGCGCCGGTGCCGTGTTCCATCGCAATGTCGTCCAGCAGCTCGTGCGCCGCCGCCCGGTCAATCTGGTCGATGGGTTTGCCGCGCCACGCCGGGACCGCGTAGGTGTCCAGAAGCCGCTCGGTGTCGCGCCACTTGACGGTGTGCGCCTTCGCGTGAAGCTCGATGAACCGGGCGCAGATCACCTCGAACACCCGCTCGCCCTTCTGGCGCATCTCATCCTTGCGCTTGTCCGCCGGATCGTCGCCCCGGTCGGCAAGGTCGATTGCGGCCCGCGCCCTCTCGCGCGCCGCCTTGAGGTCGATCAGGGGATAGGCCCCGAGGGTCATCCGGCGGAGCGGTCCCCTGTTGCCCTCACGCCCCCGGCCCGCGACCCGATACATGACAGACCAGCTCTTTTTGCCGCGCTCGGTCACGCGCAGGGCGAGCCCCGGCGTCAGCGTGTCGAACACCTCAAGCCGCCGCCCCGCCTCTGGTGCGATCTTGGACACGGCCATCTCAGTCAGCTTCTTCTTCATCTGCGGCTCCGGGGTAACGCTCGGGTAACGGATCAGTGGGCTATTCGACTTTACGGGCCGATACCACCGGAGCCGATTATAGCGTCCAAGTGCCTGCAAAGAAAGGGGTTTAGGTTATGCGCAGAGCCCGCCGGATACCGTGGGAAACTGTCGGCCCGGCCCTTGGTAAGGGTGAGGTCGAGAGTTCAATCCTCTCTCACAGCACCATCTCACACTTTTTTCCGGATAACCCTCCTAACACCTTGAAAGGTAAGGTCGTTTTTGGAGTTCCATACACACCTTCTGGCGTGAATGTCAGCGGATCAGAAAAAGCCAGTCTCAGCACTGTCTGACGGACCGCATAGCTTCCATTTTTGTATATATCCCAAGGCCTTGAGAGGAATCGCAAAGAGAGTTCAATACACTCTTCGAATTTGCCCGCATTTGGCAGCGGCTCAGAGGCCTTTTCGACAAGCGCGATCTTCTCCCGTTCGAGCTTTTCGATCTTGGATTCTATGGCCTTGATGACTGTGGCGTTCTTGGTCTCGACCATGCGGTCAATGAGTTCCAACAAACTCTTGTCAGCAGCCTCGGCCTGACGCTGCCACTCATCCCGTTCAGCCTGGGCCAACTCTAGGCGGCTGTTCCAGGCGTCTTTGAACATGGCGATGGCCAGATCGAGCAGCCGATTGCTCGGCTGTAGGCGCTTGAGGATATCCTCGAAGCCGCCTTCCAGCTTGGCGCGTGCAACCGACTTGCTCTTCTGAGAGCAGCCGCGTGTCATGCAGCGGTAGTAGGCGTAATGCTTGTACTTGCCCTTCGACCATGCGCCGGTCATGTGGTTCCCGCACTCGCTACAGGTGACGAAACCGCGCAAGGGGAAGTCTTCACTGAAGTCAGCGCGTGCAGGTCCGCGCGCGCCTTCCTCCAGATTCTTCTGAATCTTCTCGTAGGTGGCGAAGCTGATCAGCGGCTCATGATGACCCCGCCGCAGCGATACGCCCCACTTCTTGGCCTGCACATACCCCGCATAGATCGGGTTCTTGAGTATCTTGGTGACCTTCCAGGCCCTGATCTTGCCGTTCGGCAGGTCTTTCGGGAAATCGGGCTTGCTTTCAAGAAAGCGCTGAACTTCGGCCTGAGACCGGAAGCGACCATTGGCATATCCGGTCAGGGCTTCGCGCAGATAGTCCGCAATCGGTTCATCCGGCGCGAGTAGTTTTCCATGGATACGATCCGTAGTGAATTTATACCCCGTTGGCGCGTGAAAGACCCAATAGCCTTTCTCTACGCGCGCGGTCATCTTCTGTTTGACTTGGCGGCGATTTTGATCGCGCTCAAGCTCGCCTTGTGCGGCGATGATCGTTTCAATGAATTTTCCTTCAGGCGTATCTTCGAAAGAAAAGTTCAGGCATTCGATCTTTGCACCGCGATTGGCGAATTCACGGCGCAGCTTAATGTGAAATTCAACGTCGCGGGCAAAGCGTTTCAGATCATCAAAGATGACGACGTAATCTTTGCCGCGCTGCGCATCGAGATAGGCCAGCATCCCGCACATGCCGGGGCGTTTGAGGAAGTCTCCACCGCCCGACGCGTCATCAGGAAAGACCATCTCGACGTTATAGCCCTTGCTCTCCGCGTATTGGCGGCAGCGGTGTTCCTGGCTGTCGAGGCCTGATCCGGTCAGCTTTTGCTTGGTTGTCGAGACGCGGCAATAGATGAGCGCTGAGACCTGCTGCGTTTCTATTTTTGGGATACCCATGAATCCTCTCTTTCTCGCACCTCTCGCTAAATGGCGGGCGCGTCTGTGTCTGGGTTGTTCTTGTCTTGCTTATGTTTAGTGGACTCCGATTTTGCCACCCGATCAAGGTTTGATTGTGGTTTTCCACAGGCTTGTTGGGCAGGATGCACGCCAAAGCCAAGTTCCACAAAGGCGCTGATGATCATCCACAACGCGCCGATGATCTCCTCCTTCTGATCAGCCGACAAGGACGGATCATCGAGGTAGCTTTGATAGTGGTCGAGATCGATCTCCAGGTGACTTCCATGGCCAAGACCAACGGCCCTGTCCAATGCCTCAGACAGATCGGGAGCGTCGATGTTTTTGCTATGTTTCATTGTTTCGATCCTTGTATTGCAGGCAAGACTTGTCGGTTCGCTCTCACAGGGCTGTGGAACGTTCGGGCACGTGCGTGTCTGAGATGTTGACGCGACCAACCACCGGTCAGTCCGCGTTTTTTTGCGATACACCTGAAAGGCACGCTGAGAGCGGCTTTCCAATGATCGCTATTCCCTAATTATATCACGGATTCCAATTCCTTCGCAAAAAACGCCTCATCGATCATAGTCCTGTGACCGTTGGCGTTTGCGGCTTGGCGAGCGGGTTTGCGCCTCATCGCGCTCCCGCTCGCGCAAGTTTTGGATGGTCTCATAGGCTTTTTCATCCAGACGCGCCGCCTTCAATAGATCGCGTTCAGGGATCACGTTGGTCTTCTGCCAGTTGCCATCCTGATCGAGATAAGATCGTGTTCGTTCGGTATTGAAGACAAATCCCTTTTCGGTCTCACGCCGCCAAATCGCAACCTCGATGGCTCCGTCACGGTGTTTGTCGATTGGACGGTTTTGTTCTTTGGGCTGTTCAGACATGCCATTGCTCTCCTTCTGGTTTATTGGCTTCGTGTGATTTGTTGGGCTTTTCTCCCAATCGCGCGGGCGTTTTGCTTATGCGGCTCAAAGTCTCGGATATTCTCTTTGAAACGGCGATGGAGCTTGAACAGCGCCTTCATGTTCTTCTGCGGGTCAGCACCGACTGCCTGTAAATCCGCCTGAAGCGACTTGTTCTTGTCATCATCACGCAGGAGATCAGCCTTAGCGCGCCGCGCTTCGAGAAGCAGGGCTGCATGTTCTGAGCGCACATGTTCGGCAGAAAGCTTCGAAAGGTAAGCCTGGCGATCAACATCGGCGGCGAGCTCAGGCGATGGCTTGAGCTCTGGCATCGGGCGCTCTCGCTCAACCATGGTTTCACCGCGCCGCCTTGCCTTGAACGCTTCGCGCCGCGCCTCGCGATCATCGCTCGCTGCATTGAAGTACTGGGCGACGGGATCAGTCTGCCTGTACAGAGCGCTCTGCGCGCGTAGCTCAGGGCTTTCGTGCGCATAAGACAGTCTTGATCGGGGTTGCTTTACCATCGACTCTATTCCTCAACCCGCGACCAGAATCCGTCGCGATACTGCGGGTAGTGCTCAAAGCGCTTGGGAACCGGCTCACGAATGATGCGGCGTGTTGCTGGGCCGCGCTTGGTCATGAGCTGCACGCGATCCAAGGGCGGATGGTAAGGGTTCGGATGGAAGTTTTGCCCTAGCTCAGTCCAGTAAGGCCTACGATCAATCTGAGCTGGATGGCGGAGACCATCGGCGAACAGGAGCGCTTTGTCGGCAGGCATGCGCATGACTTCGTCAGGCGTCATCAAATCACGCTGCTGCTTTGCCTGATGCGCTGTTTCGTTGCGTTTTTGAGCCATCGAGAGGATCGACGATACGGGGTCACGGCCAGCGAGCAGACCGAGCAGAGCGCTGCGCCGTTCGTGCGCAGCCTGAGATTGCCTCAGCGTATCGTCGTAGACGAGCGTTTGCTTGCCCAGCATACGACTGGCTTCCTGCGCGCTGGGCATGTCGCGGATCGCAAACATCAACCGGCAGCCAGCACTGGAACTGATCAAAGCGGATGCGTTTTTCGCCAGCCCGTTCATTTGCTCGTTTGTCTGGAACAGACAAACCGGCGTTATCCCGATTCCAGCACCGTAGGTGAACATGAGCGGCACAAGCGGAAACCCACCAGAAACACCGTTGGCCAACTGACCGCATTCATCCAAGAACCAAACTTGTCGCGGCGCGGATGGCGCTCGCGATTTATGCGCCATGGCGCAGACAAAGATGGACTTGATGATCGGCGACCACGCAGAGATGAACTCTGCGGGCGGCATCAAGTAGACCTGCCACGCCTGATCACTGTCACAGAGCTGATCCAGCGACATTGTGTAGGGCGGTGACACCGACTCCATAAGGATAGGATCGGACAAGCAGGAAAATGACTTGTAGAGTTCGCCGAGAATGCCTTGCCAGCCAGCTCCAGGGTTTTCGCGGCTTGCAGCGATTTCTTCTTCGATCCGCCGAACCAGCGGAAACCGCGACTCGCTCATGGCAAAAGCAAAATCCAGCCACGCATCATTGTTCAGGGCGATGAGATTGATGAGCAGATAAAGATCGGGCGGCGTAACAACACCGTTGATTTCAGCGAGGAACAGGCAGAACGCTTCACCCACTTCGCGGGCACGTCCCTCAAAATACGCGCCTTGAGGCGAGCCCGAATTTGGCGTGAAATTCTCACACGTTACTTTGGTATCAGAAACCAAAGTTGGGCTATCGATCCGCAGATGTCCAAAAGGATTGATGCGATCTTCGGGAAGCCCGTGGAGCGCCGCCGGGTTCCAATAAGCGCAGAACTTTTGATCCGGTGTCTGGTCCTGACTCAGATACGCGCCTTCCCCTTTTGGATCGAGGACCAAGAGGGTTTGCTTGCACGTGCCAGGGAGCAAATTCTTTGCTAGAAACGTCGTCATCTTGCCTGAGCGAGCACCGCCGGTCACGACCATGCCTGCTGGTGAATTGTAAAATATCGGGCGACCTTGGAAGTAACCGATAAAAATGGACGATGGAGTTTGCTCGAACATGCCAGCATCTTCAATCGCCAGAGCATCGGAACTATCAGCAGAGCCAAAGCGGAATGTTTCATTGTTGAACATTTCCGCAGCCCTCAAACGTAGCGCATGGCAAAGCCAAGCAGTCCGGTTACGGCAATGCTCACAAGGCTCATGCGGATCGCGAAATACACAAGCGGATATGCTGCGATCATCAGCCCGTAATAGAGAATGGGCACAAGCCCATCGTCATAAAGCTCAAAGAGCTTTTCGATGATGTAACCATCCGCCATGTTCCAGATCGGCGGCACGGCAAAGACAGCGACAATGCCCGCTGCGACTTTCGAAAAACCGTCCGCGCTTCCCCACATCGATCCCGCTTGGGAACCATGCCCTGAGTTTTTACGTGGCCACATGGCTTATTCTCCTGCTGCTGATGGATTGAAGATGTCGGGAACGAAGCGCATCAGGTGGGACGAGAAACGCCCTGTGACGCGCGTGAAGTTGTTGAATTCGCTGTCAGACTTGCTGTAGCTGTTCGCCACCCCAATGATCCTGTAGCTCTCGCCGCCATCGCGCGACAAAATGAGGGGAGCCCCAGACGAGCCAGGTCTGCCCCAGCACCCGTCGGTCATGATCAATCCCGCATCATCGCCAGTGTCACGGTGCCCCACCATTTTGCAGCGGGTCCCAAACAGATGATTGCGGTGTTGAGACGGGTTCTGGGTAAAGAATGGATGGTTTGCATAGCGCGGCAGGGAAGCGAAAGGATAGCTGCCCAAGCTGATCAGGATTTCTTCGTTTGGATCGTGCTCTTCAATCGCCCTGTCGCTGAGCTCTTCTGCTCGCAGCGGCTGCGCAGCAGCGCAAGCCGGTTCGGCAAGGCGCGCAACGGCATAGTCTTTGCCAAGGTTCTGGCGGGGCGACATGCTGCCCAATTCGATGTGGACGAATTCGTAGCTGCGACCGCAAGCGGCGAGATAGATCGAGCCTTCGGACGGATTGTGCGTCGGAGTGTGATGCCCGCTATTGGTCAACCATTGACCGGCTTTCGCGAAGGCATGCCCCGTTGAAAGGATGACATCCGGGGCGATCAGCGCGCCTGTTCCCGAGTAACGGCCAACCCAATAGACGGTACCGAACCCCGACAGCTTTTCGACAAGATACGGATCGTCAATCTCGAAGTAGAGGGACATGTACTCCAGAGGGGTTCTGTCGTCCCAGCCAGGGTTTTGACCGAGTGGTACGGCGGGCTCAGGCGGCAGCGGCTTGGCGGTTTCTGGTGCTTTGGCGTCGGGCCGCAGACGCGCGAGTTCCAACTCAACGCCCAGCTTCTCTTCAAGCGTCACAACACCGACGACCGTGGAGAGACCAAGTGCAAAGAACGTCGGCCAATGATCAAATATTGCGAACGGGTTTCGCATGTCACTGATCCTCGTTCTTGGGCTTGTCGATTTGCGGAAATGCAGTAGAGACTTCCCGCATGGTTTCGAGCATGCGGTGCGTTTCGCTGACATGGTGAGCCATCGCAGCGACCCGGTTCAGATCAGCACGCGTGAGATACGCATCATACTGGTACGCATGGGCTTCTTCATCGCGGCGGCGCAGCGCCCGATAGGCGACAAACCGGAAGCCTATGACCACCCAGCCGCAGAAATCGAAGAAGAGCGCGGCCATGGAAAGGCCAGGCATGCGCAAGAAGTTGTTTATCAAGTGCTCTTCTTGGCTCAGAGTGTATGCCCGAGAGGAATCTGGGACGCTGCCAGCCAAGCTGTCAGCCTGGCCTTCAAGTGAACGGGCGAAAGACGCCATCTCAGAACGGATTTCAGAAATGCGCGCTTGCGAGAACGCCGGTGCCCCGCTTTGGTTCGGGACGCCCTGCGCGATGATCTGCGCGGCACTTCTGGCTGTGCCAGCCACGTCGAGCGAACGGATTTGATTGACCGCGACGATGATCTGCCCGCTGAGGGCCTTGAGTTCCGAGCTCAATTCTGACGGGCCTAGGCTCGTGTCTTCGCGCGCAGCGCGCATGTCCCTCAGAAGCTCTGTAACCGAAGACGCTATCCGCTCCGAGTCAGCAAGTTTGCCGCTGACCAACCGCGTAGCTTCGCGATACCGATTGGTCGCCGCCAGCAATGAACGATGGACGGGACCGCTGCCGCCGACACCTGTCGGGCCAGTTCCAGACAGTTCCGCGTTCGCAGCCGCCTGCGATTGCCCCGCTTGGGCTGAAAGCTCAGCCTCTATCGCGCGAAGGCTATCCGCATATGCAACAGCGGCGGACGCCGCGTTCTCCAACTCATCGATTCGCGCTTCTTGGGAAAGCGACTGGCTAATGTCTCCGGCGATAGCGCGCTGATTGCCAAAGTAGGATACTGTCCCAAACGCCAGAAAGCCGATCACGGCGACCACGATGTAAGCAGCAAGTAAGCTCCCACCGAGCATGAACTGGGGCAGTATCCATGCCCCCATCCAGAACATCTTGGCGATGAGCCAGACGCTAAAGCCGAACAACACGGCCATTGAGAATTCGAACAGGCCTGCGTTGGGGAACTGATTGACGAAACCAACGCCCGAGAGGATCGCGGTTACGATGGCCATCGCACTAAGGAGAATGAGACCAGTACGATCCAAATGCCGGATGGTTTCCAGGTCGGCGTCTCGGCTGAAGATCGGGCGCGCACTCATGACGCGAACCCCGATGCAATACATGCAACGAACTTCGTTCGTAGGTGTGTTCCGACGTTAGTAACAAGTTTTGGGAATCCCTCTTCAAGCATTCTTGAAGGGATCGAACGAAACAACTGCACTTCTTGCCCCTTTTTGGCTGGGGCGGAGCCGTGGCCACGTCACCGCAAGGTAACGACTCACCAGGCTAAGCTGGTAAAGCCACTATGGGGGTATATTTACCCTCATGTCAACAACCGTGTGAGTGTGATCAGCCTTTGTCCTTCGGAACCAACGATATTTCAACATCATAGCCGATACTTTCGGCAATCTTCCGCATTGTCCTTAGACTAGGGTCAGTATCACCACTCTCAATCTGTCGAAGGTTCTTAGGATCGATACCCGATGCCTTGGCCGTGGCACGCTGACTGGTTTCTCCGCGCGCATTAGCAAACATTGCCCCTACGGCTTTCGCTTCTGCTGCTGCTCTAAATTTTTCATCTTTCAAATATTTTGAAGCTGTATGACGCTCCACATCTGTTTTTATTATCCTATTTCCAATCGTAACATACTTTTCTTCTCTATCAAATATTTGAATACTATTTAGAATTGGCCGATCATCCGCGTCTAATTCAAGAATTGCCAATAACAATACCCCCTCAACAAGATCGGATGCGTCTGTGCTTGCAGACAAATTAGACCTGTCGAACATTGTTGACAAAGCAGGAGCGCCAAAATCAATAAGTCCCTTTCCACGCTTGGCGTCGAAAAATGATAATGTACCAGACACCAAACCAAGTTCACCGACTGCCGCCTTTACTGTTCGCCAGGCTTTAGCCCTTTCACGATTGACAACTCTAGCCCGATGCTTTCGCTTGGCGTCAGAATTGCGATCTGGTGGGTTTTTATTATGATATTTAATGATTATTTCTCTAGCCTTCATGCGGCTTATATTGCTGTGCAGCGCTAGATTTTTTTCCACCTCGGAAGAGGCATGCCCCTCATCAAATAACCGACCAGCTTCGCGGAGCAACTCCGTGTCTGATTCTGAGCCAACTGATGCTGTGTCTTTTTCCTGATCAGTCAAATCTTGACCTCGAAACTCTTGAGCGGTTATAGCCGACAATCCGGCTTATTTCTGATGAACAGTTATAGGGATGCTCCTAACGAAGATTCATCGGATTGAACGGGGTCGTCGGGACATCCGCCTGCCAGCGCTCAGCTCTTGTAGCACGTCTCACGAATGCTCGACAAACACTCTGCGGTTTGCAAGCGCGAGTTGGTCCACGGTACATGAGGAAGAGCTCATCGGCAGGCTCGTGAACGCGGCAGTAGGTTCGGAAAACCGACCTTGTTGTCGCAAGATGACGTCCGTAGGCCCAACGCCTGTTCCATCGCGAACGTGTAATCATTCAACTCATCGCAGATCACTTCGGCCTTCCGAGAGCGCGGACCAATGATGTTTGCACCGGCACCTGTTGAAAGCCTCGATTTTGGCGGGTGTCCTTATTTCGCTTCGAGGCAGCCGTTCGTTCTGCGTCGCACAAATATCCAAGTGATTTTCAATTATCTACCACCCGCAAGATGTGCGGTGTAGTACACCGCATCTTGGCAAGGGAGCCCGCTGCGCGCTCCCGTTGCATCCCTCCGGCCATGGCTTTTTCAGGGTGTTGAACCCATTTCAGAGCCAGCAGACCGTATCGCCGGTCAAACACTCGCGGGAGACTTCGCTCTCCCTGCACCCATCGATCCTTTCAGGAAGATCAGGGGCTATCGTGCCCCTTGAAACCCACTCACAGGACTTGGAGACATGCCTCTCCACCTGCACCGAACCATGCACAAACGAATGGCCGTTCGATCACCAATCAGGGGAGCCTTCGAGCTCCCACCGATACCCCCATGAGGACTTCATCCAGACCATTTCATGGAGACTGACCTTTCATTCGGCTTGGATAGGTGGCTCCACTACGCCATCTGGCGCTCCAGTCTCAGCTTGCGCTTTTCCCAATCCGGCATAACGCGTCTCAAAGATTCAAAAAAAGCTGTCCCGTGATTTGGGTGGTCGATGTGGCACAGCTCGTGAGTGATCACATAGTCAATAGCTTCGGTGGAGGCACCGATCAGTGCGCGATTGAGCACCAAATTCCGCCGCCCTGTCATTGAGCCCCACCGAAGGCTCAGCTCTCGAATGATGATGCTATTCGGAACGACCTTCTCAGGGTCTGGAAAGCGCCCTCGACAGATGTCCAAACGCTCCGCAAATTTGATCTGGGCACGCTGTAACATCCAGTCTCGGACAAGCTCGCGGGTCTGGGCGGTGCGACCTGGCTTCGTACTCCAAACCACCAGCTGACCGCGCTGCATTTTGACGATGTTCTGTATGCCGGGGATCACCTTGAGTTTATATTGGCGACCCAAATACAGGTGGGTCTCACCGCCGATGTAGCGCCGTTCCGGCGTTTTTGGTTGGAACTGGTCGTAGTAGCGCAGCTGCTTGCATATCCACGGCGCGCGTTTGCGCACTTTATCGATGATACGTTCAGAGCTCGCGTCTTCGGGCGCGACAACCTCGACCTGCTGGTCAGGCAAGACGCTTATGGACAGGGTTTTTCGAACCCGCCTGACGACAGAAAAACGGATTGTCTCGCTGCCGAAGCTTGCCTCAAGAACCTCAGCGCTCACCCGGGGAACCTCGCCCGTGCGATATCCATGATCCGCAACTCGATGTCGTCGAGAAGGTCGAGGGGAATCTTGATGCCCTTCTCGTCGCGCACAACATCGAAGAAGTAGTCGTCGATGGCGTTGCGCATGTTGTTCTGCGCCATCTCGTTCGACCAGACATCGACAATGTGGTGATCCTTGACGATCCCGATGATCGACTGCGCGACATCGGCTGTCACAGTATCCTCAACGCCTGCGTTGATCTCCTTCATGATAGGCTCAAGGACGCCGAAGACGGCTTGAGCGTCCGTGTCGCCCTTGATGCTTTCGGGCATGTCTCGGCCATGATCACGGCGCGCAACGCGCCCCGCCAAGTCCATAACTGTCTTGAGGTAATCCTTCTCCGAAATTCGCTTCTCCCGGTAATCGCGGATCGTCTCCGCCAGCATCTCGGAGAACTGCCTGTAGAAGGAAGGGTCTTCCTCCATCTTTTCCGTGATCGTGCGTTTGGTGGCGCTTGCAATGCGATCCGCCTTGGAAGCGGCGGTCGTGCCCTCTTCTTCGATCACGGCGTTCAAAGCGTCAGGATCATTGATGTTCACCAGGTCGATGATGACCTCGGCAGGTTTCGCCGTGACATGATCGTCGAGCAACTTCTGAATCTTGGGCTCGAACTCCTTCACATCGACGGTTTCCTGATAGCGCAACTGAACGGAACGCTTCAGCTCTGAGAAAGCTTTCCAATCTTTCGTGAAGGTGGCGACCGCCGCCTCGTCGAACACGTCATAAAACTTCTCGGAGGACAGCGAGATGTGCAGGCAGCGACCATAGTCCTTCAATCGAGAATAGAAGTCTTCGCGCTTGGCATCGTCCGCCAAGAGCTGTTCGAACTGCTCCATGTCCTTCTTGTTGCGAACCTCCTTAAAGACATCCCATAGCTGGTTATGCAGCTGCGGCAGCCTGCGGATTTCCTCGCGAATGTCGTGCAGCGATCCGGCAACATCCTCGCCGTCGAAACCCTCAAACGCGCTATAGGTCGTCAGTGCCGCATCGAGCTCGCCAAGCAGCCCTTCATAATCGACGATGAAGCCGAACTGCTTCTCCTTGTCGTCATCCTCATAGAGACGGTTCACACGGGCAATGGCTTGAAGAAGATTGTGTTCCCGCAACGGCTTGCACACGTAGAGCACCGTGTTGCGCGGGGCGTCGAAGCCAGTCAAAAGCTTCGAGACGACAATCAGGATTTCGGGATCGCCTGAGCCCTTGAAGGCATCGATGATCTGGCGATTGTACTCGTCCTCGGTTTTGTGCCTGGCCATCATCTTGTCCCAGAACTTGCGCACCAAGTCCTTGGATTCCTGATCGACCTCCTCGTTCCCTTCCTTGTCGTCAGGGGCGGAGATGATGATCTCGCTCGTCACATGGCCTATTTCGTCGAGAACCTCTTTGAAGCGGACCGCAGCGGCTTTTGAGGGTGCCACGAGTTGCGCCTTGAAGCCCGTGCCCTGCCAATACTGGCGGAAGTGCTCTGAGATATCGAACGCCTTTGCGCGGATGGCTTGGCTAGTCTTGGACAAGGCATCCATGCGCGAGAATTTCCGCTTCAGATCGGCTTTCTGCTTTTCCGTCAGCCCCTCGCTGATCTTGTCGAACCAGGTATCGACGACACCGCCACTAACCTGCTGCTCAACCAAGCGCCCTTCGTAGAGCAACGGGACAACAGCCTCGTCCTTCACTGCCTGATCAATCGTATATTTGTGAATCAGCCCCCCGAACGTATCGAGGGTATTCTTGTCCTTCTTCAGAAGCGGTGTGCCGGTGAAGCCGAGATAACAGGCGTTCGGTAAGATGCGCCGCATCTTCAAGGCAAACTTGCCGTGTCCACCATAGCGACCTGTCTGGCTGCGGTGGCTTTCATCGACGAGAACGAAGATGTCAGCGCTGTCGTCCTTGAAGTCGCCCGTCTTCATGGCGGTATCGAACTTGTTGATGATCGTCGTGACCAAAGGTTTGCGGTTTCTGATCAGCTCGATCAGATTTGCCCCCGTGGCTGCCCGCACGGGTTCAAGGTCGCAGGACTTGAACGTGCCCTTGATCTGCTTGTCCAGGTCATCGCGATCCGTGACGATCAGGATACGGGGGTTCTTCACGTCCTTGTCGAGAGCAAGAGCACGCCCGAGCATCACCATGGTCAGGCTCTTGCCTGAGCCTTGCGTGTGCCAGATCACGCCGCCTTTGCGACGGCTTTCCAGATCAAAGCTTTTCAGGCGGGCGAGAGCTATTCTGATGCTGAAGAACTGCTGATGGCGGGCGATCTTGCGCACCCCTCCATCGAAGACCGTGAACCGGCGCACAAGGTCGAGAAGGCGTTCTGGACGGCACATCGCATAGATGGCGCGATCCTGCTCACTGATCGACCTCTCCCCTCCCGCTGCCAGCTCCTCGAAGAAGACGCGCGCATCGGCCAGGTCGCCAGAGAAGACAGCGTTCTTTTCCTCTGCTGTCAGAGGTCGATTGATCGCGGCGGAGATATCCGCATCCTGATC
Source organism: Vannielia sp. (assembly GCF_029212645.1). GTDB lineage: Bacteria > Pseudomonadota > Alphaproteobacteria > Rhodobacterales > Rhodobacteraceae > Vannielia. The sequence goes on along the minus strand of NZ_JARGND010000010.1, from coordinate 13,373 downwards.
TTCTTCATCGCGCCAGATTTGCCAGAACTTACGCGGCGTGCCCACGGTGGCGTAGCGGGCTTCCTGGCGCTTCATGCTCATCAAGAGCTGCGCGTAGTGGAAGAGCTGCGGGATGTTGTCCTCAAACTGATACCCGATTAGCTGGCTATCAGCCTTCTTGAGCGACTCTGTGGGACGCTTGTTCTCGATCACGATGACCGGGATGCCGTTCACGAAACAGACGATATCGCAGCGCCGTGTCGCGGTGCTTGCCGTCCGCTCGACACTCATCTCCGCCGTCACATGGAAGACGTTGTTTTCAGGCGTCTCCCAGTCGATGTACTTGAAGGAATAGCTTTTGCTGTCGCCTTCAATCGCCTTTGAAATCGTCGTGCCCAGAACCAAGAGATCATAGATATCCTGGTTCGTGCCCTTCAGCCCCTTGAGCTTGTCAGGGGTGGGCTTGAGGCGGCGTAGCGCTTCATGCGCGTCCTCCAAGTCGAAGGCATAGCTCTTGCCGCGATAGCTGTAGCTGTTGAGCTTCAGCATCTGCTCCACAACGATGTCGTCGAGGATCACGCTGCGGGTTTTACCCCGCAGCTGATCTGCCTGCGCCTGTGACAAGGGCTGGAAGCCAAGCGCCACCAACGTCTGGATCGCAGGTATCTGGGATTGGTACTTTTCACTCGGATCAAAGCCATCAAGCATCGAGAGCCTCCTCGATCACTTCGTCATCCTCATCACTCTTCGTCGCTTTCTTCTTTTTTACACCAACCGCCGCTGGTTTCTTAATCCAAGCGAACTCGTAGCTATAGCCCAGAGCCTTCAACTCTCGGGCTGCTTGGCGCAGCGTGATCATGCTAAAGAATGGGAGCTTGGGTGTCTCGCCAGTGCCAATTACAGCGTAAACGACTGTGAAATCCTGAGGACGGAAATCTTCGCCATCCGCACAGATTATCGTTTCAAATCCCGTCTGTCCTGTCTGAGCCTGTATGGCACCCACTTTAACGCGTGTTTTATCGCGGCATGGACCATCAAGAATGAGTACACGACCAGACACAGTGCCCTGACTAAACAGGTGGCTCAACCGTGAAGAGGACGTCTTATCTTTTATGTGGATCAGCCTGTTGTCTTTGCTCAAAAAATCGCAGACTTCAATCGTGGTCGCCGAGCCCGTGGGCTTCACCAACTGCGCGTCCAGGCAAAGCAGATCGGGTTCTTCGACCTTGAGCCGCGCATTGTACTTCTGCTCATTCTCCTCAGCTTTGGCATCAGGCAGTTCATACCGATCCAGCTTCTCAAAGAACTCTTGAACCTGCTTGGCGAGGTCGCTTTCTACTTCGTACCATCGCCCGCCAGATAGCACATAGGTGCGACCGTCGTGCTCGACTTCGCATACCAGACACTCAGAGATCTTCCACTTGCCGCCGCAATCACGCCCTTCGTCATCGACTTCGTGCACGGTGTGGCTACCAAAATCGTCGAGCCCATAGTCAGTCTTGCCGCGCTCCTGGAGGGCTTCAAGATACCCGTCAAGGTCTAGATCAGGATAAATCTGACTGCTGCGAAAGCCCTTGTAGCGCAGCTGATTGCTTTTCTCAGGATCGTATATGACCGGGAAAGCAAGATGGAGACCCTCCGGCTCACTACCTTTCAGCGCCGCATCAATTACGGCTACCGCCGCCGCGTTCAGATTCTCGATAATTTCGTTTTCACGAACATGCTTGATCTGGTCGATCCAAGAAAAATGCTCTTTGTAGTCGTCTTTTTGGTAAGATGCTAAAGTCTCTGTGCACACGGCAGGAAGATCAGCTACCGTCACTTTCCGATCCATTGAAAGCGAGTCTGTTCCGGCCACGCGGGAGGCAAAGTTCTTGTCCTTTGGCGTACCTGCGAGTCCCCGAACAATGTCACGTTCCACGTCGATCAAAAAAGCGGTTTGGTCCGATCCTCGGCTTGTCTGGGAGCGACGAGAGAGCGTATTTTCATCGGGCGTACGTACGTCAGCGCTTTTGAGCTGGTTCGGATCGACTGAATTGAGAACGATCCTCAGCCCAAAATCCTGCTCGAACTTCGTAGGGTCGAGCTTTACATGCCCCATGCCAAAAGAGACAGCAAACCAGCGGCCTGCGGCAGGGATAAAAACAAGTCCAAAGGCTGTGTTGTTGTAAACCTTCTTCTTTTGCTCGTCGGACAGCTCAAGGAACTTCGACCACTTCGGTGCAGCACCGCCCATTGTGTCGAGCACGATCAAAGCGCCTTCGAGCTTGTCCCAAGCTTCGAGATCAACTCCGTCGCGCGCGCCGTCCTTTGGTTCAAGACCATCCTTGAGAAGGCGGATCGACAGCTTTTGTGTATTACCTGTCATGCCGCTGCCTCCTCATCGTCCGAAACCTCGACACGCCATTCGCCCGTCAGGAGCTTCTGCATCAGACCGCGCTTCTGGTCGTTCAAGGCTTTAATCTCTGTGTCGAGAAGAGTGAGTTCCTCGTTCCCAGCTGTGAGGGCAAGGGCAATCTTTTTCTGGAGATCGCGAGCAGGAACAACCACTTGCAGACGCTCAAGGTCACCGCGTTGAATGTTCGGGAGGCCAGAGCCAACGCGAAGCCGCATGATCTCAGCCTCTCGCGATTTCAGCGCGTGAAAGAGGAAATCCCTTTCGATCATGTTCGAAAGTTCTTGCAAGGCATAGCAATGCCCTCCAAGCCAGAAGCGCGTTTCGGACACGTTGACGAATCCGCAGGAGTTGCCTCCCTCGCTGATGGTGATTGTTCCGCCCTCGGTGTTCCATTCGTCATGAAAACCAGAAGGGCTGATGCCACCATTCCAGACAGGATACTCGCCCGATGCGATGTCGAGCTTGTTAAGCTGCTTGCCCTTTATGATGCGCACAAGGTCAGCAAGCGGCCTTGATACTGTAGCCGGTTCGTTCGCCGCCCGATCAATAAGAGCGAGGCCCAGTCCCACAAGCTGCCGCGCCTTCGTGGCCCGCAGCGCGGTGAGCTTTTCGAGCGCCTCGTCCCAGGTCCGCAGGATCACCGCGATTTTGCGCTGTTCGGGAAGCGGAGGCAGGCCAAAGGTGAACTCGGCAAGCGCATCTTGGCTAAGATTGCTGATGCTAGAGCCTCCACCCCTTCGATACAGGTGCTCAAGAAACAGTGGTGACCGCACCAACTTGGAAAGGTAGCTGTGGTCAACATTGGGGCATTTGACTCGTGCCCGGATGGTGAACCCCGAGAACGTGACTGGTTCCTTAATCCCAGAAATGAGTACGCAGCGGCCTACGAGCGCTTTGTTGCCATTTGATCTGACAAACAAAAGGTCATTGTCGCGGAGAAGGTCTTTCTGCGCGATGCGGTTGGAAATGGTCACAGAGGCAGTATCAGAGAAATCTGCAAGCGTCTCATGCCGCTGAAAATCTCCCACACCGACAACCTTCACCGTATGGCCACTCTCTCCACGCACAAAGTTGAGGCCATTGCGGAATTCGGCGATGTCCGCAAAAGCCGTTGGTGTCCATCCTTCACGCATCAATCCCGAGCTCCTTCAAATAGCCCGACATCTTCGCGCGAACGTCTGCCAGCTCGCTCTCGATCCGCACGATGTCCACTTGCACGGCGGCGACGTCGATCTCTTCCTCCGGTTCGAAGGTGTCCACGTAGCGCGGGATGTTGAGGTTATAGCCGTTCTCGGCGATCTCATCGGTGCTGGCGAGGTGGGAATACTTCTCGATCTCCTCGCGGGCGCTGTAGGTGTCCAGCACCCGCTTGATGTGTGTGTCCTCGTCCATCACGTTCTGCGCTTTGCCAGCCGTGAACTCCTTGCTGGCGTCGATGAAGAGCACGTCCTTGCGATCCGCGTTTGCGCCGCCTTCTTCGCGGGAACGGTCAAAAACCAGAATAGCAACGGGGATGCCAGTGGTGGTGAAGAGGTTGGCAGGGAGGCCGACAACGGCGTCGAGCAAGTTTTCCTCGATCAGCTGCCGGCGAATTTTGCCCTCAGCGCCGCCTCGGAACAGAACGCCATGCGGGACGATCACCGCCACGCGGCCTGACTGGCGCTTGGCGATCTCGATCATATGCGTGATGAAAGCATAATCGCCCTTGGACTTAGGCGGAATGCCCCGCCAGTAGCGGTTATACTGGTCTGTGTCCGCGTCATCCGCGCCCCACTTGTCGAGCGAGAACGGTGGGTTGGCGAGGACGACATCGAACTTCTGAAGGTGGTCGCCCTCGATCAGCGCGGGGCTGTTCAGGGTGTCACACCATTCGATGCGCGCGGCATCCTTGGCGTGCAAAAACATGTTCATCCGCGCCAGAGCCCAGGTCGCGCCATTCACCTCCTGCCCGTAGAGGGCGAAGTTGTTCGAGCCGACCATTTCAGAAGCCTTGATCAGCAGCGAACCAGAGCCACAGGCGGGGTCACAGATCGTGTCGCCTTCCTTTGGCGCAACGAGTTTCGCCAGCAAGCCGGAGACGGGGGCTGGGGTAAAGAACTCGCCTGCCTTCTTACCCGCGTCCGAGGCAAAACGGGAAATCAGGTAGATGTAGGTCTCCCCGATGATGTCTTCCTTCACCCGCGACGGACGCAGGTCGAGGGCGGGCTTGTTGAAGTCTTCGAGGAGGTGCTTCAGGCGGCGGTTGCGATCCTTGGTGCGGCCAAGGTTCGATTCCGAGTTGAAGTCGATGTTGCGGAACACGCCTTCGAGCTTGGAGCGGTTCTTGTCCTCAATGTCTTCGAGCGCAATGTTGATTAGCTCGCCGATATTGGGCTCGTTGCGCTGCTCGTAGAGGTCATAGAAGCTCGCGCCCTCCGGCAGATAGAAGCGCTCACGCTCCATGCGGCGACGGATGCGGACATCATCGTCACCGTACTGCTTGCGGTAGGTCTCGAAGTGGTCGTTCCAGTTGTCCGTGATGTACTTCAGGAACAACATCACTAGGATGTAGTCCTTGTATTGCGCGGGATCGACCGCGCCACGGAAGGTGTCGCAGGCAGCCCATGCTGCGTTGTTCACTTCCGCCTGTGTTAGTTTATCGTTCATTTTCAAATCCTTTTGCGTATCATTGTGGGGCGGGACAGGTGCCCGCCCCAAACTGTTTCTCAAATCAATCCACAGGGCGGGTTGAACTGCGTGCGAAGTTGGCGTTCGATCACCATCCGATTTTGCGCATCGGCGTAGATGGCGGCCACCGCAAGCTCTGCATGCCCCTGTCCGCGCCAACAGAGCGCGCGATCATGATTTCCGACACGCTCGCGAATGTCTCGCGACTCGCCGATATCGACGACACTCCAGTTGGTAGCGGTCTGCTTGCGCCCAAGGATCACATAGACCCCCGAACGGGCTTGCAGGTAGTTCTCGTTGCCGAAGGGGCCCTCGGCGTGGTAGTTTCCAATGTTAATGGACATGTTCACCTCATGAGTTTGTCCGTTGCTACTTGCCCGCATGCTTAGACGGCTGACGGGCGACAGGATGCCCAGCTTCATTGCCGTGAAGCTGGGCGTTTCGCACCTGTCTAAGCAGGGCGAAGCTCGTGAATTCTTCTTTCTTTTGCGCGAGTTCGCGCAGCAAGCTTGCTTCCTTTGCCGCAAGCCGACTCACCTCAACCACTAATTTCTGGATCACCAAGTCAGGTATGCTGACTGGCAACTTGTCCAGGCAGTCGCGCGGGATCATTCTCAGATTCGTGCCGCGCGCGCACGAGTCCAGGTAGCGCTGCGCTTCAGGTTGATTAATCAGCCACATCAGAAACTCGGGCAACACAACATCGGCGTGCGCACGAAGAACGATCAAGGGCAAGAGGGCAATGGCCTGGTCGCCTGCATCACCGACAGCGATGACCGCCGTGTTTTTTTCGCCGCGCGAGCGAAAAAGGACATCGCCAGGTGAGACTAGATAGCGGTCCAACTTTCCATCCAACTTGAAGCGCGAGGCCGACGCCAGCGGAACCTCGATATCGCCGCGCAGGTCACCAAGCTGAACAGCCGGAATCCCCCCAACCCTATCCTCGACAAGCGCTGACCGCGCCGTAAAGCCGCTCTGAATGTCACACACGTCCGCAAGAGGGACATATTTTTGTCTGTAGATCATGCTACAGCTATAACAGCCCAACCCAAGGGCTGTCAACTTAATTTTCTGCAGTACATAATTCTACTGCAGAAATAAACGTGCTCACTTGGTCAGCCTAGAACCCTCTTTTATCATCCGCGGTAAGGCCAGCCCTGAAGGGATGTGAAGTCCGGAGAGTTCAAAGCAGCGAAATTTTTTCGGCGATTTCAAGGTATCGGCAAAACGAGTTCGCGAGTTGCATCTGCCACGGTGTCTTACACTCCGCTTCAAACACGTCGGGCGATGCCACAAGTATGGCGACGCACTGAGCGCGTGATATTGCGACGTTGAGACGGTTGCCGCTGTATAGAAACTCCATACCACGCGGGGCGTCTGTGTGGCTGGACGTTGCCATCGAGTAGATCGTTATCGGGGCTTCCTGTCCCTGGAACTTGTCCACGGTCCCAACTCGCGCGTCTGGAAGGCGCTGCTGAATCTCGAATACCTGCGCATTGTAGGGCGCGATGATGAGTATATCGTCTTTGGTGACATCTCGCACGACGCCATCGCGGTCTGTCCATTGAGCGCCGCTGGCGAGGATTTGTTCGACGAGGTTGGCGACCGCGTCCGCCTCTTCGATGGATGCGCTTGTGTTGCCTTCATGCTTGATCGGTAGATATCGCAAGCCAGTGCCGGATATCGGACCGTCCGCCGTGATGAGCTGACGCTCGCAATCTTCTTCGGCCTCCAACTTGCCTTCGTAGAAGAGCTCGGAATTGAAGGCGCAGATTTCCGGATGCAGGCGGTAGGTGGTTGCAAGGAAAAGGCCTTGCTCTTTTGTGATCGTCTGGGCTCCGCCGAGCAGGTGATCTAGCGCCGATACGCCGGTTCCATCCGGGTGTGTTCCCTGCGTTGGTTGTTCCAGCTGTTGAGGGTCGCCGAGCATGACAACTGTAGGCGCTGCCTGTGAGACGGCTAGAGCGTTGGCAAGTGACATCTGTCCAGCTTCGTCGATGATGAGAACGTCTACCAGGTTCTTAGCGTTTTCTGTGGCCCAGAAAAATGGTGTTGCCGCTGCCAACTGCGCTGCGCCGGAGCGGATGGCGCTGATGACATCGTCATTGGTTTTGGCGAAGGTCAGATGATCGGTCGGGTCTTCCTTGTGACCGCTCTCGGGTTTCTGGATGCAGACGAAGTTTGCGCCACGTTCCGGAGCGGCCTTGATGGTCTTGTCGACGAGGCCCCGGATCACCTTGTGGCTATTGGCCGTGATGCCAACCGTCTTGCCCTGCTTGATCAGCTCGCAAATCATGCGCGCGCCTGTATAGGATTTGCCGGTTCCGGGTGGCCCTTGGACCGGTAGCACGCCTCCTTTCATGAGGCCGGTCAAGCGCAGCGCTGCATCGAGGGTCGTTTCTCCATCTTCTTGAAACGCTTGTCCGCCTGCATCCATCGGTTTGCGCAGCAGGATTTCCCTTGCAGCCTGGTACTCGCCATCACCGCTGATGCCATGTTCGGCGACGTACTCGCCAAGGCGGAAGAGAGCAGCGGCCTGTTCTTTCGGGTCGATGAACTTGTGCGCGTAGACGGCGTCGGGGTGTATGTTTGCGGTTGCCTTGGATTTCTTGATGTCGATGGTATTGGTGTCCGGCGAAACGGCGAGCGCCGTGCCGAGTTTATCGCCTCCGACATTGTGAAGGTTCTCGTCCCCTCTGATGTCTGTATCTTGCGGCTCGAAACGGTAGCGATCCGTTGGAATGCCTTGTTTCGAGCGCTCAATCGTTTCAACGTATTGAAGACGGCCAATGGCCGCTTTTTCTTCTAAGAGCTCCTCCGCGCTCAGGTCCTTCAGGCGGAAATACTCCCACCAAGTGGCCTTGTTTTCGCGGCGGTGCCAATCAATGATGTAGGCTAAAATCCAGCGTGCCTGCTGCTCGCTCGTCCGTGCTTCAGGATCGACGGGCACGTCATGCGTAAGTCGCTCAATGAGCTCCTGAACGCGTTTTTGCCTTTCATCGAGTTCTTCGCTTGGACCATCTTGCCCTGGCGCTGGCCTGGGAACGTCAGTGCCTGCCGCTATCAATTCCGAGCGCAGGTTATCTAACCAATCTCTTAGGCCTGCCGTCGCCAGACAGTCATCTTTGTTATAGGCGGCGACCGTCTGTTTGGTCTCGTCGTCGATGGATGGGACATCATTCAGTTCCAGACCCGCCGAAACTCTGGTGAGGGCAATGTTGGCGTCGCGCAGAGCGGTTGCGCGCGTAAATCCGAAGAACGGTTCCAACGATTTAAGCGAATAGCTTTCTACGCTGGCCCGCAAGGCATTGCGGGTCACACTCAACAGGTCGACTAAAACAAGGCCGCGAAGGAGGTTGTCCACCTCGTCCTCACGGGTTGCATAGCGTCCCATCAAGCGCTTGAGCGCTCCAGGCTCATATCCCCCAAAGTGATAAATGTGCATATCGGGGTATGTCTGCCGTCGCGCCGTAACAAAATCGATGAAGCGCTCGAAGATCAGCTTTTCGCCGTCGCGGTCAAAGGCCCAATCGGCGATGTATGCGCTCGCGCCCGTTTCATCTACGTAGCTGTACCCGAAAAGATATTCGAGGCCGTGCTCGCCGACGAATTCATCACCTTCGATATCAAAGAAGACGTCGCCCTCTGAGGGTTCGGGAATGGCCGCGAGACCGAATTCAGGAACAACATCCAATAGCGTGTATCTGTACTGGCCCGTGCGTCGTCCTTCTACCTGGATCGCGGCTTGGTCCCGCGCTTTCTCGAAGGATTGTGCCGAACCGCGCTTGGGCTTGAATGGGACAGGTAATGGCATCTCGGCGAGTGCCTCAGTTGTCCCGAAGCCGTTTTCCTTCAGTTCCGCTATTTGGTTCTTTGTGATCCCAGCCACCAAACACAAATGATCATCTTGCCGCCTGCGCGCATCGCACTGGTTTTCCCATCGGCAGATATCACAGTGAGATTTGGGTTCGGGATAGGTCTCAGCTCCGTTTTCTTCCGAAGCGGCATGCTCAGCCGCACTCTTCACACGGCGATAATAAGCCGCGTAGTCAGCGTAGCGAAAGCTTTGAGGTTCGAAGTCTGACCAAGGCGCAACCACATGCACATATTCCGGCGCAATACCCTGCATAGCCTCCAGGAGATCGGCATATAGGCAGAGCTGGAGGACCGTTCCGCCCTTGGTCTCGCGCGCGAGTTTTGTGTCGATGACTTCGTAGGAATATTCGCCCAGCTGGCTCGGCTTGCTAACACGGCGGAGTATGTCGGCGCGTCCGCGCCAGCGATTATTGCTCAGCGCGGCCTGTATGATGATCTGCTTGCCTTCGCTCATGGCTTCGCGTGTGGCCTGAACGGCCTGCGCTGTGATATCCACACCGTCAATGGCCGCTATCTCATAGCCGTTCTCTTTCAAGTGATCGATATACGCTGCCTCGTGTCTTTGACCCCGCTCGCGCAGGATTTCGAGCAACGGGTCGTAACGATCCGGCTTTGCCATGCTGCCAGCGGCGACTTGAACGTCGAGTGCCGTCAAATGATTGCAGTTCAAGTGGCCGACGAGATCGGATGCGCTGAGAATAAGTTCGCCATCTAACTTTTTCATGATTCACAATACCTTGGTTTCGGCATCCTTGGCGATATTCTGCGCCTCTGGAAACCGATTTGATCCACAACAATACTTGCGCACCCGTCCGGGCCGGGCTCTCGTGAATGGAGCCTGATAGGTCAGTCTCCACCATCCGGCGTCGATCCCTTGCGCGGCAATCGCCAGCCGTGAACGGCTGACATCCTCCTCTTTCATTGGGGCCTGATGGCCCATCACCCGTCAAGACCAAGCCCTTCGCTATGGCTTCGGGCGAAGGCCATGGGCCGTGGCTCGCCTTTGGCTGCGCCCGCACCACCCACCATGGCCTTCGGTCTGGACGGTCTCCCCCCTCTCTTCGCCAGAGGGGCAGTTCGGTTGCATGCGCAACCGAACAAAGGAGAAAAGGCCAATGACACGGGACATTTATCAGAAAGTAACAGACAAGATCATTGCCGATCTGGAGAAAGGTGAACTGACATGGCTTAAGCCGTGGTCCGCCGGAAACATGGACGGACGGATCATCAAACCGCTACGCCATAATGGCATGGCCTACAGCGGAATCAACGTGCTGATGCTCTGGGGCGCAACCATAGAAGGCGGCTATCTCTCGCCGTTCTGGATGACCTACCGCCAAGCCAAGGAATATGGCGCACACGTTCGCAAGGGCGAGCGCGGGAACCTTGTCGTCTATGTGAACACCATCACCAAGACCGAAGAGCAGGACGACGGCATCGAGGAAGAGCGAAAAATTCCATTTATGAAAGGCTATAGCGTGTTCAACGTCGAGCAGATCGAAGGCTTGCCCGAGCATTTCTATGCCAAGCCAGAGCCGATCATCGACCCTGCGCAGCGGATCGAGCATGCAGACCAATTCTTTGCGGCAAGCGGGGCAAACATTCGGCACGGCGGGACCTCCGCCCATTACAGCGGCGGGACGGACCATGTGCAGATGCCGCATTTTGAGAGCTTCCGCAGCCCCGAGGCCTACTATGCCACGCTTGCGCACGAGCTGACGCACTGGACGAAGCACCCGAAGCGCCTAGACCGGGACTTTGGCCGCAAGAAATGGGGCGATGAAGGCTATGCCCGCGAAGAGTTGGTTGCCGAACTTGGCGCAGCATTCCTTTGCGCCGATCTGGCCCTAACGCCGGAACCCGGCACCGACCATGCAGCATACATTCAAAGCTGGTTGAAGGTTTTGAAGGAAGACAAGCGCGCCATCTTCAGCGCAGCAGCTCATGCGCAGCGCGCAGCAGATTTCCTTCATGGATTTCAGGTCGAAGAGAAAGAAGCAGGAGCGGCGGCATAGCCGCTCCAAGCAGCAAAAGAAAATTGCGGTGGGCCTTTCGGCCCACCGCGCGAGGCTCAAAGACCTGGCATTCTTGATGCCAATTCAGCCTCGATATTTTCAAGGGAAGCCAGAGCATCGCGGCGTTCTTGCGAACCGCGCGACGCAACAGAAAAAGCGTTGAAAGCTTCTGTGAAAAGACCGTGCAATTGCTCAGTGCTGCGGGATGCTGCTTCAAATCGAGTGACGAGTTTCATGTGATCCTCCATCGTCAGGGAGGCCCCAAACCACTCAGGGCCTTTCGGCCCACACCCCCATCAAGGCCCTTGATGGTTTGGTCGGTCTGCTTGTCGAGGCAGTGAGGATTCACACAAACAAAGGCACTCGATTGGTGCAGCAATTTCCTGCTGGACTGAAAAATTGACGTTCTTGGAAGGAGGCTTCTGCTCTATCTGTCGAGATCCGGGCCGCGTGGTTTCCGCGTTTGACCTTCTCGCAGGCGTGGAAGACGATCTTGCGGCGATACCGTGTCTCGTCCGGCCTGACGAACTCGGACGGTAGGTTTTTGCTGCTGTTCGTTCCGCAATTTTGCGAGGCGTTCTTGGGCGGCTTTTACCCGCTCAGCCGACATCTTCTTTTGGCTTTCGATATAGGCCTGCTTGACGGATCGCGCTTCGACCTTGGAGCTCTGAGCACGCGGCGCTTTTTCTGCGGTCGTATCCCGCGCCCCGATGCCGCGTGCGGGAGCCGCAATCTTTTTCTTGCCGATATCGGTCACTGGCTTTGCCGAAAGCTCGACCCTAGCCGCTTCATCAATGCCCCTTTTCAACGGCGAGAAGCCATTCTTAGCCATGGGTTCCAAACCACGCATCATCAGGCGGTTGTTTGTCCGGTCGTGGTGTAAGCTTCGCAGCACCTCAGCGTGACGGTTGCGGGCGGAAACAATCTCGGCTTGAAGGCTTTGCCTGTCCTTGAGCTGCGCATCGACAAGGGCATGACGCTGTTCTCGGTCACGCTGAAGGGACCATATCGCTTCCATCTCGTTCTGTTTTTCAAGGGCGGCGCGCTTGCCGGTTACGCGGTCAAGCAGTCCGCGCAGGCCTTTTCGCAAGCGAGCGGATCGAGCCGCGGCTTCCTGTTCAGCCCGTGCCTTTTGACCGGCATCGAGCGTGGCGCGCTCTGCCTTTTGCTGCGCTTGCATGTACTGACGGCGTCTCTCGAGGGCAGATTTTTCTGCGTTCGCGTCGGCGCGGGCTTTGGTGATGTATGAAGCGAGCTTCGGGGCGATGTCTTTCGCGATGCGCTGGCGGGTTTCACTGACGCTCTTCAGCTCCTGCGGCTTGCCCAGGCGCGTTGTCACGTCCTTAGACTTCTTGCCAATGGCACGGGGGATGGAGATCGCTTCCCCCTCATACGTCACCGCAACGTGTCCGCGTCGATCACCGCGCGCTAGGAACAGCCCGCGTTCTTCGAGCGCATGCGAAAAACTACTGCGGCTGTCGGATATCGCCCACGCTTCTTGAATATCGGCCTTGAGGTCTCCGGCATGCCGTCCAACACGTTTGGCTTGCTGCCATTCTGCCAAGGTGAAGTTACGCGGATCGCGATCTTTCGCGTTGGCCAAGCCTCGCGGCATCTGCCAGCCATGCTCAAGATAGAGCTGTTTGGAGACTTCCATCAGCTTATTCTTGAAGAACGGAAGAGGCTTGGCCGTCATGGTCTCGGCATCAATCCGACTCCAAACGGCATGACAATGCCGCCGTCCTTCCTTTTCGTGAAAGACGATCAAACGGGGTTGGTCGGTTAGACCGTGCTTTTCTTCGATGGCTGCAATCGCCTGTTCGAAGGCCTCGATACGCACGGATTCGGTCTCAGGCGGATTGAGTGAGACCGAAAACAGAAACTGACGGCACTTCGTCCCTTTCGAAACGGCTTCAGCTTCGCGGAGCGCGCCGACAACATCGTCGGTCATGAAACCTCTAACATCGTGGATTTCGACATGCTCGTTCTCGGCAGTCTTTAAAAGATGAAGCCCGAGTTGCTTGGCACCGCCGCGCTGAGAGCCTTTCAAGATCATGACGACCCCAGATCACTACGTTGACCGAGGGCACGCAGAAGCTCTTCCCGCATGGCAGCAACATCCGCGCAGGCGCGGCGGATATCGTGTTCTGTTTCAGCAACGACCGGCAAGGAACCGATATTCACGGCTTTGGCGAGCTGGTTAAGGTTGTTGGCGATCCGTGAGCCTCCAAGCAAGGCTAGTACATTGGCCAGGCTGGCATCGTCTTTCACGGGCCGTCGAAGCTTCGAGCGGGCACGTTTGTGCGATGCACCATTCCCATCGAAGAGCTTGCGCTTGATGTAGCTGCCGAGCGGCTCATCGCCCGCGAGCTCTTCTAGACGGCTTCTCTCCTCGAAAGTCAGGCGCAAGGAGAATGGCGCGGGCTTCTTCTTTGGCT
>NZ_JARGND010000009.1 GCF_029212645.1 Vannielia sp. | reverse complement strand
GTGGAGCCGGTGGACGGGACGATCAATCCGGGTGAGGGCACGACGATGGCCTCTGCCGAAAACACGGCGCTGGGTGATTGCTCGGCGGGGCCGGATGGCCTTGATGCGCGCCGGGCGATCCAATGCGTGGGCCAGCAGATACGCTGGTTGCAGAACTACTCGACACCGCGCTGCGTGCATACCTCGATTGTCAGCGCAACGCCGGAAGAGTTTGAGATTGTGGGCTATGCCACCAGCGTTGACCCGTTTTGGCAGCTGTTGACCGATTTCCGCGAAGCCCATGGCACCGAGCCAAAGATCGGCGTGCGCCTGGTGGATGAAAGCCAGTGTGCTGTGGTGACTTTTGTGAAGAATTTCGCCAAAACCTCGGAGGCGCGGCCCCCCAAGCTGACGCTCGACAGGGATGTGCTGAAATCCGGGGAGCCTATTCGCGGCACCATCGACCAGATCGAGGGACGTGATTTGACGCTGTTCCTGGTGGACAGCCAGGGCGGGGCCTACAACCTGACCTCGCGGCTGAAACCGCAGGAAGACGGCTCATCCACCTTTGCGCTGGCGCTGCATCCGCAAGGTGCGGCGGGGCGCGAGATTGTGCCTTACCTCATGCTTGTCATCGCCAGCGACCAGCCGATTGGCAGCTCGGACACACAAGCCGGAACGCCGACCGCTTCGTTGATGCCGATCATTCAGGCCGAGATCCGCCAGCGTGGCGCGGCGGAAGAAGAGGCCGCCTCGGCGGCGCTGGGGTACTTCCGCTTCGACGACGCCGAAGAACAGTAAGCGCGATCCAATCGCGCGCCTGCGGCGCATTCCATGTTTTGTTGGCGGGTGGCTGGCGCGGCGCGGTTCAGGCGGCCATGGTGCGTGGGGCGGGCGTGGCCTTCGGGATATTTTCAGCAGGACATTTCGTTACTGGACGGAGAAGGCAACCATTGAGAGATCTGCCGAGATGCCCTTGGTTTTGAGCTCGTTTTCCAGCGATTGAAAGAAGCTCGCGGCGGCGGTGCCGTTTTGCTCGGTGACGGTGGCAAGGCGGGCCGGGGTGCCGATGGCCAGGAGCAACTGTTGGGTGACAACGGGGCCTGCGGTGAGCGACATCGGGATATCAAAGCTGGCGCCGCTGCGGGTGAACTTGAGGAAGCTGTCGAGCGCTTGCACGGTGCCTTCATCGTCGATGATGAGGAAGTGGACGACCTGCCCCGAGACATTGAGAATGCGCCCTGAGAGATACTCCCCCGAAGCGATCTCACGCGCGGGCATATCGAAGTAGAGGTTGAAGGCGGGGTAGGCGGGCGCGCGCCTGATGAAGGCCAGCGTGGCGCATTGGGCCTCGCTCACCGGCTTTAGATAGGTGCCGGGGATGGTGCCGGTTTCGGCCTCCAACCCGGTGCGAAAACCGTCGAGCGAGGCGGTGGTTGGGCCGAAGGCATCAAGCGTGAGGCTTTGGGTTTCTTCGCCAAGGGCGGGCAGGGCGGCAAAGCAGGGGCCGCCTTCATAGGTTTTCAGGTAGTCAAGGATGGCGGCGTAGCGGTTGCGATCCTGCTGGCTGATTTCGCTGGAGGGGGCGGCAGGGGCGGCGGCGCCGCTATCGCCCACCGAGAGGCCGGGCAGTTCGGTGGGGGTTTGCTCGGGGGCAGGTTCAACCATGGGGGCGGCAGCGGCGAGGTGTTCGGCGGTGGGCGTGGCTGCGGTGACGCGTTCGGGCACCATATCCGCCGGGATTTCAGGGCGGGGCGCAAGGCGCTCGGGCGCGCTTTCCGGGCTGGGCGGTGTTGGCGCGGTGGTTGGGGCGAGCGAGGCGAGCGCCTCCGGCTCGGCTGTGGTGCTTTCTTCGGTGGCTTGCGGCGCGGTGGCGGATTGCACCTCGCCGGTTTGCTGAACAGCCGTAACGGCCTCTTGCTCTTTGCGTGTGCGGACGCGCTCGGTGCCGCTGTCACGGCCCTCAATGATACGGTCATCGCGCGCTGTCGCAGTGGCGATTTCGGGGGTTTCGGTGGCCGCGCGTGCGGTGGTGGCGACCTCGGGGCGGTTGACATTTTCGGTGACAACCGGGGCTGCGGCAACGCGGGCGGGGGTGGCAACCTGCGGCGCGCGTTCGGTTCCGGCGCGGGCGGCGCGGCTGGTTTCGGCCTGTTCGGCGTTGGCGGGCGGTGGGGCTGGCTCGGCGGAGGGGGCAAGCGGTGTGCCGGTGATGCGGGTGGCCTCGGGCGCGGGTTCTGCGGTTTGGCCGGTGCGCGACTGGGGCGTTGGGGCGGTGGTGGCCTCGGGGGGAGGGGTGGTTGGCACGGCTGCGCTGGCGCTTTCGCGCGCCGCTTCAACCGCGCTGGGCGGGGCGGCCTGCGAGGCCATTTTGATCAACTCGACGGTGACTTCGGTTTCAACGGGCGCGGGTTTGGGGACGATGCCGGGCAAGGCCTCCTGCCACCAACTCAGCAGGGCCACATGGGCAGCGAGGGCGATGAAGAGCGCGGCGCTCCAGAGCACAACTTCGGTTTGCCCGCGGGGTTCGATGAACTGGATAGGGCCGCTATCGGTGCTCATGGGGCGGTGCTTTTGAGGGTGACAAGCTTGACGGTGCGCCCCGCCGGGAGCAGCTCTTGCATGGTTTGGATCAGCATGTCGGCGGGCAAATCCTGCGGCGCGAGCAGGTAAACGGCGTTTGGCTGGCCATCGGGGGGCGGCGCGGTGAGGGCGGTGACGATCTCGGCGTGCGGCAGGAGGGTGCCATCCAACGACCAGTCGCCGCCGGGGGTGATCAGCAGCAGCGGGCGCGGCAGGCGTTCAAGCGGGAGGTCAGTGGTTTGTGACAGCTCGACCTGTAGCTCATCGGTTTCGACGATGGTTCCGACGACGAGGAAGAACAGCACGAGGAGCAGCACGATATTGACCTGGGCCAAGCCGAAATCGGGGCGGCGGCGGCTGCGTTGGGCGGCGAAACGGGAGCCTAGCATGGGCCTGCCTCGCGCTGGATGGGCGGGGAGAGCCGGGTCATAATCCGGGCCTGCCGATGAGCCGCAGGCGGGCAACTTCGCCGCTGCGGATGGCCTCGATCACGGTGGCCACGTCTTGGGTGGTGGCGGTGGGGGTGGTGAACAGCAGGATTTCCTCCAGCCCCTTTTCGCGCAGCGCATCGATCACCTGTGGCAGGGCGTCAAGCGGCAGAGTGGCCTTGCCTGCGCGGATTTCGCCCCGGCTGACGTGCCAGATTACAATGCTTTGGGCACCGCCGCCCGGCGCGTTGTCCTTGGCGGCGGTTTGGCCGGTGGGGGCGGCGGGGGTGCCGAGGGTGATCAGCGAATAGGGGGCGAGGGACGTGGACAGCATGAAGAAGATCAGAAGCTGGAACATCACATCGGCCAGCGGGGTGAGCGCGAAGGGCGCGCGCCTGTCGCCGCGTGGATCGGGGAGGTAGACATCGCCGGCTTCGCGCCCGCCGCCGCCCGCGCTGCCGCTTGCGCCGTGGCCCGCCCCGCCGGCCAACCCCGCCGCGTGGGGCAGGGGGGCGATGACGGTTTTCCCGCCCGCAGCCACCTAGACGACCGTGCGGCCCGGCCGCGTTTCGACCCGCCCGTGCAGCACCGTGGAGATCAGCCGCTCCAGCGTTTCGCGCTCACGGGCAATGCGGCCTTCAAGCCAGACCGAGATGAAGTAGAACAGGATGGCAATGGCCAGCCCGGCGGCGGTGGTGATCAGGGCCGACCAGATCCCCCCCGCCAAAACCGTTGGATCCACCGCGCCCTCGGCCTGGCTGAGCTTGCCGAAAGCCTCGATCATGCCCACCACGGTGCCCAGAAGCCCGAGCATGGGCGCGGCCTGCACAACGGCCTCCAGCGCGGGCATGCGGCGGGCCATTTGGGCGAGTTCATCCAGCGCGACCTGGGTAGAGATTTCGCGGGCGAACTCTTTGTCGCCGGGGTTTGAGCGCAGCGCCGAGAGCACCGCGAAAAGCACGCGCACGGTGGATGTATTGCGCTTGTCGGCGAGTTTCAAAGCACCGTCGCCATCACCTGAGAGCCATTTTTCAACGATCTGGGCGGGCTGTTTGCGCCGCCCCACGCCAAGGCGGACGAACTGGAACACCTTGAAGAGGGCCACCGTCAGCGCCACCAGCGACGCCCCCGCCAGGACGGCGAGAATGGCCCAGGCAAATCCGTTCAGCCCTTCGGGCAGCATGTCTTGCATCCGTCAATCACTCCTGCGCCCGGATCAGTGGCTCCGGGCGTCTGCGGCCCGGTGAAATCAGAGGCCGAACTGGATTTCGGCGCGCGAGGAGGTCACCAGACCGTCCATGCAATTGGCGTCACCGCCGCCAGTGGCCACACATTCGGAGACCGAGTTGACCAGAAGGCGGGAAATATTGGTGCAGGCCATATCGCTGAGGTCAAACTGCACGACCTTGGTCTTGTCGGCTTGCAAGCGGCCAAACTCAAGGATCAGCAGGCGCGAAACCACGCCATCCTGATCAAATACAGCGACCTCGTAGCTGGCTTGCTCAAGGTCCTGGCCGGTGTTGTTGGTGGCAACATAGGTGAGGCGGCACCCTTCGCCCGCGTCACGCGCGGCGTTCAATTCAAGGCTGAAATTGCCGCCCTGCGCGAATGCGGGCGCCCCCACCATGGCGGCAAGAGCCACGGATGCGGCGGCGAAAGTCGAGGAAACAGATTTGAGAACAGGCACGTCACGCCCCCTTGCGATGAGTTTTTGCTTGCCAAAGTGCTACCATGCGCTCGGCCCCGCGCAAAGCCTTTGCGCGGGAAAATCACTCAGCTAGGTGCTGATGGGGCAGGGGAAATGCTCGTAAAGCGCCAGCGCGCGTTTTGCGCCGGGGCCTATATGCGCCGGGAGAGCAGCGCACGCAGGCTCTGGCCGTTCGGTTGGGACGGTGGGCTTAGCGAAATTCGCCAACGCTCCAGTAGCCATCGGTGCGGATCTTGGAGCCGCCGCGCGGGCCTTTGGTGCGGGTGGGCACGACAACCTGACGCTCGAAAGTTGGGCGCGGCTCGGGCATTGCGAGGGTGCCAAGCGCAACTTCTTCATGGCCTGCGTTATCGCCTTGCGGCTTGCCGGGGCCACCAATTTCGGCCGAAATCCGGGCTGCGGGGGCTGATTGAACGCCCATCCTGTCTTCGCCGTTGGCATCAAGGCTTTCGCTTGCAGAAGCGGTGATCGCCGTCGCATCCCGCATCTCGCTGAGCGATGCCGCGCGGGCCTCGTTCATCTCGACGGTGCTGCCAACGAAGGCACCAGCAATGTCATCCGAGGATGTTTTGTTCATCAGGCCAGCCGATGGTACAGCGGGCGCCACGACATGGAATTTGGCGATCTGTGCCAAACCGGGCGTTGCCAGCGCTGCTGTTAGCGCGCAGGCTACGAGGGTATTTTTCACAGCTCTGTCCATGGTCATCCTCCAACTGAATAGGAGTATAATATCTCAGGTGAATGTTTTCAATCTAGGGCGCAAATAAGGCGAATTCTTGCCCAATCCCTAAAAACACGTTTACTTCTGCGCTTATGAAGCAGGTAAATTTGCATAAAGTCACGAAAATTCTTGCAGCGGGTGCGGTTGCGGTGCTCGGTGTTTCCGCGCAGGCACGGGCTGAATTTGCCGTGTGCAACCAGAGTTTTGACGTTGTGAACGTGGCGATCGGGCAGCTTTCGGGCGACCAGTTTGAAACTGAGGGCTGGTGGACGATCGGCACCAACCAATGCGCCAACGTGGTCAAGGAGGAGTTGGGCAACCGCTATATCTACGTTTATGCGACGGATGTGTTTGGCCAGCCGATCATTGATGGCACGGTGTCCATGTGCATCGGCGAAAAGCGGTTTGTGATCGAGGGCATCGAAAACTGCTGGGAGCGGGGCCACAAGGCGGCGAAGTTCCGCGAGGTTGATACCCAGGATACCGTGCGCTGGACGCTGTTCTTGTCGCCGCCGGGCGGGCTGTGAAACGGGCACGGGCCTTGAAGACGGGCCATACAGGTCACATCTATTTGTGTAGAAAGATTTGATCTGCCGGGACTCGCATTAAAACGTCCCTTCCGCTACGATAGAAACGTATATTTTTAACACTAGATGATTGGTGGCACGAATGGCATCCGCGCCCAAGACCAGGACTTTCTCTGAAATGATCTCCCGTGCTGGCACTGGCCTGCGGTCTGCTTCGGCCCTTGTGGGCGGCGGCGCGCGTGCGGCCGGGCTGGGCCGGGTGGCCCGCGCGGCCCCCATTGCGCTGGTGATGGTCACCGCCGCCACGCTGACGGCCGAGGCCAAACGGGTGGCGCTGGTGGTGGGCAACGCGGCCTATGACAACGTCTATCCGCTGAAAAACGCCACCAATGACGCCAAAGACCTTTCAGACGCGCTGAAGCGGCTCGATTTCGAGGTGACCCTGCTCACCGACGCCGATGAGGCCGATTTCTGGACCCGGCTTGATGCGTTTGCCGATAGTGCCGAAGACGCGGAGAGCGCGATGTTCTTCTTCTCGGGCCATGCGTTTCAGCTTGGGGGGGCAAACTACCTTGTGCCCACCGATGCCACGCTGGCCTCCCGCGAGGCGATTGAGCAAGACACATGGCGGCTTGATGAAATCGTCAAACGGCTTGGGGCAAAAAATCGCCAGACGCTGATTTTCCTAGATGCCTGCCGCAACAACCCGCTGCCTGAAAGCCTGCGCGGTGAGGGCACCGAGGGCCTTGCGCAGATGGAAAAGGGCTCGGGCACCTTTGTCGCCTTCGCGACCCAGCCAAACAATGTGACCTCGGATGGCGCGGGCGATAACTCGCCCTTCACCCAGGCCTTGCTGCAACACATCGAAGAACCGGGGATTTCGGTTTCGGACCTGATGATCCGGGTGCGCAACGATGTGGAGAGTGAAACATTCGGTCGGCAAACCCCGTGGGATCAATCGAGCCTGCGCGCACAGTTTTACTTTAACCCGCAGGTTGAACAGAGCGCCGAGTTGACCGACGCCGACTATGAGCTGATCGCGGCACTTGATCCGGAAACCCGCAAGCGCCTGTTGGCCGCGCTGGGCAACTCGGGCACCAACATCGTGATCGAAGAGGTCGAGGAAGAGGTTGAGCTGATCCAGGAAGCGGTGGCGATTGTTGATATCGTTGACGTGCCGCTGGATGATGATGGCAACCCGATCATGACAGATGCGGGCGTTGAAACCGACGCAAACAGCACCAGCGGCTCCACCGCCAACAAGGCGCAGCGGGCTGAAAGCCAGAGCGCCGTGGTTGTTATCGGCGGTGATAGCGCACCTGAAAAGGTGACGGGCGAAACCGCGCAAACCTCAACCGCCACAACCGCCGCCGCCAGCAATGGCGCGCAGCGGGTGACAGGCGCAGAAGTAACCGGCACCGAAGTGGCCGGTGCCACCACCGGGGCCGAACGTGTGACCGGGTCCGAAGTGACCGGAACCGAGGTGGCGGGTGCCAGCACCAGTGCCGCCCAGCGGGTGACGGGCGCCGAGGTAACAGGCACCCAAGTTGCCGGGGCCGCGCGTGTCACCGGCACCGAGGTGGGCGGCGTTACGCTGAATGGCTCAACCGATGTGGCGAGCAACGTGGCCCCCGATCCAAACGCGGGCCGCACCAAGGTGATCGGCCCGGATGGCGAGGAGCGTGAAGCCTTTGTGCTGGCCGCCCTTGCGCCGACCCGCGCGATCACCCCAACAGCCACGCCGCGCAGCCGTGTTGTGGGCACCGAGATTGACCGGGACAGCGATGAGGCCCGCGCCGCCGGTGTGGCGCCTGCCGCGCCGGAATTGCAGGGCAAGGAACTGTCGATCGCCGTGCAAACCGAGCTGAGCCGCTTGGGCTGTTACCGGATGCGGATTGATGGGGATTGGGGCAAGGGCAGCCGGGTTTCGCTGTTTCGCTACTACGCCGCGCGCAAGATTGCGACCGACAAGCTGGAGCCCTCCAACGGCCTCTTGAACGCGCTCAAGACCGATCAGGAAGTGGCATGTAAGGCCGTGCAACAGGTTGCCTCGAAGAAAACGTCGAATGCGATCAGCAAGGTGCGCAAGGCCGCTGCCACAAAGAAAGCCCCGTCGACGAGCCAAAAATCCAGCGGCAAGAAAACAATCAAGAGAAACGTCACCACCACGCGGACCAAGACTGGCGGGACAAAGAAGACGATCACCAAGAAACTGCGCACCGGCGTTTTCCGCTAAGGCGGCGTGCCGGGGCGGTTTGGGGGAGAAGCAATGGAACGGGTGGGCACGGCATTGGCGCGGCAAGGCTATGGCAAGCGGCTTGGCCTGATGCGCGCTGGTTTTGTGCTGCTACTCGGGGTGTTGCTTTTGCTGCCCTGGACCGCCCGCGCCGAAGACCGCATTGCGCTGGTTATCGGCAACGGCAAATACACCGGCGTTCGCCCGCTTTCTCATTCCGTCAACGATGCCCAACAGATGGCCGAGGCGCTCACCCGGCTCGGCTTTGAGGTGACGAGCCTCAGCAATGCCCCCAAACAGGTGCTTACCCCGTTGCTGGAAAGCTTTTCGCTGCGGGCTGGCAGCGCTGATCTGGTGCTGTTCTACTACTCCGGCCACGCCTTTCGGCTGGAGGGTGAAAACCATTTGGTGCCAACCGATGCCGACCTGACCAACCCGGAAACGCTGCGCGACGAGACCTGGGCCTTTTCGGCTATCGTGCGCCGGCTCACGGGCGAGGGGCGGCAGACGATTTACCTGCTGGATGCCAACCGCACCAGCCCGCTGCCCCTTTCGGTGCAGGGGGAAGGGCATGCGGGGGGATTGGCCAAGCCAGACAGTGGCGCGGGCAGCTTTGTGGGCTTTGCCACCCAGCCCGGCGCAACGGCCCCGGAAGGCGCTTCAGGGGAGACCAGCCCCTTTACCCAAGCCTTGCTGAGCCACCTTGAAACGCCGGGTATCTCGATTTCTGATCTGATGATCCGGGTGCGCAATCAAGTGGTGGCCAAGACCTATGGCGCTCAGGTGCCGTGGGATCAATCGAGCCTGCGGGCGCAGGTCTATCTGCGCCCCGAGATCGAGCAGGGGCCGATGATCACCCAGGCAGACCTTGAAGCCATCAACGGGCTGGACGAAAGCTCGATCCGCAATGTGATTGGGGCGCTGGCCGAGAATGGGATCACGCTGGTGATCGAGGATGTGCCCGACGAGGAGCTGGTGGCGATGGTCGACAGCACCCCCAACCCGAGTGTGGAGATCGGCGAGGCCGGGGAAGACGGCGAGCAAACCGCAAGGGTGGGCAGCCGCTCGGTGGAAACCGGCCAAGCCACGCTGGCCGATAAGGTGGCCGCCGCCGAGGCGCTGGTTGCGACCGCGCGGCGCAAGACCGATACGGCAAACGCGCCGAGCGATGAGCAACTGGCCGCCGTGCCGGTGCCCGAAGATCTGCCGCGCGCCGTGCAGGAGGAGCTGGCTCGCGTTGGCTGCCACCGCGCGACGGTGGATGGCATCTGGGGCCGTGTCAGCCGCATCTCGCTGCTGCGCTACTATGCGGCACGTGGCGAGGTGACAGCAGAGCAGGCCCGCGCCGAACCATCGGCAGATGCCTTCAAGCTGCTATCGCTGGAGCCGGGCGTGGTGTGCACGGGCGTGGAGGCGGCGCCGGTATTGGCGGCGGCCAAACCCACAACGCGGGTGGTGCGCAAAGCCCCCCCGGCAAGCCAATCCAGAACCTCGACGACGCCAAAAATTTCGACCAAGCCGACGGTGAGCGAAAGCGGCAAGAAGGTGCCTGCCAAGATCAACCGTTTGAGCCGCGGTGCGTTGGGCGGATAACCGATTGAGTGGCCGTGCGACGCTCGCGGGGCTGCGCCCGCATCGCCCCGCCCGCCCTCCCGCAATCCGGGGCGCCGTTGATCGACGTAAGGCTTCATTTTTGCGTGTGATGCGGGCAGGATAGCTTTCGTGCTGAAAGACGAGATTGATCCACGGTTTACCCAGGCTGCCGGTGCAGCGAAACGGCGCAGGCGGGCGGCGCGGCGGCGTGGTGTTCTGGTCGCGCTGGCTGCGTTGTTGCCGCTGTTGCTGATCGGGGTCGGGTTGTGGCTGACCTGGGACAAGTGGACCTTTGGCTCGCCCGGAAAGGTGGCGAAGGGCGATCTGGAGGAAACCATTGTTGTGGCTTCGGAGGAAGACACGGCGGCGGCCTCTTCAGCCTTTGTGGCGGCGTTTGCCGATTTGGCGGGCGATCCGCTGATTATCCGGTTTTCTGAAGACGGCGCGAAGGCCACCCATGAAATCCGCCCGAGTGCCGGGATTGACCGGCGCCGCATCCCGACCGGAAAGCTGTTGTTGGTGGATGATGTGATGGTCTCGGCGGAGGCGCGGTTTGTGACCACGTTGCCATCGAGCCAGGAGGATTTTGCCTTTTTCCAGATGCAAAAGCGCGGTGCGGCGGCGAATGACGAGCCGATCGCCGCCGAGGATGTGGACGAGGAAGGTGTGGCGCGCCGGGCCGGGGAACTGGCGGAGGTGGCCGAAGCCGCAGGGGAGCGCGAGGACGAGGCGCTGACCGAGGAGACCGGCGGCTGGGGCGAGGCGATTGGCGTTCAGGAGGAAGAGGGGGGCGAATACGGCTTCACGGAAACGGTGATTGAAAACACCACGTCGGTTGCGCTGGTGCGCCCGCAAGACCTGCGCGAAAAGCTGGACCGCGATATTTTTGTCAAGATCAAGCATGAGCGCGGGCTTGAAGACCTGTTGGCAGACAACAACTTTTTTGAAGCTGAGGCCAAGGTTGTGGCGGAGGCCGCCAAGGCGCATTTCGCCCTTGAAAAGCTGGCGGTCGGCATGGTGGTGGCGATGCGGGGCCAGCCGCAACTGGGCAGCAGGCTGTCGTTTCGCCAGCTCTCGCTTTACGACAAGGAGGAGTATTTTGGCACGCTGTCGCTGACCGATGAGGGCGATATCGGGCCCGGCTCTGACCCCTGGTTTGAGGATGAGCTTTTTGATTATGCCGAAGGCCAGGAAGAGGAGGTTGTGACCGAGCAACGCTACCGGATGCTTGATGCCTTCTACTCGGCCGCGATCCGCAATGGCATTCCTTCGGTGGTGGTGGGCGAAGCGATTGCGCTGCTGTCCAAGGAGCATGATCTGGATGCATTCGCCAACCCTGGTGACAGGATGCGGCTACTCTATGCGCCAGAGCCAACCGGCGGGGGCGGTGAAGACGGGATGAGCGGGCAGGGGCGCATCCTATATATTTCGATCCGCGGCGAGGCGGTTGACATTGAGTGCTTCGTTTACACCAAGAACCCGCAGGGCGAGTTTGGCTGCTTTGGGCTGAAGCCGAAGGCAGGCGCGGGGGGCGGCTTTGCCAGCGGCATGACAACGCCGGTGAAAGGGGTGCTGACCTCGCGCTTCGGGCCGCGCCATCACCCGATCCTGAAGAAGGTGATCGTGCATTCCGGGGTTGATTGGGCCGCCCCCACGGGCACCCCGGTTTATGCCGCCTTTGACGGCAAGGTCGCCTATGCGGGCAGCGGCGGCGGTTATGGCAACTTGCTCAAGATCGCCCATGCGGGCGGGATGGAAACGCGCTATGCGCACCTCACCAAATTCGCCACCAAACAGGGGGCCAGTGTGCGCGCCGGGGAGCTGGTGGGCTATGTTGGCACCACCGGGCGCTCGACCGGGCCACATTTGCACTTTGAGTTGCGCATTGGCGGGCAGGCGGTCGACCCGTTTACCGCCGTTGCCCCCGGCTCTGGCGCTGTGGCTTCGGGGCCGGCCAGTGGCGCGGTGGAGCAATTGGTCAACAAGATCATCAAGGTGGAAAGCGGCGGGAACGCGAGCGCGAAGAACCCGCTATCAACCGCGACGGGCCTTGGCCAGTTTATCGAAAGCACCTGGGTCAGGATGATGAAAACCTATCGCCCCGACCTTTACAGCTCGCTATCGCGCGGCGATTTGCTGGCGTTGCGCAACGATCCAACCATCAGCCGCGAGATGGTGAAAAACCTTGCGCGGGAGGGCGAAAGCTATTTGCGGGCGCGGGGCCACGGGATCACCGCCGGGCGGCTGTATCTGTGCCATTTCCTTGGCGCGCAGGGGGCGGCGGTGGTGCTTTCGGCGTCAGATCAGGCGATGCTGGTGGATGTGCTGGGGGTTGGTGTGATCAAGGCCAACCCGTTCCTGACCGGCAAGAACGTGGCCTATGTGAAAAGCTGGGCCGAGAAGAAAATGTCGGGCCATAGGGGCGGCTCGGTGGTGGTGAACGCGCCGGTGGTGCGCGAACCAAAGGGCTTGCCACCTTACCGGAAGGAAATTCAGCAGATGCTGCGCCAGATCTAGGCGGCTGCCAAAAGGCGCGCCTTGCGGCGCATTCCATTTTTTATTGCGGTTGGTGAGCTTTGCGCCTTTGCTATTGGGGCGGTGCTTTGGCGGGTGTTGGGGCTTGGATATTTTCGGCAAGAAAATGCGCCTGGCGGCCTGCTGACCTGACGTTGAGTTGCTGCGTCGCAGCACTTTTCATATGGCGCGGAATAGGGCAGGCTGCGCGGGATTTTCCAGCCCGGAGCCTTTGATGATTCAGACTTTCACAAACACGCCTTATGACCAGCTTGAAGTCGGGATGGAGGCGGAGAGCCAGCGGTTGGTTTTGGCGGATGACCTTTATGTTTTTGCCAATTCCTCGGGGAACCTGAACCCGATGCACCTGCCGCGCGAGGATGGGGATGGCGATGGGTTGCCGGAGGCGGTGACGCCCTCAATGTGGCTGGCGGCGCAGATTTCGGCTGTGATGGGCAACAAACTGCCGGGCCCCGGCACGCTTTATCGCTCACACAATCTGGAATTTTGTGGCCGCGCCCATGCGGGTGACGAGATTTTGGTGAAGGTGGTTTTGGTCGCCAAGGAGCCGGACCGGGTGGTGCGGTTTCACACCACGGTGTCGCGGTTGAGTGACGGGGCGGTGATTGTGCGCGGCGAGGCGACGGTTTTTGCGCCAGAGCATTCGCTGAGCTTCAAGGCTGATGACATTCCCGGGCTGACGGTGCAGCGGCACCAGCATTTTGATCGGTTGATCGAGATGGTTGAGCCGATGCCTGCGATGCCCACGGCGGTGATTGCGCCGGAGGAAGGAAACTCATTGGGTGGGGCGCTTCTGGGGTTTGACCACACCATCATCGACCCGATCCTGATTGGCGATCCGGCCAAGATCATGGCGGCGGCCGAGGCGCTGGGGCGTGATTTGAGCGGGTTCGAGATTATCTCGGAACCGGATCATGCGAAGGCGGCGGCGCGGGCCGTGGCGCTGGTGCATGAGGGTCGTGCGAAGGCCGTGATGAAAGGGCATTTGCACACCGGGCTGCTGCTGAGCGCGGTGTTCAAGCGTGACGGCGGGTTGCGCACCGGGCGCCAGATTTCGCATGTCTTTGTGATGGATGTGCCGGGCTTGTCGGAGTTGCTGTTGATCACCGATGCGGCGATCAACATTTCGCCCGATCTGGAAACCAAGGTGGATATCACCCAGAACGCGATTGATCTGGCGATTGCGCTGGGCATCGAGGAGCCGCGCGTTGGCATCCTTTCGGCGGTGGAAACGGTGAACCCGAAAATCCCGTCAACCATTGATGCGGCGGTGCTGTCGAAGATGGCCGATCGCGGCCAGATCAAGGGGGGCATCGTTGATGGGCCTTTGGCGATGGACAACGCGATTGATCTTGGCGCGGCGCGCACCAAGGGGATCAAGAGCCTTGTGGCGGGGCGGGCGCAGATATTGGTCGTGCCCAACATGGAGGCGGGCAACATGCTGGCCAAGGAGCTTACCTTTGTGGCCCATGCCGAGGCAGGCGGCATTGTGGTTGGCGCACAGGTGCCGATCATTTTGACCAGCCGCGCCGATGACGATGCCGCGCGGCTCGCCTCTTGCGCTGTGGCGGCGCTGGCAGAACATGGAGCGCACAAGTGAGTGCAATCCTGACGCTGAACGCAGGCTCAAGCTCCATCAAGTTTGGCCTGTTTGACGCCGCCACGCTGGTTGAGGAAGCGGGTGGGCAGGTTGAGCGGATTGGCGGCGCGGCGGAGCTTGATCTTGAGATCCCCGGCGAACCGAAGGTTGAAACGCGCATCCCTGCGGCGGACCACCATGCTGCCGTTACGGCGATTTTCGCCGCCATTGCTCCCCATATGGGCGCGCGCAAACTGGCGGGCGTGGGTCACCGGGTGGTGCATGGCGGGCCGGATCATGGCGCGCCGCTCAGGCTGACCCCGGAGCGCATTGACGAGCTTGCCAGGCTGGAGCCGCTCGCGCCGCTGCACCAGCCCCATAACCTTGCCGCCGTAAGGGCCTCGATGAGCGCCTTTCCCGGCACGGTGCAGGTGGCCTGTTTTGATACGGCGTTCCACCGAGGCCATCCGTTCACCTCTGATACCTATGGGCTGCCGCGCCGGTTTTACGAGGCGGGGGTGCGGCGCTACGGGTTTCATGGGCTGAGCTACGACTATATCGCAGGCAAGCTGGCCAGCGATTACCCCAACCTCCACGCGGGGCGGGTGGTGGTGGCCCATCTGGGCAATGGTGCTTCGCTCTGCGCCATGGAAGGCGGCAAATCGGTGTCTTCTACCATGGGGTTCTCGGCGCTTTCAGGGCTGTGCATGGGCACCCGGCCCGGCCAGCTTGATGCGGGTGTGCTGCTGTGGATGCTGGACGATCAGGGCATGACCAGCGCCGAAATCACCCAGGTGCTTTACAAGGAGAGCGGGCTCAAGGGCCTTTCGGGGCTGACCAACGACATGCGCAGCCTGCTGGCCTCGCCCGCCCCCGAGGCGGCTGAGGCGGTGGATTATTTTGTGCTGCGCGTGGCCGAGGAAGTGGCCGCCGCCGCCGCCGCGATGGGCGGGCTGGATGGTGTGGTGTTCACCGGCGGCATTGGCGAAAACGCACCGCCGATCCGGGCGCGGGTGCTGGAGCGGCTGGGCTTTTTGGGCTTTGAGCTGGATGGTGCGGCCAATGATGCGGGGCAGGGGCTGATTACCAAAGGCGCAATACCTGCGCTTGTGATCCCCACCAACGAAGAGCTGGTGATTGCCCGCTCGGTGGCGGCGGCGCTTTAGCGGGCTGCGAGCCGGTAGCAGGCGCAGCGTTTGGCGGCGCAATCCGGAAATGCCAACCGCAACCGTAGTGCCGCGCCCCGCAAGATCCCTCCCTCCGCTCAACACTCAGCTAAAGCCGGGTCGCCTGCGACCAAAAGGTGGCTTCAACAAGCACTTGGGGCGGCACGAAAGCGGGGCAGGCCCAGCACGATGCGCGCGTTAGCCTAAAGAAGCGTGTATTCCCCGGTGAGCGCGCTCACATCCGCCAGCCCTTCAAAGAGCAGCGTGTCGCCGGTGGCGAATGTCACCAGCACATCCGCGCCAAGGTCGGTGGCGTAGTCGGTGATATCCGTTGATCCGCCGGAAAACAGGCCAGCCCCGAGCAAGAGGTGATCGAACGGGGTGTTGTAATCGGTGATCGTGTCATCACCATCGCCGGGATTGAAGATGATGGTATCGGTGCCACCGCCGGTGATGATGGTGTCGTTTCCCGTGCCGCCGTCAAGCGTGTCGGCGCCCGCCTGTCCGTTGAGGGTGTCACTGCCTGCATCGCCATTCAGCGTGTCACTGCCCCGGCCTGCGTTCAGGGTGTCATCCCCCGCGCCGCCATTGAGCGTGTCAGCGGCGTTGCCGCCAGAAAGCACGTCATCCCCATTGCCGCCCGAGAGCGTATCAAGGCCGTTCTGGCCATTGAGCGTGTCGTTGCCATCGCCACCGATAAGAGTGTCGTTGCTGGCACCGCCTGCCAGGGTGTCATTGCCCGATCCACCGTCGAGGGTGTCATTGCCGCCGGACCCCAGAAGCGTGTCGTCATCCGATCCGCCGAGCAGGGTATCGGCCCCGGCGCCGCCGTTCAGATGGTCGTTGCCTGCGCCGCCGCTCAAATGATCCACCCCGAAGGCCCCGCTGAGCGTGTCATCGCCCGCGCCGCCAAATAGCTGATCGACGCCGTTCATCCCGTTGAGCGTGTCATTGCCGCTGTCGCCGTTGAGTGTGTCGTTGCCGTTGTTGCCGTTCAGGGTGTCATGCCCGTCTCCGCCGGAAATAACATCGGCCCCCGCACCGCCGACCAGCACGTTGTTGGCACTGTTTCCAATGATGATATCGCTGTTCTTGCCGCCGGTGGCGTTTTCGACCGTGACGCCCGCGGCGATGGTGATGCCGCCCAAAACACCATCGACATAAGACACAAAGCCACCGGCCTCACCATCTGCATCGGGATTGGCGGCGTTGAGGTTGATGGTGGCGCTGGTCACGCCCCCGTCAAAGCTGATCTTGTCGATGCCGGAGGTGTCCCAGATCGAAGCCCATCCGGTGCCGGTGCTGTTGGTGCCCGGCAAGGTATAGATGTCATTGCCGGAGTTGTGGTTGGTGTTGGCCCCGTAGAGCTCTTGCAGGGCCGCGATATCCAGCGCCATCGGCGTGCCTGTCCAGCCATAGTTGTAGCTGGTGGCGTCGCCCACCCCGTCCCAGCCGTTGTTGTAGCCCATGGCGGTAAAGACCCCCTGGTTGAGCTCATCATCGCCGGTGTCGTAAACGCCGGTGACACCGGGGAAGGCGGTGGCATCCCCGGCTGTGCCGCCATCATGCGGGTGGGCAAGGCCGAGGCCGTGCAAGATCTCGTGCAGCAGCACCTCAAAGGCATAGCCGCCCTGGGTGAGGCCATTCGTGGTCCAGGCGGGGGATTGATAATTGAACGCGCCCTGCGCGTAGGCGGGGTTGTAAACGGTGTAGGTTGGCACCTCGTGAAAGCCCGCCGCCGCGACCCCGGTCGCCGTTGCCATCTGCGTGTTGGAGAACAGCCACCACCAGATATCGGCGCTGGCGGGAGTTGCGGCTTCGGTGAACTCCACGTTGCACACCGCCTCGATCGTGGCGAGCACCTGCAACACGGCGGCCTGCTCAGAGGCGCTCCACACCGCGCCAGACCCAATGGCGCCAGGGTCGGAGGTGAAGCTGCCGGAGTTGAAGGCGTAGCTGAGCTGTGTTGTTGCGCTGGGCGGGGTGGTCCAGGCCCCGCCATAAACCAGACTGTCGGTCCAGGGATTTGCGCCATTGGTTGGGGTGCCATCAATGGTGATCTGGTTTGCCGTGCCTGCCATCTTGTCATTCCTCCTGTCCGCCGTCGCGGCGGGTTGGGCGCATAGAGCCACAGGAGCGCAGGGCGTGGCAACAACCGAGATGAATCAAACTTTAGGGCAGGGAGCGGGGGATGGCCCGCGCCAGAGCGCCCCCTGTCATCGGCGTTTCACCCGAAGAGGATTGCCGCTGCCGTCAGTGCGCCTCAACCGACCCGGTTTTTGATCTGACGATCGGCGCTTGCAGGCACACGTTTTGCCACCAAGGGGCTGACAACGCAAAAGGCCGCCCCGGCAGGGAGCGGCCTGTCGCGTTCAAGGCGTCGTCGGGTCAGATGATGGTGTATTCACCAACCAGATCGTTGACGCTCGCCATGCCTTCGAAAAGCAGCGTGTCACCGGTAATAAAGGTCACCAGAACGTCGCTTCCGGTGTCGGTTGCATAATCAAGGATATCGGTGCTGCCGCCAAAGAGGTCCGAGTCAAGATGGAGGCTATCAAAGGTGGCGTCGTAATCGGTGATCGTATCATCGCCCCCGAGCGCATAGAAATAGATCTCATCATACCCGCCACCGGAGACGATGGTGTCATTGCCTGCCCAGCCGTTCAGATAGTCATTGCCAGCTTGACCGTAGAGCATGTCGTCGCCCGCATCGCCGTGCAAGGTGTCATTGCCCCGGCCCCCATAGAGAGTGTCATTGCCCGCGCCGCCAGCCAGGGTGTCATCCCCATTGCCGCCGTTAAGCCTGTCCACGCCTGCCCCGCCAAATAGGTAGTCAGCGCCGTTTTGGCCGTTCAGCGTATCGTTGCCGTTTTGGCCATCCAAATAGTCAGATTGGGTGCCGCCGGAGAGCGTGTCATCGCCATCACCGCCCCAGAGATCGTCAATGCCACCCGCGCCGGTGAGAGTGTCGTTGTCTGCGCCGCCATAGAGCGCGTCGCCACCGGCCCCGCCGGAAAGAGTGTCATCCCCCGCTTCCCCATACATCGTGTCACCGCTGACCGCGCCGTTCATTACGTCATCGCCGTCGCCGCCATACATGGTGTCGGCGCCGTTCATGCCATTGATGGTATCGTTACCTGCGCCACCATAAAGAAAATCGGAGCCGTTATTGCCTGACAGGGTGTCGTAACCGTCCCCGCCTTCGATCTGGTCAGCGCCGCTGCCGCCGGAGATGTTGTTGTTGGCCTCGTTGCCGATGATCACATCGTTTGCCTTACCGCCGGTGGCATTTTCGATGATCACGCCGTTGGCGATGGTGTAGCCGCCGTAAATGCCATCTGCCCATGAAATGAAGCCGCCGCCGCCTTCTTCGGGCAGCAGGGAGGCGTCATTGAGGTTGATCTCGACGCTCACCACGAAGTCCGCCGCAGAGATGCGATCAACCCCGCCGGTATCCCAGATGGAGGAGAAGAACGTGCCCGATGCGTTCACTTCTGGCAGGATGTACACGTCATTGCCCGAGGCGTAGGTGGTGTTCGCGCCGTAGATCTCTTGCAGGGCGGCAATGTCGAGCGCCATAGGCGTGCCGTCCCAGCCGTAGTTGTCAGCCGTCAGGGGGTTGAGCGCCCCGTCCGGGTGCAAAACCCAGCCGGAATTATAGCTCATGATCGTGTAAACACCCTGGTTGAGATTATAGTCGCCAAAGTCATCAAAGGCCGCTGTCACCCCGGGGAAAAGGTTGCCATCCTCATCGCCGCCGCCGTCATGCGGGTGGGCGAGGCCAATGCCGTGGCCTAATTCGTGGATGATCGTCTCAAAGCCGTATCCACCCTGCGCAAGCCCCGCGGCATCCCAGCCGGTGCCTTGAAAGTTCATCGCCGAGAAAAGCGGATCTTCATAGGCGTTGTTTGGCACCTCGTGCCAGCCAAGTGAGCCACCGCTTTGCGTATCATTCAGCAACCAATAGTGAATATTGGCCGGGTTGCTGGCTGCATTGGCAGAGGCGACGACTGTGAATTCGATATCAATGAAAGACTCATAGATCGCAAAGGCTTCTTCAAAGGCAGCGATTTCGTAGCTCTGCCAAGAGTAGCTGTTGCCGATCCAATATCCACCGAAAGGGTCACTTCCCTGATCGAAGAAGACGGTGATGTTCGGGGTGCCATAAGAGGGGCCCCAGGCTCCATCCATGACAAGGGCATCAATCCAGGGGTTCGCCCCGTTGGTTGGGGTGCCATCAACTGCAATCTGGGTCGCCATTTATAACTATCTCCTCGGCAATAACTTCAGGGCCGCCACCCGCACCACAGGCTTTCGGATCATGCGTATCCGACAAGCTGAACTCTTAGGGCACTGCTCGTAGGTCAGGAAATACGCGAGTGCTCTGGATCGGTCTAGTGAAACTGCGGAGACCCCCGCAGAAACTCGGCAATCGTGCTCAAAGCGTTTCATACTCCGGTATGTTGGCAGGTTTCGGGCTGGATCTTGGCGGTTTTCGGGCTGGCGCGCCCCGACGCTTCTGTCACAGCCATATCGCGCGAGGGTGGTCAGCCGCCCTCACGCCTTTTCGGTAAACGCATCGCGCGTGGTGTGCAGCCGCAGATGGCGCATGAATGCCCGTGCAATGGCCGGGGCAGGGCGGTGGTCTGGCATGACGAAGTAGCTGCGGTATTCGATCTGCGAGGCGAAGGGACGATAGACCACCCCGTCCTCCGTGCCTTCAGCGTATTGGACCATGGGAAACGGGTTGACGATGGCCAGCCCCAGCCCCTCTCGTGCCATCTCTACCGCTGCGAGCGAGGTTGAAACCTCTGCAAGGATGATCGGCGCGCTTTTGCTGGCATGCAGCACCTTTTCCAACTGGGCGCGGCGGGCGTGGCGGTGGCTCAGCGCGATCAGGCCCTGGCCATCAAGGTCTTCGGGGCGGACCACATCAAGCCTTTCCAGCGGGTGGCCGGCGGGCATGGCGCAAACCGCGCTGGAGCGGCGGTAGGGCACCAGCTTTACCCCGTCGCGGCTCAGCTCAACCCCCGTCAGGCCAAGATCAAAGCGGCGATCAAGGATGCCACGGATCACGTCTTCGGAGGGGGACACATCAAGGCGCACAAAGAAATGCGGATTGGCTTTCAGAAAGCTGGCAACATGGCGGATGAGAAAGCGGTGCGCGTAGCTTGGCGGGGCGGCGATGGAGAGGGTTTCCTGCGCGGCTTCGGAGGGGCCGTCAATCCGGTCCAAAGCCTCGAACAGCGCATCAAGGCGCCGGTTGAGCTGTGCGGCCTCGTTGGTCGGGCTAAGCCGCCCGCCGTCGCGCTCAAACAGCATCCGCCCGGTGCGGTCCTCAAGGCTGGCGATGGACCGGCTGATCGCCGATTGCGAGCGCCCCAGCCGCGCCGCGGCCTTGGCGGTGGTGCCGCTTTCCATCAACGCCCGCAGCGCTTGGTATTCCGGGAGGCTATGCCAGCTCTTGGTGGCCATGCTGCACCTGCAAAAAGATCATGGGTGTATGATCTTTTATCATATAATTTGCGCTGGTCCATGAAAGAACATGCGGTAACGTCGTTAGAAATCAGGGGACAGATTCATTGACGACTGCTGCTACTCCGGCCGTGTTTGACGGCCATAATGATGTATTGTTCCAGCTCTACCGGGCTGGCGGGGTTGCAGCGGCCCCTCAATTTGCCACCGGACGAGAGGGCGCGATTGATGTGCCACGCGCCGCCGAGGGTGGATTTGGCGGCGGGATGTTTGCGGTGTTTGTGCCCTCCCCGATGGATCGGGCGGCCCGCAAGGCGGCGATGTCACAGCCTTCATATGACCTGCCAGCGCCCGATCCGATTGACTGGGAAGATGCCTTTCCGGTGGCCATGGCGCAGGCGGCGATCCTGTTTGAGCTGGAGCGTCAGGGCGCGCTCACCATCGCCCATACCGCCGCCGATATCCGCACAGCCCTGGCAGCGGGCCGCATGGTGGCGGTGTTGCATATGGAAGGGGCCGAGGCGATTGACCCGGATTTCCATGTGCTCGATGTGCTTTATGCCGCCGGGTTGCGCTCACTTGGGCCGGTCTGGAGCCGCAGCACGATTTTTGGCGAAGGGGTGCCGTTTCGCTATCCCTCCAGCCCCGATACCGGGCCGGGGTTGACCGACCACGGGCTGCGGCTGGTGCGGCGCTGCAATGCGCTGGGCGTGCTGATTGATCTGTCGCACCTCAACGAGGCGGGCTTTTGGGATGTGTCGCGCCATTCAACCAAGCCGCTTGTGGCCACTCACTCCTGCTCCCACGCCATCAGCCCGCACAGCCGCAACCTGACCGATAAACAACTTGCAGCAATTCGTGAGAGCGATGGTATGGTGGGCTTGAACTTTGGGGTGGCCTTCCTGCGGGAAGATGGCCAAGCCGAGGCCGATGTGCCGCTTACGCTGATGCTTCGGCATCTCGACCACCTCATTGAGCATCTGGGCGAGGACCGTGTTGGCCTCGGCTCCGACTATGACGGAACGACAGTGCCACAGGAGCTTGCCTCCTGCGCCGCGTTGCCCCGTCTGCGAAAGGCCATGATCGAGCACGGCTATGGCGAGGCTCTCGTCACCAAGCTCTGCCATGGAAACTGGCTGCGCGTTCTTGAACTCACATGGGGGAGTTAACCCCCGGATCAACGTAGCTATCTGACTGAAACAGAACAGGAGAGGTTCTAGATATGAATGCTTTTAACAGACTGCTGACAAGCGCCGCGATTGGCCTTGCTGTAAGCGTGTCGTCCTTCGCGCCCGTGGTGGCCGAAACCCCGGCGAACATGCTTGTCATCGCCCACCGGATTGATGATGTGACCACGCTGGACCCGGCGGAAAGCTTTGAATTTGCGGGCGCCGACATTTCGCGCAACACCTATAACCGGCTGGTCACCCTTGATCCGCTTGATCTGGCCGCGGGTTACCAGCCCGACCTCGCGGAAAGCTGGGAAGTGAGCGAAGACGGCAAGACCATCACCTTCACCATGCGTGAAGGCGTCACCTTCCAGTCCGGCAACCCGGTGCGCGCCGAGGATGCAGCCTTTTCGCTCCAGCGTGCGGTGATCCTCAACAAGACCCCGGCCTTTATCCTCACCCAGTTCGGCTTTACCCCCGAAAATGTGGCCGAAACGATCAAGGCTGACGGCAACAAGCTGATCATCACGACCGACAAGAAATACGCCACCTCCTTCGTGCTCAACTGCCTGACCGCTACCATCGGCGGCATCGTTGACAAGGAAACCGTCATGGCCAATGAGGTTGACGGCGACATGGGCAACACATGGCTCAAGACCAATACCGCAGGCTCCGGCCCCTACAAGCTGGATAGCTGGAAGCCCAACGAGAGCGTCACCATGACCTCTTATCCCGAGTATTTTGGCGGTGCGCCTGCGATGGAACGGGTGATCGTGCGCCATGTGCTTGAAAGCGCCTCCCAGCGCCTGCTGCTGGAGCGCGGTGACATCGACATCGCCCGCAACCTCAACCCCGAAGACATCGCCGGGGCGACAGAGGCCGATGGTGTGGTCATCGAAGACGAGCTGAAAGGCCGCTTGATGTACATCGCCCTCAATCAAAAGCACGAGGTGCTTGCCAAGCCCGAAGTGCGCATGGCGGTCAAATACCTGATCGACTATGAGGGGATGAAGAACTCGTTCCTCAACGGCCAGTACACCATCCACCAGAATTTCCTGCCCGCCACCTATCTTGGCGCTTCGGATGAAAACCCGTTCTCGCTGAACATCGAAAAGGCCAAGGAGCTTTTGGCCTCGGCCGGGGTTGAAGGGCTGGAAATCGAAGTTGGCGTGCGCGAAGCGCAGGAACGGATGGAGATTGCACAATCGCTGCAAAACACCTTCGCTCAGGCCGGGATTACCCTCAACATCACCGTTGGCACCGCCAAGCAGATTCTGGCCCGCTTCCGGGCGCGTGATCTTGATGTTTACCTCGGCGCATGGGGCCCGGATTACCCTGATCCGCAAACCAACGCCGGCACCTTCGCCTACAACCCCGAC
The DNA here is from genome assembly GCF_029212645.1 of Vannielia sp. GTDB lineage: Bacteria > Pseudomonadota > Alphaproteobacteria > Rhodobacterales > Rhodobacteraceae > Vannielia. The sequence continues at coordinate 58,168 of NZ_JARGND010000009.1, read as the reverse complement.
AACTCGGACGAAGCCAATGCCACCGGTCTTCTGGCATGGCGCACCGGCTGGGACGCAGGCGGGCTGACCGAAAAGGTCGAGGCCGCCGTGACCGAGGGCGACCGCGAAAAGCGGGTGCAGATGTATCTCGATATCCAGAAGGAATTCCGCGAGATCTCTCCCTTTGCCATCATGTTCCAGCAGATCGAGCAATCGGCGCTGCGGGACAATGTGCAAAACTGGTCCACCGGCCAGGCCGTGACCGCCGCCGCTTACTGGCAGGTCACCAAATAAATGGCCCTGTCGGAAGACAGCAACGGGGGGCGCCCGCAACGGGCGCCCCTCTCCGCCTCGCGCGGGATGCGCTTTGGGCGGTCGGTCGCCAGCACCCTGGGGACAATCGCTGTTACCCTGCTGGGGCTGCTCTTTATCACCTTCATCATCGGGCGTGTCATGCCGATCGACCCGGTGCTTGCCATCGTTGGCGAGCGGGCGTCGCAATCCACCTATGATGCGGTTTACGAACAGTTGGGCCTTGATAAGCCGCTGCTCGTGCAGTTTCTTTACTACCTCTGGGATGTGATCCACCTCGATTTTGGCACCTCGCTGCTGAATGCGCGCCCGGTTTCCGAGGATATCGCCCGCGTCTTTCCCGCCACGCTGGAACTGGCCACGCTGGGCATCATCTTTGGCGTGATCTTCGGCGTGCCGCTGGGCGTGCTGGCGGCTGTGCACAAGGGAAGCTGGATTGATCAGATCGCCCGCGTTGTAGCGCTGGTTGGCTATTCGATGCCGATCTTCTGGCTCGGCCTGATGGGGCTGCTGATCTTTTATGGCGTTCTCGGCTGGGTCGGCGGGCCGGGCCGCGTGGGCATCTTCTATGCCGATGTGGTTCCCGCGCGCACCGGGCTGATCCTTGTGGACAGCCTGCTCGACGGCAATCTCGAAGTGTTCCGCGATGCCTTCTCGCATATCATCCTGCCCGCCTCGCTGCTGGGGTATTACTCGCTGGCCTATGTCAGCCGGATGACCCGCTCCTTCATGCTCGAACAGCTCAGCGCCGAATACGTGACAACCGCGCGGGTGAAAGGCATGTCCGAGTGGAACGTGATCTGGAAACATGCGTTCAAGAACATCCGGGTGCAGCTCATCACCGTGATCGCGCTGTCTTATGCCAACCTGCTGGAAGGCTCGGTGCTGACCGAGATCATCTTCTCATGGCCAGGCATTGGCAGCTATATCACCACCGCCCTGCTTTCGGCGGATATGAACGCCGTGCTGGGTGGCACCGTCGTGGTGGGGTTGATCTTTATCCTGCTCAATATCTTCTCGGACCTGCTCTACAAGGTCTTTGATCCGCGGGCGAAATAACATGACAGACGCTTCTTCCCATACCGCAGCACCGCAAGGCTGGCGCGCCTGGCTGCTCGCCGAAACCCCCACCTCGCGGATGCACGCGCGCGCTTCGGCGGCCTATGTCGGCTGGCTGTCGTTTCGCTCCAACACCATGGCCATGATCGGGCTGGTGATCCTTGTGGCGCTGGTGCTGATGGCGCTCTTCGCGCCGCTTCTGGCCCCGCACGATCCGTTTGCGCAAAACCTGGCTAACCGGTTGCAGCCGCTGGGGGCCGAGGGGCACCTGCTGGGCACCGATAGCCTGGGGCGTGATATCCTGTCCCGGCTGATCTATGGCTCGCGGATCACCCTTTATATCGTTGCGCTCGTGGCGCTTATCGCGCCCGTTGCCGGGCTGCTGGTGGGCACGATTGCGGGCTACGTTGGCGGCTGGCTTGATAAGGTGTTGATGCGCATCACCGATATTTTCCTCGCCTTCCCGCGGCTTGTGCTGGCGCTGGCCTTCGTGGCGGCGCTGGGCGCGGGGATCGAAAACGCGGTGCTCGCCATCTCGCTCACCGCATGGCCACCCTATGCCCGCATGGCGCGCGCCGAAACGCTCACGATCCGTTCTTCGGACTATATCAGCGCCATCAAGTTGCAGGGCGCCGGGCCGCTGCGCATCATCACCCGGCATATCTGGCCGCTCTGCATTTCCTCGCTGATCGTGCGGGTTACGCTGGATATGGCAGGCATCATCCTTGCCGCCGCCGGGCTTGGGTTTCTGGGGCTGGGGGCACAGCCGCCAAGCCCTGAGTGGGGCGCGATGATCTCTGAAGGGCGGCGGTTTATCCTGGATCACTGGTGGGTTGCCACCATGCCGGGCCTTGCGATCTTTACCGTGTCGCTGGCCTTCAACCTCATCGGTGACGGGCTGCGCGATGTGCTCGACCCCAAGGCAGGAGAATAGCCATGGCAGATCCTCTCCTTGATGTCGAAGACCTCTGGGTGCGCTTCCCGTCGCGCCACGGCACCTTTGATGCGGTGCGCGGTGTGTCCTTCACCCTTGGCCGCGAGCGGCTTGGGATCGTTGGAGAAAGTGGCTCTGGCAAGTCCATGACAGGCCGCGCGATCCTGCGCCTGATCCGCCCGCCGGGGCAGGTGGAGGCCAAGCATGTCCTGCTTGACGGCGAGAACCTGCTGGAAAAATCCGAGCGGGATATGCGCGCCGTGCGTGGGCAACGGATTTCGATGGTGATGCAAGACCCGAAGTTCTCGCTCAATCCGGTGATGACCATTGGCGCCCAGATCATCGAGGCCTATCGCCTGCACTCCAAAGCCTCTAAAAGCGCCGCTTACACCAAGGCGATCGAGATGCTGGAAGCCGTGTCGATACGGGACCCCGAGCGGGTGATGCGCGCCTATCCGCACGAAATGTCAGGCGGGATGGGCCAGCGGATCATGATTGCGATGATGCTCATTCCCAACCCCGAAATCCTGATCGCCGATGAGCCAACCTCGGCGCTGGATGTATCGGTGCAGCGGCAAGTGCTTGATATCATGGACAAGCTGGTAAAGGAGCGCGGCATGGGCCTGATCTTTATCAGCCATGATCTTAACCTCGTGGCTGATTTTTGTGACAGGGTTCTGATCATGTATTCCGGGCGTATCGTGGAGGTGTGTGATGCCGACAAACTGCAAGAGGCCAAGCACCCCTACACCCGTGGGCTGCTCAATTCGCTGCCCCACCTTGATGCCCCGCGTGAACGGCTTGATGTGCTCAAACGTGAGGACGAATGGGCGCTGGCCCCCAGCGTGAGTGGCCGGATATGAGCGGCGCAACCCCCATGCTGGAGGTGGAAAACCTCGATGTCTGGTTCGGCCTTGGCCGTGACCGGGTAGATGCCGTGAAATCCGCCAGCTTTTCGGTGGAACAGGGCGAAAGTTTTGGCCTTGTCGGCGAAAGTGGCTCGGGAAAATCCACCATCCTGCGGGCGATCACCGGGCTTGCGCCCGACTGGTCGGGCAGCCTGAAGGTGGCGGGTGAGCCGATCCCGCGCAAGCGCCCAAAGTCGTTTTTCAAGAAGGTGCAGATGGTTTTTCAAGACCCCTACGCCTCGCTCCACCCGCGCCAATCGGTGGACCGGGTGCTTGGCGAAACCCTGCGCCTGCACGGCTTCAGCAATATCGACAATCGCGTGAAGCGGCTGCTGGATGACGTGGGGCTTGGCCAGGCGTTCCGCTTTCGCTACCCGCACCAGCTATCGGGGGGGCAGCGCCAGCGCGTCGCCATCGCCCGCGCACTCGCGCCTGAGCCAAAGCTGCTGCTGCTGGATGAGCCAACCTCGGCGCTGGATGTGTCGGTGCAGGCCGAAATCCTCAACCTGCTGGCCGACCTGCGCGCCGAGCATGGGCTGACCTATTTGATGGTGTCCCATGATCTGTCGGTGGTTGGACACATGTGCAACCGGCTGGCGGTGATGAAGGACGGCGAGATCGTTGAAATCCTCAGCGTGGAAGACCTGCGCACCCGCAATGCCAGGCACGAGTATTCGCGCCACTTGCTTGACGCTTCGCTTTAGAAAACCGGCAGGGGGCCGCAAAACCGCGCGGCCCCGCTTGCCTTACCCCGCTTGACTTACCCCGCCTTCCCTTAGCTGTCGAGATAGCGGCGCAAAGCGGCTTCTGTGCCGTCGCTCCAGATCAGGCGGAGCCACTCTGTAAAGCTTGCGGCAAAGCGCGGATCGTCGCCAAGATCACCGTAGATATTGCGCTGTGCGATCCAGGCTTCGGGCGCGTCTTTTGCATCGGTGGCCGCTTTGTTCAGCCTGTCCCAAACAGGGTCGTTCGGCTCGATCAGGCTGCCGTCTTCGCGTGTGCCAAAGCACATCCGCGCCCAAAGTGCCTCGACCAGGGCCAGGCCTTCCATCGGGGTGCCAGCGGCGAGGGCATCGCGGATGATCGGGTGCAAAAAGCCCGTGTGGCGCGACGAGCCATCAAAGGCCACGCGGCGGGTGGTGTCGTGGATCTCGGGGTTGGCAAAGCGCCGCTCGATCAGATCAACATAGGCCAGCGGCGTCATCCCCGGCACGGCGGTGACATGCGGCACGATCTCTTCGGTTTCGATCTTGCGAAACAGGCCCTGGATCAGCGGGGTGGCCATGGCGCCGGCAATCGTGGCGACCGACAGCAACTCACCCGGCGTGGCAATGATCTGGTGGCCAGCGTTGAGCTGGCGCAGCTTCATCGCCTCATAGTCGTGCACATTGTCGGTGAAGGTGGCGCCAACCTTGTCCCACTCCGGGCGACCGGCGCAAAAGTTGTCTTCGATCACCCATTGGCGAAAGTTCTCATGGGTGACGGGCGCGGCATCCCTGATGCCAAAGGTCTTGACCAGCGCCAGCTCCTTGGGGCCGGTGGCCGGAACGATGCAATCCACCATGGCATTGGGGAAGGTCACGTTCTGGTCGATCCAGTCGGCAAGATCAGGGTCTGACAGTTGGGCCAGCCCCAGCACGGTTTGGCGCAGGATATCGCCATTGCCCTGAAGGTTGTCGCAGCTTTGGCAGGTAAACGGCCCGGCCCCGTTTGCGCGGCGCGCCTTGAGCGCGGCAATCATCGCGCCAAAGGCGGTTTTGGGCGCGTCGGGATGCGCGGCATCGTGCTGGATATCGGCGTTTTGTGCATCAAAGCTGCCGTCGGCGGCCACGTAGTAGCCCCCCTCGGTCACCGTGAGCGCGACGATGCGAATGGCAGGCGCGGCCATTTGAGCGATCAGCGGCGCGTTGTCTGCCGCCACCGGAATAAAGCCAATCATCCCGCCCGTGACCTCGGCGGATTTGCCCGAAGGATCAAGCTCAATGAGGGTCGTCAGGCAATCCTGCACCAGCATCCGCTCGCGCTGGGCGGCATCGGCCGGGCGCACACCCGCCCCCAGAATGGCCCAGTCATGGGCCAGCCCTTGATCCATCAGCCGGTGAAGATACCACGCCTGATGCGCCCGGTGAAAATTGCCAAGGCCGATATGCACGATCCCGGCCGACAGATCGGCGCGCTCATAGGACGGGCCGCGCACCCCCTCGGGCAGGTTGTTCAGGTTTTCGAGGTTCAGGTCCATCAGCTCATCCATTGCCCGCCGTCAACATTGTAGGTTTGCGACAGGATGTAATCAGACTCAGGCGAGGCGAGGAAAATCGCCATGCCGGTGAGGTCGCCGGGGACGGCAAAGCGCCCGGCCGGAACCGAGGCCGCAACCTCTGCTTTTTTCTGGCCAATCGGCTTGCCCTCAAGCTTGGCAAACATCGCATCGACATGCTCCCAATGCGTCCCGTCCACCACACCCGGCGCGATCGCATTCACGTTGATGCCATGCTGGATCAGGTTCAGCCCGGCGGATTGGGTCATCGAGATCACCGCCGCCTTGGTTGAGCAGTAAACCAGCACAAGGCTTTCGCCCCGCCGCCCGGCCTGTGACGCCATGTTGATGATCTTGCCGCCGTGGCCCTGCGCGATCATCTGTTTTGCCGCCGCCTGCATGGTAAACAGCGTGCCAGCCACATTCACCGCATAGAGCCTTTCAAAGCCCTCGCGGGTAATGTCGACCGTTTCGGCGGCGTCAAAGAGGGCCGCGTTGTTGATCAGGATATCAAGCTTGCCAGCCTGGGCGACGACCCTGGAAATCGCCTCGTCAATGCTGGCTTGCTCGGTGACATCCATATGCACCGCATAAGCGCCCCCGCCAATTTCTGCCGCGGTTTGCTCCGCCGCTTCATGGTTGATATCGCCAATCGCAACGGTCGCGCCTTCTTTGATGTAGGCCTCTGCAAAGCCGCGCCCTATGCCGCGCGCGGCTCCCGTTATCAGGGCCGATTTGCCGTTGAGGCGTTTCATGCGATGCGCAGGCCTTGCGCATCGAAACGGTGCAGCTGGTCCATCTGGGGCGACAGGTAGATCGTGTCGCCGTGGCGGGCTTCAATGTCACCGGTGATGCGCACGGTCATCATGTCCATCAGGCCCGTCTCATGGACGTGGATGAAGGTATCGGAGCCAAGATGCTCGGCCACGCCCACGGTGCCCTTCCACAGGCCTTCGGTCTTGGACACCGTCATATGCTCGGGGCGAATGCCAATGGTTGTCGCGCCGTGCTTTTGCGCCTCGGGGCCGTCGATCTGGTTCATCTTGGGCGAGCCGATGAAGCCTGCCACGAACTTGTTGCGCGGCTCGTGATAAAGCTCAAGCGGTGAGCCAACCTGCTCGATCACCCCGGCTTGCAGCACCACGATCTTGTCGGCCATGGTCATCGCTTCCACCTGATCGTGGGTCACGTAGATCATGGTTGTCTTGAGCTTTTCATGCAGCTCGCTGATTTCAAGGCGCATGCCAACCCGCAGGGCGGCATCAAGGTTCGAGAGCGGCTCGTCAAAGAGGAAGGCCGCAGGCTCGCGCACAATGGCCCGGCCAATCGCAACCCGCTGGCGCTGCCCGCCCGAAAGCTGGCCGGGGCGGCGATCGAGGTAGTCGGTCAGGTTCAGCGCCTTGGCGGCGGCCTCGATCTTGGCATCCTGGGTCGCCTGATCCAGCCCCGCCATCTTCATCGGGAAGGCGATGTTCTTGCGCACCGTCATATGCGGGTAAAGCGCGTAAGACTGGAACACCATCGCAAGGCCGCGTTTGGCCGGTGGCAGCGAGGTTGCATCGGTGCCGTCAATCTGGATATGGCCGGAAGTCGTGTCTTCCAGCCCCGCAATCAGGCGCAGCAGGGTAGATTTGCCGCAGCCCGACGGGCCAACAAACACCACGAACTCTCCTTCATTGATCTCAAGATCGAGCGGCGGAATGACTTGGACATCGCCAAAGCTTTTGGTGACTTGCTTGAGGTTAATGTTACCCATTATTTAACCGCTCCGAATGTGAGGCCCCGAACGAGCTGTTTCTGTGAGAACCAACCCATGATCAGGATTGGCGCGATAGCCAGCATCGAAGCGGCCGATAGCTTTGCGTAAAACAAACCCTCCGGGGCGGAGAAACCGGCGATGAACTTCGTCAACGGCGCCGCATCCACGGTGGTCAGCAGGATGGTCCAGAACGCCTCGTTCCAGGCCAGGATGATGTTGAGCAGCACGGTTGAGGCAATCCCCGGCACCGCCATCGGCGTGAGCACATAAAGGATCTCCGATTTCAGGCTGGCCCCATCCATCCGCGAGGCTTCAAGGATTTCGCCCGGAATTTCGCGGAAATAAGTGTAAAGCATCCAGACGATGATCGGTAGGTTGATCAGCATCAAGACCACGATCAGCAAAATGCGGCTGTCCATCACGCCCAGCCACTTGGCCAGAAGCACCAGCGGATAAAGCACCCCAACCGCAGGCAGCATCTTGGTGGAGAGCATCCACAACAGCACGTCCTTGGTTCTCTTGCCGGGCACAAAGGCCATGGCCCAGGCGGCGGGAACGGCAAGCAGGATGCCGAGAATGGTCGAGCCGACCGCGATGATGATCGAGTTCATCAGCGCCAACGGATAGTTCGAGCGTTGCTGAACGGCGGCGTAATTCTCGGTCGTCCAGTCAAACAGGAACCACACCGGCGGATCGGCAATCGCCGCGGCTTCGGTTTTGAAAGACGTCAGAAACGTCCACAGGATCGGAAAGAACATGAGCAGGCCGAATGCCCAGGCGAGGGCGGTCCACATGATCTTTTTCTGGGTTGTTACAGCACGGGCCATAGGTTTTCCTCCCCCTTAGTTGTCGAGGTTCTTGCCGACGATCCGCATCAGGAAGATCGCGACGATGTTGGCAAGGATGACAGCAACGATACCGCCAGCGGAGCCCAGACCGATGTTCTGGCTTTCCAGCACACGCTGGTAAACAAGGTAGGTCAGGGTGCGGGTGCCGAAAGCGCCGTTGGTGGTGACAAAGATTTCAGCGAAGATCGACAGCAAAAAGATCGTCTGGATCAGGATCACAACGGTGATTGCCCGGCTCAGGTGCGGCAGGATGATGAAACGGAACCGCGAAAGGGCAGGGGCGCCATCAATCTCGGCGGCTTCAAGCTGCTCACTGTCGAGCGACTGCACCGAGGTGAGCAGGATCAGCGTGGCGAAGGGCAGCCATTGCCAGGCCACAATGATCACGATCGAGAACAGCGGGGCCTGACTGAGAAAGTCAAAAGGCTGCATCCCCAAGAACTTGTAAAGGTAAGAGAAAAGGCCGTTATCAACGTTGAAGAACATGTTCTTCCACACCAGCGCCGACACTGTTGGCATCACGAAGAACGGCGCAATCACCAGGATACGCACAACCCCTTGGCCAAACATCGGCTTGTCCAGCAGCAGCGCCATCAGCACCCCGCCCACGATGGTGATCGACAGGATCCCGCCAACCATCCAGAACGTGGTGATCAACGAACTCATGAACGAAGAGGATGTGAGGAAAGAGGCATAGTTGCCAAAACCGATCCACGCATCGAACACGCCGCGCATTGGCCTGTAGTCCGCAAAGGAGAAATACAGCGTCATGCAAAGCGGGACCAGCATCCAGACCAGCAGGGCAATGACAGCCGGTGCGATCATGATTCTGGCAGCGGATTTTGAGTGTGCTGTCGCCATAACAACGCTCCTGACTTGAAGGTTAAGGCCAAAGATGAGGCCGAGGCTTACCAAAACCCTAGCACGGTTTTCGAAAACTCCGGTCGAAAATCCTGGCAGATCTCTTGAGGGGCGGTGGTGCAAGCGGCGCGGGAAGCGCGCCGCTTGCGGGGAGTGCCGGGCTGATCAGTAGCCTGCGGCTTCCATTTCTTCGAGGGTCAGCTCTTGCGCCGCAGCAAGGGCTTCTTCGGCAGATTGGTTGCCCGCCAGAGCGTTGGAGAACTGCTGGCCAACCTGGTTCGCGATACCGGCAAACTCGGGGATCGCAACAAACTGAACGCCGGTATAGGGAACCGGATCAACCGTTGGGTTGGTCGGGTCAGCGGAGTTGATGCTGTCCAGCGTCATCTTCGCGAAGGGTGCGGCGTCCAGGTAGTTCTGGTTCTCGTAAAGCGAGGTGCGGGTTCCGGGAGGAACACTTGCCCAGCCCTCTTTGCCTGCAACCAACTCGGCATAGGCCTGGCTTGTGGCCCAGCTGATGAAGGTTTTTGCGGCGTCCTGCTTTTCGGACGATGTTGGGATGGCCAGCGACCATGCCCAGAGCCAGTTGCCACGCTTGCCAAGGCCGGTGTCGGGGGCCAGTGCAAAGCCAACCTTGTCAGCCACGGTGGAGTCTGCACCGGTCACGAAGGATGCTGCAACGGTGGCGTCGATCCACATGCCGCACTTGCCCTGTTGGAACAGTGTCAGGTTCTCGTTAAAGCCGTTGTTGGCCGCGCCGTTCGGGCCAGACTCGTTCATCATGTCGAGATAAAAGTTGAGCGTGTTGGCCCAGGCTTCCGTGTCAAACTGCGGGGCCCAGTCTTCGTCAAACCAGCGCGCGCCAAACGAGTTGGACATCGCCGTCAGGAAGGCCATGTTCTCGCCCCAGCCCGCCTTGCCGCGTGCGCAGATGCCGTTGATCTCGTTTTCACGGTCGGTCATGGCGGCGGCCGCTTCGCGGATAAAGTCCCAGGTGGGGGCGTCCGGCATTTCAAGGCCCGCTTTTTCCATCAGGTCGGTGCGATACATCACCATCGAGGATTCACCGTAGAAGGGTGCCGCGTAAAGCTCGCCGTCGATGGTGAGGCCGCCAGCGATGGCGGGCAGCAGGTCATCGGCGTTCCAGTCGTCGGCCATGCCTTCGTTCAGCGACACGAGCCAACCGTTGTTGCCCCAGATCGGAACCTCGTAGGTGCCAATGGTCATCACGTCATATGCGCCGCCGCCGGTGGAGATGTCGGTGGTGACGTTCTGGCGCAGAACGTTCTCTTCCAGAGTAACCCACTCAACGGTGATGTCGGGGTGCTTGGCGTTGAAGTCGTCGGTCAGCCCCTGCATGCGCACCATGTCGCCGTTGTTCACGGTCGCGATGGTGATGGTCGTGGCGTGGCCCTCAGCCGATGCGATGCCAGCAGTGAGGCCAAGGCCAACGGCGGAAGCCAGAAGTGATCGTTTGATAGACATGATGTCCTCCCTTTTACATGCGTTCAGTAATACCCCCTGCACTGTGCACCCGTCAATCCCGAATTGCGTTGGGCGCATGGCTTACGCATGGAAAAGCTAATATTTCAGGCAGAGTCCCGCACTTTCAGCTCGCCGTCAAAGAGCTTAACAATCTGTTCATCCTGATTTTTTTGCGCTTGTATCGTTTTCACTAAGCGCGAGACCGAGGCGCGCCCGATGGCCTCCACATCCTGCGCAACGGTGGTCAGGCTGGGCACCGCGAAGGGGCAAAGCGGGTAATCGTCATGCCCCATGATTCGCAATCCGCCCTGGCGTTTGGCGCCCGGCTCCAGCCCGTGCGAGGCCGCCGCGCGCAGCGCGCCGATGGCCACGCGGTCGTTGGCGCAAAGCACCGAGCTTTCAAGCAGGCGGCCCGCCGCAAACTCCCGGTCCAGCACCGCCCGGCCATGCGCTTCAAACAGCCCATCGTCATTGAGCACCTCGGTGCCGATGATATGTGGCTCATGCCCCAGCTCTTCCATCTTCGCGATATAAGCAAGCTCACGTTCCATCGCGTTAAAGTTGACGCGCGGCATAGCCAGAAAAATCGGAGGCGTGCCCACGCGGCATAGATACTCGGTTGCAAGGCCGGTGCTCTGAACGTGATTTGAGCCAACAAAATCTACGTTTGGCATGCTTTTCGGGCGTGAGTCCACAAGCACACAGGGAAGCCGCGAACGCAGCCGCTCATGGGCTTTCATATCGCTCTGGTTGCCAAGGGGGGCAACCAATGCGCCGTCCACGCTCATCGACATGAAGGTCTCCGCCGCCCGTGCTTCGATGAGCGGGTCGGAGTGGGAGCACTGGGTGATCACCGTGTAACCCTCGGCCATTGCCGCGCGTTCGATCGCCTCCAGAAGCTTGGTAAAGAACAGGTCATTGAGGTACGGAATGACCACCCCGATAATCCCTGTCGACTTGCGGTTCAGGCGGGTGGCGAAGAAGTTCGGCACATATTCAACCCGCTCCAACCCCTGCGCAATTCGCTCTCGTGAGGTGCGGCTCACGCGTTCAGGGTCCTGAAAGTAGCGTGACAGCGTTGGGCGTGAAACGCCTATCGCCACCGCCAGTTCTTCCATGGTATCAATGCGCCGCTTTTGGTCGCGATCCTTATCTGCACCCATCACTTTTTTCCTCCCTCAAGGTATTTGCGTAAGATACGGCGAAAAACTTTAACATGCGAGAAAAAAGTCGCCCGATCTTTTCGGGAAACTACCCACGGCCGAAAAATCTCACCGAGATCACTGTCTAAATTTGCGGGGCTGTGGCCATACGCTGGAGCAGCAGCCACGCGTTGCAGTGGGGCGCAGCGAAGGTCGTGCCGTGGCCGTCCGCGTGAAAAGGAGCAGTTGCTTCGCGGTCCCTTCTGCTGGCGGGTTGCCTGCTTTTACGGGTCTTATCGCGTGCAATAGGGCGTCGAAAATGGCGCAAATTCGGGAATGCTGGGGCGTACTCCTGCTCAGCAGCTTTGCACCGCAACGGTTGGAATGGTCTAAAGATGCAAATGGACCAACGTGCTAAGCTTTCCATCGTCCCCATGATGGATTGGAGGGGCAGGGCTAGGCTCTTGACTCATATCCAAAAGATCATTGTCGCGGCGAGCGCGATGGCTGAACGGAGCACTTTCCCCACCATGTCCGTCGTCAGGGTATTTGGGACAGATGGCTGCCCGATCTAAGAGAGGGTCTGGCTCATCGGGTTTCTGACGTGCTGTGAATGGGGGTATAGTCTGACCTCCTGTTGGTCAAAAGCGGAACAGGGAAGCGATATCCTTACTACCTTTGCCACCACAAAGGCTGCAGTCAGCGGGGCAAATCCATCGCACGGGACAAGCTGGAGACTGAGTTCGAGCACGTCTTGAAGGGTCTCACGCCAACGGCCAAGACGTTCGAACTTGCTGGGTTGATGTTTCGCGATGCATGGGATCGTTATCGTTCGAACTCCAAAGAAGAACCTTCGCGGCATAGCACCCGGCTACGGCAAATTGACACCGAGGTCAGTTCGTTGATCGACCGGGCTGCTCGAACTCAAAATGACGAGACCGCTAAAGCCTACGAAACGAGGATCGCGGAATTGCACTCTGAAACCGCCTTTTTGAAGGAGAAAATGGCTTGTAGGAGCATTCCGGAGGGAAACTTCGACAAGATGTTCGAACTTTCCATGACGTTTCTCGCAAGCCCTTGGAGAATCTGGAAAAAGGGTTCCTACGAGCTCAAGAGAACCGTGCTACGGCTGGCCTTTGCAGCGCCTCTGAACGTATCGCGCGAAACCGGACTTCGAACCGCAGAAACCACCTTACCGATCAAGGCCTTACAGTTTCTGTCCACATCCGAAAGTCAGATGGTGCGGGCGGTGGGACTCGAACCCACACGGGGCTACGCCCCCTCAGATTTTAAGTCTGGTATGTCTACCATTCCATCACGCCCGCATCTGGCGCTGCCATACACGCTCTACCCGCCCGCCGCACCGATGTTCAATCCCTCACATCATGCGGCTGGCCGTTTCATGGGCTGAACCGTCGGTAAACCGGGCGCACGGCGTATTGTTTAACGGCGTCCGCCCAAAAGCGCATCTGCATGGGATGTGCATCGCTTGTGCATCGGGTGTGTCCCGTTGCTTTTAAGGGTTAACCGCCAAACCCTACCGCAGCGCCCTTAGAGGCGCTCACCGCCCAACATCGGCATCCACCCGCGCCTCGGGAGCCACGGGTTGAGCGTGCGCGCGCCCTCAAGTTGCACGCGGGCTTCGAGCTTGCGATCCAGCCAATCAACGCCAACGCGCGGCCCGCCTGAGCGGCAAAATGCACGGACTCTTTGGCCGTCTCCTCACCCAACTCATTGATATTTAATGAGCAATCATGCGGCGCGGAGCGAACGAAGGCGCACTGGTCTCCCCAACGGCGCAGCTTGGGCAATAGGTAATAAGCGCATCACACGCCATCGCGCCGCTCCATTCCCAAATCCAATAGCACCCGCGTCCGCGCCACCGAGGCCCTTTTCCAAATCTCATTGTCTAAAGTCTCCAGAACCGCTGATCTTTTCAAATCATCATCACTTAACAGATACTTGCACGTCTCCTCTGCCGCCATCATGGCCCCCAAAAAAGGACCGGATGTCGGGACTATTTGAGCCAAAACCCACATGTCTCAACCTCCTCGCAACTCCCAACCCCGGCCACCCCCTCCCGCAAATGTGAACCGCGGCTTGACCATCCTGCCCCTCACAGGCAACCCTGCGCCATGTTCCCAATCCGTGACCACAACCCCTCCCGCCGGATCCCCTACATCACCCTCGCTTTGGTGGTGATAAATGTGGGCGTCTTCCTGCTGATCACCCTGCCGATTTCGGTCAACGATATCCGGCTGGGGTTTTTCTATCGCGAGTGGGGCGTGGTCCCCGCCTATGCCGATCCGAGCGATTATATCACCTCGCTTTTCCTCCATGGCAGCTTCATGCACCTTACAGGTAACATGCTGTTTTTGTGGGTGTTCGGCGACAATATGGAAGATGAGATGGGGCATATTCCCTACCTGCTCTTCTACCTCGCCAGCGGTGTCGCGGCCACGCTGCTGCACGTCTGGACCAATCCGAACAGCGGGGTGCCGCTGGTTGGGGCCTCAGGCGCGATTGCCGGGGTGATGGGGGGCTACCTGCTGCTCTACCCGCGCGCCAGGGTTGATGTGTTCTTCTTCATCGTGGTCCGCCCGATCCCGGCCTGGATTGTGCTGGTGGCGTGGTTTGGAATCCAGCTCTGGAACGGCGCGTCCACCGCCAGCGAAAGCGCGGGCGTGGCCTATTGGGCGCATGTCGGCGGCTTTGCTGTTGGCATCCTCGGCACCCTGCCGTGGTGGCTGAAAGAAGGCGCTTCAAAATGGTGGAAACGCACCGAGGGCCATCCACCTCACCCGGAAACGCATTATGAAATCAAAGGGATATCCCCCACCAATATCCCCCGCGTAGGACGAAAGAAATGACCCTGAAAGCCACCTGCCACTGCGGCGCCGTTGAGCTCGCCGTCACCCTTGTGCCCGAGGGGCTCGCCTCGGCCCGGCGCTGCGATTGCTCGTTTTGCCGCCGCCGTGGCGCCATCGCCGTATCGGCCCCGCTCGGCAATGTCCGGGTGGTGAAGGGGGCCGAAAACCTGACGCTTTACAAATGGGGCACCGGCACCGCGAAGCACTATTTTTGCAAAACCTGCGGCATCTACACCCACCATCAACGCCGCTCAAACCCCAATGAATACGGCGTTAACGCGGCCTGCATCGAAGGGGTGAACCCGCGCGATCTTGAGCCCGTGCCCTGGACCGACGGCATCAACCACCCAAGCGACCGATAGCGCGATCCAATTGCGCGCCTTACGGCGCATTCTTTTGATTTATTTGGATATTTTCAGCAAGAAAATGCGCATGACCTCATTTTCTTGCTCTAAATATCCCCGCCGGAGGCTCTGCCCTTTTTGGGCCTGCCCTCAGCTTCCGCGCACTTCCTTGGCGAACTTGCTAAAGATATCCGGGTTGGCGGCGATAATCTCGCCGTGGTCAATGGTCGAACGGCCTTCGCGCACCGGCTCGGTAAAGCCCCCAGCCTCGCGCACGATGATCTCACCGGCGGCAATATCCCATGCGTGGAGCTTGCGCTCCCAGTAGCCATCCAGCCGCCCGGCGGCCACATAGGCAAGGTCCAGCGAGGCCGCGCCCCAGCGGCGAATTCCGGCGCAGGTCGGCAGCACGCGGCCACAGGCGCGCAGGCTCTCGGGCAACTCCGGATTGCCACCAAACGGCAGGCCGGTGGCAAAGATGCATTCGATCATCTTGTTGCGCCCCGACACCCGCAGCCGGGTTTCGTTCATCCAGGCGCCCATGCCCTTTTCGGCCCAGAACAGCTCATCCTTGGCCGGATCATAAACCACACCGGCAACGATTTCGCCCTTGTGTTCCAGCGCAATCGACACCGCCCAATGGGGCAGACCGTGCAAAAAGTTGGTGGTGCCATCCAGCGGATCAACAATCCAGCGGCGGGTCGGGTCTTCGCCCTCTTCGCCGCCGCCTTCCTCGCCCAGCCAGCCATAGGTGGGGCGTGCGCCCATCAGATCGGCCTTCACAAGCTCCTCGGCGCGGGTATCGGCGCGAGACACAAAATCCCCCGGTCCCTTGCTCGAAACCTGAAGGTTTTCAACTTCACGAAAGTCCTTCACCAGCGAGCGCCCGGCTTTGCGGGCGGCTTTGATCATGGTGTTGAGATTGGCGCTGCCCGACATGGCCCGGCTCCTTTGGTGGCTCAGATGCGGGCGTATAGGCGCAATCGCCTGCGGTGCCAAGGGCTGCGGGGCTTGGCAATGCACACGGGCCGCGCCGAACCGCCCACATGTGCAGCGCCCTAACCCATTTTTCGCGCACCGGCAGCGCCCCGGCGCGGCAGGCAATGCGGCCCAAAGGCCCGCGCGAGAGGTCTCCAGCCGCAACTCACACGTCGCTAAACCTCGGCCACCGCGCGTTGCAGTTTCAGCGGTTCGGTGCGGGCCAGACGCAGCACATGCGCCATATAGGGTTTAGTCACATCCTCATCGCGCACCGCCGCATAAAGCCGCCGGGTCAGCCCGCCTTCGGTCAGCGGGCGGGTGATATAGTCACGAGAGCCCCGTGCCTCGCGCAGCACCCAATCGGGCAGCACCGAAACCCCCCGCCCCGAGGCGACCAGCAGCAGGATCACCGCCGTCAGCTCCGATTGGCGCACATGGCGCGGCTGCACCTTGGCGGGCGTCAGAAACTGCGAGAAAACATCCAGCCGCGCCGGCTCCACCGGGTAGGTGATGAGCGTTTCGTCGCGGAAATCCTCCGGCGCGATCCATGCCTTTTGGGCCAGCGGATGCGTTGCGGCGGCCACGAAGGTTGGCTCATAGTCGAACAGTGGCATGAAGGTCACGCCGTCCAGCGCCTCGGGATCGGAGGAGATCACCAGATCCACCTCCTCGCGCTGGAGCGCCGTTAGCGCGCCAAAGGCCAGTCCGGGGCGGATATCCACATCCACATCCGGCCAGGCCTTGCGGAAGGTTTCCAGCACCGGGAACAGCCACTCAAAGCAGGCGTGGCACTCAATCGCGATATGCAGCCGCCCGGTCTTGCCGCTTTTGAGCGCGGTAAAATCCGCCTCAAGCGCCTCGATCTCCGGCAGGATGCGCTCGGCCAGCTTCAACAGCCTCTGCCCGGCGGCAGACAGCTTCATGGGCTTGGAGCGGCGCACAAACAGCTCCACCCCAACCTGGTCTTCCAGTCCCTTGATCTGATGGCTCAGCGCACTTTGGGTGATGTGCAGGATATCAGCCGCCTTGGCCAGACCACCGGCCTGATGGATCGCCCGCACCGAGCGCAAATGGCGAAATTCGATATGCATCCGAAACTCATAATGGTGTTGAGAGTTATGAGCTTGTTTCACAAAGCCGGATTTGCGACAACCAAAACCGACCAGATATGCCCAAGAATCGCCCCGAGGTTACTTATGTCCGCCCCTGCACCCGCTGTTTCGTTCGAGTTTTTTCCACCGCAAAACCTTGAGGCCTCCTTCCGCCTTTGGGATACGGTGCAGGTGCTTGCGCCGCTCAATCCCACATTCGTTTCCGTGACTTACGGCGCAGGCGGCACCACCCGTGAGTTGACCCGCGAGGCGGTGGCGACCCTGCATAAATCCTCCGGCCTCAACGTGGCCGCGCATCTCACCTGCGTGAACGCGACTCGCGATGAAACCCTCGAAATCGCCCGCTCCTTCCATGAGGCCGGCGTGCGCGAGATCGTGGCCCTGCGCGGCGATCCGCCCAAAGGGGCCGACAAGTTTGAGCCGCACCCCGATGGCTTTGCCGATGCCTGCGAGCTGATCACCGCCCTCAAGGAGACCGGCGATTTCACCGTCCGCGTTGGGGCCTACCCCGATCCGCACCCCGACGCCGCAGGCGATGGGGCCGATGTGTCATGGCTGAAACAAAAGTTCGAGGCCGGGGCCGATGAGGCGATCACCCAGTTCTTCTTTGAGGCCGAAACCTTCTTTCGCTTCCGCGACGCCTGCGAAAAGGCCGGGATCACCAAGCCGATCATTCCCGGCATCCTGCCGATCGAAAACTGGCGCAATACCGCCCGCTTTGCCGCGCGCTGCGGGGCCTATGTGCCCACATGGCTGACCGATTCCTTTGAAGCCGCCGAGCGGGACGGGCGCGAAGAAATCCTCGCCACCGCGCTGGCCACCGAGCTGTGCTCCGAGTTGATCGACGATGGTGCCGAGCATTTGCACTTCTACACCCTCAATCGCCCCGGCCTGACGCGTGACATTTGCCGCGCCCTCGGTGTTCAGCCAGCCCAATCCCTCGAAAACGTCGCCTGACCCCCAGGCGCACGCCACCCCAAGCCTGGCCGCCGCACTCCGGCGGTTACAGGCTTGCAGGCGCCTCCAGCCGCTGCCTGTGCGCTGATAAGAGCGATATCCTGCGCATCGGTCCCGGCCCCCTCGCGCGCATTTTCGCGTAATTTTACCAAACACTGTAAGAGCTTAAAACAAACGGCTGGATCAGCGCCCTCTACCGTGGGGCGAGGTTTCCACAGCTTTTTCGCCCCTCCCTCTTCTCCCACGTCATAATCCTGATACGCTTTGCGCAAATATAATGCACAAAACCTGTCACACGAGACCTATTTCACGAGGGAGAACGGTTCCATGTCGCGCCATTTCAAGTTCAATTCGTACACGTCCAACAAGTTCGGCTGGAATGACCATAAGAACGGTCAGGGCGACGACAACAATGATCACGGCGGCTTCAGTTGGGGCGGCTTCAGTTGGGGTGGCTTCAATTGGGGCGGCATCAACTGGGGGGGCTTCCATTGGGGCGGCTGCGATCCTGAAGACACCTGCGATCCCTCTGAGGCCATCAATGACAGCGGCACAACCGACGAAAACGCCATCTTCGTCATCTCCGGCACCGAGCTTCTCGCCAATGACATCCCCGGCGAAACCACCGAAGGCGGTTGGGGGCATCACGGTTGGTGGCATCACTTCTGGGGCCACCACGGCGGCGGCACCACCACCCCGTTGACCCCCACCATCACCGCGGTTGATGCCAGCTCCGCCTCAGGCGCATCCGTCACCTTTGATGGCACCAATGTGTCCTACGATCCCGGTGACATCTGGCAGCACCTTATCAACGGCGAAACCGCGACAGACACCTTCACCTACTCCATCGACGACGGCTGCGGCGATACTTCCACCGCCACCGTTACTGTCACCATCGAAGGCCGCAACGATGGTGTCATCGCCATTGATGACGCCACGACCACCGATGAGAGCACCCCGGCCACAATCACCGCCGCCACCATGCTCTCCAACGACGCTGATCTTGATGGCGATACCGTCAGCATCACCAGCACCGATGCCACCACCGCCAATGGCTACGCGGTCGCCTTTGATGGTGCCACCTACACGGTGTCCTACGGCGGCGATTACCTCGGCCTTGGCGCGGGTGAAACCGCGACCGACAGCTTCACCTACACCGTGATCGACGCGCAGGGCGAAACCGATACCGCGACAGTCAACATCACCATCAACGGCCTCAACCAGCCGGTTGTGGCGCTTGATGATACCGCCGCCACCCAAGGCTCCACCCCCGTTGTCCTCACCGTGGCAGACCTGCTGGCCAATGATGCCGACCCCGATGAAACAGACGTTCTCTCCGTCGCATCGGTTGATCCAACCTCTGGCGCTGGCGCCACCGTCAGCTTTGATGGCGGCGATGTCACCTATGATCCCGGCACGCTCTTTGACGGGCTGTGTGAGGGGGAAACCGCGACCGATACCTTCACCTACACCGCCCTCAGCACCGATGGCACCTCTGATACGGCAACCGTGACCGTCACCATCACCGGCACCAACGCCGCGCCCACCATCACCGCGGTGCGCACGGTTCTCGCCACCGAGAATGACACCACCGTCGCCGCAGATGTGCTCGCCACTGACCCGAACATCGGCGATGTGCTCACCTACACGCTCTCGGGCACCGACGCCGATGACTTCACGATTGATGGCACCACCGGCGAAATCACCTTCGCCTCCGCCCCCGATTACGAGGCCCCCACTGATAGCGACGGGGACAACAGCTACGATATCTCCGTCACCGCAACCGACCAGTGCGGCGCGTCTGACACCGCCGAAATCACCGTAAACGTCGCGGACACGGTCGAAACCCCGCCCACCGATGTGGTCATCACCGAAATCATGGCAAACCCCTCGGCGGTGAGCGATAGCGCGGGCGAGTGGTTTGAGATCTTCAACACCACCGACAATGACATCGACATCAACGGCTGGACGATCCAGGACGCCGATAACGACAGTCACACCATCAACAACGGCGGCCCGCTGATCTTGGCGGCGGGCGGCTACCTTGTGCTGGGCAACAACGCCGATACCGCCAGCAACGGCGGCGTCGCGGTGGATTACCAGTATTCCGGCTTCATCCTTGCCAATTCGGCCGATGAGGTGATCCTCTCCAATAGCGCCGGCGGCATCGAGGACAGCGTGTTTTACGATGGCAGCTTCCCGCTGGCCTCCGGTGCTTCGATGGAGGTGATTGACCCTGCCGCCGACAATGAAAATGCCGCCAATTGGCAAGCGGCCACCACCAGCTTTGGTGATGGGGATCTTGGCAGCCCCGGCTCCGGCGATTTCGGCGGCGGCGGGTCGCTCGATATCCGCATCAATGAAGTCCACTACGATGACCAAGGCGCGGACGACGGCGAGTTTGTTGAAATCCGCGTTGAAGCGGGCGGCGATATCAGCGGCTACTCGGTTGAGCTGGTCAACGGCAACGGCGCCACCACCTATAACAGCCTCAACGTGGCCGACATGGTGATGACCTCGGATGGCAGCTATGATTATTACGTCTGGTCGCCCAGCAGCATCCAGAACGGCGCCCCCGATGGCATCGCGCTGATTGATGGCGAAGGCACCACGCTGGAGTTTCTCTCTTACGAGGGCAGCATGGTGGGGGCCGTTGGCGAGGTTTACGAAGGCCTCACCTCCACCGATATCGGGGCCTATGAGGATAGCACCACCGTGGAAGGCACCTCGCTTCAGGCCAATGATCTGGGCAACTGGTCGTCTGATCTTCAAACCGCTGGCAGCGAAAACTTCACCGGCGAACCCCCCTCCCAATTCCTGCTCATCTCCGAGGTGCAGGGCACCGGGATGGAAAGCCTCTATAACGGCGTGTCCAATATCACGGTTGAGGCGGTCGTCACCTATACCGAGGGCAGCGGCTTCTGGCTTCAGGAAGAGGACGGCGACACCGATGGCGATGACACCACCTCCGAGGGCATCTTCGTTTATACCGGCGGGGCCTACACTGTCGCGGTTGGCCAGATCGTTGAAGTCACCGGCACCGTCACCGAGTATTTCGGCCTCACCGAGATCACCTCGGTCAGCGATGTGGTGCTGATCTCCACCACCACCACAATGCCCACCGCCACCACCATCACCCTGTCACCCGACATTGCGCAGGATCTGGAGGCGGTCGAGGGGATGATGGTTTCGGTCACATCCGGCACCGGTGATCCGCTCACCGTCACCCAAAACTACAGCCTCGCCCAATATGGCGAAATCGCCGTGAGCGCGGGCACCCCGGTTCAACCCACCCAAATCCTCGATCCGCAGGATGATGCGGCAGCGGTGGCGGCGATGATCGAAGGCAATGCCAACAACTCGCTCATCATCGAAGACGGCAACAGCTCGCAAAACCCCGATGCTTTCGAGTTCATCCCCAACACCGGGCCGGGCGATAACGGCAACGGCTACCTTGATGCCGGTGACACCTTCAATGAAACCAGCCCGGCGCTGTCGCTCGGCACCATCCTCACCGCCCCGATCGAAGGCGTGATGACCTATAGCTACGGCGATTATCAGGTCATCGCCACCTCGCAGCTTGAGATCGACCAGGCCAGCAACGTCGCCGCGATCGAGGCCGCCCCGGCAGATGTGGGCGGGGGCCTACAGGTCGCTTCGGTGAACGTGCTCAATTACTTCACCACCCTTGATACCAGCGGCAACACCACCGGCCCCAACGGCGATCTTGATCCGCGCGGTGCCACCTCCGCCGCCGATCTTGCCGCCCAAACCGAGGGGCTGGTGGCCGAGATCATCGGCACCGGGGCCGAGGTCATCGCCGTCCAGGAAATCGAGAACGGCGGCTTTGGCGCAGGCTCCGCCCCCGAGGCTCTGGTCGCCGCACTCAACGCCGAGGCCACCCTCCTTGGCACCGGGGCCAGCTACGCCTACGTCGATCCTACCGGCACCGAGGGCTTTGTCGGCACCGATGCGATCATGGCCGGGGTGCTCTACGATGCCAGCGCCGTCACCCTGCTTTACAGCGATTTCATCGACTATGCCGAAGCCTCGGGCGCTGTCACCAACGCGCTGGCCTCCAGCCTCGCGGCGCTGATCGGCACCAGCTTCGCCGAGTATGACAGGAACCGCCCCTCGGTTGCCGCCACCTTTGAAGACGGCGATGGCAATGTCTTCA
The DNA here is from genome assembly GCF_029212645.1 of Vannielia sp. Classification (GTDB taxonomy): domain Bacteria; phylum Pseudomonadota; class Alphaproteobacteria; order Rhodobacterales; family Rhodobacteraceae; genus Vannielia. The sequence goes on along the minus strand of NZ_JARGND010000009.1, from coordinate 36,183 downwards.
CCGTGGTGTCGTCGCACTTCAAATCCAAGGGCGACAGCGGGTTGCAGGATGTCTACGACGATGCGGCCAGCTACCTCTCCGCCAATTCCGCCAGCCTCACCGCCGCCGAAATCACCGCCATCACCGACGCGATGGAGGCGCTTCTGGCCGATCCCAACTTCGATCAGGGCGATGGTCAGGGCTTCTGGAGCGAGGTGCGCAACGATGCCGCGGGCGAGTTGGAAGCCTGGGTGTCTGAGTCCTACGGGCTTGATGGCACCGGCGTGACCAACGTGATCTACCTCGGCGATCTCAACAGCTATGCCCAGGAAGACTCGATGGAAACCCTCACCGACGAGGGGCTGAAAGACCTGATTGATGCCTTCATCGGCCAGGACGAAGCCTACAGCTACGTCTTTGACGGCCAGCAAGGCACGCTCGATCAGGCGTTGGCCGATGCCACCATGGCAGACCTGATCACCGGCGCCACCGAGTGGCACATCAACGCCAACCAACCCTCGCTGCTGAACTACTCCACCGCCTACGGCCAGGACGCCGGGTGGAACGCCGAAGGCCCCATCGCCGCCTCCGACCACGACCCACTGATCATCGGCATCGACTTCTCCCTCGTCGCCTGATCGGCACCCGACACAAAGCAAAAGGGCGGCTCTCCGAGGCCGCCCTTTTCATTTCGTGATGCAGCCTCCGGCGAAACCCCTTGTAAGTGCGAAGGCTCCCGAAGAAATCTACGGGAGCCTTGCATACTTGATGTCCGCTTGGCGGGACAAAGGGTGAATTCGCTGCAATAGCGAAAAGACCCACTTCAAACCTGCCTCCCGAACTTAGAACGGAATGTCGTCGTCCAAGTCTACGGGGTTGCCCTTGGGTTCCCTGTAAACATCGTCAGGCTTCCTCAAAAGGTGCGATGATGATGTATCGCTTACAACCACCAATGAAACCGGAACCGACTCAATCGGTGCTCTGACGTGTTGAGACATTATGCTTTCGTACATGTCATATGATGGGGTCTGCCGCCCTGCTTGGTACGCTCCCAAATAGACATTAATGCCCATATCTATAAGTGACGGAAGAAGCGCATTCACCTCTGCCTGCTTTTGTAAAACCTCAGCTTGCGCAGGTTCGTACTTTTCGAATGGGTTTTCCCATGGATCAGGATTGAACGGTTCTAACATCTCGGCAAGCTTCGCTAATGGTTCGATGTTGTCTTGGGTTGGCTCCACGTCGAATGAAATTTCTGCGTCGTAGCTTGAACGCAACGCGTCAATGACACGCCGCCCAGAATTGACAGGAACCAAAACGACGTCGTCCCACTCTTTTTTGTCAACTTCGAAGAGATCAGGCTGTCGCCCTCGCAAAGAAGCAGGGGAAACTCCTACGGCCTCAGCGATAAAAGCAGTAGTTTCTAGTCCAACTGGATCGCCATTTTCGGCTCGTTGGATCGTGCGCTTATTGACGTTCGCCAATATGGCCAGTTTTTCTTGGGACATTCCCTTTGCAGCGCGAAGATTGCGCAGTTTATCACCATCAAGTGCCATGCTTGGCCTCCTTTTATTTGATGGCTTGTTCATCGCATCCTCCGAGAATTGCGCCGACGGCAGGCTCGCGACATCATATAGACTTTATGCCGACAACACAGCGACAAAAGACGACATTTTGGCGTCACTTAAGCGACAAAGTTGTTGTAAGACGCTCGATTTCCAATGCTGCAGACGCAACATTCTACAATTGCAGCATTGGTAAGTTCAGGCTCTGAGCAGACGCTGCGCTCCAAACCTCGGTATCGTTCGCCTGCACCACGAAGTGCAAAGGGCTGGCCCTCGGAGCCGCCCCTTTTTGTGCCGTCCTCGGCGGGTGCGGGCCGGTCCCCCGTTGCGCGGGTTGCCGCTATTGGGCGAAGCGCCAAGGCGGGCTGGCCGCAGGGTTTGCAATGCCCCCGAAGCATTTTCACGCCGCAGATGCGAGATGCATCAATTGTGCATGGGTTGTGCATCGCTTGTGCCCCGCACTACCCAGATACCCCATTGGCAACAAGTTCGCCCGCCAAGCCCTTGTTACACCATCATAAAATGGTGTCGCTGTGTCTGGCCGCGTGGCGCTTTGCAAACCGGCTAAAGAACCCCGATTTCCGCCAGCTTGGCGCGCAACTCCGGCGGCATCTCAGGGTCGCCCTCCCGCGCTTGCGGCAAGTCCACCGGCGCGTCTTCCGGCTTCAAATAGCGCCACCCCTGAAACGGCCTGCGCACCGCCGGAGCCACCCTAACCAGCTGCGGCGCAAGGATAATCCCGCACCGCCTGATACCATCTGTACCAATCACCTCATCCAGCCGCACAATCTCCTGGCGCGCCTGAATCTCGCCTTTGATAACCCAATAAAGCGACCCGCCGTTCAGCAAACTGTCCTGCTGTTTCGGCCACATACGCGTCACATGCCGAGAGAAGTCCTCCCCCGTCTCCCTCCGCCGCTTCGCCCGAAACGCCTCCAGCCCCTCCACCGAGTCCACCCCGACGCAAAGTTTGACCAGATGTATGGTGTTCTTTATTCGTTCGTCCATATGTGGTAGCGTATCTTCCCTGCGCCGATTCTACCAATCACAGCTTGCCCGGCCACAATCCCACGCTATTGTGGCGCCCTGCATCACTACCCGGGATCCCTGAAATGACAGCCTTCTCCGCCCCGATCGCCGAAGCCATCTGGGACATGAAATACCGTTTCAAAGAGGCGGACGGCACCCCCATCGACGAAACCGTCGAGGACAGTTGGCGCCGTGTGGCAAGGGCTCTGGCCGAATGCGAAGCCGATCCAAAGGCCCGCGAGGCCGAGTTCTACGACGCGCTCGAAGGCTTCAAATTCCTGCCCGCTGGCCGAATCCTCGCCGGTGCCGGCACCGCCCGCTCTGTAACCCTGTTCAACTGCTTCGTGATGGGCACCATCCCCGACAGCATGGGCGGCATCTTCGACATGCTGAAAGAGGCCGCGCTCACGATGCAACAGGGCGGCGGAATCGGCTATGATTTCAGCACCATCCGCCCCAAGGGCGCCGCTGTTTCCGGGGTTGCCGCCGATGCCTCCGGACCCCTTAGTTTCATGGATGTCTGGGATGCGATGTGCCGCACCATCATGTCCGCAGGCTCCCGGCGCGGCGCGATGATGGCCACCATGCGTTGCGACCATCCCGACATTGAGGATTTCATCGCCGCCAAGTCCGATCCCGCCCGTTTACGAATGTTCAACCTTTCGGTCCTAGTGTCCGATGCATTCATGGATGCTGTCAAAAATGATGGCCCGTGGGAGTTGAAATTCGGCGATAGCAAAACCGACGCCAAGGTTTACCACACGGTGCAAGCCCGCGACCTGTGGAACAAGATCATGCGCTCGACCTATGATTTCGCCGAACCCGGCGTCATCTTCATCGACCGCATCAACGAGATGAACAACCTCGGCTATGCCGAGACGATCTGCGCCACCAATCCCTGTGGCGAGCAACCGCTGCCGCCCTACGGCGCCTGCCTGCTCGGCTCGATCAACCTCGCCCGGCTAGTCAGCAAACCCTTCGACAAGGGCGCACAGCTTGACGAGGCCGCGCTTGGCAAGCTCGTCACCACCTCCATCCGCATGATGGACAACGTGGTAGATACCTCGCGCTTCCCGCTGCCCCAGCAGCGCGCCGAAGCCCAGGCCAAGCGCCGCATCGGCCTTGGCGTCACCGGCCTCGCCGATGCGCTCCTGATGACCGGGCTGCGCTACGGCTCCGATGAGGCCGCCGCACAAACCGAGGCCTGGCTCAAGGCCATTGCACGGGCCAGCTACCTCGCCTCGGTTGAGCTTGCCCGCGAAAAGGGTGCCTTTCCGCTGTTCGAGGTCGAGCCTTACCTCGCCTCCGGCACCATGATGCAAATGGACGATGACGTGCGCGAAGCCATCGCCACCCACGGCATCCGCAACGCGCTCGTCACCTCCATCGCTCCCACCGGCACGATCTCACTTTACGCGGGCAATGTGAGCAGCGGCATCGAGCCGGTCTTTGCCTATGCCTACACCCGCAAGGTGCTGCAACCTGATGGCTCGCGCACCGAAGAGGAAGTCGTTGATTACGCTGTGAAAATGTGGCGGGACCTCAAGGGTGACGCCCCCTTGCCAGAGCATTTCACCAATGCGCAAACCCTCCCGCCACTGGAGCACGTCAAGATGCAGGCGGCGGCGCAAAAGTGGATCGACAGTTCGATCTCCAAAACCATCAATTGCCCCGAAGATATCTCCTTTGAAGCCTTCAAGGAGGTCTACCTTGAGGCCTATGAAACCGGCTGCAAGGGCTGCACCACCTACCGCCCGAACGATGTGACAGGCTCAGTGCTCTCGGTCTCGGATCAAGCCGAGGAAACTGCGCTGCCCGACGCCGATGGCGATGTCATCTACATCTCCGAACCGCTTGACCGCCCGCAAGCGCTGGAGGGCAACACCTATAAGCTGAAGTGGCCCGACAGCGAGCACGCGATCTACATCACGGTCAACGATGTGGTCGTCGGCGGCCACCGCCGCCCCTTCGAAGTCTTCATCAACTCCAAGAACATGGAGCATTTTGCCTGGACGGTCGCGCTCACGCGGATGATTTCTGCGGTGTTCCGGCGCGGCGGCGATGTGTCCTTCGTGGTCGAGGAGTTGAAAGCCGTGTTCGACCCGCGCGGCGGAGCCTGGATGGAGGGCAAATACATCCCCTCGATCCTCGCGGCGATCGGCGGCGTGATCGAGCGGCACCTCATTACAATCGGCTTCATCGAAGGCATCGGCATGGGCCTCAAATCCGATCCGCAGGCTGAGGTTGTGAGCATCGGCGCGCCGCGCGGCAAACCCTGCCCCTCGTGCGGCCAGTTCACCATGCAAATGCTTGAAGGCTGCATGACCTGCACCTCCTGCGGCCACTCCAAATGCGGCTGACTGGTGCGTGAAACAAAAGTGTCGATGCGGGCATAGTTATGCCAAAACCCCCGGTTTTGTTTGCAATGAATCGGGGTAAGATTTGCCTTGGGTGCCTAGCGTGCTGAATTAAAATGGCTTTGTCTGAATATGATTTTTGGCCAAAACAGACCAAATAGAATGAACTGATGACGCAAAAGACAAGCTGCTGCAAGAAGATGGCCGTGTCATTGTATGGCAAACCGTGGCGACTGCGGTAGATCGCTGCAAGTTTTGTAGCGTTATTACATGGTATAATCCGGGCGCTGCCTTCTCACCTGATTTCCAGATCTTTCGCGGGCCCTCCTGTGAGGCCGCGCAGATCCGGAAACTCCTGTGAAGGTTAACCAAAACAAACACCAACAAAAGCAAGACCGATAGACAATGCGGGTGCTACAGCGCGTCTGGCAGATGGCCTTTTTGAGAGGAGGAAATGGGCTTTTTGAGCTGCCGATTGTAGCAGCATTTTTCGGGATGCCACCGATGACTTTCTACTGAACCCTCTCCACCAAACAGCCTTGCCCTATCCTTAGGAAAAGCTGCGACGTCTGCCTCACCTCCTACAACCAAGCCCCAGCCAAAGCGGCCAGCTTCATCCCATTTGCGCAAAGTCATCTCCGCGGCCTTTTGGCGTGGTCCAAATGCGATCAATCCACCCAGCATCTCGACAGCGCGGCTTGCCTGATGGATGTCCTGTCCATCTAACCAAGATGGACCAGAATGGCCTTCGAGACGGTCCTCGACATAGGCCTGAAACGGTGAAGGGGCTTTCGGTTCAACATTTTTCGGCACTAACAATTCCGCCTCAATGAGGTCACGCATCGCCAGAAGCTCATGCAATTGATCGCCCCACTTCTTCAAGCGAATGTCGCGCAAAAACGTCCCATGACGACTGTGCGTACAGACGGGTGAAAGGCGCCAAAACCGACGATGTCGCATCGGAACGTCAAGGCTTTGTTGGCCATTCTGATCCTCAGCCGAGCAATAGGGACAAATCCGCGTTTCGAGCCCTGTCGTGAACTCAGCAGAGAATTCACTCTGGCGGAGTCTGAAGCGGCACATGCCGGTCGACGTGACCGTATTCCGAAACGCCGGTGCGGGCTCTTGGGCTGCGATGTCGCAGAGGCGCTGAGGGTTGCGCTGGTGCAGTCGAGATTGCCGTCCGGTTTGCCCCCGAGGAGGCTGGTTTCGCCGGTGCGATTGATGTCACACAGGACGCCGTCGCCATTGGTCTCCAACCTATCTGCGTTGAGGCCGGGGAGGTGCTGTCGCTGAGGAAGAGGCCGGGCAGGTGGGCGGAGCGGAGGTTGGGGGTCGCGGTAAAGCGGCAATTTATGGGGGCGACGCCATAATTGAGGGTGCGGCCTTCGTGGGCGAGGTCTCCGACGATGCGAGCGCCGGAGACGTTCAGGCCGGACTCGTGGAGAGGGGTGGGAAGGTCATCACAGCCGCCGAGGGCGACGTAGCGCAGGACGTCTGCGTTCACGAGGGTCGGGTCATCCTGTGGATCTGGAGCTTCTTTCGAGGTCGTCCAGAATAGCTTGTTCGGCCTTTGTGAAGCCTCGGCTCTGGAACTCTTTGAATGTGCGCACGGAAACCCTCATCACCCTTCAGTTGTCTGACGGTGGTGGGGTTTAGGGGGAGGATCAAGGGCGCGCATGGCGGCCCTAGTCGTAGCCTGTCATCTCAAGGTAGCCGCGCCCCTCGTGGGAGCCGGTGATGGTGACGGGGCCCTCCCAGTAAGGAAAGCTCACGTCCATCCAGGCGTTGGGGTTGAGAGCAGTAAGGGTGGTGTCGACGCCGCGGGCGGGCAGGGTGACGCGCCATGTGGTTGGCACGGTGGCCCCGCTGGTCGGGCTTTCGGCGAGGGGGGTCAGGGTGAGGGCGCCGTCTGGGTAGGCGGTGGCGCGGCCGTCGGGGGTGATCCATGTGGCAGAGGTGAAGGCGGTGCCGTCGGTTTGGCGCAGGCGGAAGCCCATGAGGCGGGCACCGGAAGTGAAGGAAAGGGAGACCCAGTCCCACCCGTCCTGATTGTCGGCCAGGGGTTGGGAAGACCACTCGCGATCAAGCCAGGCCTCGCCCGTCACCTCCACCGGGCCGGAGGGGAGGGTTAGGGTGCCGGTGACGTTGTAGAACGGCTGGCTGTAGTAGTAGCTGGCCTGTCCGGCGGCCGATTTTACCGAATAGCCCGCATCGCCGTGCAGGGTGAGTGGGGCAGAGGCGGTGAGGGCGAGGTCATAGGTGAACTGCGGCGCGGAGGCGGTGAGGCGCAGGGCCGAGAGAGGGTCCGCCGGGGCGGGGGCTGTGCTGGTCATCTGCCAATCGTCGATGAAGGCGGAGAAGGGCGCGGCGGTGACGCCCGCCTGCCCGGTGCCGCCCCGCGCGAGGCGTTCGGTGGCGTAATGGGCGCTGGGCGTGGTGACGGCGGCGTGGCCCATCCAGACCTGCGGCGAGGACCAGCCGGTGTTTGTGCCTTCATTGGGCGCGGAGGCGGAGCGAAACAGCGTCCACTGAGCGCCCAGCGGCGTGCCATCGGCTGCGGTGAGCGTGGCGGTGAGATACCACCACTCGATCCGGTAGGCGGGGTGGGCGGCGTGATCGGCGGGGAAGGTGAGGGGCGTGCCAGGGGTGGGTTGCGCGAAGCCTTCGGCGGTGGTGCCGAGGCCTGCAAACCCTTGCGCGGTTGTGCTGAGCGGGGCCAGGGCGAGGAGCAGGGCGACGAGCGTTGCGGCGAGGTGGCTGGGGGGGAGGGGCTGGCTCATCTTTCGCTCGCAAATATCTGGAGGAAGCGGGAGGGCGCGGTGCGGCGCAGTTGGGCCACTGGCCATGCGGCGGCGAGCAGCGCGGTGAGCAGCGCGGTGGCAAGCAGCAGCGCCCATTGGCCGGGAAAGAGGTGCATCGGGAGCTTCCAGCCAAAGGCGGCGACGTTCACCACCGAGAGCAGCGCCCAAGCCAGCGCAAGGCCAAGCGGCAGCGCGAAGGCGGCGGTGAAGGCGGCAAGCGCGAGGGTGCGCAGCGCCTCCAGCCGGGCGAGCCGCGCACGGGTGACGCCTGCCGCCCAAACGGGCGCAAGCTGCGGCAGGCGCTGGGTGGAGAGGGTGAGCATGGCCGTCAGGATTGCCATGGCGGCCACGCCGAGGGTGAGCGCATTCAGCGCGGCGGTTACGGCAAAGGTGCGCTCGAAGATGTTGAGCGAGTAGGCCTTGATCTCGCCATTGGGCACAAGGGCGGAGGGGGGCAGGCCGAACTCTTCGATCAGGGCTTGCGACAGGGGGGCCACATCGCCCGGCGCGATGCGCAAGCCGTGGCGCAGGCGGGGCAGATCGGGGAAGCGGGCGGTGAGGGCATCAATCGCCACGATGGCCTGTGGGTTTGGGTTGCCATAATCGGAGTAAACGGCGGCGATGGGCAGGCTCCAGTCTTCCAGGGTGAGGGTGTCACCGGGGGAGAGGCCTTGGCGGCGGGCGAATTGCTCGTTGATCAGCGCCGCGCCGCCGGTTGCCACAGCGTCCCAGGGGGCGGGGCCGGAGGCGATGAGAGGCCAGTTATCGCGGTAGGTGATGTCATCCGCGATGCCATAGACCTCACCGGAGAGACCGCCGGGGAAGGGCAACTCAACGTGCCAGATCGGCAGGGTCGCCAGAACTTCGGGGCGGGTGGCGAGGAAGGCGCGCAGGCGGGTGCCCTCGCCCTCGGAGCGGGCGGTGACGTAAAGCTCGGAGGCGAGGCGCTGATCGAGCCAGCCAGTGAAGGTGAGACGAAACGAGCTGACCATAGTGCCAACGCCGATATTGGTAGCCAGCGCCAGAAGCAGGGCCATGAGGGCGAGCCGGAGGCCCGGAATTTGCTGGCGGGCGTCGGCCCAGAACCACTCGGCCAGCGGGCTTTTGGCGGCGCGTTGGGCGGCGGCGATGGCCAGCGCCAGAAGCGCGGGCAGCAGGAGGGCCGCGCCGATCAGCAGGCCGCCGAGCAGCGCGAAGCCGCCCACGAGGCCGGGGAGGAGGACGGGCGCGAAGAGGCCAAGAGCGATGAGCGCCCCGCCGCCAAGCGCCTGAAAGCGTAGCGCCTGGGCCGAGGCGCGCGCCCATGCGCGGGGGCGGGGCCCAGAGAGCAGCGGCAGGCGGGCGAGGCGGGCAAAGCTGGCGGCCCCAGCGCCCAAGGCTCCGGCCAGCGCGATGCCAAGCCCCGCCGCCGCCCAGCCGGGCCGGAAGGCCAGCTCGCCGGGCACGCGGGCACCGTAAAGCCCGGCGAGGGAAACGGACACATCGGGCAGCAGCGCGGCGGCGATCAGGTGCCCGGCGACAAGGCCAAGCGCCCCGGCGATGAGCGCAAGCAGCGCCAGTTCGGCCATCATCAGCGTCATCAGGCGGGGCAGCGGCACGCCGAGGGCGCGCAGGGTGCGCAGCATCGAGCGGCGCTGCTCAAACGCCAGCCCGATCGCGCCATAGGAGATGAACAGGCCAACAGCAAAGGAGAGCGCGCCAAAGGCGGTGAGGTTGAGGTGAAAGCTGCGGGTGAGCCGCGCCACCTCGGCCCCGCCTTCGGGGGCAGAGATGGTGAGCGTGGGAGCGATGGAGACAAGTGGCGGGCGGCCCATCGGCAGCGCGCTTTCCGGCGCGAGGCGCAGGTGGGTGAAGCCGCCATCGGGGGCAAGGGCGCGGGCCCGCTCAATCGAGGTGACGATGCGCCCCGGCGGCAGGCCGGGGGCGGGGGTGAGCGCGAGCGAGGGATTGGCGGCAATGGTTTCGGGCGCGGCCCAGGCCGGGGTTTGTGCGATCAGGCTGGCCGGGTCGGTGGTGGCGAGGGTGGGGCCAAGGCCGGGCAGGGCACCGGGCGGCAGGGTGAGAAAATCATACCCCTCCACCAGCGCGCCGCCACGGGAAAGGCGGGCCTCATAAACCGGGGAGACAAGCCACCCGGCGCGGCGCAGGGCAAGGAAGGTTTCAGGCGGCACCCGGCCTGCCGGGCTATCGAGCCGGCGCGGGGTATCTGGGGAAAGGCGCGCCTCGGCCTTGGCGTAAGAGGCGCGAGCCTCGCCGTTGATCGCCTGCACGGCGGAAAAGAGCGCGGTGGCCAGGGCGATGCCGAGCAGCAGGGTGGCAAGCTGGCCGGGGTGGCGGCGCCAGTGCGACAGCAGGGCAGAGAGGGCGGCGCGGGTCATCGACGGGGATGTGCGGAGGGCGCGGCGCTCATTCCAGCGCCCCGGCGCGCAGGTGCAGGCGGCGTGACATGGCGGCGGCGATACGCTCGGAGTGGGTGACGGTGAGCAGCGCGGCCCCGGTATCGGCGACCAGCTCCAGGAGCAGGGCGAGGACCATTTCGGCGCTGCTTTCATCAAGGTTGCCGGTGGGTTCATCCGCCAGGATCAGCGGTGGGCGGGGGCCGAGGGCGCGGCCAATTGCAACCCGTTGCTGCTGCCCGCCAGAGAGCGTTTCGGGCCATGCCGAGAGCAGATCGGTGAGGCCCAGACGCTCGGCCAGGGTGGCCTGCCACACCGGATCATGGCGCCCGGCGAGGCGGGCTTGAAAGGCGAGGTTGGCGGCAACGGTGAGCGATGGGATCAGATTGAATTGTTGAAACACCAGCCCGATCTTGGTGCGCCGCAGGGTGGCACGAGAGCTGTCGGTGCCCGGACTAAGGGGCATTCCGGAGAGGGTGATGGTGCCGCTATCGGGCTCTTCGAGTGCGCCGAGGATGTGCAGCAGCGTGCTTTTGCCAGAGCCGCTTTCGCCAGTAAGCGCGAGGGTTTCGCCGGGGTTGAGGGTGAGGGAAATGTCCTTCAGAACAGGCTGCGCCGCTCCGGTTGGAAGCGGGAAGGATTTGGAGATATTTTTGGCGTCCAGCAACATCTTGCAGAGGATGGAGGGGTTTGGGGCAGAAGGAAAGAGGGCGGAGCGCGGAAGATGGCAGGGCGCGGCAAATGGCGGGCGCGGAAGATGGCGCGAATGGCGCGGCAGGCTGCGCTTTGTGTTGCCGCTGGGGGGGGCAAACTGGCCGAGCAAAACTGAGCCCGCAGGGGGGCTGGGCGATTCCGGCCTCTTGGCCCTTGTTGTTCGACGGCAGAGCGGGATGACGCCATGCCAGTGGCACCATCAGGGCTGAGGCGCAGGGCCTCAGCTTAGTCGCGGGTGCCCGAAAAGCGGCTGGCCCAGTCTTCACGCTGCTCGTCGGTGATCTTGGCAAAGAGCACCTCGGGCGTGGTGAAGGCGTGGCCGGGCGGCAGGGCGGTGAGCACGGTGGGCAGGTCTTCGGGCCAGGCCCCGGGCGCGGTGTTCATATCGGCCATCATCCGGGCGGCGGCCTCGGGGATGAAGGGCGCGGAAAGTTGTGCGTAAAGCCGGATCAGGTTGAGGGCGAGGCGCACATCGGCGGCGGCAGCTTCGGGATCGGTTTTGAACACGGACCAGGGCGCGGCGGATTGGAGGAACTCATTGCCAGCCACCCACATGGAGCGCAGCGTGGCGGCGGATTTGCGCAGCTCAATGGCTTCCATATGGGCGGTGTACTGGCCGAGCTTTTCTTGCAGATCGGCGATCAGCGCGGTGCCGCGCTCTGAAAGCTCGCCGCCGGCGGGCACTTCCTCGCCAAACTTCGAACGGCAGAACTTGGTGACGCGGCTGACGAAGTTGCCAAGCACATCGGCGAGGTCTTTGTTCACATCGGTTTGGAAGGTTTCCCATGTGAATTCGGTGTCGGAGGTTTCGGGGGCGTGGGAGAGCAGCCACCAGCGCCAGTAATCGGCGGGCAGGATCTCCAGCGCCTGATCCTGAAACACGCCGCGCCCCTGGCTGGTAGAGAATTGGCCGCCCTCATAGTTCAGATAGTTGGAGGATTTGATGTAGTCGACCAGCTTCCAGTTATCATCGGCCCCGATGATAGTGGCGGGGAAAGAGAGGGTGTGGAAGGGCACGTTGTCCTTGCCCATGAACTGGACGTAGCGCACATCGTCAGCGCCCTTGTCGGTGCGCCACCAGCTTTCCCAATCGGTGCCTTTGCCCGCATCTTGCCACTCACGGGCGCAGGCGATGTATTCGATCGGGGCGTCAAACCAGACGTAGAAAACCTTGCCCTCCATGCCGGGCCAATCTTCGGTGCCGCGCTTCACGGGCACGCCCCAATCGAGATCACGGGTGATGCCCCGGTCTTGCAGGCCATCGCCATCGTTGAGCCATTTCCTGGCGATGGAAGTGGTGAGGATGGGCCAATCTGTTTTGCTGTCGATCCAGGCGGAAAGCTTGTCGCGCAGCTTGGACTGGAGCAGGTAGAGGTGCTTGGTTTCGCGCACCTCAAGGTCGGTTGAGCCGGAAATGGCGGAGCACGGGTTTATCAGATCGGTCGGGTCAAGCTGCTTGGTGCAGTTTTCGCATTGGTCGCCACGGGCCTTTTCGTAGCCGCAATTGGGGCAGGTGCCCTCAATGTAGCGATCAGGCAGGAAGCGGCCGTCGGTGTGGGAGTAGACTTGCTTTTCCGTGACTTCCTCGATCAGCCCGTTATCGGCCAGCGCCCCGGCGAAATACTGGGTGAGTTCGCGGTTTTGCGGCGAGGAGGAGCGGCCGAAGTGATCAAAGCTGAGGCCAAAACCGGCGCCGATCGTGGCTTGGATATCATGCATCTCGGTGCAGAATTCAGCAATGGGTTTGTTGGCCTTGGCGGCGGCAAGCTCGGCGGGGGTGCCATGCTCGTCGGTGGCGCAGAGAAACAGCACCTCATGGCCGCGTGCCCGGCAATAGCGGGCGTAAAGATCAGCCGGCAGCTGGGAGCCCACGAGGTTCCCCAGATGCTTGATCCCGTTGATATAGGGAATGGCCGAGGTGATGAGGATGCGCGACATGGGGAGGTCCGTTCTTGCGGGTGGGCTTTTGCGCGAGGGTTACATCAGGCCGCGCCCGGGGGCAATCACCGCCCGCTCCCCCGTCACGGCCCACCCGCCCACCCCGCGCCGGGGCAACGGGCGTTGATTGCCTTTTTGGGGTTCTCAATGCTCTGGAAATATCCCCGCCGGAGGCATTGAGTTCTTTTGGCGCTCTAGAACAGGTTTTGAGCCTCCGGCGGGGATATTTGACGAGCGTTGAGAGAGGGCAAGGCGCGCAGCGACTTGAGGGTCCGAGCGGAGCGAGGCTACGAGGCGCCGCGAAGCCGGTCAGGCGGCGTGTTGTGTGGGGAGTGGTAAGAGTGTGGGGCGTGTGCGTGGCGCGGGGTGGGTGAGGAGCCATGTTGCCGGGGTAGCAGTGCGGGCGCGGTGGCGGGAGAGTTGCCATTGGCTCAGGTGGCGGCTGTGGTGTGGGGTGGCATGCCAGCGGCTTTCCACCCCCGCAGCGCCGCCCTCGCCGGGGGTGAGCAGCAGCGAGGTTGCGGCGGATTTTCCGGTTCTGCTCGCTTCGCAGGCGAGGTGCAGGCGGCGAACCGGGGTGAGGCCAGGGGGCTCGGGAAGCTCTGTCACCACCAGCGACAGAGCACCGGAGCGCAGGGCTTCTTCGGTGCACCACAAGAGGTTTGCCGTGCGGCTGGGGTGGATCAGCACGAGGCGGGCGGGGTCAATCCAGCGGGCGATGCCATCGCCGCAGAGGCGTTCGGTTGTCCATGCGGGCGCAACCCAGAGCACCGGGCCGTGGGTGGCGCTGGCGGTGGCGAGGGCCAGGATGTGGCGTGATGGGCCGCAGGCCTCATGGGCGCGGCCTTGGGCGAGGGTAAATTCGCCCGCGATGGCAAGGGTGGGGCCGGGGCGGTGTGGGGCGTTGTTGAGCATGGGGGGAGGATAGTGTTCGCTAAATGTTCTGTCTAGGGGTGGGGTGGCGGCGCGGTGCAAGCCTCATTTGCGCGTAACTGCCATGTGCAAAAGCGCGTGCGGCGCATCCACGCGTCATTAACTTTGCGGCTTTGCTCAAGGCAGCACTGGAACGCGCGAACATGGCTAGCGCGGACTGGTCAAGAATTTGCTGTCTCGGTCCAATCTGCGGGAGATCTCGGTTGCGATTATCCGGTGTTCGTCCCGTGGTCGAAGGAGCGTCGCATTGTCTTCGCGGGAGTGAAAGCTTGAGTTTGCCGATTTCGAACAAAAGGTCGTCAAAGCCGGTGGTGTATCAAAGACATGTGCGACATCGCGGGGCTTTTATTGGGGCGGCTTCTTTAGCGGGAAGCTTGCCAATCATGCCTGGTTCAGCGGGATGATATGATTGTCCCAAGCTGTTGGGTGGTGGGCGAGGAGGCGGGCTTTGCCGGTGGTATCGAGCGCCATCATGCCGCCCGCGCCATCAGATGTGAGGAAGCCAGTGCCGAGGGGGGCGAGGCCGCAGGTGTCGGGGCGTTGCCAGTGGTTGAGGAAGCTGCCGGTGGCGGCCTCAAAAATCTGCACTTCGCCGCCGCGTGGCGAGGAAATGGCGACGGCCTTACCGTCACCGGAAAAGGCCACGGACCCGGCGTAGCCCTGCATTGCCATTTGCCGCAGCGGCGGGGCTTCGCAAAGGTGGGGCGGGGTGCCTGGGGTCCAGAGGCCGAGCAGGGGGCCCGCGTCCATCACATCGCCCTGCCATTGCATTGCAAGGGCGATCTGGCCTGCCGGGCCGAGCGCGATGTGGCGGATGGAGGACAAGTGCAACTCAGGCGCAAGCTCGGCCTGATCGAGCACGCCGCGCTCGGGCGAGGCGAGGCTGAGGTTGGGGCGCATGGTGGGCAGGTTCAGCTTTTCGCGCCCGCTGTCGGGGTGGGTGCGGATGCCGCCATTGGCGATCACCAGACGGTCCTGGGCGAGCGCGAGGATTTCATGCGGGCCGATGCCGCCGGAGGCAAACTCACCGATCCGCGTGTAGCCTTCATCTGGGGCCCAGAGGCCGATCACGCCTGCGCCGGTGGCGATGTCATTCTCGGAGGTGGCCAGCATTTCGCCGCCATGGAGGAAAGCACCGTGGCCATAGAAGTGGCGGCCTTCGGGGGCGTCGAGGCGGGCGTCGATCTGGCCGGACGGGCAATCAACCACCCGCGCAAAGCGGCCGGGGCGGCGGGCGAAGGCTACGGCTTGCGGGCGCGTGGGGTGGGCGGCGGCGGCGTGGCCCCGGCTGGGAAGGGAAATGCGGAAACGCTCCGCGCCCTGAGAGGAGAGGCCGGAGAGGGTGTAGTTGCCGGAGGCATCGCGGCCCGCGGCGAGGACGGCGGGCGCGCCGGCATCGGCCCATGTGGCGCGCGGCGCGGCGGCGGCGGCCGCGAGAGAGGCGAGGAAGGTGCGGCGGGTGGTCATGCGGCGGTTTCCGTGGTGGTTTGTGCTTGGTGCGGGATGGGCTTAATCGCCGTCGAGCGCGTTGAAGCCCTGTCCAACGCCAAGGTGATCGCCCACTTCGGCGGCGGCAGTTTCTTTCAGCAGGTCAAGGTAGGAGGTGAGGCTTTCGATCCCCATGCGGGCGACCGGATCGGCGACCCCGGCAAAGCGCGGTTCATCGAGATTGGCGAGCCAGGCCCTGGCATCAGTGAAAAGCTTGTGGGTTTCGGTGGCGGCTCCATCAGAAAGCTTCACGGCGAACTCATCAAGCGCGGCGAGGGAGAGGGCGAGGTTGCGCTGGGTGCGATCAGAGCGCCACGCCTCGGCGCGGGTAGGGCGGGGGCGCTCGAACGAGCCCAAGGGGCGGGCGAGGCGGACGTAATCGTTATATTCGATGCCCGAGACCAGCGCGGTGAACAGCGCCTGTGCGGCCTCGTCGCGGGAGAGGTAAGTGGCGTTGCCCGCGTCGCCTGCGGTGAGCAGGAGCGTGGCGTGGGCGGGCCAATTGGTGGCGAGCGTGGTGGCCTTTTGCGCAATGTCGCGTGCCATTGCCTGCACCACGGCGCAGGAATAGCTGCCTTTGGTATAGCTGCTCAAGGCGTCATCATAGAGCATCCGCTCCAGCGCGAAAAAGCCCTGCACCGCGATGGACTGGTGAGAGAAGCCCTGGGGGGTGGTGGCATCTGGGGTTTTGGCCTTCAGCAAGGCGGTGAGTTGGCGGGGGGTGAAGCCTTTGGCGTCGGGCCAGAAGCCCAAGGCAAGCGGGCCGCCAAGGTCTTGCAGAGGGCCAAGGGCGAGGTGCTGCACGCCGATCCAGCCATCAAAGGCGGCGTTATAAGCGGGCTGCATGGCCGTGGCGGTGCAATCGGCCTTGGCTTGGGTTGAGAGGGCTTCAGCCGCTTTGGCAAAGGCCGTGTGGCGGGGCAGGATGTGTTGCTCGATCGCCTCGCCCACCCCGGCCTGGGCGGCGCTGAATGAGAACAGCGCGGTGAGCAGCCCTGCGGCGAGGGGGCGTGTAAAGCGCAGCATCAGAGGGACTCCAGAAATTTGATCAGGGCTGCGCGGTCTTCGGGGGGCATGTCAACTACCGCATCACGCTGAGGCTGGGCCTCGCCACCGTGCCAGAGCAAGGCCTCGAGCAGGGAGCGGGCGCGGCCATCATGCAAAAAGTACGTGTGGCCCGAGACCTGCTGGGTGAGGCCGATGCCCCAGAGCGGCGGGGTGCGCCATTCTTGCCCGGTGGCGCGGGCCTCGGGGCGATTGTCAGCCAAGCCTTCGCCCATGTCGTGCAGGAGAAGGTCACTATAGGGCCAGATCAGCTGGAAGCTTTGCTCGGGGCGGTCCGCCAGCCGGTGGGTGACGAACTTGGGCGTGTGGCAGCCGGTGCAGCCGGTATCATAGAACACCTGTTTGCCGCGCAGCACGGTTGGATCATTCGCCTTTGTGCGGGCGGGCACGGCGAGGTTGCGGCTGTAGAAGGTAACAAGATCAAGCCCTTCGCCATCAATCTCGAAGCCACGCGCATCACCATCGCCATGGGGGGCTTTCTGGCATTCGGCCTGCGCTGTCATGCACTCGCCGTAGCCTGCGGGGAACAGCGGGTTGGAGATGCCGATATCGCCCGCGAAGGCGGAGGCGGATTGCTCAAGGATGGTCGGGTTGCCCGCCTTGAGGCCAAAGCGGCCAAGCATGGGCGCGTCATGCGCCACCGACCAGACGATCTGGGCGCGACCGGAGATGCCATCGCCATCGGCATCATCGGGGTCGGCCCCGGCGAGGATGTCGGCGGCGGGCACGGCCTCCAGCAGGCCGAGGCCGATCATTTGCGGGGCGACGCGAGGGCTGAGCATGGCATCGGGCGCAAGCGGGCCGTAGCCGGGGGAGGCGAGAGCGTAGGTGGGCGCGCGCAGGGTGGCGGTTTCACCGCCGGAAAGGGCCACCTCACGCGCCTCATAGGTGATCTGCATTTTCCCTTCGGCGGGGACGCCGGGCAGGGCGTGGTCCTGGATTTGGCCCCCGTAATGCGGCTCTGGCAGGGTGGCGATATAGTCGGCGATTTCGGCAATGGCGTCCTCGGGGGTGCCGGGCACGGAAATGCGCAGGAACATCGAAGTGGCCTCATCCTCGGGGCCTTCCGGCGGGTGGCCGCGACCATCCTTGAGGTGGCAGCGCTGGCAGGAGCGTGCGTTATACAGCGGGCCAAGCCCATCCGAGGCCAGCGTGGAGGAGGGCGAGGACACCCAGAGCTTACGAAACAGCCCGTTGCCGAGCTTGAAACCAAGCTCGCGCTCGAAGCTGATGTTGTTGGAGGGCTGGGAGAAGGCATCGGCGTTGGCGCGGCGGCGCACCGAGGCCGCGCCGCCGGGATTGGCCTCAAACGGCTCAGCGGCGGTGAAATCGGTGGTGGGCGCGGTGACAGTCGCCACGCGGGCGGCCTCTTCTGGCGGGCGGGGGATGAGCGGCAGGTGCGGATCGTCGAGGCTTTGCGCACTGGCGGGGAGGGCCATTGAGAGCGCCGCAAGCAGCAGGCCAAGGGAGCGGGGACCGTGGAGACGGGAACGGGGGCCGTGGGAAAGCTGGGTCATGGGGGGGAGGTCTTGCTATTGCTGAGACAATTGCCCCTCGCCCTCCCGTAAGGCAGGAGGGCGAGGGCAGTGCTTTTATGGTGTGGCGGAGGTTGCCGCAGGCGAAAAAGGGCCTACTCGGCGTCAGCCGCCGTGCCCGCATTGAGCTGGGCATAGTTGGCATCACCCACACGTTCGTGCAGGGCAAGCTGGGTTTCGAGGAAGTCGATATGGCCTTCTTCATCGGCCATCAGCTCTTCAAACAGGTTTTTGGTGACGTAGTCGCCGACGCTTTCGCAATGGTCACGCGCTTCCTTGTAAAGGGTGCGGGCCTCGTGCTCGGCGGCGAGATCTGCCTCCAGCATTTCCTTGGGGTTTTCACCGATGCGCAGGCTGTCGAGCTTTTGCAGGTTGGGCAGGCCTTCGAGGAAGAGGATGCGCTCGATCAGCTTGTCGGCGTGGTGCATCTCTTCGATGCTTTCTTCGCGGCTTTTGGCGGCGAGACCCTTGAGGCCCATATCTTCCTGCATTCGAAAGTGCAGCCAATATTGGTTGACGGCTGTGAGTTCGCTTTTGAGTGCTGCGTTAAGGTAGTCGATAACCTTTGCGTCGCCCTTCATGGGTTTTATCCTTTGTTTTGATGTCGTTCGGTGTGAAGCCCGCGCAAAATGGCGGGAACCTTCGTGTTGGTGTTGCTGCGCATGGTGGCCAGAAAGAGCGGCATGCAGCCGCCGCAATCGGCTTGTTTTCCCAGCGCCCGGTAGACCTTGCCCGGTGTGATGATCGTATCAGCGTCAGCGGCGCGCATCCAGTCAACTGCGGCGTGGATGTCGCGGTCACTGATGTGTTGGCAGGAGCAGACGATCATGGGGGGTGTCCTTGGGCGCTGGGCGGGGTTGGCAGGGTGCTCGGTTTACTGGAACACGGCTTCGGGGGAATCGAGGCTATCGGAACCTTCAACCGATATCCCGGTGAGGCCCAGCGCGGTGACGGTGCGCTCGATCGAGCGGGTTTGGGCCACAAGTGCATCGACCGCGCCCATGATCAGCTCTTCGCCAGCGGTGTTTCCGGCGGCGAGCATCTGGTCATAGGAAGTGCCGGCCTCGGCGGCGGTTTTGATCTGGCCAAGCTCGCGCATGGTATGGGCAAGGTCGGCTTTCATCTGCGCATCAAGCGCCGGGTCAACCTCGGCCAGAAGATCGGTGAGACCCTCGCCGGAGACCACTGTGCCATCGACGCGCTGGTATTCACCAAGGTAGACGTTCTGGATACCAAGCCCGTCGTAGTAGTGCGAGTTGTGGGTGTTGTCGGAGAAGCAATCATGCTCTTCCTCGGGGTCGTTCAGCATGACGCCAAGCTTCATCCGCTCGCCGGCCTGCTCGCCGTAAGACAGCGAGCCCATGCCGGTGAGGATGGCCGTGAGACCGGCGGTTTCATCGGCTGTGACGGCCTCGCGGGCGGCGCCGCCTTCGACCCATTGGGCGGCCATGAAGGTGAGGTCGGAGATCAGCAGATCGGTGGCGGCCTTGAGATAGGCGGCGCGGCGATCACAGTTGCCATTGGTGCAGGCGTCGCCGCTGGCGTAATCGGTGGCCGGGCGGGTGCCTGCGCCATGTTCGGTGCCGTTCAGGTCCTGGCCCCAGAGCAGAAATTCGATGGCGTGGTAGCCGGTGGCGACATTGGCCTCGATCTCATCGGCCTCGTGCAGGGTATCGGAGAGCAGAGCCGGGGTGATGGTGCTGGCGTCGATCTCCTTGCCCGAGATGGTGAGGCTGGGGTGGGCGATCACGTTCAGCCCGGCGAGCGGGTTTTCATCAGACGGGCCAGCGCCTTCGACATAGTCGATCAGGCCCTCATCGAGCGGCCATGCGTTGACCTTGCCTTCCCAGTCATCAACGATCGGATTGCCAAAGCGGAAAACCTCGGTTTGCTGGTAAGGCACGCGGGCTTTCAGCCAGGCGGCGCGGGCGGCGTTGAGCGTGACATCGGAGGGGTCTGCGAGCAGCGCCTCGACAGAGCTGCGCAGGGTTTGCGCGGTTGCGAGGCTGTCCTCATACCCGGCCTCGGCGATTTCGGCGTAGGTGGTGAGCACCTCCGCAGGGCCTGCGAAGGCAGGCAGGGGGGCCGCTGCGGCGGTGATGAGAAGGGTCTTGCGAATGGTAGAGAGCATCTGTTGGCTGGTCCTGTTTTTTGGTGGTTAGTGTCGCGTTGGCGTTGGAGTGTGGCGTGGGCCGGAGGGCTGCGCGAGGTGGCGGGCCATATGGGCCAGCGCCAGCCCGACCCGCGCTGCCAGAGCAAGGATTTGAAGCGGCGGGTGGCCGGAGGTGAGGTGGAGTGCATAGGTCATCGCGGCGTCTTCATCGCCCGAGGCCGCGCAGGCCAGCAGCCCGGCAAAGGCGCTTTCCGCCCCGCCAAGCGCCGGGCAGCCGGGGCTATGGGTGGGCAGGTGTGTGATTGAGCTGGTGAGGCGCGCAAAAGCGTGGATCGCCTCGGCCCCGTCACGACCCAGCATCAGCGAAAAATCCTCGCCCACGGCCTCTGCCGCCCCGGCCTGCCACATGCGCAGGTAGGTGATGGCGGCGATGTCTGGTGGCGCAAGGTCGCTCATGCGGCCCACGGGTGCGGTGCCGCGCGGTGGCGGGGCGTGGGGGAAGGAGGCGTGCTTCATTTTGTCAGGATCAGCTTGCCGGCGCGGGTGATGCGCAGGAAATACATTTGCCCGTCGAGTTCGATCACCGCCTGCACGCCGCCGCCGGTGAGGGTGCGGGCATCGTGGCTGGGAAGGGTTTGCTGCGGAGGGGACATCGCGTTCATGGCCGCGGCTCCGTGAAGGCACGGTCAAGCAGGCGCTTGGGGCGGCGGTAGTGTGCGGTGAAGAACTGTTGCAGCAAGCTGCGGAAGGGGGGCACATCATGTGGCGCGGTTCTCATGGGTCCACCTTTGGGTTGCGGGGTTTGTCTTGGTCGTGCGTTCCGGGCTGGCCCCGCAGGGGTGGCTGGGATTCGAGGCTATCCTGAGCAATTTGCTAGGGTATGTCAATTCCGATTAATTTAGTCGGATTAGCGGCAGTGGACCACACCAAGCCGATCTGCTAGGCGGCGGGCGAAGGAGATGTGCGCGATGGGCGAGGCGGATGCGATAGAGCTGGATGGGGCGGGCTACGCCGTGGAAAGCCGCGAGATTTTGGCCCCTTTGACGCTGTGCCTGGTTGAGCGGCGGATTGGGATTGTGGGGCGCAATGGCTCGGGCAAATCCACGCTGGCGCGGCTGATGGCCGGGTTGATCGCGCCAACCTGCGGCAGCGTGCAGGTGAATGGCGAAGATATCTACGCGGACCGCGCGGCGGCGCTGCGGGAGGTGGGAATCCTCTTCCAGAACCCCGATCACCAGATCATCTTTCCGACTTGCGGTGAGGAGGTGGCCTTTGGCCTTGCGCAGATGGGCGTGAGTGACCCGAAAGGCGCGGCAAGGGCGGCCTTGGCCGAGCATGGCAAGGCGCATTGGGAGGGCCGCCCGGTGGGAGAGCTTTCGGGCGGGCAAAGGCATTTGCTGTGCCTCATCGCCGTGCTGGCGATGGCTCCGAAACGGCTGCTGCTGGATGAGCCATTTGCGGGGCTTGATATCCCCACGGTGCGCGCCCTGCACCGCGAGATTGCCCGGCTCAAGCAGCAGGTGGTGCTGATCACCCATGATCCGGCGGCGCTGGCGGGCTTTGACCGGGTGATCTGGCTGGAGGCGGGCGGGATCAGGGCGGATGGGCCTGCGGCACAGGTTTTGGCAGAATTCACCACGGCGATGGAGGGCGAGGATGCTGGCACTGACCTCGCCGGTTAAGACCCCTTACCACGGGCTGAGAGCCGGGCTGAAGCTGGGGCTTCTGGCGTTGGCCACCATTGTGCTTTTTGCCCTCGGCAGCCTGTGGGGGCAGGTTGCCGGGCTGGCGGTGGTGATGGCGCTTTACGCGCTGCCGGGGGCCAGATTTGCCCGCGCCGGGGTGGCGGCGCTAAGGCCCGTGGCGCTCTTCGCGGTGCTCATCGCGGCGTTTCATGTGGTGACGTGGACGCCGGTTGAGGGCGCGGTAGTGGTATTACGGCTGGTCTCGGCGGTGGCATTGGCCAACCTTGTGACCATGGTGACGCCGCTTTCGGAGATGCTGGGCTTCTTGCACTGGGCGCTCGCGCCGTTGCGCGCGCTTGGGGTGAAGACGCGTGGGCTGGAGCTTGCTATTCCGCTGGCGATCCGGTTTATCCCGGTGCTAGGCGAGAAGGGCCGCGCGCTTGGCGAAAGCTGGCGGGCGCGGTCACGCCACCGCCGCGCAGGCTGGCGGATTGCCGCGCCGCTGGCGGGGCTGGCGATGGATGATGCAGACCGTGTAGCAGAGGCGCTGAGAGCGCGTGGCGGAATGGCCGGAGGAACAGGAAAATGACCAAGAAAATTAACGAGAAAGACCTTGTGATGATCGCGCTTTTCGCGGCGCTCATCGCGGTATTGGGGCTGGTGCCCAAGCTGACGCTGGCCTCGGGCATTCCGATCACGGCGCAGACGCTGGGGATCATGCTGTGCGGCACGGTTCTGGGCGCGAAGCGGGGCTTTCTGGCGGCCGCGCTGTTCTGCCTGCTGGTGCTGATTGGCCTGCCTTTGCTGGCTGGCGGGCGTGGCGGGCCGGGGGTGCTTATGACCCCTTGGGCCGGCTTTTTCGTCGGCTTCCCGGTGGCGGCATTTGTGGCCGGGTTGGTCATGGAAAAGATGCGCGGGCCGGTCGCGGTGGCCGCCTCGGTTGCTGCCGTGGCGGGGGGCATTGTGGCGCTTTATGGCGTGGCCTTGCCCTGGTACATGGTGACGAAGCCCGCAGGCCCGTTGGAAGCCGCGCTGGTGGCGGGGGTTCCCTTTGTGCCCGGTGATCTGATCAAGGCGGTTTTGGCCGGGTTGGTGACACAGGCGCTGGCGCGGGCGCGACCGGGTGCGTTGCTCTCGCGCAGCTGAAGCGGCGAGCGGCGCTTGCTTCTCTGCGCGCCCCGGTGGCGCGCGCGGGGCGTGAGACCATTTTTCATGAGGCGTGAAAAGCGCCCCCCGGTGCCAAGCACCAGCGGGGCGCTTTTTGCTGTGACGCCGCTCCTTGGCTAAGGCAATAGCCAAAGGCCAGCCGCAGGTGGTGCGGTGCTGGTGTGGCCGATGGTGACGACGCTCGTCACCATCGCGGCGGCTGCGTGATGGTCAGGCGCGGATCAGGTGCAGAAAAGATCGTACATCAGACCAACGGCGGCGCGGGCGCGGTCATCCGCCAGGGCGTAATAGACGGTTTTGCCATCCCGGCGCGGGCTGACAAGCCTTTCCGAGCGCAACCGCGCGAGTTGCTGGCTGACAGCGGATTGGCGGCAATCCAGCAGGGCTTCCAGCTCTGTCACGGATTTTTCGCCATCGGCCAGATGGCACAGGATCATCAGCCGGCCCTCGTGGGAGAGCGTCTTGAGAAATTCCGCCGCGCGGCGGGCGTTTGCCTCCATTTCGCGCGGGTTGGCATTGCCTTTTTGGTCGTTAAGGGCTGGTGCGTCCATGTGCTCCGATCTCATATTACACATTACAGAATGCGATGAAGCGGTGGGCAGGGTCAAGCGGCGCTGGGCTGAAATACAAGGCTGACGCCGTTGAGACAGTGCCGTTTGCCGGTGGGTTGTGGCCCATCATCGAAGATGTGACCGAGGTGAGAGCCGCAGCGGCGGCAGTGCACTTCGGTGCGCACAGAAAAGAGGCGGCGGTCTTCCTTGGTTTTGACCGCGCCGGGCAGGGCCTGATAGAAACTTGGCCAGCCGGTGCCGCTATCATATTTGGTTTCGGAGGCATAAAGCGGCAGATCGCAGCCTTTGCACAGGAACTGGCCTGCCCGCTTTTCATCGTCCAGCGGGGAGGTGAAGGCGCGTTCGGTGCCTTCTTCGCGCATCACCTCATACTCAAGATCGCTCAACATCGCCTGCCACTCGGCCTTCGAGCGCGTGACTTCGAACTTGCCCTCGGCGGCTCTGAGTAACGAGGGGCTAAGGCTTGCGGCAAGGCCTGTGAAAATGAGGTGGCGGCGGTTCATTGGGGGTTCCTCCATCGCACTTGATATAGGATGCTGAATTGATTGCACCACCCCGACAGGGCCGGGATGGTGCGGGTGCCCCGCCTTGGCACAGGGGCCGGGAGCGGGGCTGAGCAAGTCGACCGGGAGGGACTTACATCTTGGGGAGAAGGACGCCATCGATGACGTGGATCACGCCGTTGGACTGATCGACGTCGGCGATGGTTACGGTGGCGGTGCCGCCGTTTTCATCACGCATCACGATGTTGTTGCCCAGCTTCTCGGCGGTGAAGACACAGCCGCCAACGGTTTGCACGGGGTGGGTGCCGTTATCGTCTTCGATCATCTGGTTGATCACAGCCGACATCGCATCAGCGGCGACAACGTGGCAGGTGAGGATCTTGGTGAGCTGGGCCTTGTTTTCCGGCTTCAGAAGGGTTTCAACGGTGCCTGCGGGCAGCGCGGCAAAGGCGGCGTTGGTCGGGGCGAACACGGTGAAGGGACCTTCGCCGGAGAGCGTTTCAACCAAGCCGGCGGCTTTTACGGCAGCCACGAGGGTGGTGTGATCGGCGGAGTTCACGGCGTTTTCGATGATGTTCTTGTCTTCGTACATCTTGGCACCGCCGACTTCGGGGTTCATGGCGAAGGCGCTGCCTGCGGTGAGGGCGGCGACGGCGGTGAGGGCGATTGTTTTGGCGAAGGTCATTGTTAGAATATCCTCTCAGTTGGTTAGCTGCTCCATGCCGGGCAGCTTATGAACAGGACTACGGGGTGACCGGCGGGTTTGGTTTTTCACGGAAGCGTGAGCTTGCGGTAGGGCTTTGATTTTACTGGCATAAAGGGCAGAAAGAAAATTGATCTGCACTTTGGGCTGCCGGATTTAGGGGGCGAAAGGGGGCTGTGCAGGAGGCTTTCCATTTGGATGCGCCGCCCATTGAGCGGCTCGCGGGGGCCTTCGCCTCTGTTGGCGGATGGGTGCGCCCGAGGAGATGGCCGCCTCTTTGCTGTCTGTTGACCTTGGATGTGTCTCTGTGCTTGAGTTCGGTCCTGCATTGGCGCTGAATTTGCGGCCATGGGATTGATATTGTGGGGGGTCGTGAATGCCAGAGCGTGACGCCGGACCAAAGCCCTCCTCGCGCTTACCCGATTTTCTGACCGAGGCGGATATCGCCGCGCTGAACAGCGGAAACCACGCAGCGCCCTTTGATGTGCTTGGTCCGCATAAAAGCGGCAATCGGCGATGGATCACCAGCTTTATGCCCGATGCCGCAGAGGTGAGCGCGGTTGTGGGGGGCAGGGAAACGGCGCTGCCGCGCGTGGGGGGCGATGTGTTTTGCGGCCCCGTTGCGGGCGGGGCGTATCGGCTGAAGGTGCGAAACGGCGATGGCACGCTGCACGAGATCGACGATCCCTTTGCGCTTGATCCCATTCTCACCGATTTTGACCAATACCTGCTGAGCGAAGGCACCCACAAGGAGCTGTGGCGGGTGCTTGGGGCGCATGTGACGCGGCACAAAAAGCTCGATGGGGTTCACTTTGCGGTTTGGGCGCCGAATGCGCGGCGCGTGAGCGTGGTGGGGGAGTTCAACCAGTGGGATGGGCGGCGCCACCCGATGCGACGCGCGGGGGAGACCGGCGTTTGGGAGGTGTTTTTGCCCGGTGTGGGCGAGGGCGCGCTTTACAAATATGAGATCGTCGGCGCGGAGGGGGGGCTTGCGCTCAAGGCTGATCCGGTTGGCTTTGGCTCGCAGCATCCGCCGGAAAAGGCCTCGGTCGTGCGGGATATCGAGGGCTATGGCTGGAAGGATGCGGGCTGGATGGCCGAGCGGGCAGAGCGGGCTAGCCGGGCCAGCGCGATCAGCATTTACGAGGTGCATCTTGGGTCATGGCGGCGGCGCTATGACGACGGCGGGCGACCGCTGAGCTATAAGGAGCTGGCCCGCGATCTGGTGGGATACGCCAAGTTCATGGGGTTCACCCATATCGAGCTGCTGCCGATCTCGGAGTTTCCGTTTGATGGCTCCTGGGGCTATCAGCCGGTGGGGCTGTTTGCGCCGACGATCCGCTTTGGCCCGCCGCATGAGTTCAGGGATTTTGTGGAAGCCGCCCATGCGGCAGATATCGGCGTGCTGCTCGATTGGGTGCCGGGGCATTTCCCGACCGACGAGCACGGGCTGGTGCAGTTTGACGGCACGGCGCTTTATGAACACGCCGACCCGCGCGAGGGCTTTCACCAGGATTGGAACACGCTGATTTATAATTACGGGCGGCGCGAGGTGAAGAACTACCTCGTGTCCAACGCCCTGTATTGGATGGAAGAATATCACCTTGATGGGCTGCGCGTGGATGCGGTGGCCTCAATGCTGTACCGCGATTATTCGCGCGAAGCGGGCGAGTGGGTGCCCAACAAGGACGGCGGGCGCGAGAATTACGAGGCTATTGCCTTTTTGCAGGAGATGAACACCGCAGTTTACGGGGCCGATGCCAGCGTGATGACGGTGGCCGAGGAAAGCACCTCGTTTCCCGGCGTGTCACAGCCGGTTCACGGTGGCGGGCTTGGCTTTGGCTACAAGTGGAACATGGGCTGGATGAACGACACGCTGCGCTACATGGAAAAAGACCCGATCCATCGCCGGCACGATCACCACCTGATGACCTTCCCGATTGATTGGGCCTTCACCGAGAATTTCATCCTGCCGATCAGCCATGACGAGGTGGTGCATGGCAAAGGCTCGATGATCGAGAAGATGCCGGGGAGCGACTGGGAGAAGTTCGCCAATCTGCGGGCCTATTATGCTTTCATGTGGGCGCATCCCGGCAAGAAGCTGCTGTTCATGGGCTGTGAATTTGCCCAGCCCGAGGAGTGGATCCATGACGGCGAGCTGAATTGGGGCGCGGCGGACCGGCCTGCCAACAAGGGGGTGCAGCAGCTGGTGCGTGATCTGAACGCGCTTTATTGCGCCACCCCGGCGCTGCATGTGGGGGATTGCCTGCCCGAGGGGTTTGCCTGGCTGCATAACGATCCGGCGCAATCCACTATCGGGTTTGCCCGCTTTGGCGCAGAGGGTGACGCGCCGGTGGTGGTGATGTGCAACTTTACCCCGGTTGAGAGGTTGAGCTTTAGGGTGGGGGTGCCCGCGCCGGGCTTCTGGGAAGAGGTTTTGAACAGTGACGCGGCCATCTACGGCGGCGAAAACCGTGGCAACATGGGCGGAGTCGAGGCGGTGCAGGAGCCATGTGACGGCCATGCGCAATCGGTGCGGCTCACGCTGCCACCCTTATCGGTTGTCATTTTGAGGCTGCGCGATTGAACACGGACTTAAGGGGAGGAACCGCCATGCGGACACAAAGGTTGACCCACAGATCAATGGTTTTCGTGCTTGCCGGAGGGCGCGGCAGCCGCCTCAAGGAATTGACGGACAGGCGGGTGAAACCTGCGGTGCCGTTTGGCGGCAAGGGGCGGATCATTGACTTTGCCCTCTCGAACGCGCTGAATTCCGGCATCCGCAAGATGGCGATTGCCACGCAATACAAGGCGCACAGCCTGATCCGGCATTTGCAGCGCGGCTGGAACTTCCTGAGGGCCGAGCGCAATGAATTTCTCGATGTGCTGCCCGCGTCGCAGCGCGGCGGCACTGAGAGTTGGTATAAGGGCACAGCCGATGCGGTGACCCAGAACATCGACATCGTTGACAGCTACGACGTTGATTATGTGATCATTCTGGCGGGCGACCATATTTACAAGATGGATTACGAGATCATGCTGCGCCAGCATGTGGAATCCGGTGCCGATGTGACCGTGGGCTGCCTGACGGTGCCGCGCGAGGAGGCCTCGGCCTTTGGGGTGATGGACACTGACAAGGCCGGGCGGATCACCAGTTTCCTCGAAAAGCCGGACGACCCGCCGGGCACCCCGGAAGACCCGGCCATGGCGCTCGCCTCGATGGGGATTTACGTGTTTGACTGGAAATTCCTGCGCGATCTTTTGCAAAAAGACGCTGAGGACGCGGAGTCGACCAATGATTTTGGCAATGATCTGATCCCGGAGATCGTGAAGAACGGCAAGGCGATGGCGCATCGGTTTGACGAAAGCTGCGTGCGCGATCAGGGCGCGCCCGCCTACTGGAAAGACGTAGGCACGGTGGATGCCTTCTGGCAGGCGCATATAGACCTTACCAACTTTACCCCCGAGTTGGACCTCTGGGACAAAAGCTGGCCGATCTGGACCTATAACGAGAGCGTGCCGCCTGCGAAGTTTATCCACGATGAGCGTGACAGGCGCGGCATGGCGATTTCGTCGATGGTGTCTGGCGGGTGCATTGTTTCAGGGACGGAGGTGCGAAATTCGGTGCTGTTTACCAATGTGCACACCAATTCCTACGCGGTGATGGACCATGCGGTGCTGCTGCCCGGCGTGGTCGTCAACCGCTCGGCGCGGCTGCGGCAGGTGGTGATTGATGGCGGTGTAATCATCCCCGAGGGGCTGGTGGTGGGCGAGGATCACACCGAGGATGCAAAGTGGTTCCGCGTCACCGAGCGCGGCACAACGCTGATCTCCCAGACCATGCTGGACAAGAAAGCCGCTGCCTCATGACAAAGGTGTTGTTCGTCGTTTCAGAGTGCGCGCCGCTGATCAAAACTGGTGGTCTGGCGGATGTGGCGGGGGCCTTGCCTGCCGCGCTGGCGGACTGCGGCGACGAGGTGCGCGTGCTGTTGCCGGGCTATCGCAGCATCCTGAAACACCTCGGCAAAACCAGGGTTGTTGAAACCTACAAAGACCTGTTTGGCGGGGCGGCCAAGCTGCGGGCCTGCGAGATGGCCGGGCTTGATCTGTTGCTGCTGGATGCGCCGCATTTGTATGACCGGGATGGCGGGATTTATAACACGCCAACGGGCGCGGACTGGCCTGACAACCCCGAACGCTTTGCCGCGCTGTGCTATGTGGCGGCGGGGATTGCCAAGAGCGGGGCGGCGGGCTGGCAGCCCGATATCGTGCATGGCCATGATTGGCAGGCCGGGCTGACGCCGGAATATTTGCATGCGATGGAGGTGGCCACGCCTTTCGTGTTTACCGTTCACAACATCGCCTTTCACGGCAATACCGGGGCAGAGAGGCTGGCGGCCTTGCGGCTGGATGCGGGCCGGTTTAACGCCGATCACTTTGAATTCTGGGGACAAATCTCGGCGCTGAAGGCCGGGCTGGCGGGGGCAGCGCGGATCACAACCGTATCGCGGACCTATGCCGAGGAGTTGCTGACACCGGAGTTTGGCATCGGGATGGACGGGATACTGCGCCACCGTCAGGCGGATCTGATTGGCATTGTCAACGGGATCGACGAGGCGGTTTGGAACCCGGCAGAGGACCCCAACATCAAGCCCTACACCACGGCGGCGGGCAAAGCGGCCAACAAGAAAGCGCTGCAAAAGACATTTGGCTTGGGCAAGGCCGATGGCCCGCTCTGTGTGTTGGTGTCAAGGCTGACCGAGCAGAAGGGCATTGATCTGTTGCTTGAGGCGCTGCCGCATTTGCTGGAGCAGGGCGGGCAGCTTGCGCTGCTTGGCTCGGGCGATCCCAAGCTGGAGGTTGCCCTGTTGGAGGCGGCGGCGACGCACTCCAATGTGGCGGTGAAGATCGGCTATGACGAGGCACTTTCACACCGGATGATGGCGGGGGGCGATGCGATTTTGGTGCCCTCGCGGTTTGAGCCATGTGGGTTGACGCAGCTTTACGGGCTGCGCTACGGCACCCTGCCGCTGGTCGCGTTGACGGGGGGGCTGGCCGATACGGTGATCAACGCCTCGCCCGCCGCGCTGACGGTCGGGGTGGCGACCGGGGTGCAGTTTTTCCCGATCACCGCGCAGGCGCTGGGCAATGCCTTTGTCCGGCTTGGTGAGCTTTATGCGCAACCCAAGGTGTGGAGCGCGATGCAGCGCAACGCGATGAAGCAACCGGTGGGCTGGGCGGCCTCGGCGGCAGAATACCATGGAATTTACGAGGCGCTGATGGAGGCCAAAACGTGAGCGGCCCCGCCGCGCCGGTTCAGCCGGGCAGCCCCGCGCCGCTGGGCGCAACGGTGGATGAGGGCGGGGTCAACTTTGCCGTTTTCTCGCGCCATGCAACGCGGGTGATGCTGTGCCTGTTTGACGAAGACGGCCGCGAACACGAGGTGGTGCCGTTGCCGGAGCGGGAGGGCCATATCTGGCACGGCTATTTCCCCGGTATGAAGGCGGGCCAGCAATATGGCTACCGGATGGACGGGCCGTATGAGCCGAAAGACGGCCACCGCTTCAACCCCTACAAGCTGCTGATTGATCCCTATGCCAAAAGCCTCACCGGGCACCCAAGGTGGAACGAGGCGCTGTTTGGCTACCAAACCGGCCATGAAGACCGCGACCTGAGCTTTGATACGACCGACAGCGCGCCCTATATGCCGCGCTGTATCGTCACCGATCCGGTGTTTCAGTGGCACGACGGGCCGCGCCCCAGACACAAGCTGGAAAACACGCTGATCTATGAGGCGCATGTCAAAGGGTTGACGGCGGGGCGCAAGGATATCGAGCGGCGCGGCTCCTATCTGGCGATGGCATCAGACCCGATCCTTGACCACCTGAACACCCTTGGCGTGACGACGATCGAGCTGCTGCCGGTGCAGGCCTTCCTCAACGAGAAATTCCTGCTCGACAGGGGGCTGACGAACTACTGGGGCTACATGACCTACGGGTTCTTCGCCCCCGATCCGCGCTATATGCAAGGCGCTGATATTGCTGAGTTTCAGCAGATGGTGCAGCGGTTTCACGAGGCCGGGATCGAGGTGATCCTTGATGTGGTTTACAACCACACCGCCGAGGGCAGCGAGATGGGCCCAACCCTGAACTTTCGCGGGCTGGACAACGCCAGTTACTACCGGCTGGCCGATGACCGGCGCTATTATATCGACGATGCGGGCTGCGGCAACACGCTGGATTTTGAAAACCCCTTCGTGAACCGCCTGGTCATGGATTCGCTGCGCTATTGGGTGGAGGTGATGCATGTGGATGGGTTCCGCTTTGATCTGTGCACCACGCTGGGGCGCACGCGGCAGGGCTTTGAGCGGGACGGGCCGTTCTTTCGCGCCATCGCGCAAGACCCGGTGCTGAACTCTGTGAAGCTGATCGCGGAGCCTTGGGATATTGGCCCCGGCGGCTACCAGCTTGGCGCTTACCCCGCGCCCTTTGCCGAATGGAATGATGCGTTTCGCGACGACACGCGGCAGTTTTGGCGCGGCGACAAGGGCAAGGTTCCGGCGATGGCCTCGCGCCTTGCTGGCTCGGCCGAGTTCTTTGACCATGACGGGCGTTCGGCCACCTCGTCGCTCAACTTCCTGACGGCGCATGATGGGTTCACGCTGCACGATATGGTCAGCTATTCGACCAAGCACAACCTGGCCAACGGCGAAGACAACCGCGATGGCCACTCCAACAATCACTCTGACAACATGGGCGTCGAAGGCCCGACCGATGACCCTGAGATCATCGCCGCGCGTATAAGGCGCAAGCGCAATCTGATGGCGACGCTGATGCTTTCGCAAGGCACGCCGATGATTTTGGCGGGCGATGAGGTGAGCAATTCGCAAGGCGGCAACAACAACACCTATTGTCAGGACAACGAGATTGGCTGGGTCACATGGCCTGAGGAGGAAGATCCGTTCTTCACCTTCTGCCAGCAGGCGATTTCGTTTCGCCGGATGCACCCGCTGTTGCGCCAAAAGCGGTTTCTCCACTCGCGCCAAAGGTTGCTGGACGGCGAGCCTGATCTGTTTTGGCGCCGTGCCAATGGAGAGGCAATGCGGCAGGAAGACTGGGACAACCCCGAGCTTGATATCATCGTGGCTGAAATGCGCATGGCCTCTGGCACGCCGGAGTATGTGCAGCGCGAAGGGGCGCTGCTGGTTGTGCTGAACCGGGGCGAGGCGGTGGAGATTGTTCCGCCCGCGCTGCCCGAGGGCGGCACGTGGGTGCGCCGGTTTGATACCAGTCAGGATGATGCGATCATGGTGACGGAAGGGATGCAGGTTGCCGCCGATGCCGTTGTCGTGTTTTCGCACGAGACGGCGCAGTAACACCGCGGCCAAGGCTGGCTGCGCCGGAAAACACAGATGGAGGGGACGGGCCATGCCCATGCACACAGTTCGGACAGATCCAATTGAAGGCCAGAAGCCCGGCACCAGCGGGCTGCGCAAGAAAACGGCTGTTTTCAAGCGTCCGCGCTATCTGGAAAACTACGTTCAATCAATCTTTGACGGGATCGGCGGCGTGGAGGGCAAAACGCTCGTGGTGGGCGGCGATGGGCGGTATTTCAACGATGACGCCATTCACATCATCCTGCGGATGGCGGTGGCCAATGGCGCGGCGAAGTGCATCGTTGGGCGGGGGGGCATCCTTTCGACCCCGGCGGTTTCAAACCTTATTCGCAAGCGCAAGGCCGATGGCGGCCTGATCCTGTCGGCCAGCCACAACCCCGGTGGCCCGAACGCCGATTTCGGGTTGAAATATAACGGTCCAAATGGCGGCCCGGCGAGCGAGGCGGTGACCGACCGGATCTTTGAGCGAACCAAGGAAATTGACATCTATCACATCACCGCCTGCGCGAATGTGGACCTTGATACGCTGGGCACCGTAAGCGTGCAGGACATGGCCGTTGAGATCGTTGACCCAGTGGAAGATTACGCCGCGTTGATGGAAACCCTGTTTGATTTTGATAAGATCCGCGCGCTTTTTGCCAGCGGGTTCACCATGAGCTTTGATGCGATGCATGCGGTGACCGGCCCCTATGCGCACGCGATCCTTGAGCGCCGTCTGGGTGCGGCGGCGGGCACGGTGGTGAACGGTGTGCCCAGCCCCGACTTTGGCGGTGGCCACCCTGATCCCAACCCGATTTGGGCCAAGGATCTGATGGAGCGGATGTATGGCCCCGCTTCGCCAGATTTCGGTGCGGCCTCTGATGGTGACGGGGATCGCAACATGATCGTGGGGCGTAACGCTTATGTCACCCCGTCTGACAGCCTGGCGCTGCTCACCGCCAAGGCGCATTTGGCACCGGGCTACAAGGATGGGCTGGCCGGGGTGGCGCGCTCGATGCCGACCTCGCGGGCGGTGGACCGGGTGGCCGAGAGCCTTGGCATTGCCTGCTATGAAACGCCGACCGGCTGGAAGTTTTTTGGCAACCTGCTGGATGCCGGCAAGGTGACGCTCTGTGGCGAGGAAAGTGCCGGCACCGGCTCAGACCATGTGCGCGAGAAGGACGGGCTGTGGGCGGTGTTGCTCTGGCTCAACATTCTGGCGGAGAGCAAGCAGAGCGTTGCAGAATTGATGGCCGATCTTTGGAAAAGCCATGGGCGCTGCTACTACTCGCGCCACGATTACGAGGATGTGGAGAGCGCCAGGGCCAACGGGATGATCGACGCGCTGCGCGCCGAATTTCCCAGGCTGGCGGGCAAATCGGTGGCGGGGTTGACCGTGGAAAGCGCGGATGAGTTTGCCTATGACGATCCGGTTGATGGCTCACACTCCAGCGGGCAGGGCCTGCGGATTGCCTTCACCAACGGCGCGCGGGCGGTGTTTCGCCTTTCTGGGACCGGGACCGAGGGGGCAACGATCCGGCTTTATCTGGAACAGTTGGAAACCGATCCGGCGCGGCTTGATATGCCCCCCGAGGAGGCGCTAGCGGATGTGCGCGCGGCGGCGTTGGCGCTTTCGGATCTGGTGGCCAGAACCGGGCGTGAAGAGCCTGATGTAATCACCTGACCTGCGGGGATGTTCGCTTGGGGGGGGGCGGGTCTGGCGGGCGAGGCGGTGCCGGTTTTCGGTGTTGCGCAAATACGGCAGCCCCCTTGAGGCATTGGCCCGGGCGCGGTGGCCCCCTCGCACTCCAGGGGTTTTTATTGGATGCGGGGGAGAGCGGCGCGACGATCCTTTTGGCCCCACGGCTGGTGAAGCGGGGTTGGCTTGCCGATGAACCACACGGGACTGCCCTGATGAATGCCATGAATGATCTGTCTGCTGAGGCGTTGCGCCTGCGTATCACCCGGCATCTGACCTATACGCTTGGCAAGGATAAGGCCCACGCCAGCCTTTATGACTGGCGCATGGCGGTGAGCCACTCCGTGCGCGATATCCTGATCGAGCCGTGGTTTGCTGCCACCCGCAAGACCTATGAGGCGCAGGGCAAGCGGGTTTATTACCTGTCGATGGAGTTTCTGATTGGCCGGATCCTTGAGGATGCGATGGTGAACTTGGGGTTGCGCGACACCATTGAAACGGTGCTGGCCGAAGAGGGGATCGCACTGGAGGCGGTGATCGAAGACGAGCCTGACGCCGCTTTGGGCAACGGGGGCCTTGGCCGCTTGGCGGCGTGTTTTCTGGAAAGCATGTCGACCCTGGCCTGCCCGGCGCATGGCTATGGCATTCGTTACGAGCACGGGCTGTTTCGCCAGCGGTTTGAGGGCGGGCGGCAGGTGGAGCACCCGGAGGATTGGCTGAACCTGCCCCATCCGTGGGAGTTTGAGCGCCCGGAAGCCCGCTACACCATCCCCTTCAAGGGGTACGTTGAGGAGGGGGATGGCGGCGCGGTCTGGCATCCGGCGGAAACGGTTTATGCCCGCGCCTATGACATGCCGGTGGTGGGCTGGCAGGGCAAATGGGCCAATACGCTGCGGCTCTGGGGCGCGCATCCGACCGAGCTGTTTGATCTGGGGCGGTTCAACTCGGGCGATCACACGGCGGCGGCGGCGCCTGAAACGCTGGCGCGCACCCTGTCGCGGGTGCTTTACCCCGAAGACACCACCGAAAGCGGCAAGGAGCTGCGCTTGAAGCAGGAGTATTTCCTCACTTCGGCGGCCTTGCAGGACATTCTGCGCCGGTTCCTGAGCGAGTATGATGATCTTGCCCTGCTGCCCGAAAAGGTGGCGATCCAGATGAATGACACCCACCCGGCGCTGGCCGGACCAGAGCTGATCCGCTTGTTGGTGGATGTGCACGGGCTGGGGTGGGACGAGGCCAGACGGCTGGCGCAAGGTTGTTTGAATTACACCAACCACACGCTGCTGCCCGAGGCGCTGGAAACGTGGTCAACCTGGCTCATGGGCCGGGTCTTGCCGCGCCATATGCAGATTATCGAGCGGATAGATGCAGAGCATCAGGCGGCAACGGGCTGCGGCGAAGATCTGGCGATTGTGCACCACGATCAGGTGCATATGGGCACGCTGGCCTTTGTGATGGCCGCGCATGTGAACGGGGTTTCGGCTCTGCACACAGATCTGATGCAGCAGACGGTTTTTGCCGGGTTGAACAGGCTATACCCACAGCGTATTTTGAACCAGACCAACGGGGTAACACCGCGCCGCTGGCTCAGGCTATCAAACCCCGCCCTGTCACGCGTGTTGAGTGACACGATTGGTCTCGGCTGGGAGGATGATCTGGGCCGCTTGGCCGAGCTTGGCGCACATGAAAATGACCCGGCCGTGCGCGATGCGATCGGCGCGGCAAAACGGCAAAACAAGGTGGCGCTGTCAAACTGGGCGGCGGAGCAGCTTGGCGTTTCGCTGGACCCGAGTGCGATGTTTGATGTGCAGGTGAAGCGGATGCATGAATACAAACGCCAGTTGCTTAACGTCTTCGAGACAATCGCCCGCTGGTCGGCAATCCGCGCGAACCCGCAGGGCGATTGGGTGCCACGGGTGAAGATATTCGGCGGCAAGGCGGCGCCGGGGTATTTTGTGGCCAAGGACATTGTGCGCTTCATCAACGATGTGGCCGCCACCATCAACGCCGACCCCGTGGTGGGCGATTTGCTGAAGGTGATTTACCCGGCCAATTACAACGTTTCGATGGCGCAGCGGCTGATCCCGGCGACCGACCTTTCAGAGCAGATTTCGACCGCGGGCAAGGAAGCCTCGGGCACGGGCAACATGAAGTTCACCATGAACGGTGCGCTGACGATTGGCACGCTGGATGGGGCCAATGTGGAGATCCGTGAGCAGGTGGGCCCAGAAAACTTTTTCCTCTTCGGGATGGATGCTGGCGAGGTTCAGCAGCGCTCCCAACTGGAGGGGCACGCCCGCAAGGCGATTGAGGCGAGCCAGCCACTGCGCGATATTTTGCAGATGATCGTTGAGGGGCGGTTCAGCCCGGATGAGCCGGGGCGCTACGCGGGGCTGGTGGACTCGGTCTGGAACAGTGATCCCTTTCTCGTGGCCTCGGATTTTGACAGCTACCTTGCCGCGCAGGCCGAGGTGGATCACGCTTATCGCGATGCGGACCACTGGAACCGGCTGGCGCTGCGCAATATCGCGGGCGCAGGGCACTTCTCATCTGATCGCACGAT
>NZ_JARGND010000008.1 GCF_029212645.1 Vannielia sp. | reverse complement strand
GGCCGCACCGTTGGCTCCGGCGTGGTCAGCAAGATCATCGAGTAAGGGCGCTTTCGCGACGCGAAACGCACTTGGCTGGGCCTTAGGGGCTGGCCACAAACTGAAACCGGTTCGAAGAGGGGCGGCCTCAATCGCCCCTCCTCTCAATCGTAAAGGAACGTGACAATGGCCATTCAAAGCCAAAACATCCGCATCCGCCTGAAGGCGTTTGACTACCGGGTGCTGGACGCCAGCACCCAGGAAATCGTCAACACCGCCAAGCGGACCGGTGCTCAGGTGCGCGGGCCCATCCCGCTGCCGAACAAGATCGAGAAGTTCACCGTTCTGCGTGGTCCCCACGTAGACAAGAAGAGTCGCGACCAGTGGGAAATTCGTACCCACAAGCGCCTGCTCGACATCATTGACCCCACCCCGCAGACCGTGGACGCGCTCATGAAGCTCGACCTCGCCGCGGGCGTGGATGTTCAGATTTCGGTCTAAGGGAGGGCATTGGTATGTTGCGCTCTGGAGTGATCGCAAAGAAGGTCGGCATGACCCGGCTTTTCATGGAAGATGGCAAGCAGATCCCGGTGACGGTTTTGCAGCTGGATGCATTGCAGGTGGTGGCCAAGCGCACCGCCGAGACGGATGGCTACTCGGCCGTTCAGCTCGGCACGGGCACGGCCAAGGCCAAGCGGACGTCTGCGCCGATGCGCGGTGTGTTCGCGGCGGCCAAGGTGGCCCCCAAGCGCAAGCTGGCTGAGTTCCGCGTAGACCCCGAGAACCTGATCGAAGTGGGCGAGGAAATCACCGCCGACCACTACTTTGAAGGTCAGTTCGTGGACGTCTCCGGCACCTCGATTGGTAAGGGCTTTCAAGGCGCGATGAAGCGGCACAACTTTGGGGGCCTTCGTGCTACTCACGGTGTGTCGATCTCTCACCGTTCCCATGGCTCGACGGGTCAGTGCCAAGATCCGGGCCGGGTCTTCAAAGGCAAGAAGATGGCTGGACATATGGGCGCCGCTCGCGTGACCACGCAAAACCTTCAGGTTGTCCGCACCGACACCGACCGTGGCCTTATCATGGTCAAAGGCGCTGTTCCGGGCTCCAAAGGTGGCTGGGTGACGATCAAGGATGCGGTTAAGAAGCCGTTCCCCGAGAACGCCATTCTCCCTGCCGCGCTGAAATCTGCCGGGGAAGCTGCTGCAAAGGCCGCTGAAGAAGCTGCTGCTGCTGCCGAAGCTGAAGCCAAGGCCGCCGAAGAGGCCGCCGCCGCAGAAGCTGCCGCGCAGGAAGCTGCTGCGCTGAAAGAGGCGGAAGCCTCGATCGAAGCCGACAAGGCCAACGAGGGTGGCGACGCTGCCCCCGAGGCCTCCGAGAAGAAGGACGGTGAAGAATGAAACTCGACGTGATCAAACTGGACGGCGGCAAGGCCGGCTCGGTCGATCTCGGCGACGAGATCTTCGGGCTGGACCCGCGTGCGGACATCTTGCACCGTGTGGTTCGCTGGCAGCGCAACAAGGCGCAGGCTGGCACCCACAAGGTAAAGACCCGTTCCGAGACCAGCTACTCAACCAAGAAGATCTATCGTCAGAAGGGCACCGGCGGCGCACGCCACGGTGACCGGAACGCTCCGATCTTCCGCAAGGGTGGTATCTACAAAGGACCGACCCCACGCAGCCACGAGCACGATCTTCCCAAGAAGATCCGCAAGCTGGGCCTGAAGCACGCGCTTTCGGCCAAGGCGGCTGAGGGCAAACTTATCGTTCTGGACGAGGCCGTGATGGCTGAGCCCAAGACCGGTGCGCTGGCCAAGCAGTTCAAAGAGCTGGGCTGGAAGAAGGTTCTGGTGATCGACGGTTCCGAAGTGAATGACAACTTCCTTCGCGCTTCCGCCAACATCGACGGTCTGGACGTGCTGCCCTCGATGGGTGCCAACGTGTATGACATTCTCAAGCGTGATACCCTCGTTCTGACGAAGGCGGGTGTCGAAGCTCTGGAGGCTCGGCTGAAATGAGTGCCAAGGCAGAACATTACGACGTGATCGTGAAGCCCGTCATCACCGAGAAGGCCACCATGGCCTCCGAGGCGAATGCCGTGGTTTTTGAGGTCGCCATTGACAGCAACAAGCCGCAGATCAAAGAGGCCGTTGAGGCGCTATTTGGTGTGAAGGTGAAGGCCGTGAACACGACCATCACCAAAGGTAAGGTCAAGCGGTTCCGGGGCCAACCCGGCAAGCGCAAAGACGTCAAAAAGGCCTATGTGACGCTCGAAGAGGGCAACACGATCGACGTATCGACCGGCCTGTAAGGCGCGGTTTAACGAACTGGGAAAGGTCCTTGCCACTGGCGGGGGCCTTTTCCGTTTGGGCGTGTAAATTGGGCCAGGCTAATTTTTGTCGCCCCATTTCGAGTAAAATTCCCTAAAATCCCCCCATTTCCGCCAAGGTTTGCTTCCAACGTTACGGAAGCGTTCCGGACGAAACGCCGAAGTTTGTTAAATTTTGCCGAAGTCACCGGAGTTACCGACAATGGAATACAATCGTCGAGAACCGATTAAAGGGAAGCCGAGTGTGGTTGCCACTGCGGTTACCAACAAGTCCATTCAGGAGCTTTTGCTCGAAGAAGCCAAGGCCAAGGCCACTGCAGCCAGCATGAAAGCCACTCAGGAACTGCGTGAAAAGGAGGCCGAGCAGACGGCGACATCGAGCGCGAGTTCCCATGCCCCCGTTGAATCCGATGCAGCGCCAATGGCAGCCGAACTGCAGCAGCCAACGCAGGAGGCTGTTGAGCCTGGGTCTGCCAGGCCCGAATCGTTCCGTATGGTAGACCCAAAGCCGGAAAAGGGCTCGTTTCTGAAGCGACTTTTCGGCGTCTGAGTGAACTGCGGCTTGCCCCAAGACCGGGTGCCCGGCCAATATGCTTGGGCGCCCGTAGGAAAAGGGGGAAGATGGAGTTTTCTTGGCCCAGCCGCTTGACCCGTGTGCCGCGCTCGCCTAAAAGCCAACATCCGCAAAAGCCCCGGATTCGTCCGGGGCTTCGTTATTGACCGTGCAGCCTTGGGTTTCTCATGCCGACGGTGAACAAAGCGGATGCAAGAGGGCACCTACGGGGGCCTATAACATCAGGGCAGCGCAAGCCGCCCACACAGAAAACGGAAGACAGTTAACATGGCACTCAAGTCGTATAAGCCGACGACGCCGGGCCAGCGTGGGCTGGTACTGATCGACCGTTCGGAGCTGTGGAAAGGACGTCCGGTCAAATCTCTCACCGAGGGTTTGAGCAAATCGGGCGGCCGGAACAACACCGGACGGATCACCTCGCGTCGTCGTGGCGGGGGCGCAAAGCGTCTTTACCGCATCGTTGATTTCAAGCGTCGCAAGATGGATATCCCCGCGACTGTGGAACGGATCGAATATGACCCGAACCGCACCGCGTTTATCGCCCTCATCCGCTACGAGGATGGCGAGCAGGCCTATATTCTGGCCCCGCAGCGCCTTGCCATTGGTGATAAGGTTGTCAGCGCGGCCAAGGCCGACGTGAAGCCCGGCAACGCAATGCAGTTTATCAGCATGCCGATCGGCACAATCATTCACAACATCGAGTTGAAGCCCGGCAAGGGTGGCCAGATCGCCCGCGCCGCTGGCACCTATGCCCAGTTCGTTGGTCGTGACGGTGGCTACGCGCAGATCCGCCTCAGCTCGGGCGAGCTTCGCATGGTTCGTCAGGAATGCATGGCGACCGTTGGTGCCGTGTCGAACCCCGACAACTCCAACCAGAACTTCGGTAAGGCCGGTCGTATCCGCCACAAGGGCGTTCGCCCGTCTGTGCGTGGTGTCGTGATGAACCCGGTTGATCACCCCCATGGTGGTGGTGAAGGCCGGACGTCGGGTGGTCGTCACCCTGTCACGCCTTGGGGCAAACCCACCAAGGGTGCCCGTACCCGCAACAAGAACAAGGCGTCGCAGAAGCTGATCATCCGCTCGCGTCACGCCAAGAAGAAGGGTCGCTAAGACATGTCTCGTTCTGTATGGAAAGGCCCCTTCGTTGACAGCTATGTGCTGAAGAAGGCGGAAAAATCGCGTGAGTCCGGTCGCAAAGAGGTCATAAAGATCTGGTCGCGCCGCTCCACCATCCTGCCCCAGTTCGTGGGCCTCACATTTGGCGTGTATAACGGCCGCAAACATATCCCGGTGAACGTATCCGAAGATATGATTGGTCAAAAGTTTGGTGAATACTCGCCAAGCCGCACCTACTACGGCCACGCCGCCGACAAGAAAGCGAAGAGGAAATAAGCCATGGGTAAGGATAAAAATCCCCGCCGCGTGGCAGAGAACGAGGCAATGGCCAAGAGCCGCATGCTTCGCACCTCGCCGCAGAAGCTGAACCTGGTCGCCGCGATGATCCGTGGCAAGAAAGTGGACAAGGCCCTGACGGACCTCACTTTCTCGAAGAAGCGGATCGCAGTGGACGTGAAGAAGTGCCTTCAGTCCGCCATCGCCAACGCCGAGAACAACCACAACCTTGACGTTGACGAACTGGTCGTCGCCGAGGCGTGGGTTGGCAAGAACCTGACCATGAAGCGCGGTCGCCCGCGTGCCCGTGGCCGGTTCGGCAAGATCGTAAAACCGTTTGCCGAACTCACCATCAAGGTCCGCCAGATCGAGGAGCAAGCCTAATGGGACATAAAGTCAATCCGATCGGCATGCGCCTTCAGGTCAACCGTACCTGGGACAGCCGCTGGTATGCCGACACCAAAGACTACGGCAACCTGCTGCTCGAAGACATCGCCATCCGCGAGTTTATCGAGGAAGAGTGCAAGCAGGCTGGTGTGAGCCGTGTGATCATCGAGCGCCCGCACAAGAAGTGCCGCGTGACCGTTCACACTGCACGCCCCGGCGTGATTATCGGCAAAAAAGGCGCCGATATCGAAGGCCTGCGTCGCAAGCTGGCGGCCATGACCGACAGCGAGCTGCACCTCAACATCGTTGAAGTGCGCAAGCCCGAGCTGGACGCGCCGCTGGTAGCCGAATCCATCGCACAGCAGCTTGAGCGCCGCGTGTCGTTCCGCCGGGCCATGAAGCGCTCGGTTCAGAACGCCATGCGCATGGGTGCCCAGGGTATCCGGGTGAACGTTGCGGGCCGCCTCGGCGGCGCCGAGATCGCCCGAACCGAATGGTACCGCGAGGGCCGTGTGCCCCTGCACACCCTTCGTGCCGACATCGACTACGCCCACAAGGAAGCCCTGACCGCCTATGGCATCATCGGCATCAAGGTGTGGATCTTTAAAGGCGAGATCATGGAGCACGATCCTTCGGCCCGTGATCGCAAGGCTCAGGAACTCCAGGAAGGCGGAGGCCCTCGCCCCCGCCGTGACCGGTAAGGAGACGGAAGAATGCTGCAACCAAAACGCACGAAATTCCGCAAGATGCACAAGGGCCGCATCCGCGGCGAAGCCAAGGGCGGGTCTGACCTGAACTTTGGCACCTTTGGCCTCAAGGCAGTGGAGCCCGAGCGCATCACCGCCCGTCAGATCGAAGCCGCCCGCCGGGCCATGACGCGCCACATGAAGCGTCAGGGCCGGGTTTGGATCCGGATCTTCCCCGATCTGCCCGTAACCTCCAAGCCGGTTGAAGTCCGGATGGGTAAAGGTAAAGGCTCGGTCGACTTCTGGGCTGCCAAGGTGAAGCCCGGTCGCGTGATGTTCGAGATCGACGGTGTTTCAGAAGACATCGCCCGTGAGGCCCTGCGCCTCGCCGCGATGAAACTGCCGGTCAAGACCCGCACGATCGTCCGCGAAGACTGGTAAAGATCGCGCATATCGCGACCCGTGCGGTGTAGCGATTGGCAAAGCCAATTGTCGGCCGCATACCGGTGCAGAAATGGGAATCCCCGTTCGAGAGATCGAGCGGGGGTTTTTGCTCTTTAGGCGATCGTGTATCATCGAGTACAGCGAACAGAATACAGTACGGATTTGGTTATGCGTTGGTGGCACATCGGGATCGTCACAATAGGAGCCATCGTGCTCATCGAACGCGGTCAAGCTCTCCTATTGAGCGACCGGTTCGCTTGGCCTCAATCGGCGGAAGCGAGAATCGAGGAAATGGCAGAAATCCTGCGCCGGATCGAAGGCCCGGCGCGCTGGTGCTATGCCTCCGAGCATTCCGGGAATCTAGCGAGCGGCCACAAGGCCGAACTAGGCCGTTGCTTCTCACGGCTCGCGCCCGCGAGCGACTTTATCGAGATGTATCCGCGCGATTACATCAAACGTTTTTATCGTGCGCGCGAAGGGACGTTGTTCTGCGAGGCCACACTGTCCACGGTCTGGAACGATGATCGTATCGTCGGGGCCGACTGCTATTATGGTTTGTTCCAGCGAGACGATGGCGTCGGAATGACCGACGACCCATTCGGCTGATCGCTATGGGTAGAAACGCATGATGCCTCGGGCGGCGTGACAAGCCCCGCTCTAGGGAATTTCACTCACCTCAACGTCCGCATCTCGCGCTCCATCAAGCCGCGCGAGGCGCGGACCAGCCCTCACTCCCACCGATAGTTGAAACTCACCGAAACCCGTTCTTCCTCGGCCATGTTCATCGGAACCTCGTGGCGCAGCCAGCTTTCCCAGAGCAGCACATCGCCCACGGCGGGGGCGACAGAGACGAAGCGTTTCATCTCTTCGCGGCAGTCCTTGACGCGGACCGGGGCGGCCATCATGCGGGCGGAGCGGGGGTCTTCCAGTTTTAGCGCGGAGGTGCCTGCGGGCATGGATACGTAGGTGGTGCCGGAGATCACCGAGTGGGGATGAATATGGGAACCGTGGGTGCCGCCTTCGGGGAGGATGTTGATCCAGAGGTCTTCCAGCTTGAGCTCCCGCCCGTCGAGATCGAACTCAAGGTCTTTGGTGAAGGCGGTGACGTGGGCATCAAGCGCCTTCACCAGATCAGCAAAGATCGGGAAGCGCCATGGCAGGTCAGTCAGTGAGGCATAGGAAGTGTAACCGGGATAGCCGTTTTGCTCGCACCAGTCCTGACCCGCTTCGTCATCTTCGGCGATGGTGAAGCAGGAGGCTTCCAGCTCATCGGGGTCAACTTTGGGGCCGTGCTCAGAGAGGGCGGCGCGGTAGAGGCGGGTCACGAAGAGGGAGGAGATATCAGCCATGCCCGAGTGATACCGTGCTGCCAGCGGCAAAGGAAGAGCGAGCTCTCAGGCCGTCAGGATTGAATGAAGGTGATACCATCCGCCGTGACGCCAGTCTGGGTGCCAAGGCCAACGGAAACGGTGACATTGGGCTGCACGTCGGTCGCGGCGAAGGTCATCACGAGGCTGTAGATATCTGTTGGAATGGCATCGACGGACTTCACGCTGGAAACGATTTCGGCGGAGAGCATATCGCGGTTCCCCTTGACGATATCGCGGTTGATCTCAACGATCAGGGTGCCTTCGCCCGGTGTGAAATCTTCAACGCTGAGAGTTTCTGCATGGTCGACGGTATTGGCGACGAGAGCGATACCCTCGCCGCTGCGCCGGCCTTGAACCTGCCTGTTGGGGCTGCGTGTTTGAGGGGCGCAAGTGGCTGTGTTACAGCCTCAGATGGGCGGAAACCGGGTGTCACCGAAACCGCCGGACCGAGAGGCGAGCAGCGGCGCGGCCTTGTAGGGCAACAAACTCCTTGCCACGCTTCTGATTCCCCCCTATAGGGCAGCACTTCACCATGTGAACTCCATCGGACGAGGGGTCACCCACAAGGGGCCCTCCGGTGATTGTTGTAAGAAGGAATAGGCGATGAACGCCCAGGAACTGCGTGACAAGACGCCGGACCAGCTCCGCGATGCTCTTGTTGACCTCAAGAAAGAAGCTTTCAACCTGCGCTTCCAGCAAGCTGGCGGCCAGATCGAAAACACCGCGCGCATGCGGGTCGTCCGTCGTGACGTTGCCCGTGTGAAGACGATTCTCAACGAAAAAGCCAAGGCGGAGGCGTAAGACATGCCCAAGCGTATTCTTACAGGTGTCGTAACCAGCGACCAGAACAGCCAGACCGTAACCGTTAGCGTTGAGCGTCGCTTCAAGCACCCGCTGCTGCACAAGACGGTTCGGAAATCGAAGAAGTACCGCGCCCACGACCAGAACGATACGTTCAAGGTGGGCGATCAGGTTCGCATTCAGGAATGTGCGCCGAAATCCAAGACGAAACGCTGGGAGGTTCTGGAGGCGTAAGCCAAAAGGCCTTTCGGTTTTATCGAAACCCTGGGGGAGCTAACGAGAACAGCCCCCATAGGTCGGGAGAAACCTAAATGATCCAGATGCAGACCAATCTGGATGTAGCTGACAACTCCGGCGCTCGCCGGGTTCAGTGCATCAAGGTCCTGGGTGGTTCCAAGCGTAAGTACGCAAGCGTGGGCGACGTTATTGTTGTCT
Source organism: Vannielia sp. (assembly GCF_029212645.1). GTDB lineage: Bacteria > Pseudomonadota > Alphaproteobacteria > Rhodobacterales > Rhodobacteraceae > Vannielia. Next base: position 73,057 of record NZ_JARGND010000008.1, on the reverse strand, counting down.
CCGTTAAGGAAGCCATCCCGCGCGGCCGCGTGAAGAAAGGCGACGTCCGCAAGGCCGTGGTCGTTCGCACCGCCAAGGAAGTGCGCCGCGAAGACGGCACCGCGATCCGCTTTGATCGCAACGCCGCCGTCATTCTCAACAACAACAACGAGCCTGTCGGGACCCGTATCTTCGGCCCAGTCGTTCGCGAGCTTCGCTCGAAGAACTTCATGAAGATCATCTCGCTCGCCCCGGAGGTGCTGTAAGATGGCTGCGAAGCTGAAAAAGGGTGACACGGTTATCGTGCTTGCCGGTAAAGACAAGGGCAAGACTGGCGAGATCCAGTCGGTTGACCCCAAGGCCGGGAAGGCTGTGGTCGAGGGGCTTAACGTAGCCGTTCGTCACCAGCGCCAATCCCAGACGAGCCAGGGTGGCCGCGTGCCGACCGCGATGCCGATCGACCTTTCCAACCTGTCGTTTGTGGATGCCAATGGCAAAGCCACGCGGGTTGGATTCAAGGAGCAGGACGGCAAGAAAGTTCGCTTCGCCAAGTCCACGGGGGATGTGATCGATGCTTGATACCGCAAACTACACCCCGCGCCTGAAAGCGCTGTTCGCCGACACCATCAAGGCTGCCATGAAGGAGGAGTTTGAATACTCCAACGACATGCAGATCCCTCGGCTGGACAAGATCGTGCTCAACATCGGTTGTGGTGCGGAGGCTGTGCGAGACTCCAAGAAAGCCAAATCGGCTCAGGAAGACCTCACCAGGATCTCCGGTCAGCAGGCCATGGTGACCACGGCGAAGAAATCGATCGCTGGTTTCCGCGTTCGTGAAGAGATGCCTTTGGGCACCAAGGTGACCCTGCGCGGCGACCGGATGTATGAATTCCTTGACCGCCTGATCACCGTTGCAATGCCACGTGTTCGTGACTTCCGCGGCGTGTCCGGCAAAAGCTTTGACGGCCGTGGCAACTACGCCATGGGCCTGAAAGAGCATATCGTGTTCCCCGAGATCGAGTTCGACAAGGTCGATGAGGTTTGGGGCATGGATATCATCATCTGCACCACCGCGAAGAACGACGCGGAAGCCAAGGCGCTGTTGAAGCATTTCAACATGCCCTTCAACAGCTGAGAAAGGCGGAGAGACATGGCTAAAAAAGCAATGATCGAACGCGAGCGTAAGCGCCAGAAGCTGGTGGAGAAGTATGCCGCCAAACGCGCCGCTCTGAAAGAGATCGCAAACGATGAGAGCCAGCCGATGGAAGAGCGCTTCAAGGCGCGCCTGAAGCTTGCAAAACTGCCGCGCAACTCGTCGGCAACGCGCCTGCACAACCGGTGCCAGATCACGGGTCGTCCTCGTGCGTATTATCGCAAACTCAAAATGTCGCGGATCAAGCTGCGGGATCTGGCCTCTCAGGGCCAGATTCCCGGCATGGTCAAGTCGAGCTGGTAAGGGAGATCTGAGTGATGAACGACCCTCTCGGCGATATGCTGACCCGCATCCGCAATGCGCAGATGCGTGGCAAGTCCACCGTCCGCACTCCGGCGTCCAAGCTGCGTGCTTGGGTGCTCGATGTGCTGACCAATGAAGGCTACATCCGCGGCTATGAGCCCGTGGAAGGCACTCAGCACCCGGAAATCGAGATCAGCCTCAAGTACTACGAAGGCACCCCGGTTATCCGCGATCTGAAACGCGTGTCCAAACCCGGCCGCCGGGTTTACATGGGCGTGGACGACATTCCCTCGGTCCGTCAGGGCCTTGGCGTGTCGATCGTGTCTACCTCCCGTGGCGTCATGTCCGATGCAGCAGCCCGATCCGCCAATGTTGGCGGTGAGGTCCTCTGCACCGTGTTCTAAGGAGGCCAAACACATGTCTCGTATTGGTAAACGTCCGGTTGATCTTCCCAGCGGTGTCTCCGCTTCGATCTCCGGCCAGACCATCGAAGTGAAAGGCCCCAAAGGGTCCCAGAGCTTCACCGCCACCGATGATGTGACGCTCGTTGTTGAAGACAATGCCGTCACCATCTCTCCTCGCGGTTCGTCAAAGCGCGCGCGGCAGCAGTGGGGCATGAGCCGCACCGTTGTGGCCAACCTCGTGCAAGGCGTCACCGACGGCTTCAAGAAGGAGCTGGAGATCAACGGCGTGGGTTATCGGGCGCAGATGCAGGGCAACACCCTGAAGCTGGCGCTTGGTTACTCGCATGATGTCAACTTTGAAGTCCCTCAGGGTGTGACCGTTACCTGCCCCAAGCAGACCGAGATCATCGTTGAGGGTTCTGATTCACAACTCGTCGGCCAGGTTGCGGCTAACATCCGCGAATGGCGCAAGCCGGAACCCTATAAGGGCAAAGGCATCAAGTACAAAGACGAGTTCATCTTCCGCAAGGAAGGCAAGAAGAAGTAAGGACCGGACAGATGGCAAACAGCAAACTGCAACTGTTCCAGAAGCGCCGCTTGCGCGTCCGGAACAAGCTTCGCAAGGTGAACGCCGGCCGCATGCGGCTGTCGATCCACCGCAGCAACAAAAACATCAGCGCTCAGCTGATCGACGATGTGAACGGCGTGACCCTCGCCTCGGCCTCCTCTCTGGAGAAGGACCTTGGCATCACGGGCAAAAACAACGTGGAGGCCGCCGCTAAGGTGGGCACCGCGATTGCCGAACGCGCCAAGAAAGCCGGTGTCGAAGAAGCATACTTCGACCGTGGTGGCTTCCTGTTCCACGGGAAGGTGAAGGCCCTGGCCGACGCCGCTCGTGAAGGTGGCCTGAAGATCTGATCGTGCAGGGGGCCACGCGCCAAGCGTGGCCCTCTCGATGATCCGGGAGGCCAAACGGGCCTCACTTGGATCGCAACAAACAAGGCGCCGAGCACTGCGCCGCCCGACAAAAGGATGCCTGTGAATGGCTGAACGTGACAAAAACCGCCGTGGCCCGCGCCGCGACCGTGATGAGACCCCGGAATTTGCCGATCGCCTGGTTGCGATCAACCGCGTTTCGAAGACTGTTAAGGGCGGTAAGCGCTTTGGCTTCGCCGCACTTGTCGTCGTTGGCGACCAAAAGGGCCGTGTTGGCTTTGGCAAGGGTAAGGCAAAGGAGGTCCCCGAGGCCATCCGCAAGGCCACCGAGCAAGCCAAGCGTCAGATGATCCGCGTGCCGCTTCGCGAAGGCCGCACATTGCACCACGACATGGAAGGCCGTCACGGCGCTGGCCGTGTGGTGATGCGCACTGCCCCCACGGGTACTGGTATCATTGCCGGTGGTCCGATGCGTGCTGTGTTTGAGATGCTCGGCATTCAGGACGTGGTTGCCAAGTCGATTGGCTCGCAGAACCCCTACAACATGATCCGCGCCACGCTGAACGGTCTGACCAAAGAGTCGAGCCCCCGCATGGTGGCGCAGCGTCGTGGTAAGAAGGTGGCCGATATCCTCAAAAAGGATGACGCCCCCGCCGCCGCAGAGGCACCCGCTACCGAAGCGGCAGAAGCGTAAGGAACTGGACCAATGGCAAAAACCATCGTCGTCAAGCAGATCGGCTCTCCGATCCGCCGCCCCGCCAAACAGCGCCAGACGCTGATCGGCCTGGGCCTGAACAAGATGCACAAGACCCGCGAACTTGAGGACACTCCCTCGATCCGCGGCATGGTCGCCAAGATCTCGCACCTCGTCGAGATTGTCGAAGAGCGCGGCTAAGGCATTGGTGGGGTAAGCCCACCAGGTAGAAAAATGGATCACCCCGGTCAGAGATGGCCGGGGTGTTCTTCGTTCGAACTCACCCAGAGCGTTTGGATGTCAGTGGCAATGATAGGGTTTCGATCCTGCATGACAGCACTGGCCGCGAGGAGAGTCTTTTCGGCAGCCGCCACCATGTTGAGTTTCAGCAGTGACGGTTATCACCACGAATTGAGGTGTCGGCAGTGCACCTAGTGAAATCGGGGCGAGCGCAAGAGCGATAAGTGCGGTGACGGCGAGAGGGTTCATGGTAATTCCTTAATGCGACCAACGAAACGTTAACGAAACATTAACCAAGGTTAATGGCTTCGCTGGTTAAATCAATAGGAATGCTGAGAGGGTGTTGGAGGACCTTGTGAATGGCCATCGGTTTTTTGATCGTGTTCTTTAGGGTCTCATCTCCCGGTAATTTGCTATTGTGGTCTGCCGAAGCATTGGGGCAAATACAGTCATGAAACGTCAACTTGTCATCACCACTGTTTTGCTTGCCACCGCTGCCTGTACCGACCGGGGTGCCGGGGCCGTGCAGGACTATCCTGCACAGTATCTTTGCCGACTCGAGGCGGGGATCGAGCAAACCGACAATGCCGCCGAGCAGCGTGCTGTCGTGAACGAGTTGGAGCGCCGGGGGATTTCCTGCCACGAAGGCACGGTTGTAGCGGACAACGATTTGTTCTAGCCGGGCGTTAACTGCGTTGCGGAAATGTGCTTTCAACTGTGGTGATGGGGTGGGCAACAGCCTATCCGGGCGCTCGCCACTCCCTCATGAGAGAACGCGATGACCAAGTTTGCCCGCCTCGGGCCGATTACATGCGCCAGACCGCACCCAAGCCGTAAAGCGCCGTGAGCTATTGGCGGGGCACTTTTCCGCCCTATCTCCCCTGAAACAGCAGCAGGAGAGATGACAACCATGGCCCATACACGACGCACCTTCCTAGCCACAGCCGCCGCCGCAGGCGCGATCACCATCCTACCCTATGCGGCCCGAGCGGAGGGCCATGCCTCGGATGTATTCGAGGCTGAGGGAGGGCCGATCACCGTACATCCGGTTGCACACGCTTCCTTTGTAATGGAAACGCCCGCAGGCGTTATCTATGTCGACCCGGTGGGCGACCCGGCGATCTATTCCGGCTTCCCCAAGGCGGATCTGATCCTCGTGACCCATGAGCACGGCGATCACTTCAACGTAGAAACGCTGGCGGCATTGAAAGGCGAAGCGCATCTCATCACCAATCCGGCGGTGGCCGAAAAGCTGCCTGATGACATGAAGCCCGACGAGGCACTGGCCAACGGCGAGAGCACAACATGGAACGGCGTCGCCATTGACGCCATCCCGGCCTATAACATCACGGAAGAGCGCAAGCAGTTTCACCCCGAGGGGCGCGACAATGGCTATGTGCTGAGCCTCGACGGTTTCCGCACCTATATCTCGGGCGATACCGAAGACACGCCGGAGATGCGGGCGCTTAGGGACATTGACCTTGCGTTCTTGTGCATGAACCTGCCCTTCACAATGGATGCTTCAGCCGCCGCTTCCGCTGTGAAAGAAATTGGCCCGAGCTACGTTTATCCCTACCATTACCGCGGGCGCGATGGTGGCAGCCAGGATCCGGCTGAGTTTGCCAATATGGTGGGCGGTGCCGCTGAAGTGAAGATGAGTGCTTGGTACGACGAGCCGCCGAAAAGCTGAAAACGACCCAGTGCTCCGCGCGAGGTGATCCTCGTGCGGAACTATTGGTAAAAGAAATGCACAGCCATAAGATGGAGGCGCAGTGCTGAGGGATCGGCCTCCAAAACCGGCGATATGGGGGCTAACTGGGCTGGCACTGGCTCAACAGGGATGACCGCCTCATTCTCTGAGGGTGGTGTAAAAAGTGCCCCGAACCTGATGGCCGGGGCACTCCTGTTTGATCGGTTGACTGGTTCAGGAGTTGTGGTCGTAAGCGCTTTCTCCGTGGACCGCGAGATCAAGCCCATTGAACTCTATTTCTTCGTCAACCCGCAGCGGCGTGACAAGGCGGACGGCATAGATCAGAACCAATGTGACAACGGTGGTAAACACGCCCACAATGACTAGGGAGCCGAGTTGGGCCACCCAGGTACCCGCGCCGAATACGGCGATCATAATGGTGCCAAAGACACCCCCAACCCCATGAACGGCCATAACATCAAGCGTGTCGTCGATGTGGGCCTTGTTGCGGATCAGGTTTACCATTTCTTGGCAGATGATGCCCGCGACGCCGCCGATAATCAGCGCCTCGATGGGGCCAACGTAGCCCGACGCAGGGGTGATGGACGCAAGGCCGGCAATTGTGCCGGTGACTGCGCCAACCACACTGGCGCGGCCGTATTTTATTTTTTCCCACATGGCCCATGTGAGGGTGGCGGTGGCGGCGGAAAGGTGGGTGACGGTAAGCGCCATGGCGGCCCCACCATCGGCGGCAAGCTGGGAGCCGCCGTTGAAGCCAAACCAGCCAACCCAAAGCAGCGAGGCTCCGATCACCACATAGCCGGGGTTGTGCGGTGGCTTGGAGTTGTCCTTTCGACGCCCCAGCACCACGGCAACGAGCAGCGCGGCAATCCCGGCTGTTTCATGCACCACGATGCCACCGGCGAAATCCCTCACCCCGGTATCTCCGAAGATGCCACCATCAGCCAAGAAACCGCCGCCCCAGACCCAATGCACAACGGGTGCGTAGCAGAGCAGCATCCACAGGCCCGAAAAAAGCATGACAAAGCCAAAACCGATCCGCTCCACATAGGCCCCGACGATCAGCGCAGGGGTGATGATGGCGAAGGTCATCTGGAAGGCAAAGAAAAGCACTTCGGGTAAGTTGGGGGCAACAGAGGAGGGGGTTTCACCGGTGACCCCGAGCAAGAACATCTTGTCAAAGCCGCCCCACCAGCTCGTGGCTTCCCCAAAAGCTATGGAATAGCCAGCGACGAGCCACAGCACGCTCATCAGGCAGGCGATGGAAAAGCAATGCATGAAGACGCTGAGCACGTTGCGCGCCCGAACGAGGCCGCCGTAGAACAGCGCCAGCCCCGGCAACGTCATCAACAGGACCAGCGCCGTTGCGACGATGATCCATGCGGTATCTGCTCCATTCATCGGTATTTCTCCCCCTCGCGTTATGATCTGGTGTGAGAGACAGGGTGTCGCGCGGGGTGAAAAGAGGCGACTATGAGCCAAAGTGACCAAAACGACAGCAATATGCGAACTGCACCAAAAATAGGCTGATTGTGCGGTATTTGGGCAAAAATTAGGCGCGGAAATGTTCAGGTGCGCCCCAAGTAAAGCCGTTCCGATTTCCATGCGCCGCCGTCGTCTGAGCCGGGAGGGCAGAATTTGGCGCGTGGATATGGGCTGCTTCGGTGCGTGAAGGCTGGCTGCCATATCGTGACCGATTGTACTTCACGTCCATGCGCTTTCGTGGCCAGCGCCGTGCCAACCCTATCGCAATGCGACCGCTCGCGTTGCTGGCATTCCTCTTGATCCCCAGCCCCCTCGCGTTTATACGCCCCCGGTGGCCCAAATGGGCCCTGAGTCGATGACGGCTCATCAACTAAGACATGCCGTGGCCGCCCATATCGCTTCGGGGGCGCGTCCGGCCAAGGAGAAGCGACATGAAACTCAATGAACTCCGTCCAGCCGACGGCTCGACCCACAACAAAAAGCGCGTTGGCCGTGGCGTTGGCTCTGGCAAGGGTAAAACCGCCGGTCGTGGTATCAAGGGCCAAAAGTCCCGCTCGGGTGTGGCTATCAACGGCTACGAGGGCGGCCAGATGCCGATTTACCAGCGACTGCCCAAGCGGGGCTTCAACAAGCCGAACCGCAAGCAGTTTGCTGTTGTGAACCTCGGCCTGATCCAGAAATTCATCGACGCCAAGAAGCTCGACGCGAAGAGCGACATCGATGAGGACGCCTTGGTCGCCTCGGGTTTGGTGCGCAGGAAGCTCGACGGTGTGCGCATCCTTGCCAAGGGTGAGTTGACCTCGAAAGTGGCACTTGCCGTAACCGGCGCTTCCAAATCGGCGATCGAAGCCGTGGAGAAAGCTGGCGGCTCGCTGACGGTCACGTCTGCGAAGGCGGCCGAGTAAGCGGCTTGCGGCGGGCCGCGTGCCCGCCTACATGGTCTATGACTTCAAGCGCCGCCGGCCCGCTGGGTCTGGCGGCGCAGTGACATAAAGAAAAGAGCATCACCCAATGGCATCAGCAGCAGAGCAAATGGCCGCCAACCTCAGCTGGGGCGCAATCGGCAAAGCCCCGGAACTGCGGCAGCGGATTTTTTTCACCATAGGGCTTTTGATCGTTTACCGGCTGGGCACTTATATCCCGGTTCCGGGGATCGACGGCACGGCGCTGCGGTCTTTCATGGACGATGCGGCCTCGGGCATTGGTGGGATGCTCAACATGTTCACCGGCGGCGCGATCAGCCGGATGGGGATTTTTGCTCTGGGCATCATGCCCTATATCTCGGCTTCGATCATCGTGCAGCTGTTGACGGCCATGGTGCCCGCGCTTGAGCAGCTGAAGAAAGAAGGCGAGCAAGGCCGCAAGAAGATCAACCAATACACGCGCTACGGCACCGTGGCGTTGGCGACGTTCCAGGCCTATGGCCTAGCGCTGTCGCTTCAGAATGGGGATGCGAATGGCGTTCCCTTCGTCAACGATCCGGGCGTTTTCTTCATTGCGTCCTGCGTTGTGACGCTTGTAGGCGGCACGATGTTCCTGATGTGGCTTGGTGAGCAGATCACAGCGCGCGGTATCGGCAACGGCATTTCGCTGATCATCTTCGTGGGCATTCTTGCCGAAGCCCCCGCAGCGCTGGCGCAGTTCTTTGCTCAAGGTCAGGCCACCCAGAACTGGGGCCTCGTGCTCGGTATGATCGTGATGCTGCTAGCAGTGCTAACGTTTGTTGTGTTCATGGAGCGCAGCCTGCGCAAGATACACATCCAATACCCGCGCCGTCAGGTTGGTATGAAGGTTTACGACGGCGGCTCCAGCCACTTGCCGATCAAGGTGAACCCGGCGGGCGTGATCCCGGCGATCTTTGCCTCGTCACTGCTGCTGCTTCCGACGACGATCAGCACTTTCTCGGGCAATCAAACCGGCGGTGTGATGAGCACGATTTTGGCCTATGTGGGCCCCGGCCAACCGCTCTACTTTGCGCTATTCGCCGGAATGATCATCTTCTTCACCTATTTCTACACGCACAACGTGAGCTTCAAGGTGGATGATGTCGCCGACAACCTGAAAAACCAGAACGGCTTTGTGCCCGGCATTCGCCCCGGCAAACGTACCGCTGAATACATGGAATACGTTGTGAATCGTGTTCTTGTGCTTGGCTCTGCCTATCTTGCCTTTGTTTGCCTGCTGCCCGAGATGGTGCGCAGCGGACTAGGCGTAACGGCGTTTTTTGGCGGCACCTCGATCCTGATCGTTGTGTCGGTCGGTATGGACTTTATCCAGCAGGTTCAGTCACACTTGTTGGCACATCAATACGAGAATCTTATTGAGCGGTCACAGCTGCGCGGCAAAAAGCGTGGAGGCCGCAGCCGGAGGGGGGCAGCACGCCGATGAACATTATTCTTCTCGGACCACCAGGCGCGGGCAAAGGCACGCAAGCCCGCTTGTTGGTCGAAGATCGGGGCATGACCCAGCTATCGACTGGCGACATGCTGCGCGAGGCAAAGGACAGTGGCACGGAAATGGGCAAGCGCGTTGCCGAGGTGATGGCGCGTGGTGAGCTTGTGACCGATGAAATCGTGATCGGTCTGATCCGCGAACGGCTACTAGACACTTCCCACACGGGCGGGTTCATCTTTGACGGCTTCCCGCGCACGCTGGCTCAGGCCGACGCGCTGGGCGCGTTGCTGGATAACATGAATCAGACGTTGGATTGTGTGATCGAAATGCAGGTGGACGACGAAGCGCTTGTTGCCCGTATAACCGCTCGTTCGACGTGTGGCGATTGTGGCGAGGTCTACAATGATCAAACCAAGCCTTGGCCCGCCGACGGCAAATGCGGCAACTGTGGCAGCACCAATCAGACCCGCCGTGCTGACGACAACGAAGAAAGCCTGAAAACCCGTTTGCTGGCCTATTACAAACAGACCAGCCCGCTGATCGGTTACTACTATGCGAAGGGCGACCTTAAAACGGTCAACGGGCTTGGCTCCGTAGAGGCTGTTGCGGGTGAGATCAAAGACGCTTTGGGGTAGGATCTAGGACACCACTGACTGAGTAGAAACGACAACGCCGCTGCCGTTCTGCAAGCGGAGTGGTTGGCATTCTTGTGTTCCTCGCTTCAGGTTGGTTCTTCGGTTCGCCGCACTCGCGCAATTCGGAAAGGTATGAAAACGGCGTGCTATCTCCAAATTCGTTGCGAGAGTATAGACGCAGACCTAAGCATATTATCGTTCCGCGCATTGGTCGCGGCAATGGGTATCGGGGCAGCGGCGAGATCTTTATTCAGAGGGATCATTTTGGAGAAAAAGAGGGAACGAACTGCTCTTGACGCCCTCCAAATCCCCCCCTAAACAGGCCCATCCTGAAAGGGAATCAATTTGTGGTTAACGGGTCGCCCCCGGAACGCCGCAAACAACCTCGAAATGACGCAGCCCGGCGCCAATAGGTCCGGGCTTCCGTTGTGAAAAAAGGGTCTGGAACCACGGACCCGCAACGTAGAAGGACTACCATTTTGGCCCGTATCGCTGGGGTTAACATCCCGACCGCAAAGCGCGTTCCGATTGCGCTGACCTATATCCACGGCATTGGCGACGATAGCGCCCGCAAAATCTGCGAGGCCGTCGGCATTGACCTGACCCGCCGTGTAAATGAGCTTTCCGACGCCGAAGTTCTCGCCGTTCGTGAGCACATCGACGCCAACTTCACCGTTGAGGGCGACCTGCGCCGCGAAGTTCAGATGAACGTCAAGCGTTTGATGGACCTTGGCTGCTACCGTGGCTTGCGCCACCGTCGCAACCTCCCGGTGCGCGGGCAGCGCACCCACACCAACGCACGCACCCGCAAAGGCCCCGCAAAGGCCATTGCCGGCAAGAAGAAGTAAGGGAGGGCTGATCAGATGGCACGCGATACCAAACGCACCAAGAAGAAGGTCTCCAAGAACATCGCCGCCGGCGTTGCTCATGTGAACTCTTCGTTCAACAACACCAAAATCCTGATTTCCGACGTGCAGGGCAACGCCATTGCATGGTCGTCGGCTGGCACCATGGGCTTCAAGGGCTCGCGGAAATCCACGCCCTACGCCGCCCAGATGGCTGCAGAGGACGCAGGCCGCAAGGCGCAGGACCACGGTGTGAAGACTCTGGAAGTGGAAGTGCAAGGCCCCGGCTCCGGCCGTGAAAGCGCGTTGCGCGCCTTGGCTGCCGTTGGTTTCAACATCACCTCGATCCGTGATGTGACGCCGATGGCCCACAACGGTTGCCGCCCGCCGAAGCGCCGCCGGGTTTAAATTTCACGAAATTCACCGGGGTGCCCTCCAAGGCCCCCCGGTTGGTCATTTTATCCTCGGGCGTTCGCAGCCTTGGACATGAGCCGCGAACTGGTATGGAGGCGACAAGAACATGATCCACAAGAACTGGCAGGAACTGATCAAACCCACGCAGCTTGACGTGAAGCCGGGCAATGACCCAGCACGTCAAGCCACTGTTGTGGCAGAACCACTGGAGCGGGGCTTTGGCCTGACGCTTGGCAACGCGCTACGCCGCGTGCTGATGTCGTCGCTGCAAGGCGCCGCAATCACCAGCGTTCAGATCGACAACGTCCTGCACGAGTTTTCCTCCATTGCCGGTGTCCGTGAGGACGTGACCGACGTGGTGCTGAACCTCAAAGGCGTCGCGATTCGCATGGAAGTTGATGGGCCGAAGCGCCTGTCCATCTCGGCCAAAGGCCCAGGCGTTGTCACCGCTGGTGACATCTCGGAAAGCGCTGGCATCGAGATCCTCAACAAGGACCACGTGATCTGCCATCTTGACGATGGTGCCGATCTTTACGTGGAGCTGACGGTCAACACCGGCAAGGGCTATGTCTCGGCTGAAAAGAACCGCCCGGAAGATGCCCCGATTGGCCTGATGCCGATTGATGCGATCTACTCGCCGGTCAAAAAGGTGTCTTACGATGTGCAGCCGACCCGTGAGGGCCAGGTGCTGGACTATGACAAGCTGACGCTGAAGCTAGAAACCGATGGGTCCGTCACTCCCGATGATGCGGTGGCCTATGCCGCCCGCATCCTTCAGGACCAGTTGTCCATCTTTGTGAACTTCGATGAGCCGGAAGCTGCTGGCCGTCAGGAAGAAGACGATGGCCTAGAGTTCAACCCGCTTCTGCTGAAGAAAGTGGATGAGTTGGAGCTTTCGGTGCGCTCTGCAAACTGCCTGAAGAACGACAACATCGTCTACATTGGCGATTTGATCCAGAAGACCGAAGCCGAAATGCTCCGCACGCCGAACTTTGGCCGCAAGTCGCTGAACGAGATCAAGGAAGTGCTTTCGGGCATGGGTCTGCATCTCGGCATGGATGTCGAAGAATGGCCGCCAGAGAACATCGAAGATCTGGCCAAGAAGTTCGAAGACCAGTTCTAAGAACAGTGGGGTGCGCCTTGGCGCGCCCCGCATACGACTGGGCATGATGCCCCAAGGAGAGCCTGCGCTACGCACGCGGGCCAGACAAAGCAAAAACCGCCCGTAGAGGGCACCCAAATTGGAGAAGATACATGCGTCACGCCCGCGGATACCGCCGCCTGAATCGCACACATGAGCACCGTAAAGCGCTCTTTGCCAACATGGCCGGCTCGCTCATTGAGCACGAACAAATCAAAACGACTCTGCCCAAGGCCAAAGAGCTGAAGCGGATCATGGACAAGATGGTCACCCTCGGTAAGCGCGGCGACCTGCACGCGCGCCGTCAGGCCGCTTCACGCCTCAAGCAGGACCAACACGTTGCTAAACTTTTCGAAGTTCTCGGCCCGCGCTACGCCGAGCGTTCGGGGGGTTACACCCGTGTGCTGAAAGCTGGCTTCCGCTACGGTGACATGGCCCCAATGGCCATCATCGAACTGGTTGATCGCGACGTAGACGCGAAAGGCGCTGCCGATAAAACGCGCGTTGCAGAGGAAGACGCAGCCGAAAGCTGATCGTTGCTTCAGATGTGAGAATCAAAAAGGCCCGCTCCGTTATGGAGCGGGCCTTTTTCCTTCACGCGCCGTTAGACGCGGCAACTGCCGCAACGTCACAGGCACGTTTTAGGCGGCGCGGGAGACGCCGGGCATTTCCCCTGCTGCCATCTTCTCGATGATCTGCAAAACAACACGATCTGCGACTGGCGTTGAGCCTATGAATTCAAGGAGATCCGACCGCTGCACCACAGGTAGCTGCATCAGTTGGGCAAATGTCTCGGGTTTAATCTTAAGCACAGAAAACGCTCCCTTGCAGGCTGCTCGGTTTAGCTCAATTTAAGGTTGACTGCCCTGTAAGCAACTTGTCTAAAAAGACATGTCTGACAAACAGAGGATCGCCAAGGAGCTTGATGCGCTAGGGAAGCTGGCCCCCCGTGGGTATTTCGGGGGATTCCACATCCGTTTCGCCTCTCCGCTTCAGGTGTTCCAGACGTATGACACGGCATGGACTGATCATTACACCGCGCAGGCATATGCCCTGCGTGACCCGATGATCGCCTGGGGCTTCTCTACAGAAGGGGAAACGCGGTGGAGTGAAATCGAGTTGCCGGATCCGTTCGGTATTCTTGAAGAAGCCGCGGAATTTGGCTTGAAGTACGGGGTGCAGGTTTCCTGCGGTCCGATTTCATCCCGCACGATTGCAGGCGCAGCACGAGCAGACCGAGAATTTGAAGCGGATGAGATCGTGGCAATCGCGACCATCATCCGCAGGCTGCATGACCTGACAGAGCCTCCGGAGAGTCTCACCCAGGCACAGATAGATGCCTTGCGCTTGATTGCGGCAGGGGATCGTCACACTGCCGCAGCCGCCAAACTTAATATTTCTGAAAGTGCTTTGAAGGCCCGCCTCACCGCCGCAAGGGAACGGCTTCGTGCCCGAACCACGGCTGAGGCGCTTCAACGCGCCAAGGAATACAGACTGCTTTAGAGTGCCGGTTCTCCTGCTAAGCGCAGGGTTTGCTTTTTAACCCACCACCCAAGCAAGCAGGAGAAAGACCATGCAAACCACCACACTCTCTTTCGCGAACCTCCACAACCACGGTGAGCTTTTTGCCAATTTGTTTCGTGCGCGTCGCCAGTCGTTCATTGTGCAGAACAACTGGAATCTGCCCGAAGCCATGGGAATGGAGTACGACCAGTATGACACCCCCGCGAGCCGTTGGGTTGCCGTGCATGACAAAGGCGAAATACTCGCCGGCATTCGGCTTACCCCAACTACCGCGCATTGCGGTATCTATTCCTACATGATCCGGGATGCACAACGGCATTTGCTCGATTCGATCCCGGCTGATTTGCTCGACTACGAGGCCCCGATCAGTGACTCGATCTGGGAATCGAGCCGGGTTTTTGTGAGCCACACGACGCCAATGAACATCCGTCGCCGTGTGCATGCCTATCTGATCATGGAGATGACTCGTGCGGCGCGGGATTTGGGCGCGTCCGAAGTGCTGGGCCTGATCCCGGCCAACTGGCCGCGTTGGGCGCCGCGTTGCGGCCTCAAGGCATCGGCTGCAGGCCCGGTGATGGAGATCGCGGGCGAAAAAAGCCAAGTGGTTTCGATCGACCTTAAGGACAACCTGAATTGATCGCCTTTGATTAAAATCGTCCGGGGCGGGGGTGTGCCTTGGCCCGGACAAACAATTATTTTGCCATACGCTCGTTAAATCGGGCTTCAATGCCGGGTGAGGGATTTCCCATACCCGAAGCAAGCTCTAGATTTGCGTAATGGCTGACCTTTTTGACAGTGCCGCCGCGGTTCCTGCCGCTGATGCGCCCCGCCCTTTGGCAGACCGACTTCGTCCGCAAACGCTGGCCGAGGTGATTGGGCAAGAGCACTTGCTTGGCGAGGAGGCTCCACTGGGAGCGATGCTTGCGGGCGGCAGCCTTTCATCACTGATTCTTTGGGGGCCGCCGGGGGTCGGCAAGACGACGATCGCGCGGCTTCTGGCCCATGAGACCGATCTGGCCTTCGTGCAGATCAGTGCGATCTTTACTGGTGTCCCAGAGCTTCGAAAGGTTTTTGAGGCGGCAAAGCACCGGCGGGCCAACGGACAGGGGACGCTGCTATTTGTCGATGAGATTCATCGCTTCAACAAAGCGCAGCAGGATGGGTTCTTGCCGCATATGGAAGACGGCACCATCGTGCTGGTGGGGGCGACAACAGAGAACCCGAGCTTTGAGCTTAACGCTGCTATCCTGTCTCGCTCGCAGGTGCTGGTGCTCAACCGGTTGGATGGACGGGCCCTGGAGCGGCTTTTGCAGCGCGCCGAACAGGAGCTGGAGCGCGCGCTTCCACTGACTGGCGAGGCGAGGGAGAGCCTGCTGGGCATGGCTGATGGCGATGGCCGCGCCTTGCTGAACCTTGTTGAGCAGGTGGCGGGGTGGAACGCAGCAGAGAAACTGGGGCCGAAGGATTTGGCCACACGGCTGCAACGGCGGGCGGCGCAATACGACAAGTCTGGCGACAGCCACTACAATCTGATCTCGGCGCTCCATAAATCGGTGCGAGGCTCTGACCCGGATGCAGCGCTTTACTGGTTTGCACGGATGCTGGAGGGTGGCGAAGATCCACGCTTTTTGGCCCGTCGGATCACAAGGATGGCGGTCGAAGACATTGGCCTTGCGGACCCGAACGCGCAAACCCACTGCCTGCACGCTTGGGAGGTTTACGAACGTCTTGGCTCGCCGGAGGGCGAGTTGGCGCTGGCACAGGCGTTGACCTACATAGCCCTCGCGCCCAAATCGAACGCGGTTTATGTGGCCTACAAGGCGGCCAAGGGGGCGGCAAAGAAGACCGGCTCGGAGCCGCCGCCCAAGCACATCCTCAACGCACCCACCAAGCTGATGGGCGAACAAGGGTATGGCGCTGGCTATGCCTATGACCATGACGCAGAAGACGGCTTTTCCGGCCAGAATTACTTTCCGGACGGGATGAAGCGGCCGGTTCTTTACCAACCGGTTGAACGTGGTTTCGAACGCGAGTTGAAGAAACGGGTGGAGTGGTTTGCAGCATTGCGAGCCAAACGAAACAAGGGGTGAAGCGCGCCTGCGCTTGACTCTCCGCCGCCCCCGCGCGACACGGCCACATGATTTCAACGCTTGCACAAGTTGCCCTTGGCGGGGCTATCGGCGCCTCGTTGCGTTACCTCTCCGGCGTGGCCGCAATCCGCGCTATGGGGCCGGGTTTTCCGTGGGCGACGCTTACGGTAAATATCGTTGGATCGCTTGCGATGGGGCTCTTTGCCGGCTTCGTTGCCAACAAAGGCGGGCAGCACTTGGCTCCCTTTGTAATGACCGGGCTTTTGGGCGGGTTCACCACCTTTTCGGCCTTCTCGCTTGATACGATCACCTTGTTCGAGCGGGGTGCCATGGGGCAGGCCGCGATTTACGTTTTGGGCTCGGTGTGCCTTTCGGTTCTGGCGCTCTTCGCCGGGCTTCTCATTTCTCGCGGGGTATTCGCATGAGCCGGGTTCAAATGTTGCCTGTTGGGGCCGATGATGCCGGTCAGCGGCTTGATCGGTGGTTTCGCCGGATCTTTCCGCATGTGCCGCAGGGGCGGATCGAAAAGATGTGCCGCAAGGGCGAAATTCGGGTGGATGGGGGCCGTGTGAAAGGCTCGACCCGTTTGGAGGAGGGCCAGGAGGTGCGTATTCCGCCGCTCCCCGAAGGGGCTGCGCCTGAACCAACGAAAGCGGCGACGGTTTCAAACGCCGATACCAAGCTCATTCAGGATGCTGTGATCTGGAAAGATGACCACATCATCGCGATCAACAAACCACCTGGCCTGCCAACGCAAGGGGGCAGCAAGCAAACCCGCCATGTGGATGGGTTGGCAGAGGCTCTGAAGTTTGGTCTGGATGACAGGCCGCGGTTGGTACACCGGCTCGATAAGGACACATCCGGCGTGCTGCTTCTTGCCCGGAGCCGCAAAATTGCCGCCGACCTTACCGCTGCGATCCGCCACCGTGAAACGCGCAAGATCTACTGGGCTGTCGTTGCAGGCGTGCCGGTTCCCTACCTTGGTGAGATCAAATATGCGCTGGTCAAAGCTCCGGGCGGTGGTGCGGGAGCGGGCGAGAAAATGCGCTGTATTCACCCTGATGAGATGAAGGCCACGCCCGATGCGAAACGAGCGATCACCCAATATGCCACACTGTACCGTGTGGCCTCGCGCGCTGCTTGGGTGGCGATGGAGCCGATCACCGGGCGCACCCACCAGTTGCGCGCCCATATGGCCGAGATCGGCCACCCGATCGTGGGTGATGGTAAATATGGCGGCTCGGCGCAGGAAAACATGGGTGACGGTTGGGGCGCCAAAATGGGTGGGATCATCTCGGGGAAGCTGCACCTGCATGCCCGTTCGATCACCTTTGAGCACCCGGTCACGCGCAAATCTGTCACCGTGACCGCGCCCCTGCCTGAGCACATGGCGCAAACCTTCGAAACCTTTGGTTGGTCACCGGACCTTGCCAAGGATGATCCATTCGACGCGCTGACATGAGCAAATTACGCTGCATCATCTTTGACGTGGACGGCACGCTAGTAGACAGCCAGGCTGACATCTTGGCCTGCATGGAGGCCGGGTTTGCGGTGGTGGGCCGGGAAGCGCCGCACCGGGAAGCGGTGCTGTCAATCGTCGGCCTCTCGCTCGATTCGGCCATGGCGCGGCTTTGCCCGGAGGCGAGCGGCAACGAATTGGTGCAGATGGTCGAAGGTTACAAGGCGGCCTATGTGGCGCGGCGCAAGGCCGCGGGGGCAGGGCATGCACATTTCTACCCCGGAATGCGGGAGCTTCTGGACGAACTGGCGCAGGTGCCGGAAAATCTACTGTGCATCGCCACCGGGAAATCACGCCGGGGCCTGGACGCACTACTGGAATCGGCCGGGATGGAGAGGTTTTTCCTGTCCACCCAAGTGGCAGATGACCATCCCTCCAAGCCGCATCCCTCAATGATTGCAAGGGTTTTGCGCGATACGGGGGCTGAGGCTGCGCAAGCGGTGATCATAGGTGACACCAGCTATGATATTGAGATGGGTCGCGCGGCGGGCGTGGGAACGATTGGGGTAAACTGGGGCTATCACCCGGTGACAGAGCTTGAGGCTGCGGGCGCTGGCGAGATCGTTACGAGCCCTGCTGCATTGCCAGCGGCCATCCAGCGGGCAACCGGAGGTTAGACGATGGCAGAATGGGCACCAACACGGTTTTGGAAAGAGGCCGGCGTCAGCGAGGCCAACGGTGGTTATGCCGTTCTCCTTGACGGTAAACCGGTAAAAACCCCGGCCAAGGCTGCATTGGTGACGCCCTCACGCGAAATGGCCGAAGCCGTGGCGGCGGAGTGGGATGCGCAGGACGGCAGGGTAAACCCTGTCACCATGCCAGTGACGCGCTCCGTCAATTCGGCAATTGATCGGGTTGCTCCCCAATTCGAAGAGGTCGCTGAGATCGTGGCCGCCTATGGCGAAACTGATCTGATTTGTTATCGCGCCGAGGCTCCGGAAGCCTTGGTGGCAGCGCAGGCCGAGGCGTGGGATCCTTGGCTGACCTATGCCGCTGAAACCCTGAGTGCGCCTATGCTGGCCACAACCGGCGTGATGCATGTTGCCCAACCGGCCAACTCGGTTGCCGCCCTGAGATCGCATGTGGCCGCCGTTGACCCGTTCACGCTGACCGCGCTGCATGATCTGACCTCACTTTCCGGCAGCCTGGTGATGGGGCTTGCGGCTTTGCGCGGAGAGGCAGACCCCGAAGCCCTTTGGCAAGCCAGCCGGGTGGACGAGCTTTGGCAGATCGAGCAGTGGGGCGATGATGAGGAAGCCGAGAAGGTGGCGCAGCGTAAACGGGGGCATTTTCTGCACGCCGCGCGCTTTAATCGGTTGGCCGCCGGGGAGAGGTGATTCTCTTTTCTGCGACCGTGATAAGGGAATTGACGAAGCTGTTGCTCACTATTTGGGCAAAAAACCCTTTTCCTCTGGGGAATTGCCTGTGACCGCCCTTGACCTCTTCCCGTGATTTTGGCCAACTTGCGCTTATTCGGTCGGTGCGACGAAAAATCGGGCACCACCATTCACTCCGGCATTCTAGCCGGGCCCCCATAGAGCCGTGTGAACAACGGCATGGGAAGATCAGGAAGAGGTATACATGAAAAAATCCGTATTCTTTAGCGCGCTGACCGTGGCTGGCCTTGCTGCCACCGCGTCGGCCGCTGCAACGCTGGACGACGTGAAGGCGCGCGGCACGCTGAACTGCGGCGTGGCGACCGGTGTGCCCGGCTTTGCCGCGCCCAACGCCTCGGGCGAATGGGAAGGCTTCGACGTGGCTGTGTGCCGCGCAGTTGCTACTGCCGTTCTGGGCGACCCTATGGCCGTTGAATTCGTGCCAACCACCGGCAAGACGCGCTTCACCGCGCTGGCATCCGGCGAGATCGACGTGCTGGCCCGTAACACCACCTGGACGTTCTCGCGTGACGTTGACCTGAAGTTCACCTTTATCGGCGTGAACTACTATGACGGTCAGGGCTTTATGGTTCCCAAAGAGCTGGGCGTTTCGTCGGCCAAGGAACTTGATGGCGCGACTGTCTGCATCCAGACAGGCACCACCACCGAGCTGAACCTTGCTGATTTCTTCCGGGTCAACAACCTGAGCTATGAGCCGGTTCCGATTGAAACCAACTCCGAAGCACAGCAGCAGTATCTTGCTGGCGCTTGCGACGTTTACACCACCGACGCTTCCGGCCTTGCCGCCACACGCTCGACCTTCGAAAACGCGGCTGATCACGTGATCCTTCCCGAGATCATCTCGAAAGAGCCGCTTGGTCCGCTCGTGCGCCATGGCGACGATGAGTGGGGCGATGTTGTCCGCTGGTCCTTCTACGCGATGGTTGCCGCTGAAGAATATGGCGTGACCTCCGCTAACGTTGGTGAGATGTCGGCCACTGCCGGTGACAACCCGGAAGTGAACCGCCTGCTCGGCACCGAAGGCAACCTTGGTGAGATGCTCGGCCTCGACGCTGATTTCGCCAAGAAAATCATCGAAAACGTTGGTAACTACGGCGAAGTCTTCGCGGCCAACATCGGTGAGAGCACGCCGATCGGCCTCGCACGCGGGCTCAACGCCCAGTACACCGAAGGTGGCCTGATCTACGCTCCGCCGTTCCGGTAAATACATCTGCAAGGGGCGCGGCGCTGGCTGCGCCCCTTCGCCATTCGGGGACAAAATCAACTGATAATAGCCGGACCGGAGGCTAGCGGGGTGAACCTCGCAGCAGGGAGAGGTGCGGCATCATAGCTCGGGGGAGCGCCTATATGGCAACCACAGTCAGCGAACCGCCCAAGGCCGGATTCCGCCTGTCGATGCTGATCTACGACACCCGCTACCGATCGATGACGATTCAGGTGGTGGCGCTCATCGGGTTCCTGATCCTGATCGGCTTTCTCGTCAGCAACACCATCCAGAACCTGAACGAATTGGGCAAGGACGTCAGCTTTGACTTCCTTGAAGAGCCAGCTGGCTATGACATCAACCAAACGCTGTTGGACTATAACAACCAGCACAGCCACCTGCGTGCCGCTGTCATTGGCCTGCTGAACACACTCTTGGTGGCCTTTCTGGGCTGCATTACCGCAACCATTATCGGCGTGATCGTCGGCGTGGCGAGGCTTTCCAACAACTGGCTCGTTGCTCGCTTGATGACGATCTACGTCGAGATGTTCCGCAACGTGCCGGTGCTGTTGTGGATCGTGTTTGCCATGGCCATCCTGATCGAAACCCTGCCCAGCCCGCGCGACTTTAAGTCAGGCGAGGCTACGATGTCGCTGTTTGGCAGCACCGCCTTCGCCAATCAGGGCATCTTCATTCCGCGCCTGATGGCCACACCATACGCTTGGCTTTTGTTGCTGGTGTTTCTTGTCTGCGTCGCAGCGGTGATCTACATCCGCAAGCGGGCGCTCAAGGTGCAGGCCAACACGGGTAGGCTGCCCAAGACCGGGCTGATCTCGCTGGTTACGCTGGTGGTGCCGGTCTGCGTTGTGTTCCTCGGCCTGTCCGCGCTCAGCCGCTCCAACACTCAGGTGATGATCGCCGCTGGCCTTGATCAGCCCGTCACCGCCGCCGTGGCTGCAGAAGAACTCGGCTCGTTCGATCTCTGCTATCCTTCTGGCTCTGCGAGCAGCCTTGCCGCGCGCCAGTTCCTCGAAGCCGCCGAAATAAAGTACCGCCGGCAGGACTACTTCAGCAAAGACGCCGCGCGGCGCAATTTCATCCGAGGCCGCTGTGATGTGTTGGTGGTCGATCAATCCAGTGCCAGTGCCACCCTCGCAGCGCTCTCCGAGGAGATGCGCGACGGTACCAAGCTCACCGTGCTTGCCGACGACTTTTCCGAGGGCAATGCCGTGCGGGTCGAGTATCCGCGTATTACCGAAACGGGCATTCCGCGTTTCGAGGGTGGGACCGTGCTGCGCAACTCTCTGCTCGCCCTCTGGCTGGCACTGTCGCTCTACACGGCCGCCTTTATCGCCGAGATTGTGCGCGCAGGCATCCTTGCAATCTCTGCGGGGCAAACCGAGGCGGCCAGCGCGCTCGGGCTGCGGCCCAAGCGGATCATGTCACTGGTGGTGCTGCCACAGGCGCTCCGGGTCATCATCCCGCCGCTGATCTCGCAATATCTGAACCTCACCAAAAACAGCTCTCTGGCCATTGCCGTTGGCTACATGGACCTTACCGGAACCCTGATGGGCATCACCCTCAACCAGACCGGCAAAGAGCTGGAGACGCTGATGATCGGGATGCTGATCTACCTCCTCATCTCGCTTTCGATCTCTGCGGGGATGAACTGGTACAACAACCGCGTCAAACTGGTGGAGAGGTAAGATGAGCAATCTGCACGCTGATACCGTCGCCTATGTGCGCGACACCATGCTGGAGCAACGCGAACCGCCGCTCTCGACCGTGGGAATTCTGGGCTGGGGCAAGAAGAACCTCTTCACCGGCCCGTTCAACACCATCGTCACCATCCTCTGCACCGTTTTCGTGGCCTATGTGCTGTGGATGCTGCTGCCCTGGTTTATTAGCCCAACATGGCAGGCGGCCTCACTCTATGAGTGTCAGGGCATACTGCGTGAATTGGGCCGTGACGGCGGGCATTTCGGCGGGGCCTGTTGGGGCGTGATCCGCGACCGTTGGGTCCAGCTCCTGGCCGGTTTCTATCCGTCAGACCTCTACTGGCGTCCGTTACTCGCGCTGGCCCTTCTTGGCGTGGCCATCGCGCCAGTGCTGTTTACCCGGCTCCCGCGCAAGCTTGTCTGGTTCACCGCCGTCTACCCGGTGGTCTTCCCCTGGCTGCTCTGGGGCGGGGCTGTTTGGGTTCCGCTTCTGGTGATAGCCGGCGTCATGCTGTCGGTCTTTGTCTACAAACTGGTGGGCAGGTTTTCGTCCCCTCTGTTCGGTATTATCGCCGGGGTGCTCTTTGCAGTGTTCTGGTTTACCTGGGCCACCGGAGCGATTTCCACCACGATAGACCGGGTTGTCGGCAGCGCGCGGATCGAGAGCGTTTTGGCAGAAACCGATGCTCAAATCGCCGAGCTGACGGCTGAGTCTGTCGCTCTCGAAGCCGAAATAGACGCGACCGAGGCCCGCATTCTTGAGATTATCTCCTCGGTGTCCGAGCCCGAAGGGGCGGGCGACGGTGCGTATCTCGATGCGATTCAGCGCGCAGCCCCGGATCGCGCCATTCTGGCAGATCTGCGTGACGAGTTATTCGTGGTCGGCGGCGAATTGGGTCGCCTGCGGGCCCTTAAGCGCCAGATCGACGACCTGCCAGCACAGATCAGCATGCTTCCGGATTTAGAAGAAGAAGCCATCGAGCTACGGCAAGCGCTGCCGGACAGTGTAAAGGACGTTCACTCCGAAGTCGCAATGGACACCCTGCAAGCGCAGATCCTTCAGGGCGATATCGACGTGCCGACAGAAGATCTGAATGCTCTGAAAAAGACCCTTGCGGCAGAAAAGAACGTTGCCGACACGGAACGGGCCATCCGCAGCACCTACAATGATGTCGCCCGTATCGGTTTGGAACCGGTCAGCTCTCGCCGTTTCGGGGGGATGCTGGTGTCGATCACCATCGGGGTCGTCGCCATTGCCTGTTCGCTCCCGCTCGGCATCGTTCTTGCGCTAGGGCGGCAATCGGACCTGCTGATCGTCAAATCGCTTTGCGTCGGCTTCATCGAGCTCATGCGCGGCGTGCCTTTGATCACCCTTCTTTTCGTGGCTTCGACCCTGCTCAATGTCTTCCTGCCGCCGGGTACCAATTTCGATATCATCCTGCGCGTCATCATCATGGCGACGCTGTTCGCCTCAGCCTATATGGCCGAGGTGATCCGGGGTGGTCTCGCAGCGTTGTCCAAGGGCCAATATGAGGGCGCGGACTCCCTCGGGCTGAACTATTGGCAGGCGCAACGGCTGATCATCATGCCACAAGCGCTGAAGATCTCGATCCCGGGCATCGTGTCAACCTTCATCGGGCTGTTCAAGGATACTACGTTGGTCTCCGTCATCGGGATTCTCGACCCACTTGGCCTCAGCACCTCAATCCGCTCTGACCAGGCTTGGAACGGGGTTGTCTGGGAGCTTTACGGCTTCATCGCCCTGTTGTTCTTCATCTGCTGTTTCTCCATGTCCCGCTATTCCATGTATCTGGAGCGTAAGCTTCAGACTGGCCACCGCTAAGGAGCTCACCCATGTCTGACGTTGCTACAGCCCGAGAAATCGACCGCTCAAAGATGCAGGTGAGCGACGAGGTCGCCATCGAAATCAACAACATGAACAAGTGGTATGGCACCTTTCATGTGTTGCGCGACATTGATCTTACCGTGCATCGAGGCGAGCGCATCGTGATTGCCGGGCCTTCCGGCTCGGGGAAATCAACGCTTATTCGATGCATCAACCGCCTTGAAGAGCATCAGGAAGGGCAGATCATTGTAGATGGGACAGAGCTGACCTCTGACCTGAAAAACATAGATAAGATCCGCTCTGAAGTTGGGATGTGTTTCCAGCACTTCAACCTCTTTCCCCACCTGACGATCCTTGAGAATTGCACACTTGCTCCGATCTGGGTGCGCAAGGTTCCCAAGAAAGAAGCCGAAGCGACGGCGATGGAATACCTTGAGAAGGTCAAGATTCCGGAGCAGGCCAACAAGTATCCCGGCCAGCTCTCGGGTGGGCAGCAGCAGCGCGTGGCGATTGCCCGGTCGCTCTGCATGAAGCCCCGCATCATGCTGTTTGACGAGCCAACATCGGCGTTGGACCCGGAGATGATCAAAGAGGTGCTCGACACGATGATCGAGCTTGCCGAGGAAGGCATGACCATGATTTGTGTGACCCACGAAATGGGCTTCGCGCGGCAGGTCGCCAACCGGGTGATCTTTATGGATGCAGGTCAGATCGTAGAGCAGAACGAGCCGGAAGAGTTCTTCAACAACCCGAAGAGCGACCGGACCAAGCTGTTCCTCAGCCAAATCCTCGGGCACTGAACGTAGCAAGCGGGGCGCAAAGCGCCGCCGATCCTATCAGATTTTCAGGAAACGCTGTGCCAGCCTTGGCACCCATGAGTTGAACCGCAGCGGTGCATCGGTTGCTGCCAAGCAAATGCAGGCCGGGCCGGGATCGGCGATAGGTGTGTGCTCCAACGTATCATCGGCAATTTCAACGTCGCCTGGGCCAAAATGGCCGGTTTCATCGGAAAAGCTGCCTTGCAACACAAGCGTAAGCTCCAGCCCCTTGTGCCCGTGGTCCGGCACAGCTACGCCACCGGGGATGTAAAGCAGGCGCACCGTGCCTTCAGGTGTTGCGCATAGAATCTGCTGCTTCACCCCCATACCGGCGGCTTTCCAGCGCGGCGGATGGCCTTTGAGAGCCGCCATGACAGGACCGGGGAAAATGCCCTGCCGTGCAGGGACGGGAGCTTCCGTGCGTGGTTGATCAAGCTGCGCCAGCGTCGCTGGCAGCAGATCATCATCAAGCGCGACGGCTTCGGTTTGATCCAGCACGGCGCCGCCCATGGCCTCATGCGCCTCAAGGGCCGCGCGGCAGGAATCGCATAGCGAGACATGCGTTGCGACGACCAGAGCAAGATGCTCTGGCAGGGTTCCCGCAGCATAGGCCGCGATGATTGGGTCGGTCAGGTGGTGTTTCACATCGGTCATTTCATGTTCACTCATGGGGTTCTCAACCCCTTCAAATCGTGGCGTAGGCGCTCTAGCCCCAGCCGGATGCGTGATTTGATGGTGCCCATGGGGATGCCCATCTCTTCACTCAATTCCTGGTGGGTTAGTTCGCCCAAATAGGCGCGTTCGATCACCTCTCGCTGTGCCGGTTTCAATCCGGCAATGGCCTCACGGAGCTGCGTGGCCTCTTGTTCCAGTGCCACGATTTGCCCTGCGTCGGGCTCTGATCCGGGCTCTTCTTTCATCTCCTCGGGCATTGGCCGGGCCTCGCGGCGCAGCATGTCTACCCGTGCATTCCGCGCGATCGTGAAGATCCACGCCGATACGTTGGCGCGGTGCGGGTCATACAGCGCGGCTTTGTGCCAGACGCGCAGCATCGCCTCCTGTGCGATTTCCTCGGCTTGTGCCGCTCCGCACCCGCCCTTGATCAGGAAACCCTTGATCCGGGGCGCAAACATCCGGAACAGCTTGGCAAAAGCTGCCCGGTCCCGCTCATCGCGGATCGCCAACATCGCCTGTGTTTCTTCACTAAACTCAGTCAAACGTTCGCCCCCATGGCCGCAACATGCCACCACCTCGGGAGGCATCATGCCAGTCTCACTAGCGGGTTCAAGGCCAACAACTGCATTCAACATACCTCGATAACGCTGCCTCGCAGGCGTTGGATCAAAAATAGTTCTGTCAGAGGCACTAATTGTGAACCGGGCAGAGTGGCGGCGCGTAAACCTGTGGACAGCGCTCAAAATCCGGAACCCAAAATGTCCTTCGACACCCCCCACCAATCACGCAGCCGCATCGCTATTGTCGGTGGCGGTATCTCGGGTCTGGCCTCTGCCTACATGCTGGCCGAGAGCCATGATGTGACCCTCTATGAAGCGGCACCGCGCTTGGGCGGCCATGCGCGGACGGTGATTGCCGGTAAGAATGGCGACCAGCCTGTCGATACTGGTTTCATCGTTTTCAACTACGTCAACTACCCTCACCTGACAGCCATGTTCCGCGATCTCAACGTGCCGGTAGAGCCTTCGGACATGTCTTTTGGGGCAACTATTGACGATGGCCGCATTGAATATGGCCTGCGTGATCTGCCCGCGCTTTTGGCACAGCCTCGTAACCTCATGCGGCCCGGGTATTGGGGCATGGTGCGCGATATCCTGCGCTTCAATGCTCGCGCCGAGGAGGTGGCTGCGCAGGACAATGAGGCGACGATTGGCGAGCTTATGGATGAGTTGAGCTTGGGCGATTGGTTTCAGCGCTACTATCTGATGCCGATCTCGGGTGCGATCTGGTCTACCCCGCCGTCAGAAATCCGGTCGTTTCCGGCTCAGGCGCTGATATCGTTCTTTCGCAACCATGCTTTGCTTTCGGCCAGCGGGCAGCACCAATGGTGGACTGTTTCTACCGGTAGCGCTGAGTATGTGCGCCGATTGACAGCTTGGTTGACCACGCGAGGGGTGAACCTGCGTCCCGGCACCCCGGTAAGCGCCGTTAAGCGGGATGCCGAGGGCGTAACGATCACGGCCGAGGGTTGTGAAGCGGCGCGGTTTGACGAGGTGATAATGGCGACACATTCCGACAGTGCGCTGCGCCTGCTTACCCAGCCGAGCACTGCTGAGCGCGCGGCGTTGGGGGCGGTGCGTTTTCAAGATAACGAGATGATTTTGCATGCGGACGTTGCGCAGATGCCGCGCCGCAAAAAGGCGTGGTCTTCTTGGGTGTATAAAGCCGAAACCGGGCGGGAAGAGCCGGCGATTGGCGTGACCTACTGGATGAACCGGCTGCAAAATATCCCGGAAGACGACCCGCTCTTTGTATCGCTCAACCCGGTTTGCCCGGTAGATGAGCGGCTGATCTATGATACCAAAACCTTCCGCCACCCGGTGTTTGACGCAGGCGCTCTGCACGGGCAGGACGCTTTGCGCAGGATGCAAGGACAGAACCGGACTTGGTATGCCGGTGCTTGGACGCGCCACGGCTTTCACGAAGACGGCTTTGCTTCAGCCGTACGCATCGCGCGTTCGCTTGAAGGCATGGCGGCGAGGATTGCGGCATGAGCGCCGCGCCGCAACATATACGGGCTCACACGGTGCATTCGCGGATTGGCGGGGTGGAAAACCGGTTCCGCTACGGCATTGATTATGTGTTGATTGACCCTGCAGAAAAAGCCGCTCCGGTGCTGTTTTCGCGCAATGGTTTTAATCTTTGGTCTGTGCAAGACAGCCACCATGGCGGCGGTGAAAAGCGTGGCCGGGGACGAGGTGCAACTTGGGTGCGAGAGCACCTGCAAAGCGCCGGTGCTCCCGAGGGGCTTGCGTTACGCGTGCTGACACAGCCAAGCTTTTTGGGTTACACTTTCAACCCCGTTTCCTTTTGGTTGGCCTTTGATGGGACTGAACTGAAGGCGGTGATTGCCGAGGTGGATACGCCCTTTGGTGACCGCCACTCATACCTGTGTCACCGCCCAGGCTTTGCTTTGATCCGGGCTGAAGACCGGATCACCACGCAAAAGGCCCTGCATGTTTCGCCGTTTCAGGAGGTGGCGGGGCAATATGCCTTCAATTTCGACATTTCGCCGGAACGCGTTAACATCAAGATCACGCACACCAACGGTGAGCACGGCGTGGTTGCCACACTGGCTGGTACCCGTGTGCCGCTAACATCTCGCGGTATCATGGCCGCGTCCCTGCGTCGCCCCTGTGGGGCGGCCCGCGCGATGGCGTTGATCCATTGGCAGGCGCTCAAACTCAAGCTCAAGGGCGCAACCTACCGTCGCCGCCCGGAACCGCCCAAATCGGAGGTCACCCCATGTTCTTCCTAACCAACCGCGTTAAACGCGCCTTTCTGGAAACCTGTGAGGAGATCAAACACGGCTCGCTCACACTACGCACGCCCGAGGGTGAGGTGCTGCGCTTTGGCCAGGGTGGCCAGCCGGAGGCGGAGCTTGCTATCCATGATTGGTCGGTCGTGACAGCACTGGCGTCGCGCGGCGACATCGGTTTTGGCGAGACCTATGTGGATGGCCTGTGGGACAGCCCCGACATCGCCGCCTTTATCAGGGTGGCGCTCAGGAACCTCGATGCGATTGATGGTTTTGCCTATGCGTCGTTCTGGTCAAACCTGCGGTATCGGCTGGTGCACTCGATGCTGCGAGCCAACTCGCCCCGCCAAGCAGCACGCAACATTCGGGCACATTACGATGTTGGTAACGAATTTTATCAGCTGTGGCTGGACGATAGTATGACCTACAGCTCCGCCCTGTTTGACGGCACCGACATGGATCTGACCCGTGGCCAGCACCGCAAGTATGACCGCATCCTCAACAAGCTATCCCCCGAGGGTGAAGGGCGTGTTTTGGAGATTGGCTGCGGTTGGGGCGGTTTTGCCGAACGGGCAGCAGACCGTGGGATGCATGTGAAGGGCCTAACGATTTCACCCGCCCAAAAGGGATATGCAGATGCCAGACTAGATGGACGCGCCGAAATTGCGTTGCAGGATTACCGCGAAGAGCGCGGCACCTTCGATAATATCGTCTCGATCGAGATGATCGAGGCTGTAGGTGCTCGTTATTGGCCAACCTACTTCCAGCAGATCAAGCAAAGCCTCGCGGAGCATGGGCGTGCGGTTGTGCAGGCGATTACAGTGCAGGATGGCTACTTCCCGATCTACTGCAAAGGGCAGGATTACATCCGCCAATACACCTTTCCGGGCGGGATGCTGCTTTCACCCGGCGAGATCACCAAACAGGCAAAGGCTGCCGGGCTTGCGGTGAAAGAAACCTTCGCGTTTGGCGAGGACTACGGGCGCACCTGTGCGGCTTGGGCGGAACGCCTTGACGCCGAGAGCAACCGGATTGCGCGTTTGGGTCATGGCGAACGGTTCATGCGCAACTGGCGGTATTACCTCTCGGTCTGTGCGGGTTCCTTTCAGGTAGGCCACACAGACGTGTTGCAGGTGGAGTTGGCACATGCCTGATCTTGTCGTTTTTCTGGCCGGAGTTACCGTTGCGCTGGGCCTGGTTTATGCCGCCCGCGCTTTTCTTGGCTTCAGGGCGCAGCGACCGGCGCACTATGAGAATACAACGCCCGTCTTCAACCCGGTCGAGCACCTTGGGCAGCGACTGGCCTGCGACGGCGTGATTTATGGCCCCTTTGGGCGAGTCCAGAGCCGTTTTACGGCGGTGATGGAGGGCAGTTTCCGTGGGAAAACGGGGCGTTTCCATGAGATGTTCACCTATGCAGATGGCGACACGCAAGAGCGCGAATGGGCGATTACGCTTAGTGATGGCGACCAACTCACAGCCGAAGCGGATGACATTATCGGGCAGGGGCACGGAGAGATAAGTGGTTCAGCCCTTGTGCTACACTACAAATTGCGGCTGCCTGAAAATGTCGGTGGGCATGTGCTCGATGTGTCGGACTGGATGTACCTGCTCGACAACGGCACAATGATCAACCGATCGGAGATGCGGAAATTCGGCTTCAAAGTGGCTGAACTTGTTGCAACCCTACGGCCCTTGCCTGCCGAGACTATTGCGATTGATGTCAAAACCGAGGATGCCGCAGCATGACCTTCAAGGGCAAACGCATTTGGATCATCGGTGCATCGTCGGGGCTGGGGGCAGCGGTGGCGCGCCGCTTGAGCCGTGACGGTGCCAATCTGGTGCTTTCAGCGCGGTCCGAGGATGATTTGAAAGACCTGGCCGATGAGATCGGCGGGGCTGAGATTGTGCCTTTGGATGTGACCGATCTGGACGCAGTTGAAGCGGCGGTCAAACACCTTGGGCAAATCGACCGTCTGATTTACAGCGCTGGTGCCTATCATCCCATGGCGGCGGACAAATGGAACAGCAAACAGATCCTCACCATGATCGACGTGAACTTGTCCGGCGCTATACGGGTGCTTGGTGGGGTGTTGCCGGGGATGCTCGAGCGTGGCGACGGGTGGATCACCTTGATCGGTTCACTCTCAGGCTTTCGTGGCCTGCCCGGCGCGCTTGGGTACGGCGCGTCCAAATGCGCGTTGATGCATCTGGCAGAGAACCTGCGGGCCGATCTGAAAGACACAGGCGTGCAAATACAGCGGGTCAACCCGGGCTTCATCAAGACCAAACTTTCGGACAAGAACGACTTTGACATGCCGCAGATCATGGACCCCGAAGAGGCGGGCGAACGCGTTGTAAAGGCCATGCGATCTGGGAAGTTCTCTGTCAGTTTCCCGGCGCCATTTGCCTGGTTATTCACATGGGGCCGCGCCGTACCGCTTGGCTTGTGGCAACGTATCTTCGCCTAAACGTTGCTGGCATCGGCCTCAATGTCGCGCGGGGTCAGAAAATGCAGCACGCGGCCTTGGCGTGGGACAAGATCGGCCCAGTCATCAATATCAAATTCAGTCACGGTGAGCGCACCGGTCGGGTAATCGCCAAAGCGTGAGTGCACGGGCGCGCTGCGAACCAACATCGCAGCGAGAGCGGCAATACCGGGGTTATGGCCAATCAGCATCACACGTTCGCCGCTGGCCTTTTGGAGCGCGCTCAGCATCCGGTCTGGTCCGGCGTGATAAAGCCCTTCTGAAAACTTCACCTCAGCGTCAAGCAGCATCAGCTCCCATGTTTCGACGGTGCGCGCTGCCGCTGAACAGAGTACCTGGTCGGGCATAAGATTGTTGTGGCGAATCCAATCGCCAAGCGATTGCGCGGCCTTCTGCCCACGGTCATTAAGCGCGCGGTCAAAATCATCGGCAAGCGGATCGTCCCATGCGGACTTGGCATGACGGAGAAGCAAAAGCTGGCGCATAAAACTAGGGATCTTTCAGAAAATGGGTCATGTGAAATGCAGATTGTGCCTCCACCCTAGGGTAGCTGGCGGACACGGGGCAAGCCCTTCGCACGGCGCAGCCCCGATAGCGGCACGCTGTCCCCTCGGGGCTGGCGACGTAGCTCCGGCAAGCGTCGGCGTCGTATCCATCGGGGGTAAGCGCCGCCACCGGGCAGGCTGTGGTGCAGGGCGCGTCGCAAGCAGGGCAGGGATTGGCGGCGGGGGCGCCAAGGCCAACCTCGCCCGAAAGGATCAGAGCTCCCCGGTAACTGGCCCAAAGCCCGGCCTCGGCGTGGATGAGCAGATTGACCGGGCTTTGCCAAGCTTGGCCGCTAGCGAGAGCCCAAGCGATGAAGGGCGCGTAGGGCGGGCCATCATAGGGAAAGACGGCGCGGGCACCGAGGGTTGCGGCCAGAGCACCAATGACCCGCGCTGACCAACGATCAAGCCGATCAGGAGCGCCGTCGGTGAACTCAGGGGACGTTTGCACCCAAGCCCAAAACCCCGGTTCGCCGGGGCCAAGGAGCAGGACAGTTTCGCCATCTTCATGAAGCCCGCCCATCACCGCGAGATGCTCTGCGCGTGCGGCGTCTTCGATTTGCTGAAGGGTCACGCCACCTCGCGGCGGATCAGAGACCCAGCACCGTGGTCGGTGAAAAGCTCCAATAGGCAGGCGTTTGGGGCACGTCCATCAAGGATGACGACAGCGCGAACACCGCCGCTAATGGCCAAAAGCGCAGTTTCGGTTTTGGGGATCATGCCGCCCGCAATTACACCTTCATCCGTGAGCTTTTTTACATGTTCTGGCGTTAGCTGAGTGATGACATCGCCTGCGGCATCCTTCACGCCGGCCACATCTGTGAGCAGGAGGAGGCGATCGGCCTTCAGGGCGGCGGCGATAGCGCCGGCGGCAGTGTCACCATTAATGTTGAAGGTTTCACCATCGCGACCAGCCCCAAGCGGCGCGACAACGGGAATGTACCCATCACCATGAAGCCGACGCAGCACATCAGGCGTCACCTCAACGGGGTCACCCACAAAACCCAGTTCCGGGGCGGAGGGGTCACAAACGATCATGTTTGCATCCTTCCCGGAGAGTCCCACGGCGCGACCGCCCTGATCGTTGATCGCCTGAACGATCCGCTTGTTTACACGGCCCGAAAGCACCATCTCAACCACTTCAACGGTGGCACTGTCAGTCACCCGCTTACCATTGATGAACTGGCTCTCAACACCCAGTTTGCCAAGCATTTCATTGATCATCGGGCCACCGCCATGAACGATGACCGGATGCACCCCAACTTGGTTCATCAGGACAACGTCACGCGCGAACTCGGCCATCGCCTCGTCTGAGCCCATGGCATGCCCGCCGAGCTTGATAACGACAGTCGCGCTTTCGTAGCGCTGCAAGTAAGGCAGTGCCTCCGAGAGGGTGCGGGCGGTGGCGATCCAGTCGCGGTTCATGGCTTGCTTCTTCATGGCTGATCTCAACAAGGGGGTGGCCTCTTGTTACGCGCAGCCACCCGCGGTGCCAAGCCCCGTGCGCGACCCCGCGCAGGGCGGAATCCCTTTTGTGGAATTTGCACCCAATCGTGCTTGGCTCCGGTTTTGCCCAACACTCAAAAGTGAGAGGCGCTTATGTGCTGTTGGCCGCTGGTCCCGCTGGTTGCATTCTCCCTGTTATGGGTTGTGGCGGCGGTGCTTTTCTCTCCAGCGGTCGCAGCTTGGGTGCGCGCGCGAGCGCACGCATCTTCGGCAGGCATTCCCTTCAAAGCTTTCCGCAGGCAGCGACGACCGGGGTTTTGGCGTAAAAGCTGGCCCACGTAAAACCGCACCGCCGCGCCAGCCTTTCGGGGCCTGCGAGGTTTGCCGAGGGACTGGCCGTGGGTGAAAGCTCTGCCAAGGTGAACCTTTAGAGCAGGCTCTTGATGGTCGCGCGTAGCGTGGCAATGCCATCGCCCTTTTCCGACGAGGTCACGATTATCGCGGGGAAGGCTGCGGGGTGCTTTTGAAGGGCGGCGCGAACTTGCTTGAGCACAGCGGCGCGGTCCTTTTCCTTCACCTTGTCTGCCTTGGTCATCACAACCTGAAAGGTGACGGCTGCGGTATCGAGGAGCTTCATGATCTCTTCGTCGACCGCTTTGATCCCATGGCGCGAGTCAACCAGCACAAAGGCGCGACGCAGGGTCTGGCGCCCTTGGAGATATGATTTGAGCAGGCGCTGCCACTTTTCGACCACCGGGATTGGCGCTTTGGCAAAACCATAGCCCGGAAGGTCCACCAGATAGCCCGCGCCAGACATATCAAAGTAGTTGATTTCTTGGGTCCGGCCCGGCGTGTTGGAGGCGCGGGCGAGTGCCTTTTGCCCGGTGAGCGCGTTGATCAGGGTTGATTTGCCTACATTCGAACGCCCGGCAAAGCACACCTCGGAGCGGTCAGGTTCTGGCAGGCCGTCCATTGCGACGACACCTTTGACAAAGGTGATTTGCCCGGCAAAAAGCTTGCGGGCGGCCTCTTCGGAGGCTGCATCGGGGGGCTCGGCCTCGGGGAAGGGCAGGGGCGCTTGGGTCATTGCAGGGATACCTCGTCACCTTCGCGGATGGCTCCACCTTGCACAATCACGCAGCGGACGGAAAAGTCTTTGTGGCCCCACCCATCAAGCAGCGCCTTCACGGTTGGCACATCACGCTCGCCTGTTTCGGGGTTCGCCATTGTGGTGGGGCAGCGATCTGTTCGCTCGCGAGGGACGAGCACGGCCTCGCCGATACGGATTTCGCGGCCGAGCCAATCCCACTCTGCCCAAGGCGCAAACCCATCAACCCAGAGGTTTCCACGCCAGCGCAGTGGGGAAATTTCCTGCCCTAACTGTTCTTCAACGGCGCGATGGCTGGCGCAGTTGCACAGGGTCACGGAAGGGAAATCGCTATCGGTAAAGCCTCGGCCCTCAAGTTTGACGACACGGTTGGGCGCAGGCTGGCTTTCGGGGGTCAACGGCGCGACCCACGCGACAAAGCGCTCCTGATCGGCTGGATCATCAAGATTGAAGCTTTGCTCCCCCAGCTGGGTATGGCGGAGATTGACCTCGCCACCACTTTGCAACCTGGCCCAGAAAGGAGCCAAGGCAGGGGTGCGTGACGTGCGCGAAAAATTTGAACAGGACGCCCATTCGGAGCCGTCAGCATCGCTGTCAGCATGTGCAACGGCCCAAACTCGATCACCGGGCATCGCCTGGCTTGCCTTTAGCGCCACTTGTTCCACGCGCTCGCGCCCGTGGCTCTTGATGGGATGGCGCCAAATTTCAGCCAAGCAACCGGTCATTTCTTGGGGTTTTCTGCCTTGGCCTTCTTGGAAAAGCCCGACTTGATGTTGCCAAACACGTCTGGCTTGAAGCCTTGCATCCGCATGATGATATACTGCTGGGTGAATGTGATCGTGTTGTTGGTAATCCAGTAAACCACAAGACCGCTGGCAAAACCGCCGAGCATGAACATGAACACCCAAGGCATCCAGGCAAAGATCATCTGCTGAGTCGGGTCAGTTGGCGCGGGGTTCAGCTTTTGCTGAAGCCACATCGAAATACCCAGCAGCAGTGGCAGGATGCCGATGAAGACCAAGGCCATGATCGAACCGGGTTCCGGCGGGCCCCAAGGCAGAGCGCCAAACAGGTTGTAAAGCGAGGTTGGATCAGGGCGAGACAGATCCCGGAACGGGCCAAACCAGGCCGCTTGACGCAGTTCCTCGGTAACGAAAATCACCTTGTAGAGCGAAAAGAAGATCGGGATCTGAAGGATAATTGGCAAGCAGCCTGCGGCCGGATTAACCTTTTCCTTCTTGTAGAGCGCCATGGTTTCTTGCTGAAGTTTCGAGCGATCGTCGCCGGCCTTTTCCTTCAGCTTTTCCATCTGCGGCTGGAGAGCCTTCATCTTGGCCATCGAAACCTGCGATTTATACGCAAGTGGGAAGAGGATTGCCTTGATGAGGAATGTCAGTGCGATAATCGCCCAGCCCATATTGCCGATGAGGCCGTTCAAGAAGTGCAGGGCAAGGAAGATCGGTTTGGTCAGAAAGAAGAACCAACCCCAATCAATGGTGTTAACGAAATCCTTGAAGTTCCTGTTGTCCTGATAGTCCTTGATGACCTGCCACTCTTTGGACCCCGCGAAGAAGTAGGATCGGGTGGTCATTGTGGCGCCGGGTGCGATCTCTTCCATCGGATGAAAGATGCGCGTTTGGTAGGTGTCGTCGGATTGGCGGTAGGTCACCGACAACTCGGCCGTCTGGCCCGGTTCGGGGATCAGGTTGGTCATCCAGTAGTGGTCGGTAAAGCCGACCCAGCCATCGGTTACGGCAGGAAAAACCTCACCGGGGGCTTTGAGTTGAGGGTTCACGTCCATATCGGCGACGTTGTCGTAATCCTCGAGAATCAGCTCCCCTCCGTGCTGACCAACTACGCCTTCGTGGATCACAAAGAAGTTCTCCAACTCGGGCAAGCCCTGCCTGGCGATGATGGCGTAGGGTTGCGCACTGCGGGACTGTTCCGTTGGGTTTTCGACAGATTGGTCAACGGTGAAGAGAAATTTCTCATCTACAGAAATCAACCGCCGGAAAATCAGGCCTGATGGGCTATCCCAGCGGAGGGTAACGGGGAAGCCGGGGCTGAGAACATCCCCTTCTTCCACCGACCATTCCGTGGAGAAGTTCGGCACTTCCGATGCTTCAAGCCCAACGCCTTTGCGCCATCCGTAGAGGGCAAAATATGGGTGGGCTTCACCGATAGGTGCGAGCAGCTTCACAATTTCGTCGCTGTCTACGTCCACAGTGAAATTCTTGAGGGATATATCATCTATGCGCCCGCCGGTCAGTGAGATCGACCCGGTAAGTTCAGGCGTGTCGATGCTGACGCGCGGCGTATTTTCTTCAAGCGCGGCAGGGCCATTGGCGGCGACAGAGGAATCCCCCGCCACTGCGCCGGGCACGGCTTCGGTACCAGTGGCAGCCTGCTCAGTCGCCTGTGGCTCAGCCGGATCGAGCGGGGGCTCTTCGGGTGGGAAGATGATGAACCACACGAGGATCACCACGAAGCTGAGCGCCGAGGCGAGAATGAGGTTCTTGTTCTGGTCGTCCATGAAGGGCACCGCGCACTGTTTTCAGGTTGCGGTGGTTCAATCCCCCGAGGGCCGAAAGGTCAAGCCGAAAGGGCCGAAATGTTACCATTTGCGCCGTGTTTCGGGCCCAAATGCTACTTGCGGGAGAAGCCCTTGAGCATCGGCGATTCGACAATCTTGGCGTTGTGCTTTTCAATCCAGCTAAGTGTGTCTTCAAAGGGCATGGGGCGCGCAAGGCCGAAACCTTGGATATGGCCGCATCCAAGCTGTGACAGCATTGCATGTTCGCCAATGCTTTCGACGCCCTCCGCAAGCGTATCGAGATCGAGCTGCTCTGCCATGAGCAGGATTGCAGAAACCAGCTTTTGCTGTTCGCGGTCCTCGTGGACGCGCATCACGAAGCTGCGGTCAATTTTGAGCCGGCTAACGGCGAAGCGGCGGATAGAACTGATTGAGGCATGACCTGTACCAAAATCATCAAGATCAATGGGGCACCCCATGGTGGCGAGCGCCGCGATGTTTCGGCAGATTGTGTCATCATCGGTTTCAGCGACGACGGATTCCAGCACCTCTATGGTGATACGCTCTGGAGGCAGATCAAACCGATCAATCTCCCACTTCACCTTGTCGGCGAGCTTTGGGTTGCGCAACTCAACGGCAGAAAAGTTGATACCGACAGTAGGAACATCAACGTTGGCACGGTCCCAGGCGCGCAGGGCGGAGCAACTATGATAGAGCATCACCTCGCCGAGCCGCTCCATCAGTCCGGCCTCCTCAACCGTAGGGAGAAAGTCCCCCGGGGGGATAAGCCCACGCTCGGGGTGTAACCAGCGGGCCAAAGCCTCAAAGCCGGTGATGCGCCCGGTGTCGGTGGAGATCTGCGGCTGAAAGTAGGGGCGGATCTGCCCTTCGGAGAAGGCCGCCAGCAAGTCATCCGTAAGTTCATGGCGCGCGGCGATCGCCGCTTGCATTTCGCCGGAGTAGGCCCGCACGGCACTTGGCCCGTTGGAGCGGGCCTCCTCGGCGGCAGTTTCGGCGGCCTCCATCAGCCCATCGGCGGTGCGCTTGGGGGCTCGGCTATTGAGGCAAAACCCAATGGATACCGAAACGTGCACAGAGGTTTGATCAACGGCAATAGCCTCGCCGGTCACCGATTGCAGGCGCTCTGCAACTCCTATGGCGGTGTTAAGGTCCACCCGGCGCACAGGGTCCAGCCCGACCACATAGCGCGGGCCTTCCAGCCGTCCGCAAAAATCTGCGCCACGCATGGCGCTTTCGATCCGTTCGCCGGTGCGGCGCAGAATCGTCTCAGATGCGGTGGTGCCGATCCGTTTGCTGATTTCGCCCCAATCGTCGATCTCGATCACGAAGCAGGCTGTTGACCAATTGCGCGCCTCAGCTCGCGGAAGCGCTTCGGCCAGAAGATCGAGAAAGTCATTGCGCAACAGCAGGTCGGTCGTCCCGTCGCGACGGCAGCGCAGATGATCGCCTTCAAACAGCCCGCCCATGAGTGCCAGCACCGGAAAGAGCAGGGCGGCGAGCAAGATTACACCCTCACCACCAAACCAGTATCCCCCCAAAAGCAGTGCTGGCAGAAACGTAAGCACTTGCGGCCTGAAAAAGCCCTGACGCAACAGGCGCCGCATCTTGATATAAGTGCTTGTAGGGCTCGTCATAGCCAAACTCTCCATCACTGGCGGCCTGAATAAACAGCCGCGTCTGACGAGGACGCTATGCGAGGCGAATGATCAGTTCCTTAAGGCCGGCACCAAGAAATCGCTCGAATTTTCCTCATCGTGAGGGGTATCTGCCCGCAGGAGACCTTCGAAATCGAACAGCTTGGGGTCGAGCAAGTGGGACGGGCGCGTATTGGAAAGGGCGCGAAACATTTTCTGCCGCCTTCCGGGGTGGTTGGCCTCCCATTGGTCGAGCAAAGCCCTGACCTGTTGGCGCTGAAGGCCGTCTTGGCTGCCACAAAGATCACATGGGATGATCGGATACTTCATCGCGCGCGCAAATTTTTCGCAATCAACTTCAGCCACATGTGCGAGCGGGCGATACACAAAAAGATCGCCCTCATCGTTCACAAGTTTAGGTGGCATTGTAGCCAGTCGGGAACCGTGGAAAAGGTTCATGAAGAACGTTTCCAGAATATCGTCCCGGTGGTGCCCGAGGACGACGGCAGAGCAGCCTTCCTCGCGGGCGATTCGATAAAGATTGCCGCGTCGCAGCCTTGAGCAAAGGGCGCAGAAGGTTCGACCTGCCGGAACCTTATCCATGACGATAGAGTAAGTATCCTGATACTCGATCCTGTGCGGAACGCCCATTTTTTCAAGAAATTCCGGCAGGACAGTCGCGGGAAAGCCGGGCTGCCCCTGATCCAGATTGCAGGCCAGCAGCTCCACTGGAAGGAGGCCGCGCCATTGCAACTCATGCAAAACGGCGAGCAGGGTGTAACTGTCTTTCCCGCCTGACAGGCAAACCAGCCACTTGGCCCCGCGCTCGATCATCCCGTATTGTTCAATAGCTTCCCGGGTATCGCGAACAATCCGTTTGCGAAGTTTCTTGAATTCGGTGGTTGCGGGAGCGCCGTGAAACAGCGCGTGAATATCGTCGGGCTCATCAAGCATGGGCCGGATATGCCAGATCGCACGCCCCGCGCAAAGAGGGTTTGGTGCGGTGCGCGTGCGCTTTGAGCCAAACGCCTGTCACAGATTAGAAAGGTGCAAGAAGCCGGCACCGCCCGTGCGCACCCACATCGGCGCGTCGCCGGAGCGCACGCGGGTCCCGCCGATCCAGTCGTCAACGCCACCGTCAGCCAGAAGGCTTGCGCCACCTGCGGCGAGCGCCTCGCCATAAGGGGTGAGTTGGACGTTCCGTGACATTGGGGTTTTGCCGGATTCACCCAACGTGAGAACGGGTGCTTTTTCTGGCAGGCGGGCAAGGCGATTGACGGTTTCCAAAAAGGTGAGATCGCCACAAGCGTCAACAAGCGGGGGCCGCGTGTCTCCAAGAGCCTGCGCGATGGCGCGGCTGAGAGGACCGGGGTGAGCGGAAATGGCGGCGATCAGCCGCTCTTCACGGGTCCCAAGGCCGGTTGCCGCATGGGGGAACCGGGCGAAATGGCTATCAAGTGCGGCCGCCATAATTGAGGGTAACGCCGGGCTACGGCGCAACGTGAGAAGTTGCTCCGGCGAGGGCGCGGTAAAGCCATCCCAGAGCGCTTGATACAGGCGCAAGAGCTGGGGGGAGAGGGGCGCGGCCTCGGGCGTGGCGGCGTATACTTCTTTAGACAAGAGGGGGAGGCCCGGAAGATCACCTGGCGGCAACATCTGATGCAGGGCAAGCTTTTCGGCCCATCCTTGCTGAGCCGTCAAGGCGATGGTGAAGGCCAATGCGAGTTGCTCTTGCAGTGTGCCGCCTGCCCAAAGCTCTATGCGCGTTGCCGCCTCGCCTGACCTCAGCAGCAGGCGGATATCCTCTTCGGCACGGGTGATGAAGCTGTCATCATCATAGCTTCGCGCCATATCCTCGGCCCGGGCCAGCACAAAGGCCACAGGATCATCCAGCGTGGGGACGTGGCCTGCCTCAAACAGATCAAACAGCGCGACCACGGGCGCATTGCTTCCCCGGGATTTCATCGCAGCACGCACCCGCCCGCCGGCCGTAAGGCCGGGCACGATATGGAGCGTTTTTCTCAATCTGGTACGTTGTCTACGCCCGATCCACCCCAAGGATGGCAGCGGGCGATGCGGCGCAGCGTAAGCCATGAGCCTTTGAAGGCTCCGTGCTTTTCAAGGGCTTCCATCGCATAGGCAGAGCACGTTGGTTGGAAACGACACGAGTGACCAACCCATGGCGAAAACAATAGCCTATAGGCACGCACAGGCAACGACGCGATATATGCGAGCGGGGTCATCCATGCACCTTGGCGAGGGCGTTGGAGAGATCGGCCTTGAGTGTGGCAAAGTCGCGATTGGCGGTTTCATCTTTGCGGCCAACAAGCACATAGTCCCACCCGGCACGACCTTCTTTAAGAAGAACCGCACGAGCGATCTCGCGCAGGCGACGCTTGGCGCGGTTACGGGCCACGGCATTGCCGACCTTCTTGGAACATGTGTACCCAATGCGGATGGCGCCACCAGCCTCACGCGCACGTCCTTGCAACAGAAAGCCGGGCGTATGCTGCTTACGAGCCGGTGGGCGGGCGCAGGCCAGAAAATCGGCCCTTTTCTTGAGCACTTCCAGACAAGCAGAAACCGCCGCAGGCCTTTCAGCCTCGGCGGTCATGTCTTGCTCCGTGCCTGGCGTGGGCTGCATCGCCCCGCCAAACCTTAAGCGCTCAGGCTCTTCCGGCCACGGGCGCGGCGGGCGTTCAGGATTTTGCGGCCGGCCTTGGTGGCCATGCGCGCACGGAATCCATGACGCCGCTTACGGACGAGATTGGATGGCTGAAAAGTGCGTTTCATCGCAGGTGCTCCGTCTCGGGCGGCCCCGCTCCCAACCGTAGGGATTCGAGGGCCAGTTGTGTTCGAAGCCCGGTGAATAGGGCGATCACCTTCTCAAGTCAATTGAGCGTTTAGGGTTTTTTGAAACAAAGAGGCAGACTGCCGCCTCAGCCCGTAACAATCGCTGCGTTTCGCACCCAGAATGGCACACTGGGTTCACTCGCCATCAAGCAGGCGTGATCTGAACAGCGCGTCGTGGGATGCGAGGCCATCTTCTGCCATGTATCTGTTCGGGACAGAAGGGACGACAAATGACAGAAGTTGCGAACAATGGGGCACACCGAAACCCATGGCTAAGGAGGCTACCGATTGTTGCGATATTGATTGCGGCGTTGATCGGGGCTTTTACGCTTGGGGATTTCTTTACCTTTGAAACACTGGCACGCCACCGCGAAAGCCTGAATGCGTTTCGAGACGCCAATTACCTTGTGACCGTGGCCGTCTTCATCGCCATATATGTCGCAATCGTTGCCTTCTCCTTGCCCGGAGCAACCGTGGCCACGCTGACAGGCGGCTTTCTCTTCGCGACATTCCCCGGTGCGCTGTTCAACGTGACCGCTGCCACCATTGGTGCCGTTTGCATCTTTCAGGCGGCCCGATGGGGGTTTGGCGAGAAGTTGAGCCAAAAACTCGACGCATCGGAAGGCGCGGTGAACAAGATCAAGCGGGGCATTGATGCGAACCAGTGGGAGATGCTCTTTCTGATCCGCCTCGTGCCCGCTGTGCCGTTCTTCGTGGCCAATCTGGTGCCCGCATTTGTGGGTGTTCCGCTTGCCCGTTTCGCGCTGACAACCTTTGTTGGGATCATCCCCGGTGCTGTGGTTTACACATCGGTTGGCGCTGGGCTTGGCGAGGTATTTGAACGGGGCGAAACGCCGAACCTCGGGATTATCTTCGAATCCCATATCCTGCTTCCCATCCTTGGCCTTTGTGCGCTGGCCGCGCTGCCAATTCTTCTAAAAGCCCTGCGCGGCAAGAAAGGTCTCTGAGATGGAAAGGATTTCTTGCGATGTATGTGTGATCGGGGCTGGCTCGGGCGGGCTTTCGGTGGCGTCCGGCGCGGCCCAGATGGGCGCAAATGTGGTGTTGATCGAAGGCCACAAGATGGGCGGTGATTGCCTGAACTACGGCTGCGTGCCCTCCAAGGCGCTCCTGTCGGCTGCACATCATGCCCATGCTTTTAAAACGGGCGCTCCGTTTGGCGTGGACCCAGCCGTGCCAACCGTCGACTATGCGGCAGCGAAAGACCACGTCGCTGAGACAATCGCTAAAATCGCCCCGCATGACAGCCAAGAGCGTTTTGAAGGCTTTGGAGTTCGGGTGCTCCGGGAATGGGCGAGCTTCATTTCACCCACCCAGTTGCGGGCAGGAAATCATGAAATCACCGCACGCCGGTTTGTGATAGCAACGGGATCTGGCCCGTTCGTTCCACCGATACCGGGGCTGGAAGAGGTGACATACCACACCAACGAAACGATCTTTGATCTACGCGAAAAGCCGGAACACCTGATCATTATCGGTGGCGGGCCGATTGGCCTCGAAATGGCACAGGCGCACCGCAGACTTGGCAGCAAAGTGACGGTTAT
The DNA here is from genome assembly GCF_029212645.1 of Vannielia sp. GTDB lineage: Bacteria > Pseudomonadota > Alphaproteobacteria > Rhodobacterales > Rhodobacteraceae > Vannielia. Next base: position 30,920 of record NZ_JARGND010000008.1, on the reverse strand, counting down.
CGAAGCGCAAAAGGCGCTTGGTAAAGATGATCCAGACCTTGCCGGGTTTGTCCTGAAACGGCTGCGCGAGGAAGGCATCACCATCATGGAGGGCTGCGAGGCCAAGCGGGTAAGCGCCGAAGGGGGTGTCACCGTTGAAACCTCGGAGGGCAACGTGACTGGTAGCCATCTGCTGGTCGCTGTTGGCCGCAAGGTGAATATTGATCGGCTCAATCTGAATGTTGCCAATGTTGACCATGACCGGGCCGTCACTGTCGACGCCGCTTTGCGTTCAACGTCCAATCGGCGTGTTTACGCGATTGGCGATGCCGCAGGCGGGCTGCAATTTACCCATGTGGCGGGCTATCACGCCGGGGTTGTCATCCGCTCAATTCTGTTTGGCCTGCATGCCAAGGCTAAAACAGATCACATCCCGTGGGTGACTTATACTGATCCAGAACTGGCCCAGGTGGGGCTTACAGAGGCACAGGCCCGTGACGCCCACGGCGCTGCCCTTGAGGTGATTTCACTTACCTACGACGACAATGACCGCGCCCGCGCAATGCGCGCTGAGGGGATGCTCAAACTGATGGTCGTAAAGGGGCGCCCCGTGGGCGCATCGATCGCTGGGCCACAGGCCGGAGAACTTATTGGAATGTGGGCCTTGGCGATCTCCAGCAAGCTCAAGCTCTCGGCCATTTCCGGTGCTGTCTTGCCCTATCCGACGTTGGGAGAACTTAACAAACGTGCCGCTGGTGCCTATTTCTCACCAAGGCTCTTTGATAGTGCTGTCGTGAAAACGGCTGTCGGGCTTGTGCAGAGGTTCCTGCCGTAGCTGCAAGGCCGCCAAAGTATGGTATAACACACAGGCAATGTTCCGAAATTCACTCTCCGGTCGCTTCCTGATGCTGACGATCCTTTTCGTCATGCTGGCCGAAGTGCTGATTTTCGTGCCTTCAATTGCGCGCTTTCGCGAGGATTTTCTGCTGTCGCGGCTTGAACGGGCGCAAATCGCCTCGCTGGCTCTGTTGGCGACGGAGGACATAATCGATGACGCGCTTGAAACCGAGTTGCTGGAGAATGCGGGGGTAATGAACGTGGTGTTGCGGCGCGACGAGATGCGCCAGTTAATTCTCACGTCGCCGATCCCGCAGCCTGTGGAAGACACATATGATCTGCGTGATCCAGGTGCCTGGGTGTTGATGCGAGACGCTGTGCGCCGGTTTTGGAAAACTGAACCACAGATCGTTCGTGTGATCGGCGATCCGGTCCGCGAGGCCGGACTGCTGATTGAGGTCACGATGAGTACAGCGGAATTGCGTGCCGCGATGGTCGACTACGGCCTGCGTATTCTTTGGCTTTCGGCGGCGATTTCTGTGGTGACAGCGATGTTGCTGTTTATGGCGGTGCGGACCTTCATCGTGAGGCCGATCCACCGGGTGGTCGCTGCCATGGCCAGTTACGCGCGCGCACCCGAAGATGCGCGCCGTATTATCGTGCCGTCTGCCGGTGCCACAGAGTTGCGAGAGGCCGAGGTGGCCCTGGCCGAAATGCAAAAAGAGCTGACAGGTGCCCTGAAGCAAAAAGACCGGCTTGCTCAATTAGGCGGCGCTGTTGCGAAAATCAGCCATGATTTGCGGAACATACTGACCACAGCGCAGCTCTTTGCGGACCGGATGGAAATGAGTGAGGATCCGGCGGTAAAACGCGCTGCGCCCAAGCTCATCAACTCGATCAGCCGCGCGGTGAACCTGTGTGAAAGCACCCTGACTTTCGGGCGCGCCGAAGAGCCGCGTCCCAGCCTCAGCCGCTTCCCGCTGGCACCGCTGGTTGGAGATGTGATTGACAGCGAACGCCTTGCCGCGGGCGATCACGATATTTCCTATGCTGAGGATATCCCGGCGGGTTTGACCCTGCGGGCGGATTCGGAGCAACTGTTCCGCGTGCTCTCAAATCTTGTGAGAAACGCTCGGCAGGCGATTGTTGCAACTGGCGAGCCAGGCGAGATTTGCATCGCCGGCCGTGAAGATGATGACGGTTGGGAAGTGACCGTGACTGATACCGGCCCCGGATTGCCTCCAAAAGCACAGGAACATCTCTTTCAGCCGTTTCAAGGCGGTTTCCGGAAGGGCGGGTCTGGGTTGGGCCTGGCGATCTCTGCTGAGCTGATACGCGGCCATGGAGGTACGCTCGATCTGCGCTCAACCGGCCCGGAAGGCACCACTTTTGCCATCATGCTTCCACGGGAAGTAGTGGAAAGTGATGCTTCACTCCCTCTCACATCGGAAGCGGCAGCAGAATAGCCTACCCAAAGGCACCAGATTTCCTGCTCTTCCCCCTTGCAATGCCTTAGAGGGGGGGGTAAGTCACGGCTCCACGCGCTGGTAGCTCAGTTGGATAGAGTACTTGACTACGAATCAAGGGGTCGGGGGTTCGAATCCTCCCCAGCGCGCCATTTTAACTTTTGCCAGATGCCAAGCAAAACCGACTTTTGTGACAGGTAACTGACCCAAGTCGGCGGAATTTCCTGAAATCATAGCAGCGTTTCTCAGTTGAGCTGGTGATCGTAAGATCCGGCCAATCCAGCCTTTGTCTGATCTCGGAAGCCTCGCTTGGTCAAAAGCCTACCTGCCACTCCCGGAACGAATTTCCCGCAGTTGCCGCTGACGGTGGCACATGCCGCGTGCGAGCCGGCTACTTCCTTGCTGTCGCGGCTTGCGGCCAGGAACGGCGCAATATCGATGCAGAGGTTCTGCGGGGACATTGCCTTTCCGATCGGCCCGCTCTTTCGTGGTGAGAAGGTAGCCATAGAACAATTGGCCCAGCTTGCAGGGTGTGATGTGGGCGCGTTGGAGCGGGTTTCTATCCGCCATCTCGGCAAGGGGCATTTTCGCCTGAGAGAAGAATTTGCCTCCCTTCAGAGCTTTCAACGCACGCGCATCCGCGTCTGCCCGGAGTGTATACGGTCCGAAATGCCATCAGCAGCGGAGTCGTGGCGTGTGCCGCGTCGCCTCCAGTGGAAATTTTCGTCAATCAGGAGCTGCCCGGAACACGGCAGCATGCTCGCATGCCTTCCAGTTGAGAAATACAACAAGGACGCCAGAGATTTCGCGGCGCAGCTGCGAAAACACCACGGTTGGATTTTGGATCAGCCGGTGCTCAAGGCGACTCCTAGTCCTTTCGAGGCATATCTCACGAACCGCATCCTGAGCGGGCGGGGCGACCGATGGATCGACCGCCTCGAACTCAACGTGGCGTCACGGGCATGTGAAGTGCTGGGGCTGCGTATCGCAAAGGGGCCAGATGCTGCGCTGGCGGGGCACAGTGAGCGAGATTGGATGACCTATGGTGCCTTGGGCTACGACATACTGAAAGATGGTCCTGTAGCCCTTACCGACTGTCTTGCCGCCATGGCTCATGAGGACGGCGCGGACGGCAGGTTCTTTGGTCGACTCTTTGGCCCTTGGATGGCGTGGCTGAAGAGCCGGAGCCTCGGCGATGAATTCGAGCCCCTGCGTGACGTTGTGCGGCGACACGTTTTCAACAATTTTTCCGTCAGAAAAGGGGTGCTGGTGCTGGGCGTGCCTTCGGAGGGCAAGGCTTCGTCGAACCCACAGAAGTCAATCTCACTAAAAGGGGTCGCCAAGCGCAATGCTGAAGACCTGATTTATCGAGGTCTCGCAACGCGTGACGCTGACGGCAGTATCGTACCGATGAGTTTTGTTACCCAAAGAATGCTCGACGCCTACGAGCGCGAGAAGAAGTCCTTTCGAAACGCAAAGTGTTCATCTGAAGGTAGAAAATCCGGAACATCTATTATGGACGAAACCGATCTCGCACGGGAGAGCCGCTTTTCCATCGGTGACGCCGCCGGACAGTTAAGAGTGACGGCCAAAACAGTAGGATATTTGATCCAACATGGAATGTTGTGCGGGGTGGATACCTCAGAGCTCTACCGCCGAGGGGCGACTGTTGTTACCGCTGACAGTCTGACGCGTTTCCGAGAGACCTTTATTTCCTTGGGCGAGTTCGCGGAAGTCGTGCAGCGCCCACAAGGCTCACTTTCGATGAAGCTTAGAAATACCAATGTGGCCCTGTTGGCGATGCCTCATGATCTAAGCCGGATCTACTGGCGTGAGGATGTAGATGCCTATCTAACAACCGAAAAATGACCCTTTCGGCCCACAGCGGACCTTGGTACCAGGCACAGTAGATCGCCGATCACAGCCGATTCTGTCGAAAAACTCTTTGCTGCATCTGCAAATTTCGTAAAAAGTGGGAAATCGTTCCCTCGAAACCTGATTTCTCCCACTGACGCTGTCAAAATTTTAGTAAATCAGAACTTTGTTCTGCCAAATTTAGAGCCAACGCGCTGAATCAGAGTTTTTCAACACAATACGCCCCTTCTGCGTTATGCATGCCGTTGCACTACATGGTTAAGCGCTCCTTCGTATTCCTGAGGAGGTATTGTGACGCCTTTAGTATGGGCAACTCTGCAACGACGGATGGGAGCAGGAGCAAGATCACCCCGAAGGAGCCTAAAAACATCCAGTCGACGCCATGAACTTCGAATCCGAAGGGGAGATCGAAGGCCAAGGCGATGTTCTGCATCATGAAGTAAATTGTCGCGCAGAAATAGACATCGTCGCGGATCCTTAAAAAAAGCTGTCCGAGCGGTGAATAGTTTCGCTTCCTGCGGCCCTGACTTTCTCTTCGCAGCGTTCTCCAGACACCTTCATCCCTTGTCTTCCGCCACGTCGTACCGGGCGAGAGGTCCGCGGCTTCAAGCCCACAAGCTCTGCGGTTAACTGATCGCTCGCCAACGGATCGATCTTGAACGCTTGGATGATCGCGAGCCGTGTCGTTAGAGGAAGCTCACGCTCTCCACGCTCGTAGCGACGCAGTGCGCGGTCTGACAAACCGATGACCGTCGCGAAATGTGACTGGCTCATCCCTGAAGACATACGAAGCGCCAACAGATTGGTTGCACCTATCTGCCGAGCAATCGATTCGTAATGTTTGTCCGAACTGGCCAAATCCCTTGATCCAATGGATGAGCCTCAAAAAGGCGACTCAGGAACCTTAGCTGAGAAAGCGCTTTAGCGGTCAAGAAATCAAGGTAGGTGGACCGATTGGTCCGCGCGGACCAATCGGTCCGGATGGTTTTTGTTTTGTGACAGTGGTTTGCGAGGTTGACTGCTTCGGCGGGAGTTCCTTAGCTGGGGTGTGAATTTGGCTCATCTGCACTCACACAACCTGGAGATCGCCCCAATGCGCACCCCGACAAAAGCAGATCTGGACGCCCATGAGCGTCTGAAAGCGGAACTCAGGATGCGGGGAACCTCACTGGCGCAGATCTCGCGCGATCTTGGGGTCAGCGACTCCGCGCTGACATTGGTCGGTAAGCGGATGTGCCGATCTCAGCGCATTGAAAAAGCACTGGCTTTGGCCGTGGGCACATCGCCGGAGGATTTGTTTCCCGACTTCCAAGAGGAAGGAGCAATCATGACCTAGAAAAGCAAAAGGCCTCGGAGTTACAGCTCCAGAGGCCCTTTAGGTGTATCAAGTTGAAGCCCGATACACCTCATTCATGACCCAACTTTCGGCTCCGGTCAAGCGTGCAGTGGATTCTGTGGGCAGGGGCCTCTTGTCTCAATGAAAGAGGAACCCGTTGCACCGAGAGGCATGCCTTCGGTGCAGGGCAAAAAAGCCAATGTATGATGATGATTTCGGGGGACCTTATGTCCCGCCGGAGCGAACCCGCGCGACGCGGATGTTTCCGGCACGATCGCGGGCGAGCGGACGCGGGTTCGTGATCGCACAACTACGTGCCAGTGCGGCCTGGCGGCAGCTCATCTTTGAAAGCGACCTTGAGCGAAAGTGCCTCTTGGTGCTGCTGTCGCAGATCGCCGTCGTCAATATCTGGGATCAGCCGCCGCAGATCACCTATCGAAACGAGGGAGGGAAACCCACGTTTCATACCTTCGATTTTCTAGTCACGTTGGAAGATGGGAAAAGGATAGCGATCGCCGTCAAACCAGATGGGTTGGTCGAGCGAAATGGGTTCGACCGAGAGTTCGCGTTGATCAAGACGCAGACCCCCAAGCAGTTCGCGGACGATGCGCTACTTGTCACGGACAGTAGCTTCTCTGCGGCGGAAGTGCGCAATGCAGAATTGCTTCACATGTTCCGGCAGGGCGAGGATGCAGAAGCAGACGCGGCAGTTCAGCAAATACTTCGAGGCATGAACTGTGAAACGTCACTCGGGCAGGTCGTGGCCGCGGCCGGCCTGCAGGGGCGGGCCTTCCGTTCAGGCTTCAAGGCGATCTTCGATGGGATCGTCCTGACGGACCTTTCACTTCCGGTGACTGAAGCCAGCATGCTGTCGATGCCGGAGGCCCGGTGATGGCAGTAAGACTTCGCGTCAGCAAATCGGATGCAGTGATCGCAGGTGGCACAGTACATGTCGTCAGCGCCGTCTCGGATAGCACGTTGGAGCTGCGTCCCTTGGACGGCAGCTCGGAACTCCTCTGTTTCAGCCACGCTGATGTCAAACGCATGATTGATGAGAGCAAGGCGTCCGTTGAATACGGGTATTTTTCTAATGCCATGCTGCTCGTCGAGCCTTGGCTGGCAGCGCGCTCGTCAGCCGGATGAGCGCCGCCGAGAAGGCTCAGATTTTCCGCAAGCAGCTTTACGTTGAGTGCTTTCTCGACGCGGAAGCAGATGGTGAAGTAAGCCGTTCCAACGACCCCTGCGTCGCATTTCTCCCTGAGTTGGGCAAGCGCGTCGAGGCTAAGATTCTGGAGCAGATACGCCTTGGCCAGGATGGGTCAGAGCTTGGAAAGCTCCTCGCCATGAAGCATCCGGGCCGGACAGCCCTTATGGCCTGGGTGCGGGAGTGGCAGAAAACACATGATCCCATGTGTTTCGTAAAAAGAAGCCGATTCAACGGCGCCAACGCCAAGCGGGTCTCGTCTCAAGTCGAGAATATCCTGCAGACGGCGATCAAGACATTTTTACACCCAAACCGAGTCTACGTTCCTCGCGTCGCGGATGAGGCAAAACGGGAAATTCGCGAGTTGAACAAGTCGCTCGCGCTGAATGATCAGCTTCCAGAGCGTGAGGTGTCCAAGAGAACCGTTTACCGTCGCATAGCGGAGTTGCACCAGTTCGAAACCTGTGCAGCGCGTGAGGGGGTCGCAAAAGCAAAGAACAAGTTCGGGCCCTATGGTCAGGGGCTCGAAATCGAAGCTCCGATGCAGCGAATCGAAATGGACGAGTGGCAGATCGATCTCCTCACGTTCTTGGAAGACGCGGGTATCGATGTGAGCGATCCTAAGTTTGACGAACTTCGAACCGGGCGCTTCTGGATGTGCGTAGCTATCGATGCTGCAACACGTGTGATCCTGGCAATCAAGGTCGCAAAGGCGCCCAATGTCGAGACGGCATTGGCAACCCTGTGGTTGGCCATGCGAAACAAGAGCGAGATTTCAAGACAGCTCGGGTGCAAGAAGGCCTGGAGTCAGCACGGTCACATCTTCAACGTGGTCGTGGATAACGGGTCTTCCTTCGTCAACCCAGACTTCAAAGCCACCCTATCGGACCTCGGGATCGGATATGAAGTCCTGCCAGCAGGCGTGCCGAAGTTGCGGTCGCGCATCGAGCGCGTCTTCCGAACTTTGGGCACGATGCTCATGCCTTTTCTGACGGGTCGAACGTTTGGCAACCCGCAAGAGCGCGGCGACTATCCAGCTGATCAGTATGTGGTACATACTGCTGACAGCATTGTGGAACTCATGGTCCGCTTCGTCGTCGACGCTTACCATCACCGCCCGCATCGCGGTTTAGAGTATGCTACGCCCGCAGATACTTGGGACCGGTTGATAGGGCTTTACGGATATAGCCCTGCCAAATCAGCCCATGTCCTGCGCCATTTCCTTGGTATTCCTCTGAAACGTCAGCTTGGTCGGCACGGCGTACTGGTCTGCGGCATTGCCTACACCAGTCGCAATCTTGCAGCCTTTTTCCAGCGTCGCGGTGCGCAACAGATCGATCTACGCATAGACCCTGAGGATATGGGATGTCTGTCTGCCTGGTTTGACGATGCATGGCATACGATTCCTGCAGGCCTACAGAATGCGCGCGGTGTCTCTCTTTCTGTGTGGGAAGCGACTATCCGGGATCTGCGCCGATCAAAAAAGGCCGCGGCACGCCTCCATATCGAGATCGTCGATGCGGCACTCGAGCGTATTAAACAGATCGACGATCACCAACGCGCATGGCGTCAGATCGGCCCTCTGACCGTTTGCGCGAAAGATATTCGACGGGCGGAGCACGAGAGCTTCTTCGGCCTGAGTTTCGGCGCTGTTCCAGACGAAGTGGTCGAGGTGCATCCGTCCATAGGAACGGCAAGCCTCACAGGCACTATTTCCGACATTACAGCGTCCAAGGCACCAGCCAGCGAGGGTGCGCCTTACGTCAGCGATGCCTCAACCCAAACCCCTCTTACTGTCGACCCCCAACCTGAATGGAGATTCAGCGATGAAGATGAACAAGAATAACCCTGAAGTCCGCCAGATCATTCAAGACATACGGTCCGCCTATGTCCCGACGCTGGCCTACGAACGTCTTGATACTTATTTTGACCAACTACTCGAACAACGGCGCGCAGATCTCGAAGAGGGCATAGTCTCCGACCTCAGGGGCATCGTCCTCGTTGGGCGCTCAGGGGCCGGTAAAACAACGGCGGTCCTGGAGCTAAGGCGTCGCTACCACAATCGATTGGTGTGTGATGATCCAGATGGGATCAACGAGATGGTTGGGTTCAAAGTGCCTTCGCCGGCCACGATGAAGTTTGTTGCGACGGCGGCCCTCCATGCGGCAGGGTACCCGCTCGTTCGCGATCGGTCAGCGGCTGTTATCTGGGGCCTCGTAAAGCAGCAGTTCAAGTTGCGGAAAACTCTCTTCATGCACATGGATGAGGCGCAGGATTTGGCCCAGCACCAAACCGACAAGGAGCGGCAGGTAATCGTCAACACGCTTAAATCCCTGATGGAGAACAGTCAGTGGCCGGTCGGCCTGTTACTCACCGGAATGCCCGGCCTCAAAACGATCATCAATCAGGATGACCAGCTGGCTCGCCGTGTGTATCCGATCGAAATTGAGCGCCTTTCGCCGTACGCGGGGCAGGATCAGGTCTTAGGCCTCGTAGCGCGCTACTGTGACAGGGCAAAGGTGCAGTGCGATGAAGATGTGAGAACAACTGAATTCGCGTCGCGGCTGATGCACGCGGCAGACTACGAATTTGGACTTTTGGCGCAGCTCACCGTCGAAGCGCTGACGCGCGCGCTTCGCGCTGACGGCTTGGGAGCAGAGCTTTCCAAGCGCCATTTCGCGGAGGTCTACTTCATGCGGACTGCGGCCATGCCGGGACTCAACCCGTTTCTTGCTGAGGATTTCATCCGGATTAACCCGAGGCAGTGCTTTGGCGACGGGGGCGAAGATGCGTGACGTTGAAATGTACGAACGACAACTCGGGTTGACCGTTACGCCCTTTGCGGGTGAGACCCCTGCAAGCATCGTTTCGCGGATCGCGGCGAGAAACGCGATCTCTCCCCGGAACCTATGCTCGGATTTGGGGCTGAGATGGCCGTTCCTCCGCTCGGTATATCCAGACCAGTTGTCCGGGCTTGCCGATGTTGCTGGGCTCGATCGAGCGAATTTGACACGATGGAACCCTGAAAAAATCGGGATCGGACGCTACCGAGTCGGGCAAGCCCGCAGCAGTACCGGCGTCTTTCGACGCACTGCAACACGGGTATGTCCGGCATGTATCGAAGAGGCGCTAGAAGGGGAGGGGCGTCATGGTGCACACCAGCTTCTGGAATGGAGCGTCATGTGTTTGCACGGCTGCGAGCATCACAAGGCGCCTCTTGTTGAGCTCCCTCGTGCTGCAACTTCGCACGAAACCTACGACGTCGTCGCCCAGATCTCCCGGTACAGCGACGTTGTGAAAAAGGCTGCAGATGCGAGCCCGATATATGCTCCTACCGTATTCGAGGCTTACGTGAGGAGGAGGATCAACCATGGTCCGCAGGCGGATTGGCTAGGCGAGCTGGAGCTCAGTCAACTGCACGGCGCTTGCTTGAGCCTTGGTGGCGCTATCTGCGGATCATCCCTTCCAAGTCCTGCGAATGTCGATCCGGATCTTGAACGTGAGCTCTGCGTCGAGGGGCTACGCTTCTCTCCGATGGGCCGGACGGGCTGACGGCTTGCATGGAAGGGCTGAAATCCAGATCCGGCGCTCGGCGTTCTTATTTCTCGACAGATCTGGGGGCATTTTATGTCTGGCTAAGAGCCGCGCATGGTGAAGCGGAGGTCCAGTCCATCGTCGATAGCATCCATGCGTTTGCAGTCCGGAACTACACGATGAAACCTAAGAAACGCGTGTTGGGCAGGCCGGTGCCAGCCGTTAAACGCATGTCGTTTGAAACCGCACGTGAACAGTCGGGACTCAGTGTGGGGTTTCTTAAACGACTGATCCGTCACGTCGATAATCTCTCTGAGGCACCGTCCGCAGCGCTGACGGAAACAACGCCTGAGCAGCTATCCAGAGCGATCGAATTCTGGAACGGGTTGCGAAATCTCAAATCCACGGCAATAGCGTTGAATGTGCACCCGACGCAGGTGAAGGGGCTGATTGAAAAAGGGATATTGCGCTCGATCCGGTTTGGAACCGCGCTGCGCTATGTCCTCGCTGAGGATGTGGACCGGCTTTTGGCAGAAGCGGCTACCTTGCCTGAACTGCCCGATGCCGGGGCCTTCCTTCCGCTTCGCGACCATTGCCGACATCAGCGCATCGGACTGGTTCGTCTGATCACTCTCTGGCAGGAGGGCAAGGTCGGCGGTTTTGTCCGGGGGGCAGACGCGATAGGACTTCAGGCGATCCATGTGCCGCAAGATGTGGACGTTGGTGCGCGCGATACGCCGAACGCCACGCGAGACCTCACGCCGCTAGAAGCCGCAGCCTACCTGAAAATTGGGGTCGGCGCCATCCGGGCGCTTCGAGATGCGGGCTACCTTGGTCACGCGAAACGCCTCAACGCAGATACCAATCATCTTCATTCTCTGATAACCCAATCCAGCATTCTGGAATTTGAGACGCGTTTCCTCACGCTTGGACAGCTTGCCATGTCGGCGCGGGTTGCTCCGATACATTTGGCACGGCGGCTGGATAGGGAAGGGGTTCCGACAGTCACCTGCCGTGGCCGACACGTTCGCGCCTAAGAGCGATCGCAAGTTGCGGAGTATGAGGTTGTCGCAAGGAGCATCAGTAATGGATGATGAAGTCGAGCGCTTGAAGTCCCTGCTGTCGCGGATGGCCGAGGTGGATGTGTCTTCTGATGTGTACAATGACCACCTAAGGACGGTGTTGCTTCGCGAACTCGACCGTTTGAAGGCTAACGAAGACCTGCGCAATCGTGTGCGTTCGCTTCAGGAGCAGGTTGAACGCATGGGGTCACGAGATCCAGATTTCGATATGAAACGCTTCTTGGATGAAGGTTGGGAGTAGTGGCGAGAGGCCGTTTCGGTGTTCTCTACATACGCCCGAATGGCGAGGAAAACGGATCTCTCGGTCGGGCACAGCGGTAGATATGTAACCTCGGCCCAAAAATGCGGTCCATGAAGTGAACAGTCGTTGACCGCTCCCAGCCCGTCCACCGCCTTCGAGCTTCGGACCAGGCGCTGGCACAAAAGCGGCGGAAAGCAGAAGTTCGCCGCGCCTGCGAGCTGTAAGTCCGTTTCCGATAAAGCGGCCGTCGAGGCCCCGGCGAGTATCTGTTTAATTTGGTACCATAAGCTAAATTGCCGCTGTACTAAGTTAACTCAGGGTACTATTTTTTCAAGTGTATCTGGAGATCCGATAATGCCCTTCAAGGAAGTCACTCACTGCGTGCAACGCTTCGAAATGCTCGAAGAGAGAGCTGGAATAGAAATCGGTGGTTTGATGGTGACCGTTGATGATGAGCCGGATTCGGAAGGCGAGTATAAGGTCAGCGTTATGGCTGAAATCACCGCAGCGGGCGGAAGTTCCATTTCGGCTGATGTCGAGATCAATATCAATTGCTACAATGCAAACCGCCAGCTTTGCGGATCCGTTTCGGCTTATTTGGAGGCAGATAACTTTTTTGGCATCGAAACTCTTTCCGAGACGGTCTACGCGAAAGCTTTTCCGGTTGAGCTGAAGATAATCCCGAAAATCACTTAGTCGGAAACCTACGCGGCCTGTAGTCGTAGGTCGAACATTCCCAGACCCATTGCCGATCGAGCTGGAGACTGTTTGCGGGGTCGCGTATGACCGCAAGTTCGACGCAGTCATTCAGCTCGCGCTGCAGCGCGACAAGGTAACGGTTACCTTTTTCACGTGCCACGGCCTCTTCATTCGAGGTCATGATGAACGGCTCGCCCGCGCGATTGATGGTCTTGACCTCTATGAAATAATCGCCTTCTTGATTTTTAGCCAGCAGATCATAGCCAAGGTTCTGCCGACTGCAATCCTCGACTTCGTACCCTTGGCTTCGGAATATTTCGGCGACTACGTTCTCGCCCTTTCGCCAGCGCGAAACCGAGATCGTGTTCTCGCGCCGTGCTTCGCTCTGCCAGGCCGGATGGAAAAGAACGTCGTCGACTTGGGCAAAAACTAACGGGTCGGACTGGAACTCCGCCGCTGGGCGCGCGCGGTTCTCCGACCGGATAGCCTCTCGCAAAGACACGGCATGCCCGTCCTCACTTGCGGCGAACCCCTTTAGGGACAAGAGTTTATCTGCCTGAGGCGCACCGAGGCTTTGCAGCTTGCGTGCGTGGTCGATGACGTCTTTACGACCTTGTTCAGATAGTCGGACCGGGTCAAGAACCTCGATCAGGCGGTTATCGTCCGCGGGCTTTGCCCCAAGCATCTTCATCGTCTGGTGGAGGGCCTCGTCCTCCTCGTCGGTGATCTGTTTCGGCAGCACCTCGAGTCCCGCCGCTTCGGCAGTCTTCCGGAAATCAGTTGCATTCAGCCAGGTCGGACGCAGAGCCACTTGGTCGAAGCATCCGTCGGCACGTGCTCGCAACGCCTTGATGAGTTCGGTGCCAAAGCATGGTTTCATAAAGGCGATGGCAGCGGCGTCTACGTTCAACGCAAGACAGGACATTAGATCCTTATGGGCATCGCCAGTGAGGCCTCGTTGCATCATTTCGAGCGCCTTCGCCGCCGCCTCGTCGATGAGACGCAGCGTCCTGTCGTCGAGCACGATCCGCGTGCGCGACGGATCAGTGCTGAAATCGCCGTTGACCCGGATGCCGAGACCCGTGATCTCAGTCGACGGCAGGAAGGCATGAACCAGTGCTTCCTCATTGCGTAACGGCACGCATTGCCTGCCAGATTTGGAGAAAGCGAATTCGACGCCACTCCCCGGGTAGACTTCCCACTGGCGGGTTTCACCCTGAGTGTCGATCTCGAGTGTATGTACCCCGTTCCGGGTCAAGCGTCGGCAGCGAAATGAACGTTTCTGACCAAGTATGTCCAGCGTCACGTCCTCGATATTGCGCAGGAATAGAAGACAATCATCACCAATGGATTGCAGATCGCCGAGAGCACGCTGCATGTCGATCCTCTCGAAAACAAAGATCGTCTGCATGCCATCAAGGGCGATATCCAGCGATTTGACCACGTCAGCCGGAGTTGCGTGGTGCGGAATCCGAATCAACGGAACTTTTTCGCGATCCAGCCCGGTTAGCCGCGACGTACGGTCCCGATCAAAGATTACCGCTATGGCGCCGCTGCGGATCTGAACCCGCTCGGACAGGGCGGCGACCGATTTGAACCCGATTCCTCGATAGCCGATCGTTTGACCGCGAGTCTTGGTTGACGATCCGGATCGGCAAATACTGCGGAGGTCGGCCTCGGTGAATAAACGACCATCGTTGGCGCAAACAATACCGTCCTCCAGAAGCCTAACGTGAAACCGTTTTGCCCCGGCATCGTCGGCGTTCTGGAGCAACTCGACGAAAGAGCGATTTGAATAGGTTTCGGAAATATAACCTTCCAACTGAGCGACATCGGCAAGCAGTTGCGGCGATGCGATGGCCTCGTCGAATAATTCTGTCTGGATCGTATCGATTGCGATATCAGCCATGGATCTGCCCTTTCCTGCCACCGAAACAAACGCTTTTGCCCAAATGTGACAGCGCCGTGTGGCGAAACTTCCGGCAAACCCACCGTGCTGTCAATCATAGGCTTTCGGAGAGGCATATTGGGGGGGTAATCCCCCCATTTTTGCGGGGGCTTGGTCGTAGAATTTACGCGGCCATTCTCAGTTTCTGGGCGGGGGGCATCCCGCCGTTGCCCGTGTTGGGGCGTTCATGGTTGTAAGACCAGAGCCACTCAGTGGCAATCTGCTGCACCTCGTCGATGGTTTCGAAGATGTTGATGTTCCCGGTGAGAAAGCCATTGCCTGCAAATGTGGAAAGTCTCAATTGCCTTGGAAAACTTAAACGTTGCACGGCATGCTCAATGGGCAGGTCGTATCGTTCTAAATTCATGGCGGGAAGCATGCGTAAATGGGCTGCTGCATACTTTGGTCTGATGCCAACGCGTTGTTGCAGTTTGTGAAAGCTTCAAGCCTCGATATTCTCACACACCTCAAGATATCGGCAAAATGCATTGATCAACTGCATTTGGTGCGGTGTCTGACAGTCAGCCTCAAAAACCTGAGGCGACGCGACCAAAATGGCCAAACACTGAGCCCGAGAAATCGCCACGTTGAAGCGATTACCGCTGTAAAGAAATTCCATGCCTCTTGGCGCCTCCGCATGACTTGAAGTTGTCATCGAATAGATCGCAATTGGTGCTTCCTGACCTTGGAATTTATCAACGGTTCCAACACGTGCAGTCGGCAGACACTTCTGAATTTCAATCACTTGCGCGTTGTATGGCGCAATGATCAGAATATCCTCAAGTGTGACCGGCTTGGTCACCCCATCCCGATCCGTCCATGCTGCGCCTTGGTTTAAAATATCTTCCACCAAGGATTTGACTATGTCGGCCTCTTCAATGGACGAGCTGGTGTTGCCGCTATGTGCTACCGGTAAGAAGCGCATTCCAGCACCCGATGCAGCGCTCTCCGTTTCAACGAGTTGCTGCTCGCACCCTTCAACTGCATGCAGTTTGCTTTCGTAGAAAAGTTCGGAATTAAACGCGCAAATCTCTGGGTGTAGGCGATAGGTCGTTCCAAGGAAAAGGCCTTGGCTCGGCTCGATTGTTTGACGACCCCCAAGCAAGTGATCCAGTGCTGAAACGCCTGTTCCATCTGGATGCGTCCCTTGCGTTGGCTGTTCGAGTTGCTGTGGATCACCTAGCATGATCACAGTTTGTGCCGCTTGGGAAACGGCCAAAACATTAGCAAGAGACATCTGACCAGCTTCATCAACAACAAGCACATCAACGGCTTCAAAAGCATCTTCTCTTGCCCAGAAGAAGTGGGTTGCACCAGCGACCTGGGCTTCACCGTTAGCAAGCTTGCCTAAAACATCATCATTGATTTTTGCGAAGATGAGGTTCGGTCCGTCGGCCTCCTGATTACCCTGCTCGGGCTTTTGAATGCAGGTCAGATCGACGCCCATTGTTGGCGCAGCTTCAATCACTTTATCAATCAGGTTGCGGATCACTTTGTGGCTGTTTGCCGTTATCCTAACCTTCTTACCTTGCCGCACAAGCTCGCAGACCATCTGAGCGCCAGTGAAAGATTTTCCTGTCCCTGGAGGTCCCTGAATGGGTAGCACACCGCCATTCATTTCCCTTGCGACACGCAATGCCGCATCAAGGGTTCCTTCACCATCTGCTTGGAAGGGTTGGCCACCAATATCCATCGGTGCGCGAAGCAATAATTCGCGCGCGCTTTTATAAAGGCCATCACCTTCGATGCCGTTTTCGGCGACGTATTCACCCAGGCGAAACAGCGAGGCCGCTTGTTCCTTAGGATCGATGAACTTGTGCGCGAAAACGGCTTCGGGATGAACAGCGGCAGTCGCTTTTGACTTCTTGATATCGACTGTTTGATTTTCTGACGATACAGCCACAGCTGTACCAACTTTATCGCCACCAACATTATGCAGGCCTTCGCCGCCTCTGACGTCTGTATCCTGCGCGTCAAATTTATAGCGATGTGTGGGAATTCCGGTTTTGGATGTCTCAACAACATCGATCAATTGCAGGCGACCAATGCCCGCCTTTTCTTCCAGAAGTTCGATACCGCTCAATGCTTGAAGTCGGAATTTTTCCCACCACACAGCTTTGTTTTCACGGCGATGCCAATCAAGAACATAAGCCAATATCCAGCGCGCTTGTTGTTCTGATGAGCGCTCTTCAGGATCAACGGGGATGTCATTGGTAAGCTGTTCAATCAGAGCCAGAACGCGCTGTTGCTGTTCGCTAAGCTCTTCGCTTGGGCCATCTTGCCCAGGCTCAGGACGCGGGATTTCTGTGCCCTCTGCCACTCTTGTTACTCTTAAGTCTTCGAGCCAATCACGCAGGCTCTTCGTCGCAAAGCAATCATCAGCATTGTAAGCCGCGACGACCGCCTTTGTGTCCACTTCAATGGATGGAATGTCGTCGAGCTCTAAGCCTGCGGTCACTCTCGTCAGTGCCATGTTGGCATCTCGCAATGAAACCTTGCGTTCATATCCACAGAATGGCTCAAGTTTCTTAAGTGAATAGCTTTCAACGCTGGCACGAATAGCGTGTTTTGTGACTGTCAAAATATCGACCAGAACCTTGCCTCGGAGAAGATTATCCACTTCATCTTCACGCGTTGCGTAGCGTCCCATTAGACGTTTCAGAGCCCCGGCTTCATAGCCGCCAAAGTGATAGATGTGCATGTCTGGGTGATCCGCGCGCCGCGCTGTCACAAAATCAACAAAGCGTTCAAAGCAAGCTTTCTCGCTCACGCGATCAAATGCCCAATCTTGTTCGTATTGCTCAGCACCGGCATCATCAAAGTAGCTGTAGCCGAGCAGATATTCTAACCCTTGCTCGCCAACAAACTGATCACTTTCAATGTCAAAGAAGACGTCTCCAGTCGAGGGTTTGGGCAGTGCAGCAAACCCGAATTCGGAAACTACATCCAAAAACTCAAACTTCCGCTCACCTGTCTCTCGCGCAAACACCTGGATTGCAGCTTGCGCACGCACTCTCTCAAATGATGCCGGTGCACCTCGTTGAGGTTGGAAAGGCACTGGGCTTGGCATGTCTGCCAACGTCTTTGCCGTACCGAAGCCATTGGCTTGGAGCTCGGAGATTTGGTTTTTTGATATGCCCGCCACCAAGCAGAGATGATCATCGGCACGTCGCCTGTTGTCACACTGCTGTTCCCATCGACACACATCGCAGTGACTTTTTGGGTCAGGATATTCGATTTGGTCTTCTGGCAACTCCAGAGCATTTTCTGCAGCCGCCTTCACACGCCTGAAATGCGCAGCATAGTCCGCAAACCGAAACTCCTGCGGCTGATAGTCAGACCACGGCGCGACGACAAAAACCTTTTCAGGCGGACGCCCCTGCGCATTGGCGAGAAGATCAGCATAAAGGCAAAGCTGAAGGACTGTGCGGCCTTTTGTTTCTCGTGCCAGTTTGGTGTCGATGATCTCATAGGAAAAATCCCCCACATCACTCGGGCCCTCCACTCGCCGTAGAACATCCGCTCGGCCACTCCATCGTCCATGTCGGAGTGCCGCTTGAATAATAATTTCTGAACCATTGCGCATGGCTTCGAGGGTCGCATCAACAGTAGAGTCAGTGATATCAACGCCTTCGATTTTGGTCAGTTGATGACCCGCATCTCGAAGATGTTGAATATATGCGTCTTCATGCCTTTGGCCTCTTTCACGGAGGATCTCGAGCAGAGGATCGTAGTTCTCAGGCCTCTTTATCGCACCCGTCGCAACCTGCACATCAAGTGCTGTTAGGTGGCCGCAATTGAGATGACCAACAAGGTCTGTGGCGCTGAGTTGTATGGTGTCATTAATTATCTTCATAAAAAGCGCCATATCAAATTGGATTGATCTACGTTGCCATTCAACCAATTGTTCATGCAAGCCTTTTGCTCTACCTGATGTCGCCCATCATGGATAAAAAGAGAAATAATAGCGTAATTAGTTTCTCCCGTTGATTTTTCTGCGCAACTATCGGGGAGGGCTGTCGTAAACCACGCTAGTAGTCTCGGCCTGTACACACGGCCTCTCCACAGACTGTAAGTTCGACTTGCATCAATTTTCGCGGTTGCAGCGGATGTCGGGAATGCGGGTTGCGACCGCAACATCTCGCTTCTCTGGCCAATGTCCGCAACGGGCCGGTCGTGTCGTTCCGCAGAATGGGCGGAGAGTTGCCGTTCGCTGCAAGGGCGAACGCAACCCTGTCCACGTCCAAAGCGGACATTTATCCAAGCCAAAACGACCGAGGGCGAAACAATTGGCATTGAAAATGAAATTCAAAGTCCAATGCAGCTTCGATTAAGTATGTAACGTTTTGGGAGTGCGACAATTTACCCAAGAGGCTCTTGTTTACCTCAGAATACCATGACGAAATTTAGCCTCCCATCATACTGACGAGTACTTGTTTATTTCATCGAAATAGAGCCTTTCGCTATCATCCTTGAAAGAGGATTTACTTTCTGTCAGCGCCGATAGTTTTTGAAAAATGTGTGAATAAACAATCTTATGAACCTCATTCTGAAGATTAACTCCGTCAGGAGCGTCCATCTCAACATCTTCTTCCAGAAATCGGTTAAGAAGATGTAACAACTCGCCTTTGTCAATTTCGTCTATTTTTCGCCATTCACTTGAGGAGTTCGCCAAAAAATATCCGCATCCCCCATCAATCCTTAAGATCTTCATAAGCCGCGCTCCGCTCCTCATAGGTCATAACTCCAGCCTCCAAGTTCCCAAGGAGTACGTCTCTCGTCGGAATTTCCAATCCGTCCATGGACACCAACCTTTTAATTGTTGGTGAGCCGGAAAAAATTCGCCATTTAATCTCCGAATTTGAAACCTCTTTTTGCGTGTAAAGAATGAAATCTGGCCGAATTGAAACGCCGACTGTGTTATTGTGAGTGACAACAACCACCGGCATCCTTCTCGATATCTCCTTGATTATTTCATTCACTTCCTCCTTCAGGAAGTGGTTATCAAAGGACGATTCTGGTTCATCGATGAGAAGTACGTCTGCAGAGCTTGCGCCTTGGATCCTGTCAAGTAAGAAAAACTCCGATCGCTCTCCTCCTGATGCTTCCATTCCATCCTTATTGAGGATTTTGTATTCGACCTTAGTCAGATACTTGCTAAAATCGGAAGCTTCGACTGGAGCTCCAATTTTCCGGAGCTCTTGAAGGTATTCATACGGCTTGTCATACTTTTAAAACGCGGCGCTGAAGGCTCTACTCGATCTTGATAGGTTTTTTAGCTCTCCGCTCCCCTTGAATGGTCCTACTTGTGCAACAATTTCGAAACTTCCCTTCTTCTTCCGAAGTGCAGTCTTGGGTTTCCGCGCAGCCTTTACCAGGGTTTCAAACCTTTCAACTGCCCTTGTGTTCTTTGCAATCTGGAGGAGATCGACGTCGGCCACACTGGGTGCTGATGACTTTCGTTGAAGTTTTTCTTTGATGTCATGAACTGCAGTGTTCACCCAATCCTTTTTGACGTTTAACTCCTGATGATCGCAGTAAATTCTCATGAGCTCCACGTACAAAGCTTTGAGCGCATCCAGATCTACATGCTTATCAATAACAACTCTATACTCCACATTGCTCACAAGCTGTTTAGTTGACGAAATGAGGCTTTGTAGACCTTTTAAGTCTTTCCGTAAAAACGGCTCTTCATTGTATATATTGGCCTTTGAAAAAGCATCATGCCGACTCGTCTCGCGTGCATAATTGAGCAACGATGAAATGTATTGCTCCATAGTGAGCATATCTGCTTGAAGGTCGATATCAAGCATGTGCGTTACAGCATCCTGCAGGTCAGCCAGATAATCTCGCGCAAACAGACTGGTTTTCTCACTCAGGAAATCTTTGAAATTCTTCTCGTCCTCCGCCTCATTTCGTGAGACTAAGTCAAACTGGCGGATGTACCTTGTGTTTTCCGCACCGAACCAATCACAGATCTTTTGAAGGGTATGAGATTTTCCGGACGATCGATCGCCTAATATTACATTGAGTCCAGTTGAGAGCTTTTGCCCATCGGGGAAAATCTGAAAATGGCTACTTCCTCCCTCCCTGGAGATAGATACTTTGTCCCTATCTTTCAAAACGTGCCGCAGAGTACCGAATGATAAGTCTTCACAATCGACATACGTATGTTTGGTTGGCAGGATAGTCAGGTCATCACTTACCCGACAGTCACTAAAAAAAACTGGCGTGAGCATCTCGGGGTCATTGCGGCACGCGATAAATTTCTTAGGGCTGCTGACTTCACCGCAGTGGATGTGCCCCTCAAATTTTTCCAGGGACTCAACGCTAATTTTTGGCTCTTTCAAATAGTGAGGTATAAGGATGTACTTTCGGAGATCTCCGAAAATTTCATTGAAACCTGCATACTCTAGAGGTACCCCACTCGCTTGCCACCTTCGTTCAACCTCCTCACATCTTTGAGAAAAATCATCCAAATCTCGACCGTCCGCCAAGACGAGCATGTGACACTTTTCAACATCAATCTCAATTCCTGGAAGAACGAGTATTTCCAAGGCGGATTTGATTTCTTCGAATTGATTCCTGGCAAAAAGGTTGTGATTTGTTACAGCTATGCAGCTCAGATCGGCTTCACTCACATATTTTTGCAGAACTTCCTTGCTAAACGAAAAATCCCGATCTTGGCCGCTGGATTTCGTGTGAATGTGTAAATCAATCTTTTTCATAAATCGTAACTCTTGTACAAAGATGCGTCTTGCCCAAAGGACAAGCCAACTTGGGCTGGCTGGAACTATTTTCACGCATTCGCCCAAGCCGCGCTCAATGGGTCGTCAATCTTATTCTGCACCGCGAACGGCAGGTCGGCAACCATATGTTGTGTATTCAATGTTGAAACAGACTGCCGGTCGTCATTCTCTTGGTAAGAGTTAACCGCTATATTCCTGGCAACCTTAGGACCTCTCAAACATCGCAATGGGCCGTTCTGGCCATTGCATGGTTTTGGCAATGTCAGACAGGCCAAAGCGCTTCTGCCTCTTTGGCTGGCTTCTTGAAGTCGTTCAGGTTTCGTTTGACGCTGTCGCCAACACAGGCGTCGTGGACGCTTTTTCTTTTCTTGGCACCCCAAGTCGCCGCGTGCGCTGCGAAGTGGCTCTTCTCGCTATGCCTTTCCCAAGTGACGACCTTAACCTGCTGGCCGCTTGGTAGTATTTTGAGCTGTCGGTTGAAGGTCAGAAGCGTGTCTGACCGACGCTCCTTTGCATCAAGGTAGTGATAGTGATACCCCCAGTGTCCGTGGATTTCCCTTTTAAGAAATTCCTTTAGGCCAGGGATAGTCAGGAAGAGGGCGAAAACGTTTTTGGGTAGGTCGGGAGCAACGGCGACACGTTGCACAGGCTCAAGGTTTCCCCGCAGGAAGGGTATGAGTGGCCCGCACATTTCTTCTGCTCCCAATGACCAGCTATCATCATGAACGGCTGGGAAGTTTTTTTGCCCTGCCCACAAGTCAAGATTATCCTGCTCCATAGTGCTTTGCACTTCGCCGACCAGATCGTCGATTTCGCGGAGAAGTCCGCTAAACTCTTCTTCGAGGTTTTCTCGGGTGGAAACCTCGCGCCCCGCGAAACGGAGTTCTCGCAGTCTTTCGCGCTTCGAGACGATACTGCAAATGCATTCCCTGACTTTGTCTTGTCCGACAAAGTCCATCAATCGGACTTCTTGCTCAGGACTAAAGTTATTCTCGCTCAAATATCATTGCCCAAGTCTGGTTGCGGAATGTGTTTATTACTAATGAAGAGCTTCTATTCGTTTCGCTCCCAATGCGTCCAGCACCTTTTTGGCGAACAGAATGAGCAAAGCCACGAAAGTTCTATCGGCGGCTTGGTCGGTACTGCCAACTTCAACCGTCCGAAAATGCTGCGCTGTGGACGAAGGGCTGGTCTGGTGAGGCTGCACCGCAGCAAAGGCGTCTTTGATGAACGGCAGGAGTGGGCCGGAAGCGTTAGAAGACGTGATCGCAGACCGCTCGGGAACCACGCTCGCTTCCCTGTAAATAGCGAACCTTCTCACGCCGTGCTGCCGAAGGTCCGGTTGGGTCGGAAATGCTTGGCATTTGGGTCGGAATTGCTTGGCATGGCCCACTGACAAGATTCAGAAAATTTGCCGCCAAGAGTCGGAAATGCGCGGCATTCGACAACTTTTGTTAGATTCCAAGCTAAATCGACTTTTGTGTCACTTAGCTGACCCAGTCGGCAGAACTTCAAGAAAACAGAGTAGCGTTGCTCAGTTGAGCGGCTGATCGTAAGATCAAGCCAATTCAACCTTTGTCTGATCTTGGAAGCTTCGGTTTCCTAAAAGCCTACCTGCTATTCCTGGAACGAACTTTTTATTGTTGCCGCTAACGGTCCCGCATGGCGCGTTTAAACCGGCATCCTCCCTGCTGTCGCGACTTGCGCCCACGAACTGCGCCAACTCCTTGCAGAGATTCTGCGGCGACACTCCGTTTTCGGTCAATCCGCTCTTTCGTGGTGAAAAGGCCACCATAGAGTAATTTGCCCAGCTTGCGGGGTGCGATGAAGCTGCATTGGCGCGGGTGCCCCTCAGTCATCTCGGCAGGGGCCATTTTCGTCTGCGGGAGCAATTCGCGTCTCTAGAGAGCTTTCATCGCACTCGCATCCGTGTCTGTCCGGAGTGCCTTCGGAACGAGAAGCTGTCAGCGGAGGAGTCTTGGCGTGTTCCGCGCTGCCTTCAGTGGAAATTCTCGCCTATAAGGGGTTGCCCGGAACATGGCTGCATGCTCGTGAGTTTTCCGGCCGCGAAATTTTCCAAGGACGCCAGGGATTTTGCAGCTCTGCTTCGGAGGCATCGCGACTAGATCTTGGATCAGCCGGTCGTTCATCTGCCTGACCTACGACCACCTTAGGCTCTGGCCTCATTTAGTTAGGCCTGAAGGTTAAACGGCTTCTCAGGTGACGGGCGCAGCCCCCCGGTCGCGTACGCTCTCCATGCTGACGAAGGTGGAGGTGGAGGCAATATGAGGCAACTGCGAGATGCTCTCAGACAGCACGCGCCGATAGTCCGAAATGTCCCGCGTGCGAACCTTCACCAAGTAGTCAAACCCACCCGCGATCATATGGCACTCTTCCACCTCCGGAATGTTGCGGATGGCGGCGTTAAAGGCTTGCAACGCAGCTTCACGGGTATCGGTGAGCCGCACCTCCATAAAGGCAACATGATCAAGGCCCAGCTTGGCGGCCGAAAAATGCGCAGTGTAACCGGTGATGACACCAAGGGTCTCAAGCCGTTTCACCCGCGCCGTCACCGGGGTTTTTGAAAGTCCAACGCGCCGCCCCAGATCTACCATGGAAACCCGCCCATCCGTTGCCAGTGTGGCAAGAATCGCGTGATCTATACGGTCAAGTTCCATCAAGTGATTACGCCCATAATTGGTGCCTATCTTGGGATTAACGCCTAGCACGAACGCAAGCACAGGAGAAAGGCCTAAGGCACCCGGGGTAATCTGACAAAAGGGCAGGCAGGAGCGCGCCAAATGATCAACCTTGATCCAAAATGGGATGCCGGAAAGCGGCGCGATGAGGCAGAACTGCTGGCTGCGTTGCAGGCCGAGGCAGCGCTTACGGGCGATGACCGGTCACAAATCGTGGCGACAGCTGCCGACCTCGTGCGCCGTATCCGCACCGAGGCCCGGCCAAGCTTGATGGATGTGTTCCTGGGTGAATACGGCCTTTCTACAGAAGAGGGCGTTGCGCTGATGTGCCTTGCCGAGGCGCTGCTGCGAGTGCCTGACGCCACCACGATGGACGCACTGATCGAGGACAAAATCGCCCCCTCCAACTGGTCCGCCCACCTTGGCCATTCCGCCTCTCCCCTCGTGAATGCCTCTACTTGGGGCCTTTTGCTCACCGGCAAGGTCCTGGCGCCAGAAGCCACCGGCGTCGCGGGCACGCTCAAAAGGCTGGTGCGGCGGCTGGGCGAGCCAGTGATCCGCACCGCCGTCAGCCGCTCGATGCGCGAGATGGGTCGCCAGTTTGTGCTTGGCCAAACTATTCAGGAGGCCATGGAGCGGGCCGCAAGGAACAAGGAAACCGAGGGCTTCACCTATAGCTACGATATGCTTGGTGAGGCCGCGATGACAGCGCCAGATGCCGCGCGCTACGCCGCCAGCTACGAGGCCGCCATCGGTGCAATTGCCAGCGGATGCAACAGCGCCGATGTGGCCGAAAACCCCGGCATTTCGGTAAAGTTATCAGCCCTTCACCCGCGCTATGAAGTCGCCAAGACCGAGCGTGTCATGGCCGAGCTGGTGCCTGTGCTCTCCCGGTTATGCCGCCGCGCCGCAGAGGCCGGAATGGGGCTCAACGTTGACGCCGAAGAGGCGGATCGCCTGGGCCTCTCGCTCGCCGTAATGGAGGCCGCGCTCGATGATCCCTCTCTCGCCGGGTGGGATGGCTTTGGCGTGGTTGTGCAGGCCTACGGACGGCGCGCGGGCGAGGTGATTGACGGCATTCAAACTCTGGCCAAACGTCGCGGCCAACGCATCATGCTGCGGCTCGTGAAGGGCGCTTACTGGGACAGTGAAATCAAGCGCGCCCAAGTCGAAGGGCTGGTTGATTTTCCGGTGTTCACCCGCAAACCCGCCAGCGATGTCAGCTACATCGCGCTGGCCCGCCGATTGCTTGCAATGACCGATTGGATCTATCCGCAATTTGCCACTCATAATGCCCACACCGTCGCCGCCGTTCTGCACATGGCGAAATCCGTCCCGTGCGGTGCTTATGAGTTCCAGCGCCTGCACGGCATGGGCGAGGCGCTGCACGATATGATCAAGGCGGCCCACGGCACCCGCTGCCGCATCTACGCGCCCGTTGGCGCTCACCGCGATTTGCTGGCGTACCTAGTGCGCCGGCTGCTTGAAAACGGCGCAAACTCGTCTTTCGTCAATCAGATCGTCGATGAGTCCGTGCCCCCAGAAGTGGTCGCCGCTTGCCCATTTGCAGCGCTGGAATCCGCAGGGCCTTCACAATTACGCACTGGGCCAAAGCTCTATGCGGGGCGTAAAAATTCCCAAGGCTTTGATTTGCAGGATGTCACTATGCTGCGGCGCATCGCTGAGGCGCGGGTGCCGCCTGAGCAATGGCGCGTCGGCCCAGTGCTCGCTGGGGTGGTCACGGGCTCAACGGTGGAAAAAGTGCACAACCCTGCGACCGGAGCGCTGATCGGGGAAGTCGCCGCATCCAGCGCCGCCGATGTCAAAACCGCGCTTGAAGCCGCGCGTCCATGGTCAGCCCCGGTGGGCGATCGCGCCAACACGCTGCGCCGCGCTGCTGATCGTTACGAGGCTGACTACGGGCGTCTCTTCGCGCTGCTCGCCACCGAGGCCGGAAAAACGCTCGCCGATGCCGTGGCCGAACTGCGCGAGGCCGTTGATTTCCTGCGTTACTACGCCGACGAAGCCGAGCGGACAGCGCTCGAACCACGCGGCATCTTCACCTGTATCTCGCCGTGGAACTTTCCTTTGGCAATCTTCACCGGGCAAATCGCGGCAGCCTCGGCGGCGGGCAATGGGGTGCTGGCCAAACCGGCTGAGACAACCCCGGCCATTGCCGATTGGGCGGTGCGCCACCTGCTCGCTGCCGGGGTGCCTGCCACAGCACTTCAGCTTCTGCCGGGCGAGGGGGGCCAGATCGGCGCTGCCCTCACCGGCGACCCCAAGGTGAACGGCGTCGCCTTCACCGGGTCCACCGCCACCGCGCGGACGATCCAGGCCGAGATGGCCCAACACCTCGCGCCCGGTACGCCGCTCATCGCCGAAACCGGCGGGCTGAATGCGATGATCGTCGACAGCACGGCGCTGCCCGAACAGGCGGTGCGCGACATCGTGGCCTCCGCCTTCCAATCGGCAGGGCAACGCTGCTCTGCTCTGCGTTGCCTTTATGTGCAGGAAGACGTGGCCGATGGGGTGATCCGCATGCTCAAGGGCGCAATGGACGAGCTGGCCTTGGGCGACCCATGGCAAATCGCCACCGATGTTGGCCCGGTCATCAC
Source organism: Vannielia sp. (assembly GCF_029212645.1). GTDB lineage: Bacteria > Pseudomonadota > Alphaproteobacteria > Rhodobacterales > Rhodobacteraceae > Vannielia. The sequence continues at coordinate 4,653 of NZ_JARGND010000008.1, read as the reverse complement.
GGCCCAGGCGCAAAGCGGGATAAGCGCCCATGTGGCCACCGCTGCGGCCGAGGGGCGTGTGCTGCATCAGGTCGCGGCCCCCAGGGAAGGGTATTTCGTGCCGCCCGTCCTGATCAAGATCGCGGGGATCGCTGACCTGGAGCAAGAGGTTTTTGGCCCTGTGCTGCATGTTGCAACCTTCAAAGCCGAGGCGCTCGGTGAGGTAATTGCCGCCGTAAACGCAACCGGCTACGGGCTCACTTTTGGCCTTCACAGCCGCATTGATGACCGGGTGCAGCGCATCGCTGAAGAGGTGGAAGCAGGCAATATTTACGCCAATCGCAACCAGATCGGCGCGATCGTCGGCTCGCAACCCTTTGGCGGCGAAGGCCTTTCCGGCACCGGCCCAAAAGCAGGCGGCCCGCACTATATCACCCGTTTCTCCAAGCCCCGGGCGGGCTCCCCAGCGAGCGCCACCCAATCGGTTGACGAAGCCGCCGTGCGCATGGCCCTCACCCAAGCCAAACCGCCCGTCGTTACTTCTCGCATCGATCTGCCCGGCCCAACCGGCGAGCTCAATCGCCTCACCACACTCAGCCGCCCGCCGCTGCTCTGCCTCGGACCCGATGTTGCTGCCCAGATGCAGGCCGTCACCGCACTTGGCGGGCAGGCCATCGCGGCAGGCGCGCTTGCTCCCGAGGCGCTGGAACACCTGCCACCCTTCGGCGCAGCGCTCTGGTGGGGTGGCGATGATGAAGGGCGCGCCTATGCCCGCGCCTTGGCTCGCCGCGATGGGCCAATCCTGCCGCTCGTCACCACCATGCCCGACGCCGCGCATGTGCTGCACGAGCGCCACCTCTGCGTTGACGTAACCGCAGCGGGCGGCAACACCAGCCTGCTGGCGGGAACCGACTCCTGAAGTCATCCGCCCAAACGCGCCCGCCCGGCAAAACCCGCTTGGCGGTTCGGCGGGGGGCGGCTATCACAGGTCTCCAACATCCCTGAGGAGGCCCCCTTGAGCACCAGCGCCCGCATCGCCCGCACCATCGCCACCGACATCGCCGCCAGCCCCGCGCAGGTGACAGCCGCAGTGGACCTGTTGGACGGTGGCGCGACCGTGCCCTTCGTGGCTCGCTACCGCAAGGAAGTGACCGGCGGCCTTGATGACACCCAGCTTCGCACCCTTTCTGACAGGCTGTCATACCTGCGCGAACTGGAATCGCGGCGCGAGGCGATCCTCAATTCGATCCGCGATCAAGACAAGCTGACCCCGGAGCTTGAAAAGGCGATCACCACCGCCGAAACCAAGGCCACCCTCGAAGACATTTACCTGCCCTACAAACCAAAGCGGCGCACCAAGGCGATGATCGCCCGCGAAAACGGGCTGGAGCCGCTGCTAAAAGCCATCCTCGCCAATCGCAATGCCGACCCCGAGGCGATGGCAACGGAGTATCTGGGCGAGGCCGTGCCCACGGTGAAAGACGCGCTAAACGGCGCGCGTGATATTCTGGCCGAGGGTCTGGCCGAAAGTGCCGGGCTGATCGGGCGGCTGCGCGAGTTCATGCAGCGCGAGGCTTTGATCACCGCCAAGGTCATCGAGGGCAAAGAGCAGGCCGGGGCCAAGTTTTCCGACTATTTTGACCACTCCGAGAAGTGGTCCGCCATCCCGGCGCACCGGGCGCTGGCGCTCTTGCGGGCGCAAAAGGAAGAGATCGTTTCGCTCAATATCGCCCCCGAGCCAGAGGAGGGCGCAGCGCGGGCCGCCGCGATGGTTGCGGCTGAAATAGGCAATCTGCGCGAAGGCAAGGGCGACGCTTGGCTCAAAGCCGCAGCCGCATGGACGTGGCGGATCAAGCTGTCTCTCACCATGTACCTCGATCTCATGGGTGAGCTGCGCCGCCGTTCCCACGAAGAGGCGATCACGGTTTTTGCTCGTAACCTCAAGGATTTGCTCCTCGCCGCTCCGGCAGGCAACCGCCCCACATTGGGCCTTGATCCGGGCATCCGCACCGGGGTGAAGGCTGCCGTCATCGACGCCACCGGCAAGCTGCTTGATACCGCCACGATCTACCCGTTCCAGCCCCGGAATGATCTGCGCGGCTCCGAGGCCAAACTGATAGAGTTGATCACCCGCCACGGGGTTGATCTTGTGGCCATCGGCAATGGCACCGCCAGCCGTGAGACCGAGCGCTTGGTGGGCGATGTGCTGAAGCACCTGCCAGCCACGGCAAAGCGCCCCACCAAGGTTGTTGTCTCCGAGGCCGGGGCCTCGGTCTATTCGGCCTCAGAACTGGCGGCCAAGGAATTTCCGGGGCTTGATGTGTCTTTGCGCGGTGCCATCTCCATCGCGCGGCGGCTGCAAGACCCGCTCGCCGAACTGGTGAAGATCGAACCGCAAAGCATTGGTGTCGGGCAATACCAGCACGATGTTGACCAGCGCCGCCTTGCCACCACGCTTGAAGCTGTGGTCGAAGACGCGGTGAACGCTGTCGGCGTCGATCTCAACACCGCCTCCGCCCCGCTGCTGGCTCATGTCGCCGGCCTTGGCCCCTCCCTCGCGCAATCCATCGTTGAACACCGCGATTCCAATGGTGCGTTCGACAGCCGCGCCGCGATCAAAAAGGTCTCCGGGCTGGGGCCAGTGGCCTTTGAGCAATGCGCGGGTTTCCTGCGCATCCGCGATGGCAAAGAGCCGCTTGATGCTTCATCTGTTCATCCCGAGGCTTACGGCGTGGCCCGCCAGATCGTCGCCGCCTGCGGGCGCGACATTCGCGCGCTCATGGGCGATGGGGCCGCCCTGAAGGGGGTGCGTGCCGAGCAGTTCGTCACCGAGTCCTTCGGCCTGCCCACCGTGCGTGACATCCTTGCCGAGCTTGAAAAACCCGCCCGTGATCCGCGCCCTTCCTTTGTGACGGCCAGCTTTGCCGATGGGGTTGAGGAAATAACCGATCTGCGCCCCGGAATGATGCTGGAGGGCACGGTTACCAACGTCGCCGCCTTTGGCGCTTTCGTTGATATCGGCGTGCACCAGGACGGCTTGGTGCACATCAGCCAAATCGCCGACCGCTTCGTGAAAGACCCGCATGACATTGTGAAAGCGGGCGATGTGGTGAAGGTGCGGGTGATGGAAATTGATGTGCCCCGCAAGCGCATTGGCCTTTCCATGAAGAAAGACGGCAGCGCCGAATCCCGCGATGCCGGACAACGCAAGGCACAGGGCGAGCGCCCCAAATCGCACTCTCGCGGCGGTGGCCCCAAGGGCGGAGCCAAAACGCAGCCACAAAAGGCGGACTCAGGGAACAATGCGCTCGGCGCCGCCCTTGCCGCCGCCATGCGCGACAAGGGCTAGGGGCGTCAGGCGTCAGCTTTCATCAGTTTCCGAGGATTTTGCCCAGAGGTTGATGTGCTCGTCGGTTGCGTAGCGGTCGATCGCGGCCAGTTCATCAGCCGTAAACTCCAGGTTGTTGATCGCTCCCGCGCAGTCCACCACTTGGCTTGGCTTTGAGGCCCCCATCAGTGCCGACGTAATCCCACCGCCGCGCAGCACCCAGGCAATGGCCATCTGCGCCAGCGTCTGGCCCCGAGCGTCTGCGATTTCCGCCAGCTTACGTATGTTCGCGATCACCCGATCCGAGAGCATATCATCGCGCAAGGATTTGCCTTGTGTCGCGCGGCTGCCCTCGGGAATACCCTTAAGGTACTTGTTCGTCAGCAGACCCTGCGCCAGCGGCGTGAAAACGATGGAGCCAATGCCCAGCTCTTGCAGCGTGTCCTTCAAACCATCGGTTTCAACCCAGCGGTTGAACATGTTGTAACTCGGCTGGTGGATCAGGCAGGGCGTGCCAAGCTCCTTGAGGATCGCCGCCGCCTCGCGGGTTCGCTGAGAATTATAGGACGAAATCCCAACATAATGCGCCCGCCCGGAGCGCACGATATGGTCCAGCGCGCCCATGGTTTCCTCAAGCGGCGTGTCAGGGTCAAACCGGTGGGAATAGAAGATATCAACGTAATCCAGCCCAAGCCGTTTCAGCGAAGCATCGCAGGAACTTATCAGGTATTTGCGGCTGCCCATCTCGCCATAAGGGCCGGGCCACATGCGGTAGCCAGCCTTGGAGGATATCACCAGTTCATCGCGGTACGCGGCAAAATCGGTCCGCAAAATCTCACCAAAGGCCTGCTCGGCCGCACCGGGGCGCGGCCCGTAGTTATTGGCCAGATCAAAGTGGGTGATGCCGTGATCAAAGGCCGTTTTGCAGATGTCGCGCTTGATTTCATGCGGCGTGTCATCGCCAAAGTTGTGCCATAGCCCCAGCGAAACCGCCGGAAGTTTCAGGCCAGAGGCCCCGCAATGCCGGTAGGCCATGCGCTCGTAACGGTCTTCGGCTGCTGTGTAAGTCATGGATTTGGGCTCCCCCTATGCTTGCCGCCAATGGCTGCGCGCGGACGCGGTAACAGATGGCGGATCAGAATGTGGCGCAGCTTACCCTCGTGGTGGGTATTTTGAACAGCGGTGCGTCGATTTGGCCGTATATACCCATCGGCCATACGAAAAACCTGGTGCGCAACAGGAAACAAAGCTGCCGACGGGTCACGCGGGGAGGAGGAGTGCGTAACGGGTCGAGCAGCTTTGCCCTAGTTCCCCTGAGCGGGAATTTCGTGCGACGAGAAGGTCGC
>NZ_JARGND010000062.1 GCF_029212645.1 Vannielia sp. | reverse complement strand
GCTTCGATCATGCGGCGGGCGGCGGTGGGGGATTGGCCGCACCAGGGGCCGTTGCAAAAGAGGGCGACGCGGGGGTGATCGCCTTCGCAGATGAAGCCTTCAAAATCGGGCTCGCAGCCAAGATCGCCCAGCCGGTCGGCGGCTTCGGTGTAGGGGACCGAGATTGCGCCGGGGATGGTGGCGGCCTTGAACTCGGGCGTGATGCGACCGTCGATCACCCGTGCTTCCGGGTCTTGCAGGAAGGTCATCAGCTCTAACTCGCCAATCAGCGTTACCCCCTCGGCGGGGATGGCGGGCTGGATGCAGAAATTGGGACAGGGGCGCGAGGTGAGGGCGAAATCCCCTTCGATCTTGTGAGCGTTGTCCTGAATGCGCGAAATTTCGACCGGGCCGGAGGGGGTTTCAACCGTGATCGCCATCGTCTCGGGCGTGATGCCAACCGGGTCAGCCATGGCGGGCATGGCGGGCATGGCGAAGGCGAGGAAGGCGAGGAAGGCGAGGATAGCGCGCATCAGAACACGGCTCCCACTTCATACATCACCGGCTCAAAGCTTTTGACCTGGGCATGGATCACCCGGTTCCGCTCACGCATTTCCTTGGTGCGCAACATGGCCTGAAAATCCTCGCGCCGCGCCCATTGCGAGTAATTGGCAATGCGGGTTTGCGCGTCATTCACATGCAGAGCTCCGGCCTTGAAACCGGGCTGCTTTGAGATCACCTTGGCGTAGGCGTCCTTGAGCGCATCAAGCACGTCTTCGCAAGTGCCCGGCGTGACCTCAAGGGTCGTGAGCACGGTTTGATAGCTGTTATCGGCGGAAATGGTTGGCATGGCTTTTCCTCCCCGGTTGGCCTGGCTGGGAGAAGCATAGCACGGGCAGCCACGGCCTGTTCAACCCATGATGGCATGTCCTCCCCGGTTGGCCTGGCTGGGAGAAGCATAGCACGGGCAGCCACGGCCTGTTCAACCCATGATGGCATGGCGGCTGTGAATTGGCGGCGAGGCTTCCCCCGCCGCCATGGTATCAGCGGATCACGTGCACGCCGCAGGGGGCGTGGCGCACAACGCGGGCTGCTGTGGAGCCAAGGAAGTAGTCTTGCAAGCCGGGGCGGTGCGAGGCGATCACGATGAGATCGGCCCCCATATCCTCGGCCACCTCAAGGATGGTGCGACCGGGGTGGCCCGTTACCACGCGGGAGGAGATGTTCTTGTGGTCCCCCAACTTGGTGGCCAAGGCGGCCTCTACCTCGGTGCGGGCCTGCCGAATTCGGCTTTCATCAATGTAGGTCGCCGCGTAGCTTGGCACCTCCTCGATAACGTGGAGCGCGGTGATCTTGCCGCCCTCCTCAAGAACCCGCTCGGCGATCTTGAGCGCTTCTTCAGAGTTGCGGCTTTCATCAAAGATGATTGGAACGAGAATGTTCTTGTACATGCGCTTTTCTCCCTTGCTTCATTTGCAGTAAGCCTAAAGCCACTCACCAGAAGGTGCATTGACCTAGATCATGACAAAACAAGCCGATTCGACCCGCCCCACCGATAACGAAGCCCGCGCCCTTGCCCGGCGCTTGATCGCCGAGGCCCGTTTTGGCGCGCTGGGGGTGCTCGCCCCGCAAAGCGGAGCGCCCATGGTCACGCGCATTGCCGTGGGCACTGATGAGGCCGGCGCGCCGGTGACGCTGGTGTCGTCGCTCTCGGGCCACACGGCAGCGATGAAGGCGCATTCCGCCTGCTCGCTTTTGCTGGGGGAACCGGGGCCGAAGGGCGATCCGCTGACACACCCGCGCCTGACGGTGCAGTGCGAGGCGGCGTTTGTTTCACGCGGGGCACCCGAGCACAGCGCCATGCGGGAGCATTGGTTAAAGCAACACCCCAAGGCCAAGCTCTACGTTGATTTCATGGATTTCGGTTTCGTCAGGCTGACACCGGTTTCAGCCTTTCTGAACGGGGGCTTTGGCCAGGCGTTCCGCCTAACGCCCGCCGATCTGGGCCTATGAAAAAACGGCCCCGCAGCGTTCACCACGGGGCCGTTCAGGCAAGTTTTGGGGTGATCAGGGTGATCAGTTCGGGTTATCAACCCGCCCGATCACCTGAACACGGCCAGAGCAGGCTTGCTCCCAGGTGAGATCCACCTCCTGGCTATTGGTGCCGCGCTCGACGCGCACATAGGGCATTGACCAAAGCGCGCCGCCGCCGGATTTGGTGATGGCGTTCTCGGTGACAACGCTCTCGACGTTCCGCACCCGGCCACCGAAGGGCATGTAGTCCCCAAAGTTGAGTGTCCAGGTTGAGGCGGCGGTGTTTTGATCAAACTGGAGCATCACCGGGCTGACGGCCATTTGGTTCACCCCGTTAAAGGTGTTGGAGTGGAACGAAACGTTGCGGAAGCGCCCGTAATCCAGCCCGGCAAAGCTCTCGTCCACCTGTTCCACCCGGTCAATCCCGCCGCCGATGGATTTGAAGACGTTCTGGGTGATATTGAGGCCGTGCAGGAAGTGGCCCGAGCCGAATGGCTTTACCACGAAGAAGTTGAACCACGATGCGGGGTGGGTGGCGAAGAAGATATTATCTTCCACCGTCATCGCCCCGAAGGAATACCCATTGGTGTAATCAGGCGTTGCATCGTGCTCGTTGGTCCACTCGATAAAGTTGTTATCGACGTAGTTCGAGGTGATCGTCGTGGACACGTTGGTGGAGGTAAAAACGATCCCCGCCGAGCGCACGCCTTGGTTGACGCCATCGCCCTGGAACCAATGGTTGCCAGAGATGATGTAATTCGATCCGCCAAGCACCAGCCAGTGCTTGAACCGCACGGCGCGGCAATCGCGGATCTTGGCATCATTGGAATTGATGTTGACCGCGATCGAGATGCGGTTTTGCACCAGTTCGCTTTGCTCGGCCGAAAGGAACTGGCACCGGTCCAGCATCATCCCCTGACAGGCCCCGCCGATCGAGGTGATGCCACGGTTCTGCGGCGAGGTGATGAAGCAATCGCGGATGTGAAAGTTGAGCCCGTCCTTGGGCAGCATGATCCCGTTTGCGCGGCTGGAGCACTGGAATTCCATATCCGACAGCACGATCTTGTCCATGTTGTCGAAACCGGAGAAATCGAGCAGGTATTTGAAGCGCGTAAAGGTGTAATTCTGCGTGCCTTCCGCATCATAAAGCGCCTTGTTGAGCGTGAGGGTTTGCGAGCCAATATTCTTGGCCTTCACGTAAACCTCGCGGCCAACCCCGGTGCCTTCAACCAGCGAGCCAACCTCGATATTGGCGACATTTGACACGCCGGTCAGCACCTTGGAGTCTGTCGCGCTGTAGGTGGCCTGCGATGTTGCGACCGTTGGGTCCCAATCCGTGCTGGTTGACGCCTGAAGCTGGCCGTTGCGGATGACGCGGCGCACGAGGAAGCTATCAAGGTTATCAACTGCGGCGTGCACATCGACAGGCTCGGTCAGGTCTACCTTGCGGCCCCCCATATCAAGGCTGTCGTGGTCATTGTAGTTGAACAGGGATTGCACGGCCTTTTCAAAGGCAATTCGCTCATCTCCGAAGGCGTCGATATAGCTTGGGAGATCGAAGTTTTTCTTCAATGTCAGCCGCTTGTCGGTCGGCATCACCAGCGAGCCGACAAAGCGCACCGGGTTGTCCATGGTGATGGTGTTGCCGATATAATAAGTGCCCGCCGGGACCAGAACGGCGCGGCCATTGGCAGCATTGTCGGCATCGTTGAAGGCGGCGGTGTCATCGGTGGTGCCATCGCCCACCGCGCCGTAATCGCGCACATCCACCCAATCCATCATGTCGCGCAGGAAAGCAGAGGTGACATCTTCAACGATCAGATCGTCAATCCGCACGGTGCCGCCGTTCGGGCCGGTCAGATCAAGGCCAACATGGGCGTAGATCACATCGGTATTCCACGGCAGATCAACGCCAGTGCGCGCGCCCGTGCCGATGATCGCGGACACCTCAACCACATCGCCATAGGCGGTGAGCGTGGTTGCCGGGCCGGTCTCGGTAAGGCCGGTCACATGAGAGCCGCCAGAGCCACCGGCCCAGGCCGAAATCCGCACGCCGGGAAGGTTGCCGCCAACGGCTTTTACCCGCGCTGTCACACGCAGATAGCAACCGGGCAGAATTGGCGTTTCGCCCATCGAGCGGATTTTCTGGTTGCTCGTGCTCTTGATCACCTCAAGGCAGCCACCAAAATCGGCATCCGAAGGGACAAGGACCGCCAAAGGATCGCCATCATAGGTGGCACTGCCGGGTGTGCCCTCCTCCTTCGACCACACATCAAGCCCCGCCGAAAATGGCGGCGGCATGAAGACGATCCCATCGGTGATTGCCTTGTTCATCGCAAAACCCCTTTGCTATTGCGCATACAGCCGCGGCCCATCGCCTGCCGTTTGGGCAGGCGGAGCGGCTCGATTTTCATGGTCGTTCGTTCGGAAAAATCCGGTCCGGGGCGGGTGATCCGCCTCGGGTGCACAGATGGTTTTAAGGGGAAAGGTTAAAGCCTCGGTAACCCTAACGTGCGGTGGGGGTCATGCGGAGGAATCGGGGGCCGAGGTTAGGCCACCGGCCTGAAACGCCTCAAGCTGCGCGCCAATACCTTTTGGCACCCTGTTGGCATCTTGCGTCCGCGCCGCTGTGCCGGGCCAGAGCCAGAACACCTATAATCGCGTGCATGAACACACCTCCCCTGGATTTGGGAAGTGTGGCCTGCGGTGCGGTTATTGCAACTCAGCCCAGCTCGCCGGCAAGGCCCTTTTCGATGAGGGCAATGGTTTCATCCACCCCATATAGCGCGATGAACCCGCCAAAACGCGGCCCCTGATCGGCCCCGAGCAGCACCTGATAGAGCGCCTTGAACCAGTCGCGCATCGGGTCAAATCGCTCGCGGCCAACATCATAAACAATCCCTTGCAGCCCTTCGGCGTCTTGCCCGCCATCCCATGCGGCGAGCTTGTCCCTAAGCTCTTCGAGCGCCTCGCGCTCTGGCTCGGTTGGGGCGCGGTAGGTTTTGTTGGGGGCAACGAAATCCTCGTAGTATTTCACCGCGTAGCCCGCAGCGGCGTCTAGGTCAGGATGGCTGTCTGGCGCGGCGTCGGGGGCGTATTTCCCAATGAACCCCCAAAGCGTTTCCTTGTCGCGTGCCCCGGAAACAGACGCGAGATTGAGCAGCATCGAGAAGGGCACAACCATCTTCGAGACCGGCACATCGCCATTGTGGATGTGATAGACAGGGTTGGCCAACCGCTGCGTAGCGTCCTGACCCTCATAGGCGCGCAACTGTTGGTGGTACTCATCCATCGCGCGCGGGATCACATCAAAGAACAGCCGCTTCGCCGTTTTCGGTTTCTGGAACATGAAATAGCTCAGGCTCTCGGTGCTGGCATAGGTCAGCCATTCATCGATCGAGATACCATTGCCCGAGGATTTCGAGATTTTCTGGCCCTTGTCATCCAGGAAAAGCTCATAGGTGAAATGCTCAGGCTTCTTGCCGCCGAGGATTTCACAGATGCGGTCATAGATCGGCGTGTTGGTGGAGTGGTCCTTGCCATACATCTCGAAATCAACGCCAAGCGCGGCCCAGCGCGCCCCGAAATCCGGCTTCCATTGCAGCTTCACATTGCCGCCGGTCACGGGCAGCGTCCACTCGCGACCTTCTTCATCATCAAAGGTGATGCTGTGGTCTTTGGCGTTCACCTCTTTCATTGGCACATAAAGCACACGGCCCGTTTCGGGGTGAATTGGCAGGAAGATGGAATAGGATTGGCGGCGCTCTTCGCGCAGGCTTTTCAACATCACCTTCATCACATCATCATAGCGCTCGACGGCACGCTTGAGCACCTCGTCAAACTGGCCAGAGGCGTAAAACTCGGTTGCGGAGATGAACTCATAATCAAACCCGAAGGTATCGAGAAACCGGCGCAGCATGGCGTTGTTGTGGTGACCGAAGCTTTCATGGGTGCCGAAGGGATCGGGCACGGAGGTGAGCGGCTTTTGCAAATGTTCCTGCAACATGTCCTGATCGGGAACATTGCCGGGCACTTTGCGCATGCCGTCCATATCATCAGAAAAGCAGATCATCCGGGTCGGGATATCGGAGATCACTTCGAAGGCGCGGCGGATCATTGTTGTGCGCAAAACCTCGCCGAAGGTGCCGATATGCGGCAGGCCCGAGGGGCCATACCCGGTTTCAAACAGCACGTGGTCTTTTTTCGAACCCGCCGCTTGGATCCGTTTGAGCACCGCTCGCGCCTCTTGGAATGGCCAGGCCTTGCTCTCCATTGCGGCTTCCCGAAGTTCGGACATATCTCGTGCTCTCATTTGCAGGGCACCCTGTGCGCCCCTCTGCTCTGCTCCCTATTGCGGCGCTGGGGCGAGGTCAATAAAAGCAACGGCAGACGCATGGTTTTCCCAGCCTGAGAGGCCCCCAGTGACCGAAGCAACCCCCTCGATGACCCCCACTGACGCCCTCGTGGCCGTGATGATCGCCGTTTCGGCGTCTGATGAGGCAATCCGCACCACCGAACTGCTCACGATTGAGCGCATCGTCAATCACCTTCCGGTGTTTGCCGATTATGATCAGGACCGCATTCGCCCGGTCTCGGAAATGGTTCTTGATCTTTTCGAAACCGAAGATGGCCTTGATGCGCTTTTCGGTTTGGTCCGCGAGGCCCTTCCGGAAAAGCTTTACGAGACCGCCTATGCCCTTGGCTGCGATGTTGCGGCGGCTGACGGGATGCTGCGCGAATCTGAATTGGTTTTTCTCCAGGAAATGCGCTACGAGCTTAACATCGACAGGCTTCATGGAGCCGCGATCGAGCGCGGCGCGCGCGCGCGGCACATGACCCTCTAAAACCGCTCAACCGGCTGCCATTTTTAATTTTAACGGCTTTCTGCGGGTCGCGTGCAGGGCGCGCACCGAGGTTAGGAATGCAGCCGTGAGCATGGCAAGCTGGTCCAGATGCTCCTCCATCTGGATTTGAAAACTGTCGAGCTGGTTGATGATGGCTGTCAGGCTTTCGTTTTTCTGCGGCAGGCTGGCGCTTTCGATCTTGCACATCATCCGTGTGGTGGAGAGGCCAGCGATCAACCGTTTCATCGCCATCACGCCGTTGGAAAATCTGGTCGCGGTCTTTTCGAGTATGCCCAACTGCTCCTCGGCTTTATCTCGGCAGATTGTCGCGGTGGCCGTTAGGTGCTGTTTTTCATCGCTCCGGTTGACAGGGCAATCCGGATCATCGGCCTCGCCATCGAATTGCACACAAACTTCATCCATCACCCTGGCCACGCCGCTGAGGTAACCGCAGTTGCGCATACTGTGATCTAACCTGCCGAATATGCTATCCGCGCCCTGCACATAACCACTTGCCCAATCCGAGATTTCCTGGCTGATAGAGCCATAGTTGGCCGAAATCGCCGCGATCGGACCGCCGGAAGCCTCAAGACGTGAGGCGAGGATGCGCATGTTGTGCGGAATGCCCTCGATGGCACTGAAGGTTTCGCAAAGCGCCAGGGTGTGTTCCTTTGCTTCGTTTACCGCTTGGTACAGCCGGGCAAAGTGCTGGCCGCGCTCTCCAACCGCCCTTTTCAACGCCGTGTCAGTCGCCGCGAGTTCTGCCGCGAGGCTTTCGGCCATGAAGGTATCGTAATTCCCATAGCCCATTTTCTGGAGCCGCTGGAGCAGCCGCACAGCACTCTCTTCATCGGAAAGTTCCTCCGTCTCCTCAACCTCATGGAGCGCGGCATAGGTGGCGGCGACCGCCTTAAATAACTGCGATCCGGGCTTGATCCGAACCGAAAGGTAGCCCCCCTCAACGGGCTGAATTATGGCATAAACCCAATAGTGCGACCCATCCTGGGCTACGTTCTTCATATAGCCTGACACACTTTCACCCGCTCGAAGCCTCTCCCAGAAGATATGGAAAAAGCCCTTGGGCATATCCGGGTGGCGCACCATCTCATGATGCGCGCCGATGAGCTGTGACCAGGGATAAGACGACAGGCGCTGGAATACCTCGTTTCCCGCCTGGATGATTCCTCGCTCATCGGTGCGCGAAAAGAACAGCTCGCCATAGTGAAACGGGGCTTCGCCAAAGCTCAACTCGTCGGTGGTGTGAAACATGAAGCGACGCTCCCTTCAGGCAACTTTTCGGGTTTGATATTTGATCTGCCGGTCTTTCACAGCGTGGCCCATTCCAAGCCCTCGCGACGCAGAAAGGACGGTTGCTGTTATTTCGCCAATTTTTTCGAGCCGGTTTTCCAGCTCTGCCTGGAACTTGTCGAGCTGGCCAATGATCGCCATCAGGCTCTCGTTCTTTTCTGGCAGGCGCGCACTTTCGATTTTGCACATCATCCGTGTGGTAGAGAGCCCGGCGATCATCCGCTTCATTTCGCCAACGGCCCGACCAAAGACCACCGCTTCTTTTTCGACCATGCCTAGGTATCTATCCGCCGAGTCCCGGTAGTCCCGTGACACTTCCTTCAAAAGGGCTTCTTCGTCGTGGCGGTTGATGGGGTTGTCCGGGTCATCTGACTCGTTTTCAAATTGCTGCCTTGCCTCCTCCAGCAGCCTGACCATGGCCGATAGCATACGGCTTCGGCTCACTGAGCGGCGCAGGTTGGCAAAGGCGCTGTCGTCGGAGATGACAAAATGGTTCACCCAGTCGGAAATTTCGCGAGACATAGACCCATAGTTCGAAGAAATCGCCGCAATCGGGCCGCCCGAGGCCTCCAGGCGCGAGGCCAGAATGCGCATGTTATGCGGCACCGCTTCAATGGCGCGGAAGGTTTCACAAAGGGCGTTGGTGTGCGTGATCGCATCGCGAACCGCTTTCGAAATGGCCGAAAACTGCTCACCCTGCAGGTTGCGCCCGCGCCCGAGCTTTTCGTCCCGAGCGGAGAGCTCTTGCGCAAGGCTGGAGGCCATGAAGTGCTCAAAATCGGCGAACCCCAATTCCTTGAGCCGCTCAACAAAAATGGCGCCGCTCTCTTCGCCAGAAAGGTCTTCCTCCTGCTCACGTTTGCGCACGATGGCATACTCAGCCTGAACGTTCGCAAAGTTATATGAGGTTGGCTTGACCTGAACCGAGATAAACCCGCCGGAGGGCAAGGGCGATGAGAGGGCGAAAACCCAGTAATGAAGCCCATCTGCGGCAAGGTTTTTGACATAGCCCGAGGCCATGCGGCCATTCTTCAATCTCTCCCGGAACAGGTGGAAGAACCCCTTGGGCATATCGGGGTGGCGGGTCAGATTTTGCGAGGCACCAAGCAGCTTTTCCCAAGAATGATCAGTCACGCGCTGAAACACCTTGTTGCCAGATTGGATCACGCCGCGCTCATCGGTGCGGGAGAAAAACACCTCTTCAAAATCAAAGGGGGCCTCACCGCTGCGTGGGCGTTTCGTGTTTGGCTCGGTATCGGTCATGCATCCCCCGGTGCTTGCAAGAATCAGGCAGTGCCCGACCGAGCACCACGAGGAGGGAAGCTAAGGTCAGAGGGTTTGGGATTAATTAACGTCGCCGCTGTCAGCCGCTATAGAGGGTCGTCCAACGCTCGATCAGGCGCATTTGGAGGTTCTTGGCCCGTTTGTTCCACGCGCTCCCGCCCGGCGGCCTTTCACGCTCGGCCTTTGAGAGCCTTTTGCGGCGGCTTTCATCTGCCGTGAAAATCGCAAACGCCAGATCGGTGCCATCAGGCGCGGTGACATAGCCAGCAAGCGCCGAAACAAAGTTGAGCGTGCCGGTTTTGGCGTGGATCCTGAGCGGATGCCCCTTGATCACCCGCCCCTTCACATCGCGCATCGGGATTGGCTTTAGCAACGGGCGCAGGCCCAGTTTGGGCGCAAGCCCGGTTAGAGCGGCCACCATTTCACGGGTGGAGATGTGCGAGCTGTCGCCCAGCCCCGAATGATCAACAAAGCGGGCCTTGCGCGCCCCGCTGCGCGACGACAGCCAACGCGCCATTTCGCCGGCTGAATCCTTGAGGTTGCGGGGTCGCTTGCCGCCTTTGGCCGACGCCGTCATGCCCACCACTTCAGCGGTGAGATTGGTGGACCATTTCATCATATCGCGCAGAAGGCTGCGCAGGTCTTCGGACTGAACCTGCGCCAGCACCTTGCCCTTGGGGATGCGCCGTGCAGGATCGCCCAGCCCGACCTTCACACCATTCGAGCGCACCAGAGATTGGAACACCTCGCCCGCGTAGGCACCCGGATTGCGCACCGGAAGCCAGCGGCTGCCGCCCTTGCCAAGGGCCTTGCGTGAAACGGTCCAGCGATCTACCCCGCCCTGAAGCTTATAGGTATAAACCGGCACATCGCGGTTCACGACCTCCATGCTGGCTGAGCGAACAGGCGGGCTGTAGCGCTCGGTCCGCGCATCCATCGCCACGCTGTACCCACCGCCCGCACGGGTCCACTCAAAATGCACGCGGTTGTAATTGAGGTTCATCCCGGAAATCCCGGGCGAGTACCCCACATGATCAGGCTGGCCCGGATCAATCGTGCGGATACCGGGCAGAGCGCCGTCATAGACCCTGAGCTTGCCAGTGACAGCGGCAATGCCGGCCTTTCTCAGCCCCGAAGCCAGATCGGCCAGACCATCGGTCGTGAGCGATGGATCACCTGTGCCCACCAGCACGATATCACCCTTCACCGTATTGCCAACAACCGGCCCCGTTGCCACAACGCTGGTGGTAAAGCGGTGCCCGCCGCCGAGCCGCTCTAATGCGTAGAGCGAGGTGATCGCCTTGGCCACCGAAGCGGGCGGCATCGGCAATAGCGGATTGTGCGCCTCCAGCACCTTGCCGGTTTTGGCATCGGCCACCACAAAGCCCACCTTGCCGCCAAGCTGTGCGGCCTCGATCAGCGCTTCATAGGCATTGGCACGCCGCACCGGACCACGGGTGCCGCCCGGTTTGCGCATCGGGCGCAGCGAGGTTGCGGGCGGGTTGGCCCAGGCGATTTCGGCGGTTCCAGCCAGAAGGCCAGCGAGCACCAGGCGTCGGGAAAGAAGGGGCACAGTCATAATAGCACCAAATCAAAAGCTGCGGCGGGCCTCAAGACGGCATCGGATCACGACTTCGCCTTGCGGGCCGCGCGAATCGCGCTCGAAGAAATATTGCGCATGGGAATGTTGATGAAACACCAAGCGGGGGGCGTTGCAAAGGGAAGGCGGTGAGACGCGCGCGCAGGCAGCTTGGCGTCGGCAAAGCTTGCTGCCGCCTTCGACATCCGCGCAGAAAGCCTGTCACCGGGGCGGGCGATCACCCCGATCGGCACCCGCTGCATGATCTCGCGCCATTTGTCCCACTGGTGAAATTGCGCCAGATTATCGGCCCCCATCAACCAGGTGAAACGCACGCCGGGGTAGCGCATTTGCAGCGCACGAAGGGTTTCCGCGGTGTAGCGCGTGCCAAGCCGCGCCTCGATATCCGTGACCACCACGCGCGGGTGGCGTATCAAGGCCCGCGCGTGCCGAAGCCGGTCTTCCAGAGGGGCCGGGCCATGGGCTTTGAGCGGATTGCCGGGGCTTACCAGCCACCATACGCGATCAAGGCCAAACCGCTTGAGCGCCTCACGGGTCACATGGGCATGGCCCTCATGCGCCGGGTCAAAAGACCCGCCCAGCAGGCCAATGGTTTGGCCGGCGCGGGCATATGGCAGATTGGCGCGCATCACGGCTCCTTCCCTTGGCGTCACCGAGGTAGCCAAATGCTGGCTTGGGTTCAATGCCCGCGCTGCCCCCTTGACGGCGACAGATAGCTGACCATAGTCAGGCACCATGTTGACCGATATCGCCCGCATCCGCCGATTTAACCGCGCCGTCACCACCGAAGTGGGGGCCCTCGACGATAGTTTCCTTGGCCGTGGCCGCCCGCTTGGCGTGGCGCGGGTGCTCAATGCAATCGGCCAATCGGGCAGCGCCGGGCGTGAGCTGGGCGAGGTGCGCGACTTTCTCCAACTGGACAGTGGCTTGCTGAGCCGCATCCTGCGCACGCTTGAGGAGGAAGGGCTGGTGCTCACCGCGCCCCACCCCGATGACGGCCGCAAACGGCTGGCGCGGCTCACCGCCAAGGGACAGGGCGAATTTGCCGCCTATGAAAGCCTTTCAGACGGTCACGCGGCACGGCTGCTTGGGGGGCATCCGCGCCCGCAATCCCTGCTCGACGCGATGGACCTCATCGCATCTGCGCTTGGGCGCAACCGCATCGAAATTTCCCAAGCCGATCCGCGCGATGAGGCCAGTCTCTATTGCCTCACAGAATATTACAGCGAACTTGCCCGCCGCTTTGATCAGGGCTTCGATGTGACCCTGTCTGCCGATCCTGATGCCGCCTCGATGCGCGCTCCTTGTGGCACGTTTCTGCTGGCATGGTCTGATGGGCTGCCGCTTGGCTGTGTTGGGCTCAAGGGCAATGGTGGCACGGTGGGCGAGATCAAGCGCATGTGGATCGCGCCCTCGGCCCGTGGCCTTGGGCTGGCCAAGCGGCTGATGGGCGCGGTTGAGAGCGCGGCACGCGCCCTCAGCATGAACACCCTGCGGCTTGATACCAACTCTGCGCTGCCCGAGGCCGTTGCGCTTTATCGCAATAGCGGCTGGCATGAGATCCCGCGCTTCAATAACGATCCTTACCCGGATCACTTCTTTGAAAAGGCGCTTTAGGAACCGGCGGCACGCGCGCGGCTTATCGCGGGCATTCCCAATAGCGCGATCCGCTTTCCTGCGCGTCGCCCTGATTGCCCTTTCCGCCCGCCTCGCCTAGATGAGGGGCAACACGACCTTCGGAGGATACCATGGCTGCTTATCAATACGTCTATCACATGGATGGCGTCTCAAAAACCTATCCCGGCGGCAAGAAATGCTTCGAGAACGTCCGCCTGAGCTTCCTGCCCGGCGTGAAGATCGGCGTTGTCGGCGTGAACGGTTCGGGCAAGTCGACCCTGATGAAAATCATGGCCGGGCTCGACACGGATTTTTCTGGCGAGGCCTGGGCCGCCGAAGGGGCCAAGGTCGGCTACCTGCC
>NZ_JARGND010000061.1 GCF_029212645.1 Vannielia sp. | reverse complement strand
GTCCGTTCGGCTTTGACCCTCGCCCATGGGAGAGGCATTATGCAAGGACCGAAGAACGGGGACGAGATGCCGCCCATCAGCCGCACCATTCTGGCCGTCGCCTTGATCGCAGTGCCGGGGGCCGTCCGGGCCGAAGAATTGGGCCGCATCACCGCCTATCTCAACGGTGCCTCAACGACATGGCACACGGTGACCATGCAGCAGGGGGGCCGGAGGGTTGCCACCGCGAGCTTTGCGCAGGGGGCGCGGTTGAGCGAATTGCACGTTCAGGGCCACCCCGAGCCACGCTTCACAACGCGCGACGTTTTCAGCGTTGAGGTACGCTATCTGGGTCGCTATGCGCCGGGGGCTGTGCCGCTGTCGGTTGATGTGATGCATATGCCCGACGGGATGGGCGGACCATTCTGGACAAGCCGGGGGGCGGGTACTGCGCCGACCGTGGAGATCAATGCGCTGGAGGTCTGGGGGAATTACGGGCGGTTGACCGCGCACTTTACGGCAGAGCTGTGCTTTCTGCGGATCATCTCTTCCGCCACCGACCCGGAGAACTGCCGAGCGGTGACGGGGTTGATTGAGACTGAACTTTCTGTGGAGTAGGGGCGGATCAGCCCTCCATCGCCTCCAGCTCGTCGATGAAACCTTCGATCATGCTGAGGCCCTTGTCCCAGAAGGCGGGATCAGAGGCATCAAGGCCGAAGGGGGCGAGAAGCTCTTTGTGGTGCTTGGAGCCGCCGGCTTTCAGCATGTCGAAATACTTGGTCTGGAAGTCATCGTCCCCCTCCTCGTAAGCGGCGTAGAGCGCGTTTACGAGGCCGTCGCCAAAGGCGTAGGCGTAAACGTAGAAGGGCGAGTGGACGAAGTGGGGGATGTAGGCCCAGAAGGTTTCATACCCGTCCATGAATTCAAACGCCGGGCCAAGGCTTTCACCCTGCACCGACATCCAGATTTCGTTGATCTGGTCGGGGGTCAGCTCGCCTTCGGCGCGGGCGGCGTGCAGCTTGCACTCAAAGTCATAAAAGGCGATCTGGCGGACCACCGTGTTGATCATGTCTTCGACCTTGCCCGCCAGCATCACCTTGCGCTCGGCGTCATTTTTGGCCCCGGCGAGGAGCTTGCGGAAGGTGAGCATTTCTCCAAACACCGAGGCCGTTTCGGCAAGGGTAAGGGGAGTGGAAGAGAGCAGCTCACCCTGTTTTGCGGCCAGCACCTGGTGCACACCATGGCCCAGCTCATGCGCCAGGGTCATCACATCGCGCGGTTTGCCCATATAGTTCAGCATGACATAGGGATGCACGTCTGAAACGGTGGGGTGCGCGAAGGCACCGGGGGCTTTGCCGGGCTTCACGGCGGCATCAATCCAGCCCTTGGTGAAGAAGGGTTCGGCGATCTCGGCCATTTCGGGGGCGAAGCCTGCGTAGGCGTCGAGCACGGTTGATTTGGCCTCGTCCCAGCCAACGGTTTTGTCGCTTTCCATCGGCAGGGGGGCGTTACGGTCCCAGACCTGCATTTTATCAAGACCAAGCCAGCCGCGCTTTAGCTCGTAGTAGCGGTGCGAGAGGCGCGGGTAGGCGGCAACCACGGCGTTGCGCAGCGCTTCCACAACCTCTGGCTCCACATGGTTGGAGAGGTGGCGGCCGGTTTGCGGGGTGGGCATTTTGCGCCACTTGTCCTCGATCGCCTTTTCCTTGGCCAGCGTGTTGTGAACACGCGAGAAGATGCGCAGGTTGTCGCCCAGAACGCGGGCGATTTCACGGGCGGCTTTTTCGCGGATTTCGCGGGTTTTGTCGGAGAGCAGGTTGGCGACGCTCTCCATGTTGAGGGTCTCGCCATCAACCTCGAACTCAAGCGCTGCAACGGTTTCATCAAACAGGCGGTTCCACGCGGCGGCGCCGACAGTGGATTGATCGTGCAGGAATTTTTCCAGCTCGTCGGAGAGCTGGTAGGGCTTCATCGCGCGCATCCGCTCAAAGATCGGTTTATAGCGGGCAAGCTCGGCATTGGCCTCGAACCAGCCATCAACGGTGGCCTCGTCGATCCGGTTGATCTCAAGCGTGAAAAACACCAGCGGGGCCATGATATCGGTGATCTGCTGCTGCATGTTCCCCATGAACTGCGCGCGGCCCGGGTCGGTGGTGATCTGGTAATAGCGCAGGCCAGCAAAGGACATGATGCGCCCGGCGATCATGTCGATCTTTTCGTAGCGGTGGATCAGGGTGAGCACCTCGGCGGCGGTGAGGCCGGCCAGCTTGCCCTCATAATCGGCCGCAAAAGCGGGGCATTCCTTGGCCAGCCATTCCAGATCGCGCTTTAGCTCAGGGGCGTCTTCGCTCGCGTAAAGATCGCTCAGGTCCCACTCGGGAAGGTCGCCAAGGTTTTTGCCGCCGGAGGGGGCGCTGGCGTCGAAGACGGGGTGAGACATGGGGGGCTGCTCCTTTTCTGGCCTAGGGTGGAGATAGGCAGAGGGGGGGCAGGTGCGCAAGGTTTGCACCGGACGATTTTTGCCGCGCCGGGGGAGAGGCGGGCAAATTGCGGGCTGTTTCAGCCTTTTGGTGCCAGCGCCGGGGCGAGGCCAAGCTGGCGGGCCGCCATGAGCGACAGCACCCCCGAGGCAAGGCCCTGCGGTTCCTGGAAGCGGCGGATGGCGCTGCGGGTGCGCTGGTTCATCTCGCCGCTGATCGGGCCGGAATAAAGCATGCGGGCTTGCAGGGCACGTTGCACGGTGGCAATGAATTCGGGCGTCATCGCCTCGGCGCAGGGGGTTTCAAACCACATATAGCGGGCCGGTTTCACCACCTGTTGGCGCGGCTCGCGGCGGTAGATCGGCGGGGTCAGAACCTCTCCGGTGGAGGTAAGCTGCGCGGGCTGCACAAGCACGGTTTCGGTGACGGTGGCGGTTTGCGGCGGGGCAACCTGCTGCTTGCCCCAGCAGCTGCCGGGGGGGGCATCGGCGGGGGTAGCCTCAAGGGTGGGGATCAGGCCCGGCTCAGCGGTGCGGCGCACCTCTGGCGCTTGTGGCACGCAGCCCAACAGCCCTGCGCACAGCACAAGGACAGCCGGAAGGCGGGCATCCGAAAAGGGCAGGTTCATCAAGGGGGTCACTGCTTTCAAGGCTCTCTTTGCGGGGCCGTTTGGCCGCACTTTAGCGCGGCGGCGGCTGCGCTCAAAGCCTGCTCGGCCAAGCCTATGGGCGCTTGCCCGCCGCTTGCGCCTCTTTTGCAACAGGGCGGTGATCGGGCGGATCGGGCAGGGTGAGCAGGGTATCAAGCATATGCGAGATGTCCTCAACCTGCTCGGCGACCACATGCACCACCTCCTGATCGCGCTGCACCCGCCCGGTCACGCGCAGCATCCGCCCGGAGATCACCGCACGGCGGAAGCGCTCGTAGATCGTGCTCCAGATGACCACGTTGCACACGCCGGTTTCATCCTCCAGCGTCACAAAGATCACCCCCTTGGCGGTGCCGGGACGCTGGCGCACCGTCACCAGCCCGGCCACCGTGATCCGCGCCCCGGCAGGCGGGCGCGACAGCCAGGCATGGGGCAGGGCAGAGGGCGGGCGCGGCCAGGAGGGCGGGCGGGCCAGAGGGGAGGGCGCATGGGGGGCAGGGGGCAGGCCGGACATGAGAACATATATAGAACGCGCACCCACGCCCGGCAAGCCACAGCCGCACTGGCAAAACCGGCCCGCATCCAGTATGTCACCGCGCAAAGGCAAACGGAGGCCAGCATGGCAAAAATCACCTACATTGAGCACAACGGCACCAAACACGAGCTGGAGGTTGCCAACGGCATGACCGTGATGGAAGGCGCGCGTGACAATGGCGTGCCCGGTATTGATGCCGATTGCGGCGGGGCCTGCGCCTGCTCCACCTGCCATGTGTATGTTGCCCCCGAGTGGGTTGATAAGGTCCCCGGCAAGGAGGCGATGGAAGAGGATATGCTCGACTTTGCCTATGAGCCTGATCCAGAGCGCTCGCGGCTGACCTGCCAGATCAAGGTGACGGATGCTCTGGATGGTCTTATCGTCCAGATCCCGGAAAAGCAGATATAACGATGCGTGCGCTGGCCCTTTTGGCGCTATTGCATGGAGGGCCCGCCGCAGCGCAGGACATCATCGGGGCCGAGCTTGCGGAGCCGACCGATAAATACGGCCATGGCATCCTTGGCGATGGCGGTGAGTGGGATGTGCTCAACATCACCGTCGGGCGCAGCACGGGCGATGGAACGGGGCTGTTTACCGGCAGCTCAAAACTCACCTATGCCTTTGATTCTGATGAGAACCTGCTTTGGGAAGATGTTGTCGCACGGCTGTGGGACACCACCGGCGACGGCAAGCCAGAGGTGGTGGTTGTGCAAAGCCACATGCGCCTTGGGGCGCGGCTTATGGTGCTGGCGCTGACAGATGGCAAACCGGCCTATTGGGGCGCCACGCCCTTCATCGGCACCGCGCATCGCTGGCTGGCCCCGCTGGGAGCGGCGGACCTTGATGGCGACGGGCAGATCGAGATCGCTTATATCGACCGCCCCCACCTTGCCAAAACGCTCAGGATATGGCGGCACGACGGGGATGATCTTGTTGAAGTTGCAAGTAAATCCGGGCTGACCACCCATATGATCGGCTGGGATTTCATCGCTGGTGGGCTGCGGACCTGTGGCGGCAAACCCGAGATGGTGACCGCCAATGGCGACTGGTCCCGCGTGGTGGCCTCCACCCTTGTGGAGGGCCGCATCGAGAGCCGGGATCTGGGGCCTTATGAGGGGCCAAAAAGCCTTTCCCCAAAGCGGCCCTGCGACTGAGCGTGCGGTGCGGCAAGGGGTGGCGCAAAAGCCGCCGTTAACCGTGATTTTTGGGGGGGCCACAACCCATGCACAAGTGATGCACAAACCATGCATACGCGATTGGCGCACATGAGCTACCCGTATCATATTTAACCGTGCGGCACGCTGGGCTAACCCTCTGGACAGGCGCGGCGCGGCGGGTAGGCTTGCCGGATGGATTGGTGGACCCCGATAGATATTTACTGCGAGCGGGTGGGCGAGGCCTTTTGGGCGGAGCCTTGGAACGCGCTTTCAAACGCCTCCTTCATCGCGGCGGCGGTCTGGGGCTGGGTGGTGGCGCGGCGCGAGAAGCTGCTTTCGCCCGAGATTGTCATCGCCATCCTCATGGCGGGGCTGATCGGGATTGGCTCGTTCCTGTTTCACACCTTCGCAACCCACTGGGCCGAACTGGCCGATGTGATCCCGATCTGGAGCTTCGTCGCCTATATCGTGGTGCTGTCGATCCACAAGCTGGGGGGCAGCCGATGGGGCCACACGCTGCGGGTGGTGGGCATTGCGGCGGCGGTGATGGGCGGGCTGTTTTGGCTGTTTTCCGGGCCGCTGGCCTCTGATCCCGGCGCGGCGGCCCCCTCACCGCTGAACGGCTCGGAGCAATACGCCCCGGCGCTGGTGGCGCTTTGGGCCTTCGCGCTGGTGGGCTACTGGCGCGGCTTTGCGGCGCGGCGGTGGATGCTGGCGTCGGCGCTGGTTTTCAGCGCCAGCCTCGTGGCCCGCACGCTGGATTTGATGCTCTGCGAGATTTACCCAACCGGCACCCACTGGATCTGGCACGGCCTCAACGGGCTGATGATTGGGCTGGTGCTGCAATCGCTGCTCGTGAGCCTCATAGCAATGCGCGCGCCCCGTTAGCGGCAATGCGCGGGTTGGGAGCGGTGATTGAGGCTTGGGTGAGGTTTACACGATAAGGCGCTGAAATTCCGAAGAAATTTCGCAATCGGGCTTGGCTTGAAGCGTTGCTTTAACTTTGACTGCTAAGTGGTTGATATAAGTATTAAAAACCTAAACTCCAACGTCTGGACCAAGGCAGAGCATGGGCTCGTTGGCGGTGGTGTCTTCAAACAGCTCTGTTTCGGCTGGATTGTCTTCGAAAAGGGCGCGCAAACCGCCGGGTTCGTTCCAGAAGGTCCAGCATTGGGGTTCGCCGGGGCTGTCTTCGTAGATGAAGCAGATGAACTTTTCTTCTTCGTACCAGCGGCCCTCTTTGCACTGGCCATCAAGGAAGGACCAGCGCACCCGGTTGCCGGGCAGGTATTCCTCAACACCGTAAGCCTTGCCGCGATTGTTGAAGTAAACCGTGCGGTCGCGGGTGTAGGCATCAAAATCGTCCCCGGTCATCGGACCACCGGCGGCGGCGGGAAGCGGTGCGGTGAGGCTGAGGGCGGCGGCGAGGGCGGGAAGGATGCGC
Source organism: Vannielia sp. (assembly GCF_029212645.1). Lineage (GTDB taxonomy): Bacteria > Pseudomonadota > Alphaproteobacteria > Rhodobacterales > Rhodobacteraceae > Vannielia. The sequence goes on along the minus strand of NZ_JARGND010000061.1, from coordinate 6,907 downwards.
ATGGGGACTTTCGTTGCCGTGGGCTTTGGCAGCAACTTGGCAGAAGCGGTGGCGCGGGGAAAGGGGCTGGCTTTCACGCCCCCGCGAGGCGCTTTCAGACGCCAACCTCGGGGCCAAGGCAGAGCAGCGGGTCATCCACATCGGGGATTTCGAGCTGCACGGCCATGTTGGGATCGTTCAGGAACACGTGGCGCAGCCCTTCCGGCTCTATGAAGATGGTCCAGCACTGCGGTTCATTTGGCTTTTGATCGTAGTGAAAGCAGATCATGTCATCGAGCTGGTCATAATAGCCGGTCATGCATTCGCCCGCGGAATTGACCCAGCGCACCTGCTTGTTGGGCAGGTATTCTTCCCCCCCGGCGAGGTGGCCATTTTCCGAGAACCAGATGGTGCGCCCGGTGACATGCTCGGAAAACTGTTCAACCGTGAGCGGCCCTTCGGCGAAGGCCGGGGCGGCGGTAAGGAGGAGAAGGGCAAGACTGCGCATGGGGGCAGGATGGCAGAGGAGCGCTGCGGGGAAAAGGGGCCTAGGCCGCTTGCTCGGCCTGGCGGGCTTGCCAGCGGCGCAGGCGCGGGTTCATCACCCGAAACCACAGTGGCGGCACCAGCGCCAAAGCGGCCATGGAGGGCAGCGGCCCCGGCAGCAGCGGCGCCCCACTGGGGATATCAAGCGCCGGGTAGCGGGTGGTGGGGTGCGCGTGGTGGTCAGAGTGGCGCGGCGCGTGCAGCATCATCAGCGAGGTGAACACATGCGGCGCGTTCCAGCTATGGGCGTCGCTGACCGGCTCATAGCCCTCGCCCCGGCGGGCGCGGCGCAGCCCGTAGTGCTGCACATAGTCCGACATCATTAGCTGCATCGTGGCGTATCCGGCCAGCCCGATATGGGCCAGCAGCCCTTGCCAGCCCGCAAGCAGGGTAGAGAAGCCAAGCAGCGCGAGCCCGCCCGCGATATATTCCACATAGGGGTGCCGCCATAGTGGACGGTGAGCGCGGGCCAGCATCACCCGCTCTTCGCGCGCCCCGGCGCGAAAGCTGCCAAGCCAGGCGCGCGCGAAAAAGCGGTAAACCGACATGCCGGGGGGCGCTGAATTCGGGTCCATCGGGGTGGCAACGTAGCGGTGGTGCACCTTGGGGTGGGCCGAGGTGTGATGGCCAAACAACAGCGAGATATAGACCCATTTGCCAAGGGTGCGCAGCGGGCGAGAGGCGCGGTGGATCAGCTCATGCGCGTTGGAATTGCTGACCTGCCCGAAGAACAGCCCGAAGGCGAAGAAGGCGAGCACACGCTCCCAGGGGGCAAGGCCAGTGTGGCCTGAAACCGCGGCAACCCCCAGCGCCAGCAGGGCAAAATGGGCGAGTGCCAGCACTGCCGAAAGCCGATCGGCCCAATCGCCCGGCGGGGTGGTGGGGGTGCGCGGGGCCCCGGCGAGGCGCAGGATCTGGTCAAGCAGCGCGGCAAAGGCCGAAAGATACACCGCCGCCAGCACCACCCAAATGCCACCAAACCACCCGCCAGCCGCCAGCAGGGGCAGCGGGGCGAGGGTGACGGCGGTGAACAGTGTGGCGGGTTTCATGGCGGGCAGGATAGGCCGAGTAATGAGGGATAGGAAGGGGATCGCAGAGCGAGGTTAAGGTGAGGTGTATGGCTGCTCGATTATCGGCAAGGGGCTTCCATCCCGCGCGGCGAGGGCTTAACTCAGACAGGCAAGCAAACCGGGGGCCGCATGGCGTTTTTCAAGAAGCTCAAGGACAAGCTCTTCAAGTCTTCCTCAAAGCTCGACGAGGGGCTTGAGGCGATCATCGCCGATGGCGGTGAGGAAGAGAGCGTTGAGGCTGTCGAAGAGTCGCTGGCGGTAGAGGCCGGGGCGATTGTGACCTCTGACGTGGCCGAAGCGCCGGAGGAGCAGGGGGAGCCGGAGGCGGATTTGGTTCCCGAGCCGGAGGCGGGTGTCGTCCCGGAGGCGAGTCCTGAGCCTGTTGCGGTGCCAGACCCTGTTGAGGTGCCAGAACCCACACCGGAGCCTCTCCCCGAACCCGAACCCGAACCCGAACCACAACCCAAGCCGGAGCCGGAACCAGCACCGGAACCCGCACCAGCCGCCCCGCCTGTGGTGCCCGTCGCGGTTGCCCCCTCGGCCGCCGAGGCGCGCAAACCCGGCATCATCGGGCGGTTTCTTGGCCGGGGTGAGGGGCAAACCGTTGTCCGCCGGGTGCTGGACGACGATATGCTGGAGAGCCTTGAAGAGCTGCTGATTGCCTCGGATATGGGGGTTGATACCGCGCTGCGCGTCACCGCCAATATGGCCGAGGGGCGCTATGGCAAGCGGGTGTCGACGGCGGAGATCAAGCGCTACCTGGCCGATGAGATTACCCGGATCATGGAGCCTGTCGCCCGGCCTATGCCGCTTTACCCGACCCGCCCGCAGGTGGTGCTTGTGGTGGGGGTCAACGGCTCTGGCAAGACGACGACCATCGGCAAGCTGGCCAGCCAGTTCAAGGCGGCGGGCAAATCGGTGGTGATTGCGGCGGGTGATACCTTCCGCGCGGCGGCGGTTGAGCAATTGCAGGTTTGGGGCGAGCGGGCCGGGGTGCCGGTGATGACAGCGCCAGAGGGAAGCGACCCGGCGAGCCTTGCGTTTGAGGCGATGAGCCGGGCGCAGGAAGAAGGGGCCGATCTGCTGATGATCGACACCGCTGGCCGCTTGCAAAACCGCGCCGACCTGATGGAAGAGCTGGCCAAGATTGTCCGCGTTATCAAAAAGAAAGACCCGGATGCGCCGCATAACACCCTGCTGGTGCTGGATGCGACCACGGGGCAAAACGCGCTTAACCAGGTGGATACCTTTCAAAAGCTCGCGGATGTGTCTGGCTTGATCATGACCAAGCTCGACGGCACCGCCAAGGGCGGCGTGCTGGTGGCGCTGGCCGACAAGTTTGGCCTGCCGATCCATGCCATTGGGGTGGGCGAGCAGATTGACGATCTGGATGCCTTTGACCCGAAGGATTTTGCCGAGGCGCTGACCGGGGCGAATTGAGCCTTGGGGCGTTGAGGGCTGGGCTATTCGACGGCGCGCACGAGGAGGCGCAGAACAAAAAGCACGACGATGGTGATGACGGTGGCCATGGCGGCGAGCGGCATTTGCCCGGCGCCGCAGGCCAGCCCAACCCCGCCCGCAAGCCACATGGAAGCCCCGGTGGTGGTGTTTTTCACCGTGTCGCCCTTGGTAAAGATGATCCCTGCGGCAAGGAAGGCCACGCCAGCGGTGACGGCCTCAACCAGACGCAGAGGATCAACCTTGATGTTGTCTTTCACCCCAAAGGAAAGCTGCGCAAGCTGTTGGCTCACAACGATAAAAAGGCAGGCGGCCAGGGCGATCAGGATATGGGTGCGCAGGCCTGCGGGCTTGTCACGCCACTCGCGCTCAAGCCCGATCAACCCGCCCAGAACGGCGGCGGCTGTCATGCGCAAAAACGCGGTGAGCGGCGGCACGGCGGCAAATGTGCCGGTGAGTTCGTCAATAATGGTGTTGATAACGTGCGCTCCCTTTTGCTTGGCCTCTAAACGCCGCCAAAGCCCATAGGTTCCCCGCGCGCGTATTTGCCCGCGATTGCCAATGCCGGGGGTTTGGCTAGTCTTTGGCGGGCATCGCCAAAGGGATTCGACCATGAAAATCAACGCCGCCATCGCCGCAACCGTCCTTGCCATGGGCCTCACCCCCGCCATCGCACAAGACCTGCCAGATCTGGGCGGGCGCGAGGTGGTGGTGGTGACCGAAAATGCCTACCCGCCGCTGCAATACATGAAAGACGGCGAGGCGGTGGGCTGGGAATATGATGCAATGGCTGAGGTCGCCCAGCGGATCAACATCACGGTCACCTATGAAAACACCTCATGGGACGCGATGATCGCCGCCGTGTCGCAGGGGCAGTACGATATGGGCATGACCGGGATCACCATCCGCGACGACCGCAAGGAGATGGTCGACTTTTCCGATCCTTACATGCGCTCGGAAATGGTGATGCTGGTCCGGGGCGATGAGGCCCGGTTTGACGGGGCGAAGAGCTTTGCGGCGGACGAGGATTTGCTGGTGGCCGCGCAGCCCGGCACCACGCCGTTTTACGTGGCGGTCTATGATGTGCTTGATGGAAACGAGGCCAACCCCCGCATCCGCCTGTTTGAAACCTTTGGCGCCGGGGTGCAGGCGCTGAAGGCGGGCGATGTGGATCTGGTGCTGACCGATGGCACCGCAGGTGAGGGCTATGTGGCCACCTCGGAAGGCACGCTCAAGATCGTGGGAGAAAAGCTGGGCGCCGAGGATTTTGGCTTCATCTTCCCAAAGGAGTCGGACCTTGTGGCGCCGATCAATGCCGCGATTGCCGCCATGCAGGCCGACGGCACGATGGATGCGCTCAACAAGAAATGGTTCCTCGACACCAAGCTGGGCGAATGATGTGAGAAAGCGCCCCGGCGAGGGGGATTTCCCATATTGGTTGTTGATCCTTGGCGTCACCGGGGCGGTGCTGTTTTGTCGGGTGCTGTCAGACGGGCTATATGCGCAGGTCTTGGCGACGCTGTCCAAAGGCGTGTGGATCACCATTTTCGTGACGCTGGTGGGCTTTGCGCTGGCCACCTTGCTGGGGTTGATGGTGGCGGTGGCCTCGCTGTCGCGCTTCATCGTTCTGCGCCAGGCCGCGCGGTTTTACACCGAGGTGATCCGCGGCGTGCCGATCCTTGTGCTGCTGCTCTACGTTGCCTTCGTTCTGGCCCCGGCGCTGGTGGCGGTGGCCAACTGGGCACTGGAGGGGCTGGGGCTGGAGGCTGTCCGCACGCGGGATTTCTCGCTGCTCTGGCGGGCGATCATCGCGCTGACGATCGGCTACTCGGCCTTCATCGCAGAGGTGTTTCGCGCCGGGTTGCTCTCGGTTGACGAGGGGCAGATCGAGGCGGCAGAGGCGCTGGGGCTGAACGGCTGGCAGCGGTTCCGGCTGATCCAGCTGCCCCAGGCGCTGCGCACCATCCTGCCGCCGCTGGGCAATGATTTCATCGCCATGATCAAGGACAGTTCGCTGGTGTCGGTGCTGGGGGTGATGGACATTACTCAGCTTGGTAAGCTGACGGCGGCGGGGAATTTCCGGTATTTTGAAACCTATAACGTGGTGGCGCTGCTTTATCTGGTGATGACTGTCGGCCTTTCTCTTGGGCTGCGACGGCTGGAAAAGCACCTGCGATAGGGCCTGTGCGGCGTGGCGGTGAGCTGTGGCCCCGAGTCTGGCCCCGAGACTGGCCCCCGCTGCGCACTGGGGATAAGCAGAGCGGATGAGCGAGTGGATCATCTCCCTGGAAGGCACCGAAGCCGGGCATCTGGCAGCGCTTTTGCTGGCGCTGCTGGCGGCACTTGCCCATGCGGTGATCGGGGCGCTGCAAAAGGGGCGGCATGATCCCTGGCTGTCACGCGGTGCGATTGATTTTTGTTATGGCGCCATGGCCGCCCCCTTCGCGCTTTTCGTGGTGCCCTGGCCCGAGCCGCATATGTGGCTGATCTTCGCCGGGGTCTGGCCGATCCACGCGGCCTATAAGGTGGCGCAGGCGATGACCTACACGCGTGGCGCCTACACGGTGGTCTACCCGGTGGTGCGTGGCACCGGGCCGCTGTTTACGGTGATCGGGGCGGGCATTGTTTTTGGCGAGCATTTTACGCTGGGACAGTGGGCCGGGGTGGGGGTGCTGCTGGCCGGGATCTACGGGCTGGCGGTTTACAACCTTCGCACCATCACCGCCCAACGTGACACCATGGTGACGGCCCTCGCGCTGGCGGTGCTGACGGGCGGCCTTGCGGCGCTTTACACCACGTATGATGCTTACGGCATCCGCGCCACCGCTGACCCCTTCACCTTTCTGGCGTGGTTTTTCTTCATCGACGGGCTGTTTTTTACGCCCATCGTGGCGGGGCTGATGTATCGGCGTATGGCGCATCGCCCGGCGCTGGGACCGTTGATGCTGCGCGGCTGGATCGGCGGGATGGTGGCGTTTGTCTCCTTTGGCGCAGTGATGCTGGCGACCCGGCTGGACAAGGTGGGAGAGGCGGCGGTGCTGCGCGAAACCTCCCCCGTTTTCGCCGCGCTGATCGGCCGGCTGCTGCTTGGCGAGCGGGTTGGCCCGCGCCGGCTTGCGCTGATGGGGTTGATCGCCGCCGGTGCCGTGATAGTTGAGGCAGCAGGATAGGAGGGCGCATGGCTCGACATAACATACCCGGCTGGCTGAAAACTGGACTGGAATTTGGCCCGGTGCTGGCCTTCTTCGTCGCCTTTTTTGCGCTCAAGGCCGAGACTTACCCGCTGTTTGGCTATGAGGTGAAGACCTTCACCTTCATCACCTTCTGGTTCGTGATCCTGATGGCCCTGAGCATGGGCGCTCTGCGCATTCTGACAGGGCACCTCAGCCGGATGCAGGTGATGACGCTGGTGCTGGTCGTACTGATGGGCGGGCTGACGGTGGTGATGGATAACGATATGTTTTTCAAGCTGAAACCGACGATCCTTTACGCGCTTTTTGCGGGCATCCTCGGGATTGGCCTGATGCGCGGCCAAAGCTATCTGGCACGGCTGATGGAGGGGCTGCTGCCGCTCACCCACGACGGCTGGATGCTCCTCACCCGCCGCTTTGCCCTGCTCTTTGCCGCCCTTGCGGTGGCCAATACGGTGATCGCTTTCGCGCTGTCTTCGGGCATTTGGCTCAGCTTCAAGACCTTCGGCCTGCCGATCATCCTGTTTGGCTTCATGATGGCGCAATACCCGCTGATCGAGAAGCACGGGCAGGAGCCGGAAAAAGGCGAGTAGGCCCGGCGCGACCGGAGCACCCAAAGAGATTTGGGCCTCCGGCGGGGATATTTACCAGAGCGTTGAGAGG
>NZ_JARGND010000060.1 GCF_029212645.1 Vannielia sp. | reverse complement strand
TGCTTGGGCCGGAGGGGCGGCCCACATCAGGGGTGCCCTCAAAGCGGCGGGCCTTAACATCATTCTCAAGCGTGCCATCATCCGACAGCGCATTGAGAAAGTTGTTTACGCTTTTTTCAGTCAGCTCGACGTAGGTTTCATTTTGTTGCACGCGAATTGCGCCGATGTCGTCCTTGGTCAACCCGCCAGCGCGGCAGAGCAGCGGCAAAAGCCAGCGTGCTTCGGCGCGCTCATCGCGGCCCACCGAAAGGGCGATCCATGCGCTGGGGCCAAACGGCTTGCGCTCGCGCGGCTCGGCGCGGGCATCGGGGGCCGAAAGCTCTTCGGGGGCGGAGTGGCGCTCACGGAAAAGGCGCAAGTAGGCGGCGGCAACGGCCTCAGGCGATTGCGCGGCCAAAAGGCGGCTGGCGAAGGCGGCCTCGTCTTCGGTGATTTCTGCCGACCATGTGGGATCTTCCAGCAGGCGCTCTTCGTCGCGGCGCAGGATTTCTTCGGCACCGGGGGCGGTTGTCCACTCGGCGGTGACGCGGGCCATCTTGAGCAAGCGCTCGGCCTTCTTGGCCACGCGCGGCGGCACGATCAGCGCGGATATGCCTTTGCGCCCGGCGCGCCCGGTGCGGCCGGAACGGTGCAAAAGCCCCTCGGGGTTGGAGGGCAGTTCGGCGTGGATCACCAGCTCCAGCTTGGGCAGGTCAATGCCACGCGCGGCCACATCGGTGGCCACACAGACCCGCGCGCGCCCGTCCCGCATGGCTTGCAGCGCATGGGAGCGCTCGGTTTGGCTAAGCTCGCCCGACAGCGCCACCACCGAAAAGCCGCGGTTGGCAAAGCGGGCGGTGAGCCGGTTGACGGTGGCGCGGGTATTGGCAAACACGATGGCGTTTTCGGCCTCGTGGTAGCGCAGCACGTTGATGATGGCGTTCTCGGCATCGTTTTGCGCCACCCGTAGCGCCTGATAGGCGATATCGGCGTGCTGGCTGCGCTCGGAAACGGTGGTCACACGCACGGCATCGCGCTGGTACTGGGTGGCCAGCTTGGCGATCATCGGCGGCACGGTGGCGGAAAACAGCAGGGTGCGGCGATCCTCGGGGGCCTCGCCGAGCATAAATTCAAGGTCTTCGCGAAAGCCCAGATCAAGCATCTCATCGGCCTCGTCGAGCACAATGGCGCGCAGGCCTGTCATATCAAGCGAGCCGCGCTGGATGTGGTCGCGCAAGCGGCCCGGCGTGCCCACAACGATATGCGCCCCGCGCTCAAGCGCGCGGCGTTCATCGCGCATGTCCATGCCGCCAACGCAGGAAGCCATGCGCACCCCGGCCTTGGCATAAAGCCACTCAAGCTCGCGCTTCACCTGAAAGGCCAGCTCGCGGGTGGGGGCGATGACAAGGGCCATCGGGGTGCTGGCGGGGCCAAAGCGGCCACTCTCGTCCAGCAGGGTCGGGCCGATCGCAAGGCCAAAGCCCACCGTTTTGCCCGATCCTGTTTGCGCCGAAACCAGCAGGTCGGCCTCGTTCAACTCGGGGTTGGTGACGGCCTCCTGAACGGGAGTGAGCGCATCATAGCCGCGCTCGGCGAGCGCATCGGAGAGGGTCTGGATCATGAAAACAACCGATCTGGGAAGTCGACGCGGCGCAAAACACCACGGCCCGCCGGGAGGGCAGGGCAAGAAAGAGGGCTTCCTAGTGCAATCGGGCGGGCGTGTATATGGGCGAATGCACCGGGTGGTAAAGGAATGGCCGCCCGGAGGGGTCCCCGGGCGGCCCGCTGTGCCTAGTCGCGCAGCTTCACGATATCGTCGAGCAGCCCCGCCGTTCCGTTGTGCACGGTCAGCCGCTCAACCTTGCTGGCGATGGTTTCCAGCGCTTCCAGCTCTTTCAGGCGCAGCATGACCGGGTTGTCGGCCATCACCTTGGCGGTGTTATGCAGCGAGCGGACCGCGTTGGTTTCTTCGCGGCGCCGGATCACATTGGCCTCGGCCTCCTTCTCGGCAGAGACCACCCGGTTGAGGATTTCGCGCATCTCGCCGGGAAGGATCACATCCTTCAAAGCGATTTCCGCAACCTCAAGCCCAAGCGCCGCCATCTCGGTGCGCACCGCATCGGCGGCGGCGGCGTCAACGGCAACCTTGTCGGCCAGCAGATCATCGAGGCTGAGCGCCCCGAGGGTCTTGCGGAAGGCAAGCTGGAGCGCCCGGTGGAGCGCCTGCTCGAAACCAAGCGTAGACGTCACCGCCAGCCTGGGGTCGCTCACCCGGTAGGTCGCGGTGAGGTTCACCCGCAGCGTCACCCGGTCACGGGTCAGGATGTCCTGACCGATAACCTCATGAGCCCGCCAGCGCAGATCAACCACCTTCACCGCAGCCTTCGGCCCGAACGCCCAAAGGCGATAGGCCCCCGGCGCAAGCTCACCCGTGAGCGCCCCGTCAACCGAAAGCAGCCCGACATGCGCCTCGGCCACCGTGACGGTGGTGAAGCTGCCGGTCATGCCAGCCGCTTCCAGCCGTTTGGCCAAGGCGGCGGGCACAAGGGCGGCATCAAGCACGATGCGCTCAACCTCCCAGGGCCCGGCGGCTTTCCACAGGGTCACAAGATCACCGGGGGAGAGCAGCCGCGCGGGCCGCCCATCACGGGAGATAAGCACCGCCTCGCCTTCGGCGGCGGCCTCTTGCAGGAAGTGCGCGTCAAAGAGATCGGCGCGCGCGCGCTTTAGCGCGTCGCACTCGGAAGAGGCGAAGGTGCCATTGGCGGGCAGCTCATAGCGGATCAGCTCGGTGCCAGACCGGCGCAGGGTGTGGCGCCCCGGCCCGAGGATATCGGCATAGCGCCCGTCCTTGAGCACAAGCAAACGTTCGGTTTCCTTCACGGTCACGCGCGTGCGCCCCGTAAGCAGATTGTAAATCGTCATCAACATTGTCTCTTCCTTCCGTCTCTCTTCCTTATCGTCGTCGCAAGAGCGATCTCCTTGTGGTTTCATTGGGTTGCACCCGGATGGGTGGCAGGTGTGATGCCCCTTTGCGGGAGCGTAATAGGGTGGAGCCCGGAGCCGCCCCTGCCATGGCCGGGCGCGGACGACACGGGGAGAGGGAGTGGCGTGATGCGGCTGGGGTGTGCGGCGCATCGAAATGCCCCGAACCCGGCCCGCATCGGCCCGTTCCGTCACCCGCCGCCAGCACAAGGCCAGGGTCGGGCGGGCCCTTGCCGCCCCTTTGCCCGAAGGCGCCGGTTTGGCATGAAGCCACCCAACAAAGCGGCCCCGGACCCCGTAGTGATGCGCCGCTTTCGCGGCAGCCAGTACCTGAAACTGGTGGCTTTTGAGGCCAAAGTGATGGCGGGAATCGAACCCGCTACACCCAGATTATAAGTCTGGTGCTCTACCCGGATGAGCTACATCGTGGTGGGCTGATGGGAATCGAACCCACGACCTCCGGGGGTGACCCGGCGCTCTACCTCTGAGCTACAGTCCATCCCGCAGGGCTGCGCCGGGTTCGGCATACGGCAATGGCAGGGCCAACCGCACCGGACGGGCAAAAAGCCCGAACCGCTGAACTCCGACCGTTACAAACGGGAGATGCCATATAGGCGGCCCTGGTGATTCTCTTGTGTGAAATATTTTGTCACATCCCGTGCTGTGGCGCGGCGGCAACAGCACGGGGAGAGGAGATCGCTTAATCCGTCGCCGACATATCAACGCCAAGCGCCTTGGCGACGGTGAAGATATCCTTGTCGCCGCGGCCACACATGTTCATGCAGATGATGTGATCTTTCGGCAGGGTCGGCGCGTATTTCATCACATAGGCCAGCGCATGCGACGGCTCCAGCGCGGGGATGATCCCCTCGGTCTCGCAGCACAGCTGGAAGGCTTCGAGCGCCTCCTTATCGGTGATCGCCACGTATTTGGCGCGCCCGGTTTCGTGCAGCCACGAGTGCTCTGGCCCGATGCCGGGATAATCGAGGCCCGCACTGATCGAGAAGCCTTCAAGAATTTGTCCGTCGTCATCCTGTAGCAGATAGGTGCGGTTGCCGTGCAGCACGCCGGGTCGGCCACCGGTGAGCGAGGCGCAGTGCTCCATCTTGTCGTTCACGCCCTTGCCGCCCGCCTCAACGCCGATGATCTCAACTTCCTTGTCATCGAGGAACGGAAAGAACAGGCCCATCGCGTTGGAGCCGCCGCCGATGGCGGCAACGAGGCTATCGGGCACGCGGCCCTCGGCCTCCATCATCTGCTCGCGGGTTTCCTTGCCGATGATCGCCTGAAAATCGCGAACCATGGCCGGGTAAGGGTGCGGGCCGGCAACGGTGCCGATGCAGTAGAAGGTATCGCGCACGTTGGTCACCCAGTCGCGCAGCGCGTCGTTCATCGCGTCCTTGAGGGTGCCGCGCCCGGAGGTCACAGGCACCACTTCGGCCCCCAGAAGCCGCATGCGGAAGACATTGGGCTGCTGGCGCTCAACATCGTGCGCGCCCATGTAAACAACGCATTTCAACCCGAACTTGGCGCAAACGGTGGCGGTGGCCACGCCATGCTGCCCGGCGCCGGTTTCGGCGATGATGCGGGTCTTGCCCATGCGCCGCGCAAGGATGATCTGGCCGAGCACATTGTTGATCTTGTGAGCGCCCGTGTGGTTCAGCTCATCACGTTTGAGGTACACCTTCGCGCCACCCAGATGCTCGGTCAGCCGCTCGGCAAAATACAGCGGCGAGGGGCGGCCCACATAGTGCTTCCACAGGTAATTCATCTCATCCCAAAACTCGGGATCCGTTTTGGCGTGCTCGTAACGCTCCTCCAGTTCGAGGATCAGCGGCATCAGCGTTTCCGAAACGAACCGCCCGCCGAAATCGCCAAAACGGCCCTTTTCGTCGGGGCCGGTCATGAAGCTGTTGAAGAGATCGTTCATCGGGCAGGCTCCTTTGAATGTGTCGGCGTTCTATTGGCTTGGGCCGTGCGCAGCAAGCTAGAGCTTTTTCAGAAGGGTGACAGTGGGCCAGGCATCGGCGGGCATTCCAAGGCGCAGTTGCTCCTTTTGCACGGCGTCGCGGGTTTTGGCCCCAAGGATGCCATCAACCCGGCCCACATCATGGCCCCGTGCGGCGAGCTTCTTTTGAAGTGATTTCATCTGCTTGTCGGAAAGCCCCGGCTCCGCATTGCCTGCGTTATACACCGGCGCGCCCATGATGCGGGTGGCAAAATAGGCGGCGGTGGTGACGTAGGTGAAGCTTTGATTCCACTCAAAATAAACCCGGAAATTCGGGTAGGCGAGGAAGGCGGGCCCCTTGCGCCCCTGCGGTAGCACCAGCGAAGCGGGCAGGTTGGCGGCAAGCTGGCCGGAGCGTGGTTTCACCCCCATGGCGGCCCATTTTGCGGCGGGCATGGTGTGGTCGAGCCCGGATTTCGACCAGTCGAGATTGCTCGGCACGCTCACCTCTTGCAGCCATGGCTCACCCGCGCGCCAGCCAAGCGATTGCAGCATCTTGCCGCCCGACATCAGCGCATCGGCGGGGGAGGTTTTAAGGCTGACATGGCCGTCACCATCGCCATCAACCCCGTTTTCCAGGATGTCGGCGGGCAGCATTTGCACCATGCCGATCTCGCCCGCCCAGGCGCCTGTGGTGCGCGCCGGGTCAAGATCGCCCTTGGCGTAAAGCTTCATCGCCGCAAAAACCTGCGGGCGAAACAGTTCGGGGCGGCGGCAATCATGGGCCAGCGTCACCAGCGCGTTTGCGGTGTTGAAGTTGCCCTGCACCGCGCCAAAATCTGTTTCAAAGGCCCAAAACGCCAAAAGCACGCCGCGTGAAACGCCGTAGCGCTGCTCGATTTGGTCAAACACCCTGTCGTATTTTTTGGCATTTGCACGGCCGTTGTTAATCCGGCTTTGCGAGATGATCCGGCGGGAGAAATCCACGAACGGCAGGGTGAAAACCCCCTGCGCGCGATCCGCCTTGAGCACCTTCTTGTCTTGCCGCACGCCGGCAAGGAACTTTTGCGCCAGATCGGCAGGCACACCATGCTGCGGCGCTTCGGCAACCAGCCCAGATTTGAACGCCCCCCAGTCCCCGCCGCAAGGGGCGGCTCCCAGCGCGGGTGCAGCGAGCAAAACAAGGGCAGCAAGGGGTAGAAAGAGGCGGCGCATCGGGTTTTCCTTCAGGCGTTTGGGCTGCGCCGGACCCTATCTGAGCGGCACGGCAGAGCAAAGCCCTGCCAGACCAAAACAAAACAGGCCGATTCTGCCCGTTATGCGGGTATTATCTCTTGGGGTTTCACCCCTGCGGAGTCAAATGAGCGGCTTACGTGAATATTAGCCCGGTGAGGGTTGCTTTTCCGGTCAATAAGTTAACCCTTTAGGGACACGACTTAACGTTTTTTTAATTATTTCGAGCCAAAGTCCGCCTCGGGGGTTTTGCGCTCGGGTTAACCGGGACGAGAGGCAGACTTGAGGGTACTCATCGTAGAAGCGAACGATGAGCTTGGAGCAATCTGGGCTCGGCATCTTGCGCGTCAGGGCTGCGAGGTGGTTCTCGTGCATGATCAGGACAACGCGATTGAAGCGCTGCGCGGCGACACCCCTGTTCAGGTGATCGTGCTCAACATCATGTTGGAGCAGGGATCGGCGCTGGCTGTGGCCGATTATGCCTCATATCGCCAGCCCGAGGCGCGGATCATTTTTGTCACTGACACCAACTTCTTTTCAGACGGGTCGATCTTTTCGATCGCGGCCAATGCCTGTGCCTACCTGCGCACAGAAACCAAACTGGATGATCTCTCGGCCATGGTGGAGCATTATGGCGGCGGCTTTGACCCCGAGCCAGAGGCCGAAACGCTCCAGCATTAGGCACTTGGCGCGATGCAGGCTTGCCCGCACGGCCCGGATGGCTCAGGCTAAGACGAATCCCCTCTATTGGAGGGGTGGCCCCCACCACGGCCCAGCCCCCGAATTGATGCGAAAAGCTTGCCCCTGATGAAGACCGTCGTGCCCCTCAAAAGCCCCAAGCCCGCCGCCACGCCGCGCCCTGAAAGCCTGCGCCACGGGGGGCAGGTTTTGGTGGATCAACTGGTGCTGCGGGGCATCGAGCGGGTGTTTTCGGTGCCCGGTGAAAGCTTTTTGCCAGTGCTCGATGGGCTGGTTGGCTCCGGGATCCGCAATATCGTGTGCCGCCAGGAGGGGGGCGCTGCGATGATGGCCGAGGCGCAGGGCAAGATCGGGCCAGAGCCGGGGGTGCTGTTTGTCACCCGCGCGCCCGGTGCGGCAAATGCCAGCGCGGGGCTGCATGTGGCGAGGCATGACAGCACGCCACTGGTGGCGTTCGTGGGCCAGATCGAGCGTGGCGACCGTGACAGGGATGCCTTTCAGGAGGTTGATCTCAAGGCCATGTTCGCGCCGCTGGTCAAATGGTCCGCCGAGATCGACGATCCCGCGCGTATCCCCGAATATGTTGACCGTGCCTTCCGAATGGCCACGTCGGGCCGCCCCGGCCCGGTGATGCTGAGCCTGCCCGAGGACATGCTGCACGATAAGGTGGATGTGCCTGACCGCCCTGACGATGCCTTTTACACCTCGCCCGAAGGCTCGAACTTTGCCGAGCTTGTGATCCACCAGATAGAGCGCAGCCACCGCCCGCTGGTGATCGCCGGTGGGCCGGGGTGGAGCGGCGAAGCTGCTGCCAATCTTGGCCGCTTCGCCGAGGCGCTTGACCTGCCGGTTGCGGTGCCTTTCCGGCGGCAGGACTACCTTGATAACCGCCACCCCAACTACATCGGCGATCTTGGCGTGGGGATGAACCCGGCGCTGGCCGATGCGGTGCGCCAAGCCGATCTGATCCTCGCGCTGGGCACCCGGCTGGGCGATATCACCACCGGGGGCTACAAGCTGATTGATCCCGCCAACCCGGCCAAGCGGATCATCCATGTGCACCCCGATCCCGGCGAGATCGGCAAGGTTTACCCGGCGCAATTGCCCTTTGTGGCCGATGCCCCCGTGGTGCTGGCCAAGCTCACCCGAAGTGTGCGCCCGCGCAGCGAAAAGCGCCAGTGGACGGCGGATTACCGGATGGCCTATGAGCGCTGGGTCCGGCCCAAGGAAACCCCCGGCGCGGTGAAGCTGGAGCAGGTGGTCACATGGCTCTCGGACAACCTGCCAGAGGATGCGATCCTGACCAATGGCGCGGGCAACTACGCCGCCTGGCTGCATCGGTATTTCTGCTTCAAGCAATACGGCACCCAGCTCGCGCCAACCTCCGGCTCCATGGGCTATGGCCTGCCCGCCGCCATTGCCGCCAAGCTCGCATTCCCCGAGCGCACAGTGGTGGCCATGGCCGGGGATGGCTGTTTCCAGATGACCCTCAACGAGATGTCAACGGCCATGCAGCATGGTGCGGCGGTGATTGCGGTGGTGGTCAACAATGGCCGCTATGGCACCATCCGAATGCACCAGGAAAAGAGCTTTCCGGGCCGGGTTTCGGGCACCGATCTGGCCAATCCCGACTTTGCCGCGCTGGCCCGCGCCTACGGTGGCCATGGCGAACGGGTGCAGCGCAGCGAAGAGTTTGCCGGGGCCTTTGTGCGGGCGCAGGCCAGCGGGCGCATGGCGGTGATTGAGCTGTTGGTTGACCCCGAGGCGCTGTCCACCGGGATGACCCTGAGCCAGACCCGCGAAGTGGGTGAAAGCAAGTAAGCGCTCTGGCCTAATCGGTCAGCCGTTTTTCCATGAAGATCGAGCTTGCGGCATCGGGATAATCCCCAAATGCGGCGCAGCGGGTAAAGCCCGCAGCCTCGTAAAGCCGGTGAGCAGCATAGAGCGTGTTGCCGGTTTCGAGCTTGAGCATGGGCAAACCCTGCGCGCGCGCTTCCAGTTCGATGGCCGCCAAAATTCGCCCCCCAACCCCAAGCCCGCGCGCGTCTTCATGGGTGAACATGGATTTCACCTCCCCATACCCCTCCCGCGTGGCCAGGGCGCCGGTGCCAAGGGTTTTACCGTCCTTTCGGGCGGTGAAAAACACCACATCAGGGGCGGTAAGCGCCTCTGGCTCAAGGTAAAAGTTGTCCTCCGGCGGGAATAGGCTTTGCATCAGCGCGTGGCTGGCTTTCAGCAGGGCCAGCGCCTCTGGCTCCAGCGGGTTGCTTTGGGTTACGGTGATCTCTGACATGGGGCAGAGTTTGGTGCCTTTCGCGGGCGGGTCAAGCGGTGGGGCAAGCGGTGAAACGCCTATATCTTGTGGATAACCCGTGCTTGCCGCCAAGATGCTGATTGACAGGGCCACCGATGCTCCCAAACATGGATCAACCGGGGGAATCGCCCCTTTGGTGTGAAGGCGAACGGACAGGAACGCGGCAAACTTGCGCTTTACCCGGCTCAAACTGAACGGCTTCAAAAGCTTCGTTGACCCGACCGATCTGGTGATCGCGGACGGGTTGACCGGCGTTGTCGGCCCCAATGGCTGCGGCAAATCCAACTTGCTCGAGGCCCTGCGCTGGGTGATGGGCGAAAACCGCCCGACAGCGATGCGCGGCGGCGGCATGGAAGATGTGATCTTCGCCGGGGCCGCCTCACGCCCGGCCCGAAATTTCGCCGAAGTTTCCCTGCATATTGATAACGGCGAGCGCCTCGCGCCGTCCGGGTTCAACGACAGCGACGTGCTGGAGGTTGTGCGCCGCATCACCCGCGATGCCGGATCGGCCTATAAGGCCAACACCCGTGACGTGCGCGCGCGCGACATCCAAATGCTGTTTGCCGATGCCTCCACCGGCTCGCACAGCCCGGCGCTGGTGCGCCAGGGCCAGATCAGCGAGTTGATCAACGCCAAGCCCAAGGCACGGCGGCGGATTTTGGAAGAGGCGGCAGGCATTTCGGGGCTGTATCAGCGGCGCCACGAAGCCGAGCTCAAGCTGAACGGTGCCGAGCAGAACCTGAGCCGCGTGGACGATGTGATCGAGCAGCTTGCCACGCAGTTGGCGCAACTGGCCCGGCAGGCCCGGCAGGCGGCACGGTATCGCCAGATCGGCACCGATCTGCGCCAGGCCGAGGGCTTGCTGCTCTATCGCCGCTGGCGCGAGGCAGATGAGCTGATGGCTGGCTCTGGCGCGGCGCATCGTGAGATCGTGGCGGCAGCGGCTGCGGCGGAACGGGCGGTTCTGGCGGCAGAAAAGCAGCGCGCCGAGACAGACGCGGCCCTGCCCGGATTGCGCGAAGAAGAGGCGATTGCCGCCGCCGTGGTGCAGCGGCTTCAGGTAGAGCGCGGCGGCCTGCGCGAAGAGGCGTCCCGCGCGGAAGCGGCGATTGATACGCTGCGCGCCCGGATCGAGCAGATGACCCGCGACATTGAGCGCGAAGAGGGCCTCAACCGGGATGCGGGCGAAACCGTGGAGCGCCTGCGATGGGAGGCTGAAGAGCTGACCAAGGCCAGCGATGGCCATGAGGGCAAGCTCGAAGAGGCCATGGAAGCGGCCCGTCAGGCGGCGGCGCATTTGCAGGGGGTCGAAGAGGACCTTGCCGAAAAAACCGAGGATGTGGCACGGCTTGCAGCCCGCCACCAATCGGCGCAGCGGATGCTGGGAGAGGCGCGCAGCGCGGTCGATAAACACGCGGGCCAGGCCGGCGATGCGATGGGCCAGGCCGATGCCGCGCGTGACCGCAAGCTCACCGCCGAGGCGGCTGTAGAGGCCGCGATGCAGGCCAGTGAAGAGGCCGCCGAGCGCGCCGAAGCCGCCGAGGCGGCGCTGGAAGAGGCCGATGAGGCCCGCAGCGAACTGGCATCGCGCGAGGTTGATGCCCGCTCCGAGGCCAGCGCGGCGGAGGGCGAGGCGGGCGCGCTGAGAGCCGAGATGACGGCGCTGGCGCGGCTGGTGGCCCGCGAGGCAGGCGAGGGCGAACAGGTGCTCGACCAGATCTCGGTGGACAAGGGCTATGAAAAGGCGCTGGGCGCGGCTTTGGCCGATGATCTGCAAGCGCCATCGGTGGATGATGAGGCCCCCTCGGGCTGGGTGGCGCTGCCGGATTATCCGCACCCGCAAGGCCTGCCCGGCGGCATCCGTCCACTGGCCGATTACATGGCTGTGCCGAATGTCTTGAAGCGCCGGATGGGCGAGGTTGGGCTGGTTTCGGGCGAGGAAGGCGCGGCGCGCCAGGCCGAGTTGAAGCCCGGCCAGCGGCTGGTCTCTGTTGAGGGCGATCTCTGGCGCTGGGATGGCTTTCGCGCTGGCTCTGACGATGCACCAACCGCTGCCGCGATGCGCCTTCAGCAGCTTAACCGCTTGGAAGAATTGAAACTTGATCTTGAAGAGGCCGAGGCGCGGGCGCTTGGGGCAAAGCAGGCCCATGCCTTGCTCACCGCCGATCTGGCCCGGATCACCGAGGCCGACAGGGCCGCGCGCGCAGCCCGGCGTGAGGCCGATACCGCCATGGCCGAGGCCTCGCGCGCGCTGTCACGCGCCGAGAGCGAAGCCTCGATGGCGGCGACCAGGCTTGAGGCCGCCGAAATGGCCGTGGCGCGCAACTCGCAAGAGGCCGCCGAGGCCCGGCAACGGCTGGAAGAGGCCGAGGCCGCGATGGCCGAACTGCCCGACCTTGAGGCCGAGCGCGCGGGCGTAGAAGAAGCACGGGCGGCGGTAGAAGACGCGCGGCGCGAGATGCTGTCGCGCCGGGCGGTGCAGGACGAGGTGCGCCGGATGGGCGAGGCACGGGTGCGCCGGGGCCAGGAGATCACGCGTGACATCGCCAATTGGGAGGAGCGCCTGGCCAATGCCGAGAGCCGCTCAAACGAGCTGGCCGACCGCAAAGAGAGCATGATCGAGGAGCTGGAAGCAGCGGAAGCGGCCCCCGAAGAGATCGAGGCGCGCGAGGCGAACCTCATGGATGCGCTCGAAAAAGCCGAAGCCCGCCGCAAGGCCGCTGCCGATGCTCTGGCCGAGGCCGAGAGCGCTTGGCGTGAGGCCCAAGCGGCGGAGCGGGAGGCGGCGAAGGTGGCCGGGGAGTTGCGTGAGGGCCGTGCGGCCGCGCAGGCCCGGATGGAGGCGGCCGCCGAGGCGCGGCAGTTGGCCGAGGAGCGCATCCGCGAGGAGCTGGAATGTGCCCCGGACAGCCTGCTCGAAAGCCTTGGCGTGGATCCCGAAAACATGCCCTCCTCCGAAGCGTTGGAAAACGATCTGGCCCGCCTGCGCCGCCAGCGTGATGCGCTGGGCGCGGTCAACCTGCGGGCCGAGGAAGACGCCAAGGAGGTGGAAACCGAGCACGGTGAACTGGTCAAGGAAAAGGCCGACCTAGAGGAAGCGATCCGCGCCTTGCGCAATGGAATCGCCGGGTTGAACAAGGAAGGCCGCGAGCGCCTGCTCACCGCATTTGAGCAAGTGAACTCAAACTTCACCCTTCTTTTCAGGCACTTGTTCGGCGGCGGCGAAGCCAGCCTTGAACTGGTGGAAAGCGACGATCCGCTGGATGCGGGCCTAGAGATCATGTGTATGCCGCCGGGCAAAAAGCTATCGACCCTGAGCCTGCTTTCGGGCGGCGAACAGACCCTGACGGCGATGGCGCTGATCTTTGCGGTCTTCCTCGCAAACCCGGCGCCGATCTGTGTTTTGGATGAGGTCGACGCCCCCTTGGATGACGCGAACGTCACCCGGTTTTGCGATCTGCTCGACGAGATGACACGGCGCACCGACACCCGCTTCCTGATCATCACCCACCACGCCGTAACGATGAGCCGGATGGACCGCCTTTTTGGCGTTACCATGCAAGAACAAGGGGTTAGCCAGCTTGTGAGCGTGGACCTGAAGAAGGCCGAAGCGCTGGTCGCGTAAGCCATGTGGTTTTGCAAGTTGCGGCGGGCAGAGCGCCGTTGAGCCAAAAAGCAGGCTTACATAACCGATGGGCCGCAAACCAACAGCTGATTGGCAGACCAAGCCCCCGTCAAACCCAAGACATCTCTGGAAAAATCGCGACATCGCGATGCGCCAGACGGTGCTCGGATCGGTGTTTGCGAAGCCGCGCGACAGCAAGAATGCGGTGTATGCCGCTCCTGAATTAGCGTTCGCCTTCAATTGCTTAGGGGATGTTCTTGGAAAAACGAAATGGTGCAGTTACAGAGAGATAGTTTGAACTCTCTGTTTGACGTCCTTCTCGAATGGGAAACCCATCTCGCACAACATGATCTAAGCGATCTGAGGTGCGACGATGAGCACATCAGACAATAGTTTCAATGCGATAGCGGGAAAGCAGCCAAAGAAGAAGCCCGCGCCATTCTCCTTGCGCCTGACTTTCGAGGAGAGAAG
>NZ_JARGND010000059.1:3546-13793 GCF_029212645.1 Vannielia sp. | reverse complement strand
CCCTATTCGGCCACGCAATCGGCAAAATACATCATCTGCCCACCCTCGCCCTTTTCGCGGACCAGCCCGTGAATGTCGGTCTCAAAACCGGGGCAGGCGCGGGCAAATTCACGGTTGAAGCGCAGGTAATCCACGATCTTGGTGTTAAACACCTCACCGGGGATCAGCAGCGGAATACCGGGTGGATAAGGGGTCACAAGGCTGGTGGTGATCCGCCCTTCCAGATCGTCAATCGGCACCCGCTCGGTCTTCCTTTGCGCGATATGGGCAAACGCCTCGGCAGGGGTCATCGCCGGAAGATGATCGCTCAGGTAAATCTCGGTCGAAAGCCGCGCCACATCATGCTTGGCGTATTGCTCATGCACGGTCTGGCACAGGTCTTTCAGCCCCATCCGGTCATATTGGGGCTGGGCGGCGCAAAATTCCGGCATGATCCGCCACAGCGGTTGGTTGCGGTCATAATCGTCCTTGAACTGCTGAAGCGCGGCCAGCAGCGTGTTCCACCGGCCCTTGGTGATGCCGATCGTGAACAGGATGAAAAAACTGTAAAGCCCGGTCTTTTCCACCACAACGCCATGCTCGGTAAGAAACTTCGAGACAATCGAGGCCGGGATGCCGCTCTCCTCGAAACGCCCGTCAAGGTTGAGGCCCGGCGTGATGATCGTTGCCTTGATCGGATCAAGCATGTTGAAGCCTGGCACCATATCGCCAAACCCGTGCCAGCTATCCTCGCCGCTTCTGAGCACGCCGTCGGCATCGGTTTTGCGCAACACCCAATCGCGGGTCTGGCCCATGCCATCGCCATCGGCGTCAAAGTCGGCCGGCCCCCACACCTGAAACCACCAATCCTCGGCGCCGTATTCCTCATCAACCTTGGCCATCGCCCGGCGGAAATCCAGTGCCTCAACGATGCTCTCTTCCACCAGTGCGGTGCCTCCCGGCGGTTCCATCATTGCGGCAGCCACATCGCAGCTTGCGATGATCGAATATTGCGGGCTGGTCGAGGTGTGCATCAGGTAGGATTCGTTGAACAGATGGGTGTCGAGCTTCATCTCCTCGGCGTCCTGCACCAGCACATGGCTCGCTTGGCTGATCCCGGCCAGCAGCTTATGCACCGATTGCGTTGCGTAGGTGATCGAGTGCTTGGTGCGCCCCCGCTTGCGCCCCATCGCATGATAGGTGCCGTAAAATGGATGAAACGCCGCATGTGGCAGCCATGCCTCATCAAAATGCAGGCTATCCACATAGCCATCCAATGCGTGTTTCACCTCTTCGGTGTTATAAAGCACCCCGTCATATGTGGATTGGGTCAGGGTCATGATGCGCGGCTTCACCTTGTCGGCGTCCACCCCCTTGAGCAGCGGATTGGCGCGGATCTTGGCCTTGATCGCTTCCGGCTCGAACTCGGCGCGCGGGATCGGCCCGATGATGCCCCAGTGGTTGCGCGTGGGGCGCATGAAAACCGGGATTGCCCCGGTCATGATGATCGAATGCAGGATAGACTTGTGGCAATTGCGATCCACCACCACCACATCACCGGGCGCAACCGAATGATGCCAAACCATCTTGTTTGAGGTTGAGGTGCCGTTGGTCACGAAAAAGCAGTGATCGGCGTTAAAAATCCGCGCCGCATTGCGCTCCGAGGCGCCGATTGCGCCGTTATGATCGAGCAGTTGGCCCAACTCTTCCACAGCATTGCACACATCGGCCCGCAGCATGTTTTCACCGTAAAACTGGTGATACATCTGGCCAATCGGGCTTTTCAGAAAGGCTACACCGCCCGAATGTCCGGGACAGTGCCACGAATAAGAGCCATCCTCCGCATAATCGAGCAGCGCCTTGAAAAACGGCGGCTGTATCCCCTCAAGGTAACTCTTGGCCTCGCGGATGATATGGCGGGCGACAAACTCGGGCGTATCCTCGAACATATGGATAAAACCATGCAGTTCTCGCAGGATATCGTTGGGCAAATGGCGCGAGGTTTTGGTTTCGCCATGAACGTAGATCGGCACATCGGGGTTTTTCCAGCGCACCTCCTCGATGAAGGCGCGCAGGTTCACCACGGCCGGGTCCAGATCAGGACCGGGTGAAAACTCCTCATCGTCAATCGAAAGCACGAACCCCGAGGCGCGGCTTTGCTGCTGGGCAAATTTCGACAGATCGCCATAACTGGTGACGCCAAGCACCTCGAAACCCTCGGTTTCCAGCGCGTCGGCCAGCGCCCGGATGCCCAGCCCCGAGGTGTTTTCAGACCGGAAATCCTCGTCGATGATGACGATGGGGAAGCGAAATTTCATACATATCTCCCAAGGGTTGGCTTCGGCGTCACATCGGGTTTTGTGCTGCCGTTTCGTCAAGCGGTATCGCTAAGTTGTCGTGCGTGCCATCGCTTTAGCCACGCGGTTGCCCATCCGGCCTCACCAGCATGACACACTCCCCCATAGTGGCAAGCACATCGCCCGTGCAGCCCGCTAGGGCAGGGGGTGCTCTTCATGCTGATGCACGTCACCGGGGGCCAGTGCCACAAACCGCTTGGGATCAATCGCCCGCCCGGCCAGTGCCGTGGCCAGCAATTCCAGCGGCTCTTCGCGCGCCTCATCCGTCAGCTGGAAAGTGCCCCAGTGAAACCCCAGCGCCTGCGCCGCCCCCACATCCTCAAAGATCTGCACCGCTTCCTCCGGGTTCACATGCTGTGAGCGCATGAACCAGCGCGGCGCGTAGGCTCCGATCGGGATCAAAGCGATGTCAGGTGCGCCATGGTGGGCGCGGATGCCGCGAAAGACCGCGCCATCGCCATACCCTGTATCCCCGGAAAACCATATCTGCGCCTCCGGGGTTTCGATCCAATAGCCGCACCACAGCGCCATCCGTCGGTCCCGAAGGCCACGTGATGACCAATGGTTCGAGGGGGTCAAATGCGCCTTCAGCCCCGCCGGCAGAGCAATCGCCTGTTCCCAATCCCCCTGTACTACCCGCGCCTCCGGAACGGCCCCGCGCAATGTGACCTCGGTGCCAAGCGGCATCACCATCAAGGGCGCGTGTGCGGCGTGCAACCGGCGCAGGGTGGCAAGGTCAAGATGGTCGTAATGATTGTGGCTCAACAGCACCGCATCAATCGGCGGCAAATCATCAAAGGCGATGCCCGGTGCCGTTACCCGCCTTGGCCCGGCAAATTGCACCGGGCTGGCCCGGTTTGACCACACCGGATCGGTCAGTAGGTTTACCCCGGCCAGTTGGATCAGCATCGTTGCGTGCCCCACCATGGTGATGCGCGGCGCGGTGCTGCGCTCGGGTGGCACCGCCGGGGTGATCGCCACCTCCTTGGGCCACTTGGCCCGCTTGGCGCTCCACTGCCAGCGCAGCAAGTCGCCCAGCGATTTATCTGTTGTCGGCTGCCCCGGAGAGTGAAACCGAAGCCCGTCAAAATGGTCACTCACCGGGCCGTTGTAATACCTGTTGCCGCGCATTCTTTTCATCCTGATCCCGCTCCGCCTGCCATTTCGGGGCGCAAAATTCCGCGCCCCGAAGGCTTTGCTTTCGACAGCCCCTTGACCGCCAATGCCCTATGAAATACCCACGCTTACGCTACTGCGGGCGTTGTGTAGTGGTAAGACCTTAGCCTTCCAAGCTAATGACGCGGGTTCGATTCCCGCCGCCCGCTCCAAGCTCCCCCAACCTTACCCCTGCCGCCTTGAGGCCAGCCATGCTTGCCAGTCGCGCAGACTGCCACCAAAGGCGTTCAGGTCTACCTTCCCGGCCACGCCCGGCACCACGCCGGTGCCGCTGTATTGCCAAAAGCTCCAGCGCTCGCCGGGGTAATGCTCAGACGGATGTGCTGAAACCGCCCGCAGGAAAAACTCCTGCCCGCGCATCTGCCCCAGCCCATTTTGCTCATAAAATTCCGGGGTGGTATAAACCACCGGCCTCGTGCCGTAATGCTGCGTGATGATGCGTGAGAAGTCGCGGATCGAGGCACGCACCTTTGCAGGCTCTGGCCTTGCGGTGCAGGTCGGTGAGAACGGCGTCCACTCCATATCCAGCACCGGCGGCAAATCCCCCTTCCGGCGCGGCACATTGCGGATAAACCACTGCGCTTGCTCAACCGCATCCCGACAGAAATAGAAAAAGTGATAGGCCCCCACCGGCACCCCGGCAGCCCGTGCCGCAGGCGCGTTGAGCGCATAGCCGGGGTCCAGATGATCACCGCCCTCGGTCGCCTTCAGCCAGGCAAAGCGCACCCCGGCGCGCCGCGCCGGAAGCCAATCAATCGCCCCTTGATAGCGCGAGGCATCAATGCCGTGAACGGTGTAATCATCGGGGCTGCGCGCGCCCCACTCATGCGGATCACGGTCGCCAAATCCCTTTGGGATCCCCGGAGCGCGGCTTGATGACACATAGGTCTCGGTCGACGGCGTGCCTTGCGCCAGCCGCGGCGCACCCGGCTCTTGCCTTGGCGCTTGGCCGCTGCACCCGGCCACCGCCAGTGCAAAAGCCACCACCACAATCCCGCTTGCCCGCATCGCCTGACCCCTTCCTCACACTGCCCTGCACCAGCCTAGGGCGTTTTTTCTTCCATTGCACCCCAGCTCGCACCGCCTGCGCGGCAGAATGCCCCCCTTGTGGCACAGGCCTCGGCCCGATACTGCATCCGCACGAAATAAGGGAAAGACCATGGCCCGCGCACCTGCCAACAGCACCGAAGACCGCCCAGCCTCCAAGCGCATCGGCACGCTGCGTGCGCTGACGCCCTATTTTGTGCCCTACAAGCTGATGGTCATCGCCGCGCTCTGCGCGCTGGTGCTCACCGCTGGTGTTTCGCTGGTGTTGCCTATGGCGGCCCGCCGGGTGGTTGATAATTTTGGCACACAGGATGTGTCCCTGCTGGATCGCTACTTCTTTGGCGCGGTCTTCGTGGCACTGGTTTTCGCGCTGGGCACGGCGCTGCGCTATTGGCTCGTCACCCGGTTGGGCGAACGTGTGGTGGCCGATATCCGCTGCGCGATTTTTGACCGGATGATCGGCATGTCCCCCGCTTACTATGAAAAGCTGATGACCGGCGAAGTGCTGTCGCGCATCACCACTGATACCACGCTGATCCTGTCGGTGATCGGCTCCTCGGCCTCATGGTTCCTGCGCAATATCCTGCTGTTCGTCGGCGGGCTGATCCTGATGTTCTTCACCTCGCCCAAGCTCACGCTGATGGTGCTGGGGATCATCCCTGTGGTGATCGTGCCCATCCTCGTGCTCGGCCGCCGCCTGCGGGTGCTCTCCAAGGAAAACCAGGACTGGATCGCGGCCTCCTCCGGCAATGCCTCCGAAGCGCTGCTCGCGGTGCAAACCGTGCAGGCCTTCACCCATGAAGCGCCTTCCCGCGCCACCTTCGCCGATGTCACCGAAAAGAGCTATATCGCCGCGAAATCGCGCATCAATGTGCGCGCCGCGATGACGGCCGTGATCATCTTCGTGGTGTTTTGCGGCATCCTCGGGGTGCTCTGGATCGGCGCGCGGGATGTACGCGACAGCGCGATGACAGCCGGCGAACTTGTGCAATTCGTGATCTACGCGGGCATCATGGCAGGCTCTGTTGCGGCGCTTTCGGAGATCTGGGGCGAATTGCAGCGCGCCGCCGGGGCCACCGAGCGGCTGATCGAGCTGCTGGTTGCCGAAGACAGCGTCCAAGACCCGGCACAACCCTTCATGCTGGAAGAGCCGGTGCGCGGTGCGATCGGCTTTCAGGACGTGGTGTTCCACTATCCAACCCGCCCCGATGAGGCTGCTTTGGGGGGCGTGTCCTTCAACATCGCACCGGGCGAAACCGTGGCGCTTGTCGGCCCTTCCGGCGCTGGCAAAACCACGATCTTCCAGATGCTCCTGCGGTTTTATGATCCCGCCTCGGGTGAAGTGACCCTCGATGGTGTGCGGCTTGATGCGATGACCCGCCAGGCGCTGCGCAGCCACCTCGCACTGGTGCCGCAAGACCCGGTGATCTTTGCCGCAACCGTGGCCGAAAACATCCGCTTTGGCCGCCCCGACGCCGCGATGGAAGAGGTTGAGGCCGCCGCCCGCGCCGCCGCCGCGCATGAGTTTATTTCCGAGCTGCCCGAAGGGTATGGCACCTACGTTGGCGAGCGCGGTGCCATGCTGTCTGGCGGGCAGAAGCAGCGCATCGCCATTGCCCGCGCCATCCTGCGCGACGCGCCAGTCTTGCTGCTTGATGAGGCCACGTCCGCGCTTGACGCCGAAAGCGAACGCGCCGTGCAAGAGGCGGTCGAGGCGCTGTCAGCCGAGCGCACCACGCTGATCGTTGCACACCGCCTGGCAACAGTGAAAAAGGCCGACCGCATCCTGGTCTTCGAGAAGGGGCAGGTGGTGGCCGAGGGTACCCATGAAAGCCTCGTTGCCCAAGGCGGCCTTTACGCCCGCCTCGCGCGCCTTCAGTTCACCGAAGGGTTGGCCGCAGCAGAATAATCCCCGCATCCGCGGCAAAAACGGCAGGCCACTGGCCATAGAGCGTTTTTCGGGGTGTTAAATGCTTTCTCCGTCACGTCATTTTGCTGCCCCGCTTGAACCTTCCGCCTTTCCCCCGCACAATCGGGCCAATCAGCCTGGCAAAACCGGGCGATGACAGGGGAGGAGACCGGTCATGAGCTTCCAAAACACTGACGATCTGCGGAAAATCGAAGGCGAAATGCCTTGGGAAGAGCGCGACGTTGCCAAAACGATGTATGAGTTCATCTCGCGCACAAAGGCAGCCTACGGTTCGCGCCCGGCGGTCACCTATCAGTTTTTCTCGGGTCCGAAAGACCCTGCCGAAACCCTCACCTGGAACGAATTGCACGCACAGGTCACGCAGGCCGCCAACATGTTTCGCGCCCTTGGTGTGGGTGAAAAGGATGTCGTCGCCTATCTGCTGCCCAACGCCACTGAAACTGTGGTGACACTGCTTGGTGGCGCCGTTGCCGGCATCGTCGCCCCGATCAACCCGCTGCTGGAGCCTGATCATATCGCCGCGATCCTGCGCGAAACCGGGGCCAAGGTGCTGGTAACGCTCAAGCCATTCCCAAAAACCGATGTGGCCCAAAAGGCCGCCGAAGCGGTGAAATACGCGCCCAATGTCACCACCGTTCTAGAGGTTGATCTGCTGCGCTACATGACGGGGCTGAAGCGGTGGATCATCCCGTTCATTCGGCCCAAGATTGAGGTCACGCATCACGCCAACCACCTTGATTTTCATAAGGAACTGGCCAAACAACGCTCCGATGGCCTGGAATTCCTCGATCCGCCCGAAGACCGCGTGGCTGCCTATTTCCACACCGGCGGCACCACCGGGATGCCCAAAGTGGCACAACACAAGGTCTCCGGCATGGTCTACAACGGCTGGATCGGTGACACGCTGCTGTTTGGCCCCGAAGACAACACGATTTGCCCGCTGCCGCTTTTCCATGTGTTTGCCGTCCACGTCATCCTTATGGCGGCGGTCTCCTCGGGGATGCATGTGATCTTCCCCACGCCCGCAGGCTATCGCGGCGACGGGGTGTTTGATAATTTCTGGAAATTGATCGAGCGCTGGAAGGTGAGTTTTATCATCACCGTGCCCACCGCGCTTTCGGCGCTGATGCAACGGCCCGTTGATGCCGATGTGAGCAGCGTGCGAACTGCGTTCTCCGGTTCTTCGCCGCTGCCGGTCGAACTGTTCAACCGCTTTGAAAAGGCAACGGGCGTTGAGTTGGTTGAGGGCTACGGGCTGACAGAGGCCACCTGCCTTGTCGCCTGCAATCCACCGGATGGCAAAAAGAAGATCGGATCGGTTGGCCTGCCGCTGCCTTATTGCGAGGTCAAAATCCTGTGTGATACCCCCGATGGCCGCAAGGAATGCGGAGTCGATGAGGTGGGCGAGATCTGCATCTCCAATCCTGGCATTTTTGCGGGCTCCACCTATACCGAGCAGGACAAGAACCACGATCTGTTTCACGACGATATCTACCTGCGCAGCGGCGATCTGGGCCGGATTGACGAGCAGGGCTACGTCTGGATCACCGGCCGCGCCAAAGACCTGATCATCCGGGGCGGCCACAATATTGACCCCGCAGAGATTGAAGAGGCGCTGGCAGGACACGAGGCGGTGGCCTTTGCCGGGGCCATCGGCCAGCCAGATGCCCATGCAGGCGAGTTGCCCTGCGCCTATGTCGAGCTGGTGGATGGCGCAGAGGTGACCATTGACGAACTCATGGAGTTTGCGCGCGCCAATATCCACGAACGCGCCGCCTATCCCAAGCACCTCGAAATCCTTGACGAATTGCCAAAAACCGCTGTTGGCAAGGTCTTCAAACCAGACCTGCGCCGCATGGCGATCACCCGCATCTACAACGCGGCCCTCGCCGAAGCCAATATCGCGGCCGAGGTTGCTGTGGTGGTTGAAGATAGAAAGCGCGGGCTGGTGGCGCAGTTGCGTAAGACCGGTGAGGTTGACGAAGAGGCCCTCACCCACACGCTCGGCAATTTTACCCGTCCCTGGGAATGGGCCTGAGCGCATCCAATTGAGCGCCTGGTAGCGCGCATCTTTGTTTGATTGGGCCAAAAGTGGCCGGTGCAGCGCATCGCAGCGCCGGGTGCTATGGTTTGCTGATTGTGGGATCGGATATTTACAGCAAGAAAATGAGCAAGGTTTTGCGATAAGGATAAGAGAAGGAAGAACCCCGCCGCCGGGACGGTCGAGGACCAGCGACAGCGGGGCATTTACTTACACGGCCATCGGCTTCCCAGCCTGTACCGTGGGTCTACTTTGGTGCGTTAAGGTTAATGCTGCGTTACCGCGCTGCTGGTATTTGCGGCGGGGGCTGTTCTTTGCAAAGTGCGGGAAAGTGACGTTTCCGGCGGGGTGAGGGTCGTCTCGGGCCTGTCCTGTTTCTGTGATCGTGCGATAAAGGGGGCAAAACAGGAGGGGAGGCAAGAGCGATGAACCGGATGAAGCAGCAGGTCGCCCGCCGTGATGCCAGCCAGCCCAAGGGGCGGCAGGTGGAGGAGGACGCGCTTGAGGCCGTTGCGGGGCTGCTTGGCGAGATGCCGCGGCGGCGCGACATGCTGATCGAGGCGCTGCATCTCATTCAAGACCATTACGGCCACCTTTCAGCGGGCCATCTCGCGGCACTGGCTGATCTGATGCGCCTGTCGCAGGCCGAAGTTTATGAGGTGGCGACCTTTTATCATCATTTTGATGTGGTGAAGGAGGGGGAGGGTGTCCCCGCCCCGGTCACGATCCGGGTGTGCGAGAGCCTGTCTTGCGCCATGGCCGGGGCCGACGCCCTTATCGAGACATTGCGCAGCACGACTGACCCGGAGCGCGTGCGCATCCAACCTGTCCCCTGCATTGGCCGCTGTGCCGCAGCCCCGGCGGGGCAGGTGGGCAAGCGCGCGATTGACCATGCCACGGCTGAGCGGATGACAGACGCGGTGACGCAGCCGCTTTCGCCGGTGATACCGGGTTATCAAGGGCTTGCCGCATACCGTGATGAGGGCGGCTACGAGGTTTTTGAGCGCATTCGCAGCGGCGAAATCCACCCAGAAGGCGCCATAGAGGCCCTTTCTGATGCAAGCCTGCGCGGCCTTGGCGGGGCGGGCTTTCCCGCAGGGCGCAAGTGGAGCTTTGTGCGCGGATATGCAGCCCCCCGTTTGATGACCGTCAACGGTGACGAGGGTGAGCCAGGCACCTTCAAGGACCGCTACTGGCTAGAGCGCCAACCGCACCGGATGCTGGAAGGCGTGTTGATCGCCGCCCATGTCGTTGGTTGTGAGAAAATCTACATTTACATGCGCGATGAATACCCTGCCGTGCTGGAGATCCTGCGCGCCGAGGTGGCGGCATTGGAGCACGCCGGCCTTGCGCATGTGCCGTTTGAAATCAGGCGCGGGGCAGGGGCCTATATCTGCGGCGAAGAGAGCGCGATGATCGAAAGCATCGAGGGCAAGCGCGGCCTCCCGCGCCACCGCCCGCCCTACATTGCCGAACACGGCCTCTTTGGCCGCCCGACGCTCAACCACAATGTCGAAACCCTGCTTTGGGTGCCTGATATCCTGCGCCACGGGGCCGCGTGGTTTGCTCAAGAGGGCCACTCGGAGGATCACAGCGGGATGCGCAGTTATTCGGTGTCGGGGCGGGTGGCCGAGCCGGGTGTCAAACTCGCGCCAGCGGGCATTCCGTTGCAGGAGTTGATTGATGAGCACTGCGGCGGAATGGCCGAGGGCCACCA
>NZ_JARGND010000059.1:0-3446 GCF_029212645.1 Vannielia sp. | reverse complement strand
CAACCTGCTGGAAGACCTCATCACCGTGATGACGGACAGTTCGATCTGTGGCCTCGGCCAGGCGGCAGGCAACCCGATCCGCCATTTGATCCGCTTCTTCCCGGAGGAGCTGTGATGACCGCAATCTGTAGGGTGGGCGCACCCCACCACCCGGAGACCGCCCGATGAAAGACCTGCCCACCACAGTCACCTTCCATCTTGACGGCAAAGAGGTGACAGCCGACGCGGATGAAACCATCTGGCAGGTCGCCAAGCGCCACGGAACCGCCATTCCGCATCTCTGCTACAAGGACGATCCCGAGTATCGCGCCGATGGTAATTGCCGCGCCTGCATGGTTGAAATCGAGGGCGAGCGCACCCTTGCCGCCTCATGCAAACGCCTCGCCAGTGATGGCCTCAAGGTTTTTACCGGCACTGAGCGGGCCAAAACCAATCGCCGCCTCGTGTTTGATCTGCTCGCCTCCGATATGCCCGCCCGCAACACCTCACCAGACCCGGAAGCCCACTTCTGGGCCCAAGCCAAGCTCGCGGGCCTCAGCCAGCCCCATTTCCCCAGCACCCGCCCCGGCGCGCGCAGCGAAATCCCGGTGGACAGCATCTTTCACGACGCCACCCACCCCTCCATCGCCGTCAATCTTGATGCCTGCATTTCCTGCACCCTGTGTGAGCGCGCCTGCCGCGAAGTGCAGGTGAATGATGTGATCGGCATGGCCTCACGCGGCACCGCTGCGCTGCCGGTTTTCGATCAGGGCGACCCGATGGGCCATTCCTCCTGCGTGGCCTGCGGCGAATGTGTGCAAGCCTGCCCAACCGGCGCTTTGATGGAGAAAACCCTCCTGAATGGCGAGGCCACCAAACGCACTGAATACGCTGAGAAAACCGTTAAATCCGTTTGCCCCTTCTGCGGTGTTGGCTGCCAAACGGAGCTTTCGGTGAAGGATAACAAGATCATTCAGGTCGAGGGGCGCAAAGGCCCGGCCAATCGGGGCAAACTCTGCGTAAAAGGGCGCTTCGGCTATGATTATGTCCTTTCCCCCGAACGCCTCACCAAGCCGCTGATCCGGCGGGATGATGCCCCAAAGGACGCGCTCGCCGAGCTCTCCACGGATCGCATCCACGAGGTCTTCCGCGAAGCCACATGGGAAGAAGCCCTCGCCCGCGCCTCCGGCGGCCTCAAAACCATCATTGAGCGCGACGGTGGCCAAGCCCTCGCAGGTTTCGGGTCCGCAAAGGGCACCAACGAAGAGGCCTACCTATTCCAAAAGCTGGTGCGGCAAGGCTTTGGCACCAACAATGTCGATCATTGCACCCGCCTTTGCCACGCCTCTTCCGTTGCCGCGCTGATGGAAGGCGTCGGCTCCGGCGCCG
The DNA here is from genome assembly GCF_029212645.1 of Vannielia sp. Lineage (GTDB taxonomy): Bacteria > Pseudomonadota > Alphaproteobacteria > Rhodobacterales > Rhodobacteraceae > Vannielia. Next base: position 2,078 of record NZ_JARGND010000059.1, on the reverse strand, counting down.
TTTCAGCCCCCTTCACCGACGCCGAAAAATCCGACTGCATCCTCATCATCGGCGCGCGCCCGGAGCAAAACCACCCGGTCGCCGCCACCTACTTCAAGCAGGCCGCCAAGAACGGCGCGGCCCTGATCGTGATGGACCCGCGCCGCCAGGGCCTGATGCGCCACGCCACCCATTCCGTCGTCTTCGAGCCAGGCCGCGATGTAGCCCTGCTCAACGCGATGATTCACACCATCATCGACGAGGGGTTGACCGACGCGCAATATATCCAGGCCAACGTCGATGGCTTCGAGGCGCTTCGCGAAAAGGTCAAAGGCTTCACGCCCGAGGAAATGTCGCCGATCTGCGGCGTCCCCGCCGATGAGATTCGCACCATCGCCCGCGCCTTTGCCACCGCCGAGCGCGGCATCATCTTCTGGGGCATGGGCATCTCGCAACACGTCCACGGCACCGACAATTCCCGCTGCCTTATCGCCCTCGCTCTGATCACAGGCCACGTCGGACGCCCCGGCACCGGCCTGCACCCACTGCGCGGCCAGAATAACGTGCAAGGCGCGTCCGATGCGGGCCTGATCCCGATGTTCTACCCCGATTACAAATCGGTCGAATCCCCTGATCTCATCACCCAATACGAGGACGCATGGGGCCGCACACTTGATCCGGCCAGTGGCCTCACCGTGGTCGAAATCATTCATGCGATCCACGACGATAAAATCAAAGGCATGTATATCCAGGGCGAAAACCCGGCGATGTCAGACCCTGATCAACGCCACGCCCGCGCGGCCCTCGCCAAGCTCGAACACCTCGTCGTGCAAGACATCTTCTTCACCGAAACTGCCTGGCACGCCGATGTCATCCTTCCCGCCTCGTCACAGGCCGAAAAGCTCGGCACTTACACCAATTCCAACCGCCAAATCCAAATCGGTCGCCCGGTCCTGCCGCCTCCCGGCGAGGCTCGCCAGGATTGGGAGCTGATCATGCAGGTCGCCAACGGTATCGGCTGCGGCTGGGCCTATACCGACCCCTCCGAGGTCTACGCCGAAATGGCCGCGCTCATGCCCTCGCTCACCAACCTCTCATGGGAGCGGATCGCGGTTGAAGGCTCGGTAACCTACCCTGCCGCTGCCCCCGACGCCCCCGGTAGCGAAGTTATCTTCACCGAAGGCTTCCCCACCGACGACGGCCGCGCCCGCATCGTCCCCGCCGATCTTCAGCCCCCTGATGAATTGCCCGACGACGAATACCCCCTCGTTCTCACCACAGGGCGCATGCTGGAGCATTGGCACACCGGCGCCATGACCCGCACCAGCCCCGCCCTCTGGGCGCAGGAAAATGAGCCGGTCGTCTCGATGCACCCGCGTGACATTGGCCGTATGGGCTTCACCCGTGGCCAGCAGGTTACGGTCGAAACCCGGCGCGGCGAGATCACGCTCACGCTACGGGCTGACCGGGACGTGACCCAAGGCATGCTCTTTATCCCCTTTTGTTTCCGCGAAGCCCCCGCAAATGTGCTGACAAACCCCAATCTCGACCCTTGGGGCAAAATCCCCGAGTTCAAGTTCGCCGCCGCCCGCATCCGCGCCGCCCTTTGACGGTTCAATTGTAAGTGCTGGCGGGCCGCAAGCTCGGTCCAAGCCTCCGATAGGGGAGTAGGAAACTCTCCACCCCCATGGCGCTCTGCCACAGGGGCGCGGATCAAGAGCAAGGTTGTTTCCTTCCCAAGATTACAGTTGAAAACGCTCTCGCAGAGCAAACAGGCATCGGGAAGATGGGCCTGCCACACCGCTTCCCATGGCATGGCGGTTTTGTGATCGCCGGGTGCGCAGGCACTTTTGCCATGTTGGGCTGCGTGGCGTCGGCAGGGGAGGTTGGGGCGGCTGGCCGCGCCGATCATCCGGGGTTGAATGCTCGGCAGAACAATTTCATTATATTGTCATTGGTTAACCGCGTTTCGCTGCCATTATAAGCGGCATCAGTTTGGTATCGGGGCGATTTGGGAATGGATGGTCAGTATACTCAGGATCATAACCTGGGGCGGGTGGAGACGGTTCTGGGCAAGGATCATCTGCTTCTGGTGGCGT